>CP054182.1:2407372-3009215 GCA_015709675.1 Ignavibacteriales bacterium
GTATGAAGTTGATTCAGTTATAGCTCTGCAATTTGATCCGTCTTTACTTAAAGATATGAGTGGCAGTTATATCATCCCTTCTTCTGAATTCGTATTGCGCGGAACAACAAACGCCTCTGCTCAGGTTCTGCTCAGATCAACGGTTCAGAATTACCACCTGAAGACCTTTAGTAATGAAAACGGGGAATTCACATTCACTCTTCAAAAGTTTACCAGGGCAGATTCGTTTTATACTACTATAGTTAGCCGTTCCGGCCACAGATCTGTATTTGCCGACCGGTTTGTTCTTGATGATGTGCAGCCGGTTATTACGTTAAGCAGCGAGCCTCCTCAATTTACCAATAAAAAAATGCTTGAAATAACAGGCTCCTGCAATAATGTCAGAACTATTGAAGTTGCTTCTGGTGAGGCAGTTATTAATGGCGAAACATTTTCGTACCGTACCGAACTCAGGCCGGGTCAGAATCAGATTGACCTGACTGCTGTTGCTCCAAATGGCAGAACCATGGTTATCAGACGGAATATATATCTTGATCTTGAAGCACCTGTTCTGGGTGCTTATAACATGACTCCGCTAAAAGTGCCTGCAGACCGTTATATTACCGTTACCATAGCTGCTACTGATATTTCAGGCTTAAAGCGGACAGCCAAACTTATCTATTCCGCCGGAGAGGATGTATTTTCAGAGACACTGCTGTATAATGATGCGGCAGGAATGTATCAGGGCAGATTTCTGGTCCGGGCAAAAACTAATACGGATTTAATTCTCAGGTCTGTTCTTCTGGAGGACTATTTTGGCAATTTCAAAGAGTACAAACTGAAATGACAATGATTTTATTTAAAAAACTATTTCTCGCAATCTTTTTATTTGTAGTTTTCTGCTCACCGGAGATATTTACGCAGGAAAGCATTAAATATATTACTTATGGAACCGGAACCCAGACTAAAGAAGGTGATGATGATTATCGTGAAGTATTTATTATTCGCGTTCCGGAAAATTATCGTAACAAACTGTATCTTCGCGTATTTGATATTGATTGCGGCGGTATGAATGATTTTCAGGGAACCGCTCCCTGGAATACAAAAACTCTTTTTACCTTCTCAGGAGGAAGCCAGACTGAACCGCTCGAAGGATTATTTACTGCTGAAGCGGATGAAAATGCAATGCGATCCGGAAGGATACTAAAATCCGAAGCATTTGGAGAATCTGGCATTGCCGATAATGACTGGATGACGTTTGCTTCATTTTTGCCTTCTGACGGTTTTCTTATTAATGGATACTACTACTTCCGTTTTACAGGAGAAGGCAGAGAGGGAACTAACGGAAACGTCTTTGATATATATGTTAGTACTTCAGAACTGCTGAATACACCTGCTGAGAGGGTAGAGGTTCTTAATTATTCACCCACCATCCGTCTATTGAAAAAAGACGGAAGTGCAGCGTTACGATTCAGAATTCCGGAGGGAGTCAGATCGTTAGAGATAAAGGATTTTGATGCTGCTGGTGCTGATCTGAGACTAAGAACTGCATTACGGCAGGATATTGCTCTTAAATCATCTGGTGACGGTGTATGGGCATCAAACACTGTTAGTCTGGTTAAAGAGGAAGATGGAAGAGGAGCTTCGGTTGTTTTTGGACAGGGCGGGGAGTCACCAAATGATGCAACATTTAAGGTCATTGCTGAGGATGGACAGGAACTCCCTTTTCTTTGTCCGATCTATCCTGCTGAAATGAACTCCGTTCCGAAACTGGCTTATACGTTTGATTATGTTGCAGACTGCTATTCAGTTGTTTTTGATGCTTCTCAGACAACCGATGCTGAAAATAACAAACTTTCCTTCAAGTGGAGTTTTGGTGATGGTAATTTCGGAGAAGGGAACAGGGTAGTTCATAAATATGCCGGACAGCAGATTTATGATGCATACGTTGTTGTAAGTGATAACTCTAAATCTGATTTTAACAGCAGTATTACATTCTTTAAAGTTAAAGTTAATAAACCGCCGGTTGCAATTTTTCAGGAATCAGTTGTTCTCGCCCCTGGTGAAGAGTTCATCTTTGACGGCAGTTCATCATATGATGAAGATGATGGTCTGAAAAATTACCTTTGGGATTTTGGTGATGCATCAAAGCGGGAAGGTAAATCAGTTAAATATGCATACCAGAGAACCGGAAGATTCAGCGCAAGATTGTCAGTTACTGATAACTCAACAAGTCCTTGCAACACTGCCTCAACTGATTTTTCAGTATGGGTGAATGTAAAACCAGTTGCTTACGCAGGTGAGGATCAGAGTGCTGCGCCGGGTGAAAAGGTTCGTTTTGACGGAAGCCGCAGCAGGGATGATGATGGCCAGATTTCAAAGTATTCCTGGAATTTTGGTGATGGCAGTTCTGCTGAGGGAGTGAATGTGTCACACTCTTATACAAATCCCGGCACCTATACCGTTACTTTAACAGTCACTGACAATGCAGGTGCAAAAAACAGTACTGAGAGTGACCAGATGGTTGTGATTGTTAACAGTACTCCGGTTTCGAAAGCAGGTCCGGATAAAATTGCTGCAGAAAATGAAACTCTTCTTTTTGACGGCTCCCAGTCAACTGATTCAGACGGATTTATTACTGAATATCATTGGGATTTTGGAGACGGAAATAAAGCAAAAGGTGTAAAAGCCGCTCATTCATATCCTAAAGCCGGGAGGTATCAGGTTACTCTCACTGTTATTGATAATTCCGGAACCTCCTCAAATACATCTTCCAGTACTCTTACGGTTATCGTAAACTCCAGACCAGTCGCTGTTGCCGGCAATGATGAAGTTATCACCCGTAGTGAGTTTCAGTTTGACGGAACCTCATCAAGTGATCCGGATGGCAAGGTTCTCAAATATTATTGGGAGTTTGGAGACGGCAAAACCAGTACTGAAGCAGCACCAAAGCATTTTTATGAAAAACCGGGTGTATATAAGGTTCGTCTTACAGTTACTGATGATACAAAAACAATAAATAATTCCTCGGTATCAGAGTTTGAACTTGTAGTAAATGCTAAACCGGTTGCGGATGCCGGTCCTGATCTGTTAGGTGCACCAGGACAGGTGCTTCGTTTTGACGGTTCCCGTTCTTTCGATTCTGATGGAGCGATAGCAGATTACAAATGGGATTTCGGTGATGGTAATTCAGCCTCCGGAGCAATTGTTCAGCATTCATTCGCTTCTCCGGGTATTTACTATGCCCGTCTCACGGTAAAAGATAATACCCAGCAGACCAATGCAATTGATTTTGACGAAGTTAAAATCATCATTAACGAAAGACCGGTTGCAAATGCTGGCAGAGATATAGTTACCGCACCAGGTCTTAACGTAATCTTTGATGGACTCGGTTCTTTTGATAAGGACGGAAAAATTGATTCATACATATGGAGTTTTTCAGATGAAACAGATATCTCTGCTGGTTCAACTGTAACCAGATCTTTTAGTGCATCGGGTATTTATACCGCTGTGCTTGAGGTTAAAGATAATTCGGCCGCTATAAACAATAATGCTTTTGATACTGTTGTTATCAGAGTTAACTCTGCGCCTACGGCACGGGCAGGGAGCAATATATTTACCTGTGAATCAAAGCTTATCTTTGACGGCAGCGCTTCAACGGATCCTGATGGTGACCCTCTGATTTTTACGTGGAATTTTGGAGACGGCACCAAAATTGAGACAGGAGCAAGGGTAATCCATGAATATACAAAGGGCGGAACTTATCCGGTAATTCTGACCGTTGATGACGGTTTAGGTCTTCCAAATTCTGTTTCAACTTCTTCCATTACAGTAAAAATTAACGAACCTCCGGTAGCTTTTGCGGGTGAAGATATCACCGTCTGTGCAGGTGAAGTAGTGAGGTTCAATGGTGCGGGATCAAGTGATCCTGAAGGAGGATTTCTACGCTATACATGGGATTTTGGTGACGGTACGGGTGCAGATGGAATTAACCCGACCAAAATATATAAAATTGGCGGCAGTTACCTTGTCCGTCTGAAAGTTGAAGATGACTCAGGGTTGCCATGTAATACAACATACGTAACCAAATCGGTAACCGTAATTGAGTCTCCGGTCGCGTTTGCAGGTGATGATCAGATTGTCTGCCTGAATTCTGTTGTACGCTTCGACGGCTCAAAGTCAAAGGATAATGACGGAGTAGTTAATAATTATCTGTGGGATTTTGGTGACGGGTCTACCGGCGGCGGACCTAATCCGACACATATATATACAAAATCCGGTACCTATAACGTCAGATTAACTATAACAGGTGATTTGATCGGCCAGTGCGATAATACTCACACTGATGAACTGATCGTCCAGGTATTTGATGCTCCGATTGCTGATTTTTCACTTCCTCTCATCTACCCGAGAGATCAGGAGCTTATCTTAACAACTGAAGGAACGAACACCTTTAATGATCAGATTACCGGAGTGAAGTGGGATTTCGGTGACGGGACGGTCTCAACTGAGAACGTAGGGCGCCATATCTATAAAAAAGAAGGCAAATATACGGTAACCCTGACAATTTTTACGAACTCAACCACTGAGTGTAAATCTGCGACTGCTCAAAAAATTATCGTCATCAATGCACCTCCTTCAGCAGATGCAGGCAATGATGTCTATTCAGGTATCGGGCAGGAAATCCTTTTTGACGCAGGCCGCTCGGTTGATGCCGATGGTTCTATTGTCTCCTATGACTGGGATTTTGGTGACGGCAACAAAGCACGCGGCGTAAACGCACGTCATAAATATTCGCAGGGTGGTACCTATACAGTAACACTTACCGTACGCGATAACACCAGTCTTTCCAATAATACAGCAGTTGCGGCAATAAAAGCGTATATTAATTTTACTCCGGAACCGGTAATCATCAGCAGGGACTTTGTTTGTGCCGGAGAAATTGTGAGTCTCAGTGCAATTTCGTCAAAAGATGCTGATAATGATAAACTGACTTATGAGTGGGAATTAGGTGATGGTTTTACTACCAATAAAACTGAATTTACACACAGCTATCTTTTGCCGGGTACATATACAATTACGCTGGTAGCAAATGATGGCAAAAAGTTTGCAAACAGTCAGAATAAAACTATAAAACAGATAGTGGTAAATAACAAACCTGTTGCAGAAGCGGGGAGAGATATCGTTGTCTGCCCTGGTGAAAAAGTTATTCTCGATGGTTCAGGGTCCTATGATCCTGACAGAGATAAATTAACTTTTCAATGGTTTTCAGGCACGACCCTGATAGCGGAAGGAATAAAAGCAGAAACTGTATTCAATACACCTGGAATTGAGAAAGTTACTCTCAAAGTAACCGATGACAAAGGTACCATTTGCTCGGAGGCCTCGGATGAAATGATCGTGACGGTTAACAGCAGTCCTGCTGCAGTTCCTTCATTCAGAAGCATTGAGGTATTTACCGGCGGTGCACATGATCAGGTTTTATTTGATGCTTCAGCCAGCAGTGATGCTGATGGGGATGTTCTAAATTATAATTGGGACTTTGGAGGCGGAATCAGACTTTCTGGTTCTAAAGTGTATCATTACTTTGATAGACCAGGAACGTACAAAGTACTGCTCACGGTAAGTGATGGAAAAGGAACTACCTGCAGTTCATCAATGGAAGAAATTACGGTAACGGTTAAAATCCGTTAATGGAATGAAAAAAGGGGTTCCTGATTTCAGGAACCCTTTTTAGTTTTATCAGCCTGCTATATATCGTTCCAGTTCAGAGATAGTATCCTGTTTGTCTTCTATGACGGCTTTTACTGCATCTCCAATTGAAATGATGCCCTGCAAAACACCATCAGTCACCACAGGAAGATGTCTGATGTGTTTATTAATCATCAGAGACATACATTCCTCAGCATTAGTTTTATCATCAACAATAAGAACTCTGGTTGTCATGATTTCCCTGACAGTAGTCTCACGGGAGGATTTGCCGGTAAGTATTACTTTACGGGCATAATCCCTCTCACTCAGAATACCGGCAAGCTGACCGTTTTCCAGTACAAGCAGTGCACCGACATTCTTCTCTGCCATTTGTACGAGTGCTTCATAGACGGTATCGTCTGGGGAAAGTGAGTAAATACTACTGCCTTTCTTAGCAAGGATCTCACGAACTATTTTCATTATTGCCTCTTTTTGTTAACGGGAACGTTATTTGGAATCTTTGCCTTTCAGATACCAGCCGGCTGCATCGGTCATCAGATCGAACGACTTTTCAACAAGCTGATATGATTCATTGAGCTCGCCTTCATAAAGCATTGATATCAGATACAGCTGGTCAAAGTATCTCTGAAGCAGTGCATCAGATTTATCAAGCTTATAAATAGCAATCATTTCTCTGATGAGTTTGTGATCTTTATTAACTTCAAGTACCTTCGGAGGAACGGGGATATCCTGACCGCTCATTCTCATCATCTTCAGCATCGCCGAAGACATTCCCTCATCCTCACTTGCGAGCACCACAGGGCTTTCTTTCAGTCTTTTTGAGAGAATTACCTTCTTTACCTTATCACCCAGGCTGTCCTTCCATTTTTCGAGGATGCTGTCTAGGTGCTTCTTATCTTCTCTAGAGAGTTCTTCAACAGAAGGTTTTTCTTCAGGGTTAATATCGTCAAATTTATTCAGAGAATCAAAATCCGCCGAGTTTGCCGCCTTGAAAGTAAAATCCTTGTATTTAAACATACTGGAAATCACATACTCGTCAATCGGGTCATAAACAAACAAGACCGGTATGCCCTTCGATCTGAAAGTATCCAGAAAAGGGTTCTTGAGGAGTGCAGCACGGCTTGTGGCAGTGATGAAAAAGATTTCCTTCTGGTTGTTTACCATCCGGGATTCATATTCCTCAAGTGAGGTCAGGTCCTCTTCTTTATCGGAGTAACTGGCATTAAAGCGCAGAAGCTGAGCAAATTTTTCCCTGTTCATGAAGTCCTGGTAACCCAGCTTAAAGATCTTGCCATGTTCTTTCCAGAATTTAGCGAAATCCTCAGGCCGGTCTTTTGCCATTTTGATGAGGTGGTTAAGAATCTGAGAGGTAATGCTTGTTGAGATTCTGCTGAAATTGGCATTTTCCTGAAGAGTCTCACGGGAGATGTTGAGAGGAATATCCTCTGAATCAACCACGCCTTTAATAAATCCAAGGTATTCCGGTATCAGATCTTTATTCTTATGCTGAATCAGAACTTTGCGTACGTACAGATCCAGCCCCATATCTTCCTTCATCATACCGAAGAAATCGAGGCTCTTTTCAGGTATGAAAAGCAGGGCATTAAACTGCAGAGGTGCATCTACTGAAACATGTATTACATCAAGGGGAGGATTTGAATCATATGTCAGGAATTTGTAGAACTCCTGATAGTCTTCCTTTTTGATGGAAGATTTGCTCTGAAGCCAAAGTGCGGGGAGGGTATTAATTTTCTCTTTTTCCACAAAAACAGGGAAATTGATAAAATTGGAGTGGTTTTTAATGACACTTTTTACTGTATCTACCTCTGAATACTGTTTAGTGTCCTCCTTCAGCCAGATTTCAATTCTGGTACCTCGTTCGATTTTTTCATCAGACTCTCCTACGGTAAATTCTCCGAGCCCGTCTGACTCCCAGGCTACCGCTTCCGCACCGGGAGTAACGCTGCGGGTGGTAATCTGGACTTTTGATGCTGCCATAAATACTGAATAAAACCCGACACCGAAACGGCCGATCAGATTTCCGGTGTCCCCCTTGCTCTCTTTTAGCTGGTTGATAAATTCAGCAGTGCCAGATTTGGCAATAGTTCCGATGTTATTGATCAGTTCTTCCCGGGTCATACCGATACCGGTATCCTCGATTGTCAGCTTGTTTTTGTCTTTATCGCAGGAAATCCTGATTTCAAGCGGGAGGTTCTTCCCGTTCATTTCCTCATTAGTCAGGGTATGGATCCGGACCTTATCAAGCGCATCATTTGCATTCGAAATAAGTTCCCGTATGAAAATCTCCCGTGATGAGTAAAGTGAGTGGACAAGAATATCTAATAACTGCCGGACTTCGGCTTTAAATTCGAATTTTTCAGCATGTATTGGTTCATGAGACATACATATTTCTCCTAAATTTTATAAATAATGGTGGCAAAGATAAATTTTATGCAGTTCAATTTCAAGGAATTGATTATGTCAGAAGGAATCGGAGGGTTTTAGCGGCTTTAGCGGTAATCCTATGGGCAGATCAGGAGGAGGGGATACACCCTTCCTCCGAGATCTGGTTTTAATGGTTTGAAAACAGGTACTGAAATTTGAGAAAATACTGCCGGTTGTTTTGTTTAAGATTGTAGGGTGCTGCATACTCCCGCATCGTGTGGGTTGAGCCGATATAAAATATGGTGAAAGGGTTCAATTTGTACGAAAACAGAGGAAATACCGAAACTTCTCCCGAGAAAGAATTGTAATCAGTGATTAACCTGAGGAACATCTGACGGGAAAACTGGTATGTGCTGATATTTCGGAGGATATACCCGTCATATAGAAGTTCATCGTTTTTCTGAGATCTGAGACCGGCCCTTTCGAATTCAATATCCGACTGTAATTGTTCAGTCGGTTTGAAGCTCGCTCCGAAAGCAAACTGATGCCCTTTACCAACCTCCGGAGAATCGCCCCGGTAAATAATTTTTCCGAATTCAGTACTAAGATACATACTCAGCCAGCTAAGGGGAGTAGTGTTCAAATTAATAAACCAACGGTTCACTTTCCTCAGATCAGTCTGACCGAAAAACTCTTCATTCAGTGGTAAAAAACCAACAAAAAGTCCTGAATTACCCGCGAAACCAATATTTCCGCCCAGCATCAGCCAGCGTTCCTTGCGGATATTATCATAATTGAAATCAAGGCCTCCCCGGAAGAAAAATGAAATCCGGGTGATAAATGAACTGTCATAATTTTCGGTATAGCCGTTCTCAAGCTGGATATCACGGCTGTTATTACGGTTAAGAAAACCCAACGGTGAGATGAAAGCGGGAGAATGGTCACGATAAACTAAATCCAAATAATGATTTCTTGCCTGTCTCTCCAGCCGGACTATGGCTCCGAACCCCCCATATTCTTCACCATTTAATGAAGCATCCTTGTTCATTGAACCAAATTTTCTGTCTTCATTAAAGAGTAAGGTATCATTAATTTCCTTATTTAACGAAGCAGCTACCTGACCGGTAAAATAAAAATTCGTAAGAAACAGATAGCTCCAGTCGATTCCGGCATAATAGGCAGCCCCTGAATTAAAATTTCTTAAAGCTACCAACCCGCCAAAATAATCATTCTTCTGACCATTGAGACGCGCTCTCAGAATATTGCCGTATGAGGCGAGTCCGGTGTTAATAAAATCACTTCTTTCCTCTCCCGGAATGATCAATGGAGAATTTCGGTCGTAAGATGAGAGAAGTGCATAAGAAACATTTCCTGCTTTTCCGGTAACCTTTGCAGCCAGTAAAGGATCATTAATCATTCGGGAATAAAATGAAGAGATTGGGGAACGGTAAATCTCACTTCCCTCAAAAAAGAAGGGGCGTTTTTCCTGATAGAACAGTGAAAAGGTACTGTTTACACTGATTTGCTGAGCATCTGACTCCACCTGGCTGAAATCAGGGTTTACTACTGCTTCAATGGTAAGAGAAGGGCTTGGGACTATCTTAAATCCGCTTCCTAACCGCCCTTTAAGCGGTCCATTATCAAAGGCGGAGGCAGGATCGTCGCTGTCCAGCAGATTACCGGACTGATATCCTGTCACAAAGGGAAGAATTTCATATCCAACCGGAACACTAATCTCGGAAATACCCTTCAGTTCAGCACTTTGGCAGGTGAAACAGGGGTCATTTCTGTCAATTTTATTTGATGAAAAGATGTAACGGTCAGCGCGGGGGAAATTACGGATGAACATAATCTTCCAGGTGTGCTGATCCTTATTCTGAAAACGCAACGATTTGAAAGGTATTGCCATTTCAATGGTATAGCCTTGCTCGTGCATCAGGGCTGAGGATTGCCAGATGAGATCATAGGTATCATCCTCATTATTCCCGGTTCGCAGAATATCACCCTGAACGCCGTGCGGATTTACGAATAGCTCGTATGCGCTCTGGCCATCGCCGTAGGTATCTAAAATCAGCCCAACAAAGTCATCCCTGTAAATACGATCACGATCGGTCAGATTTGACCTGATTTGTGATGGCGCCGGGTCAAGGCAATAGAAACTTACATAGAGGTACTCATTGCTGAATAGAATTCTGACTATGGTTTCCGCTCTTGCCGGAGTGTTATCCCCGGGTTGAATCTCAAAGGGGATTCCGGTTTGAGCTGCGGCATCCCATGCGGGCTCCAGCACGCCGTCTATAACGATCGGAGTATTTACCCTGGCCGCCGTAAGAGTCTCAAGTGAAGAAGCACCACCGGCATAATCAGCCCGGGGGATTAATAAAATAAGTAAAAGTAGTAAAAAACTCATATCCTGCGAAAATTAATGACACAAGTTACCATAAACAAGGTTAGAGGATGAAAATTTATGATAAATGGAACTAATCAGGGGTAAAGTAAGGTTTTACTTGAATGAAATTCTGCGAAAAACTATCTTGCAAATCGTTTAACAACTGTTATTACCGATGATCAAACAAATAACCTATCTTACTTTTCTTGATGCCCTTCTGGCGGGAGATAAATTACTTTGCCAGTCAATTGTCAAGAATCTCGTTGACAATAAAATTCCTGTAGAGACAATCTATTTTGACCTTTTTCAAAAAGTTATGTATCGTATAGGAACCATGTGGGAAAAAAACCAGATTTCCATCCCCGTTGAGCATCATGCAACCCAGATCATTGATGAACTGATATCAGTTACGCTGAATGCCAGTCAGAAGGAAGAAGGGAATGGCAAGAGATGCATTATTTCCTGTGTTGATAAAGAGTACCATCTGCTCGGTGCAAAAATGGTGTCGTACATCTTTGAACTTAATGGCTGGGATACCATATTTTTGGGTGCAAGCACCCCCCCTAAAACCCTGGTGAACTATGTTATGGAGAAAGATCCGCATGTTGTCGGTCTTTCAAATAATTTCCACCTCAATTTTCTTCGCCTATTAGAGACCATCGAACTTATCAAGCAGGCAAGACCCAATCAGCAGATTTATCTCGGCGGGCAGGCAATAGGTCAGGTAGCCGATAAGCTTCCAAAGGAACATGAAGGAGTAAAAATCTTCCATTCAATTATGGATTTAAACAAGCATCTGAAGGAAATCTCGCTCCAGACTGCCTGATAAAGAAATCAGGGGGGAACTGTTTTTTATGTTCCCTAAAGTTTGTACTTTTCCCCGTAAATTTTCATCATTCTTCAATAGCGGCTAATTTCAGGAAAAATGACGGGTTTCATGGTTTCTTATTTTAAGCGAAAGGGGGATGGTCTTTTTGAGACGTTCAGATATATATTTGAAGTCTTTTCGGACCTGGTTACCTTCCGAAAACAGACCCAGATTTCAGCAATCGTTTTCTTCCGGCAGATTCTATTCACGGGGTTTGATGCGCTAAGTATAATCGTCCTGATCGCCGCGGCAATAGGGGGCATTATGGTAATTGAGGGGAATTCAGTTCTCCCCGGTTTTACTCAAAGCAAAATCTTTTATAATATTCTTATAAGTATAGTTTTCCGGGAGCTTAGCTGCCTGCTCACAGCGTTCATTATCGTTGCCCGCTCTGGAACTGCTATTTCTACAGAACTGGGGAATATGACTATTAATCATGAAATTGAGGCATTGCTTTCCTTCGGGGTTTCACCCATTACGTATCTTGTAGTCCCGCGTGTTTTGGGAGTTGTGGCCGCCATGGTGATTCTCTCCATATATTTCAACGTTGCTGCCGTATTAAGCTGCTGGGCACTGAGCAGTATGTTTGTGCCGGTATCGCTCGATGATTTTCTTATGTACGTTTTTGCTGAATTAAGCATTACTGATCTTATTTCAGGTGTTGTCAAATCAGTTGTATTCGGATTGGTCATTTCCTTAATTTCTACGTATCAGGGCTTGCAGGTTAAAATTGCCACAACCGAGGTGCCGCAAAGAACTATCAAAGCTGTGGTTCTTTCTCTAACCTGGATAATCATCCTTGATGTTTTGTTAACCATTCTGTTCTTCTTTACGGTCTGAGATGAGTCTGGTATCACTTGAAAGTGTTCATTATATTTCGGACCGGTATGAAGTAAAAGATCTGAGTATGCAGTTTGAAAAGGGGAAACTGTATGGATTTCTCGCTCCTCCTGATGAACCGGTGAATGAATTACTAAAGCTTATTTCAGGAATTGTGCAGCCGGATGAAGGAGCGGTGCGGTTTAACAATACTGACATGAATTTAGGAACGCTTTATAATCTGAGGGAGATCAGGAAAAAGATTTCTTATATATTTGAAAGGGGATCACTGCTTGCTAATCTGTCAATTCTGGAAAATCTGCTTCTCCCGTATGATTACCACTATCCTGACGTTAGCAGAGAAGAAAAAATGGAAAATATCAGGAACTACTTCAGTTATTTTCTTCTTCCGGAATCTATTCTGGAGGAGCGCCCTGCGGTACAAAGGCAGCAGACATCAAAACTGGTCATCATCATCAGAGCACTTTTGACTTCCCCTGAATTTCTGGTGTTGGATATGCCTTTCACCGATCTTGAATTAAAAAGCAAGAAGCGCCTGCTTCGAAAACTGGCTGAATTGAAAAAGGGAGGAAACATCACCCAGTTATACTATTCAAATAGTGATATTCTGTATGATGAATGTGATCTTTGTTACGTTTTTGAAAACGGCAAAATTATTGAAACAGGTGCGTGGGATGAACTGATTTTGTCAGATAACCCTCAGACACAAAAAATTATTAAAGACTATTTTGAGATAGAACTCGATGAAGCTGAGATATAAATACCCGCAAAGAACGGTAAAGATTTTTATCAGTGTGGCTTTGCTCATGCTGCTTTCAGGCTTGATGTTTATTATTATTCAGACCAAACTCTTTGAAACTAAAGTTGTTTTCAAAGCAAAGTTTGCAGACGCGAACGGTCTCTCCTCTACATCTCCGGTGAACTTTAAGGGATTCAAAATTGGCAATATCCGTAATTTTGAGCTCTCAAAGGATAATTATGTAATTGCGGAGTTCGAGGTTTTTGCTGAATACGCAGATAAGATCGTAGTAAATTCAGCTCTATATAAAGGAGTTAATCCTGTTACCAATACCTCTTTGATTGAATTTCTTCAGGGGGATGAAACCAGCATTCCGCTCTCACCCGGGAGCCTGATACCGGCTATTGACGTTCCTGAAGGCAGAATGCTCCTTGCTGAAAACAAAGTGACCAAATCAGGTGATCTGATTACCTCACTCCTCCTGAATTTGCAGGAATTTACGGATGCACTGAACTCCGATAACAATCCTGATAAGGGAGCAATTTTCCGGGCGATTGTGAATCTTGCTGATGCATCAGAAGACCTGAAGGTGATAGCGGGGGAGATGAATTCATTTACCGCGGCACTTAAAAAGGATGGTAATACCGGAGACGGTGCAATTTTCCGCGCCATAAATAATGTCGCTGATCTTACTCAGGAAGTAAAAGAGATAAGTGATGTTCTGAAAAGTTCAGTTTATAAGATTGATACATTGCTTGCCCAATACCAGAATCCTGACGGACTTGCGCAAAGAATGATTGACCCGACCGGAGAGCAGATATTCAAACCGGTTTCACAAAGTCTGAATGAGGTTAATAAACTGCTGCCAGAAGTTGAACATTTCCTCAAATTTATGAATTCCCAGACGGCAGATATTACGTATATGCTTGAAGACCTGAAAACAGTTCTGAAACAGGTACAGGTTACCTTCGAAACGGTGAATAATAGTCCGCTGATTAATCAGCCCGGGGAGGATTATATAAGAAACTTTAATTCATCTCACATCCGTTCAAAGAGTCTGCCAAAATGAAAAAGCAATATTTATACCTGACGCTTTTTATTGTTTTTCTGTTCGCCGGATGTGGTGGCAGTAATGTATCCGATTTGCGTAGTCTGCAAAACATTAAACGGGGGAATGAATATATCGGAGTTGCAGACCGGCAATTCAATGAGAATAATCTGGAAAGCGCGCTGAGGAATTTCGAAAATGCGCTTAAGGAGTTCAGTCTTATTGACTACTCTGACGGAAAAGCACGTGCCCTTAAAGGATCAGCAAGGGTTTATATTGCGCTTGGCAAACGTGATGAAGCTTCAATTCTCCTGAGCCGTCTTCAGGCAATGAAAAGTATTCTTTCCGGTGAATTGAAGTTTATGGTAACACTGGCCTTCACCGAGTATTACCGGGCATTCGGCATTTCTGATTCGCTGACCATGGTAACAGCTGAATGGAATAATTTCACTGATCCCGCTGAAAAAATGCAGCTTCTTGCGTATCATCTCATTGTAACTTCAGAGAAAGCAAGTGTTCAGAGCAGTGATCTGAATACTGCAAAAAAGCTTTTTAGCAGTTATTATGTTGAGGACCCGCTAGATCTTGAGATTGATATTCAGGCAATGTCACTGATTGCTTATGCGGCAGCGTTTGCAGAGTTTAACATGGGGAATCTGGATGAATCGGAAAAATACTTTCAGTATTCACTTCAGTATGATAAAGCTGCAGGCAACTATATGCAGATTGCTGACAACCTGTATTATCTGGGGATTATTGCTGAAAGACAAATGAAGTATGGAAATTCGGCAGACTACTTTAACAGAGCTTATGAAATTTATCTTCTTCTGAATGAAAAGGAAAAGGCTGGATTAAGCAATGCTCATTATCTTTTACAGAAGTACAGGATTAGTTCAGAAAAATCTTTACTGAAATCCGAACTTGAGAGAATAGCTGATTCTACACAGGATAAAGAACTGCAGAATAAAATAAAAGCTATTCTGAAATAATATACCCTATGCCGGTTCCTCTATGCAGGAATCTGCTTGGTATAGTGCTTCACTTTTTCGATGAATTCCTGGCTGTCTATTGGCTTTGCTATATAGTCGCTTGCACCTGCTTCAAGACATTTTTCTCTGTCTCCCTTCATTGCAAAAGCAGTCAGAGCAATAATCGGAGTATCTTTATACTCGGGAAGCTGCCTGATTCTTTCCGTTGCTTCAAATCCATTCATTACCGGCATCTGCATATCCATCAGGATCAGGTCAAATATCTGTGTTTTTGCAAGTTCAAGGGCCTCGGCACCGTTCTCAACAACTGAAATGGAATTAAAATTATTCTTTTTTAGAAGACGAGTTACTATGATCTGAGAATGTTTGTAATCTTCCACAAGAAGGATTTTCGGTTCAGTGGCAGGCTGTGCAGCTAATGCCTCCGGAGGTGTCGGCTCATCGTACCGGTTAATCATATTGTTGATCGTATCGGCAAGATCCTCAATTTTTGTTGAGCGTTTTGAAAGCAGATCAGCAAATAATCCGTCAATCTTCTTCAGGTCTTCAGCAAAATTCTCTTTGCCGGTATATATAACGATGGGGAGGTTGGCAAAGCGGGGATTTGATTTTATCAGCTTTATCAGCTCGAAACCATTAACCTCGGGCATATCCAGATCAACGATAGCCAGATCAAGATGCATATTCTTAATCCGGTCCATAACCTTCGCGGAGTAGGGTTCTGCGATTGCGTTATATCCGACTGATTCAATAGCACCCTTGATTAAGTTAAGTGTGGGCAGGTCATCATCAACACATAAGATATTTGAATCCCGCTTGAGTTTATAGCTGGTGAGCACCTCAACCAGGTCTTTATATTTAATCGGTTTTACAAAATACTCAACCGCACCCATCAAGAATGCTTTCTGCTGTTCTGCCTCAACCGAGCATACAATTACGGGAACATTCTTCGTGTTTTCTGATTCTCTGATCTTTTTCAGAAGTTCAAGCCCGTTTACATCGGGGAGCACAATATCCATGATAACAGCAAGGAATTTTTCATGCTTTATCATCTGAAGCGCTTTTTCTCCCGAGTTAACAATAGTCGGGTCATATCCCCATTTGTTAAGGTAGTTGCTCAGCAGTTTTGATGTTGCATAATCATCTTCAATAACCAGCACTTTGCTTTTCCCGACAGGTTTTGGAAGTGCACTTAATTTTTCTTCAAGGGAAGAACCGGCTGGTTCCATCAGAACTGAAAACTGAAGTACAAGTCCTTTGGAGGAGGTTGTCCCGATATCAAGTTGTCCGCCAAGAAGATCAATAAGCTTTTTTGCAAGGATAATGCTGAGTGCTGAGACAGGTCCCGTTTTGGTTATATTGTTTTCAAGGAAAAACAGCGGACGGGTGAAATTCACAGTTGAATGTACCGGAACGATATCACCGGTATTCAGTATTCTGAAATTAAGCCGGTTCCTGCCTTCGGAACTGATCGAAATGAGAATCTTGCCTTTAATGGTAAGAGTTTTAAACAGGTTTATAAACGTCTGCAGAACTGATTTAAGTTTCTGGGCATCGGCTTTTCCGGAATTTATGGACAGATTCTCCGTGGTAATCTCGAGTGATATATCGCGGGAATCCGATTTATCCGCCAGGGGCTGTTTGAGTTCTTCCAGGAGTGAATCTATCTGGAATGTTGACGTATTATTGAGCAGCAGGCCCGACTCGATTTTGGATATATCAACAATCTCATTAAGCAGATAGGATAATTTCTGGGCGCTTTCCTTTATATTAATGATATACTCGTTTTGCGATGGGGTAAGCTTTTCTTCACCCAGGAGGGAAAGGAATCCGATAATGCTGTTAACAGGAGTCCTGATTTCGCTTGATAAATTACTGATTACGCGATTCAAATCCTCATCATGATCATTGCCGCTTACGGTGAAATAATATAAAACCTCTTCCGAAAGAAGTTTGATGCTGTCAAGTTTTTCTTTTTCAGCTTTCTGATAAGGGGATTTCTGAGAAAGTTTAAGAAGGTACCTCTGGTGGTCCGGAGCGGCGATCTGAAGAGTGATGTCGCTGCTATTTCCTTCACTGATTTTTATTTCACAAACGTGATCGGGGGTATAATCTGTCTGTTCACCGAAATTTTTAGCGCTTTTACATGAAGTACAGTTATAACTGTTGGCATGTGCAAATTTCTTAGTTGCGTTCCGTGACTTTCCGCTGAGTATAAAGGTATCAAATTTCAGGGAAAAGAGAATAGCGGAACTATACCCGAATTCCTCACAAATGAAATCGCAGTAGTGATCAGGAAAATCAGCCGGAGTGCTTCTCAGGTTCTTTAATAATTTTCCTATAATGCCTGCAGCCTGGAAATTTCCGCTCATCCTGTAAACCAAGTCCAATAAATAAAAGTCATTTAAACTCAAATATATTAAATATCCGGTACTCTTTAAATAATGAATATAAATCATATGCTAATAATAATAGCAGGTTTTAGCCGGCAGGGGGAGGGGAGGCTGTGTGACTTCCCGCTGAATCAATAAGGGCGTTGGTTTGAGACCGGATTTCTGCCGTACAATGGTGTCAAACCTCACCCGGAGGAATGGGTCTTCCGGGTATGCCCGGCCGGGTAAAATCTGAAAATTTTGCTTGGATTATTAGGGGATGATTACTATTTTGCCATAACTTAATTAAACAGGTAATGAAAAAAGCGTTTCTCCTTGGGTTTTTGCTTAGTGCTACCCTGATTTCAGGTGCATTTATCGAGTTTTTTCAGGCAAAAAGTGAAAATAGTGCCGTAAAACTCGAGTGGAAGACTAATACCGAGTCCTCCCTGAAAGAGTTCGTGGTTGAACGCAAAACCGTGAATGGCAATTTTATTGTCATCGGTAAAGTTGCTGCCCGTGGGGATAATTCATACTACACCTTCATTGATGAGGCAGCGTTCAAGTCAAATGATTATGTTTTCGTTTACCGGTTAAAATTGGTTGATACTGACTCGCAGCACTCTTATTCAAAGGAGATTTCTGTCTCTCATTCCTTGTCCGATGTTAAACGAACCTGGGGCAGTATAAAGGCGATGTTCAGGTAATCGGGAAAATTCGTGATTCTCAGGTTCCCATTTGCCCCCTCTCAGCCATAAGTTTTACCTCGCTTCAAATTCCCCCAGAAGATTAGAACTCCTTCAGCTCATTTCCATTCATCCTATTGTCATCAGTCCTGATTTTGATGAGATTTTTTCAGGTGATGTACCTCCCTCTGAATTAGCCATTAGACTTGCATCCGGAAAACTAAATAGCGTCAAGGAAAAAGTTCCTGAAGGACTAGTACTTTCCGCGGATACCCTGGTGATCTTTGAGAATCAGATTTTAGGCAAACCGGCTAATCATAATGAAGCGGAAGAGATGCTTCGTCTCCTCAGCGGGAACTGGCATTCCGTAATCACAGGGTTTTCCCTCCTGAATAAGGGAAACGGTAGAATAATTAACCGAGCTTCCCACACCCGTGTCCATTTCCGTCATCTTGCTGAATATGAGATTGCTGAATACATTGAATCCGGCAGTCCGTTTGACAAAGCGGGGGGATATGGAATTCAGGACTCTTTCGGGGCGATTTTCGTTGATGAAATTGCCGGTGATTTTTATAATGTGGTAGGTCTCCCGCTGGCTGAGGTCTATAAGGCGATAAAGGAGATTACCGTTGATTGAAAAGACCAAAAAAAGAATTCTAATCTCTCTGGTACTTGCCGGTATCATCTATCTGGGTTTTACGATTTACGGAGATTTCGACCGCCTGACGGATGCATTTTCTGTCTTCCCCTGGTATATATATCCGCTTCTTCTGCTTCTTTCCTCAATAAATTATATTTTCCGGTTTATTAAGTGGGATTATTACCTGAGGATTGTCGGAGTTACTATTTCAAAAGGGGATTCATTCGGAATTTTTATGTCTGGTCTGATCATGAGCATCACTCCAGGTAAGTTTGGTGAGGTACTGAAGGCCTACCTGGTCAAGCAGGTAGACGGAACCCCGATCAGCAAAACCACCCCGATAATTTTTGTTGAGCGAATTACCGATTTTCTGAGCCTGATACTGATCACGCTTTTGGGAGCGTTTCTCTTTGATTACGGCCGGGGGATTATAAGTGCTGTCGGGCTCTTTTTCGTGATTGTAATTGTGTTGATCTCACACAGAGGATGGGCAGTTTCCGTGCTCAATCAGCTTCATAAAATCCGTTTTATCCAGAAACTATCTGACCCGATCCAGAATGCCTATGAAAGCTCTTATCAGCTGCTCAGGCCGGGTCCGCTCTTTTATATGACTGCGGTCAGTCTGTTTTCCTGGATATTTGAATGCTTGGGTTATTATATAATTCTGATTAATTTTAACTTAGATATTTCAATTATTTGGGCTTCATTTGCCTATGGATTCGCAACAATTGTCGGAGCGATAACTATGATGCCCGGGGGTTTAGGAGTAACAGAAGGCTCTCTCACATTCCTTGCAATGGGAGTTGGTGCAAGCAGGGAAGTGGCAGTGGCAGCAACATTTATAATCAGAGCAGTCACACTCTGGTTTGCAGTGCTGGTTGGCGTGATTGCAGTGTCAGTTTACCAGCGAAAGATTGGAAATGAAATTGATTAATTATTTTACTTATTATATTACCGAAATAGCGGAGTAAACACATGTCCTATAAGCATATCAAAATACCCTCACAAGGCAATCCTATAACTTTCAGCAACGGAAAAATTAACGTCCCTGACAAACCTATCGTAATGTTCATTGAAGGAGACGGAACCGGTGCCGATATCTGGGGTGCCTCAAAAGCAGTTTTTGACGCTGCCGTTCAGAAAGCCTATGGCGGCAAAAAAGAAGTAGCTTGGATGGAGATTTACGCAGGTGAAAAATCACTAAGTGTCTATGGTGAAAACCAGTGGCTTCCGGATGAAACTATTGATGCCATAAAAGAATACAAAGTTGCCATCAAAGGACCTCTCACCACTCCAGTTGGCGGCGGTATCAGAAGTCTTAATGTCTCATTGCGCCAGATTCTGGACCTTTATGCTTGCGTCAGACCAGTAAAATACTACACAGGCGTTCCCAGTCCGATGAAGCACCCCGAACTGCTTGATATCGTGATTTTCCGTGAAAACACTGAAGATGTTTATGCAGGTATCGAATTTAAGGACGGCACACCTGAGGCTAATGACATAATTGACTATATTAATACCAAATTCAAGAAGAACATCCGTCCCAATTCAGGAATCGGAATAAAGCCAATGAGTGAGTTCGGCTCGGCACGATTGGTAAAAAAGGCAATAGAATACGCAATTACCAATAATAAGAAAAGCGTAACCCTGGTTCACAAGGGAAATATCATGAAATTTACCGAAGGATCCTTCAAAGAGTGGGGTTATAAGGTAGCAGCGCAGGAATTTGGTGATAAAACCATAACGGAAGATGAAGTCTTTAAGAACCATAATGGCATAGTTCCTGATGGTAAAATCATGATAAAAGACAGAATCGCTGACAGTATGTTCCAGCAGCTCCTTCTCAGACCTGCTGAATATGATGTTCTGGCAACCCCAAATCTGAACGGTGATTACCTGAGTGATGCTGCGGCTGCTCAGGTTGGTGGTCTTGGAATTGCCCCTGGTGCAAACATCAGCTATGAAGTGGCAATTTTTGAGGCAACTCACGGTACTGCACCAAAATATGCAGGACTCAACAAAATAAACCCTGGTTCAGTAATTCTCTCAGGTGTCATGATGTTTGAGTTTATGGGCTGGAATGAAGTTTCCAGAAGCATTGAAAGTGCCATTCAGAAGACTATTGCGTCTAAAACCGTAACCTACGACTTTGCCCGCCTGATGGAGGGTGCAACTGAGGTAGGTACAAGAGAATTTGCTCAGGCAATAATTAAAAACTTATAAAAGCGGAGTCTATCATGTCCAAAGAAAGTAATCTTAGTAAAGGTCTGCTTATCGGATTTCTCACCGGTGCGGTAGTCGGCGGAGCGGTTGCTCTGCTCTATGCACCTAAAAGCGGCAAAGAGCTCAGAAATGACCTTTCCGGGAAAGCCGATGATTTACTCGATGAAGCAGAAAAAATGTTTAATGAGGGCAAAACCAGAAGTGAAAAGCTAGTTACCGATGCAAAGGTTAAAGCTGACGAATTGCTGGTCGAAGCTAAAAAAGTTCTCGATGACGCCCGTGTAAAAGCATCTGAAGTTTATGCTCAAGGCAAAGAGAAAATCTCTGCTGAAAGCGGCAGAATAAAAGATGCTGTGAAAGCAGGCGTTGACAATTATAAAGAAAACAGGAACTCCTGATCAGCGTTATGGAATCATTCATCTCGCTGGCTCAGATTCTGCTTCTTCTTTCGGCATCCGCACTGTGTATAGCGTTGATCGTATATATGGGAAGGATTACCAGAAAAATCGAAGAGATGCAGGCTGACATCAAAAAAATATCCGAGCAAGTGAGTCCCTTGGTGGACTCACTTCAGCTCATAAGCCGTTCAGTAGCTGAACTCACCGATAAACTGAATAAACAGGTGAGTGAGGTTGAATGGATTGTTTCTGAGGTTAAAGATAAAATTCAAAGCGTTAAAACTTTCACATCAGCCCTCAGAACAGGAATTGATGACAGAGTGAAATCACTTGTCAGCACTCTTGGATTCGTAAGAGACAAGATGCAGCACCTGTTTAAGAAATCATAACTTTACATCATCATCCAATGAAATAAGGAGACCCACTGTGAAGGAATACCTTCCCGAATCCATGCGAAATCTTTGTTTCATCGGTCATGGCAGCAGCGGAAAGACCTCTCTCGCTGAAGTCTGCTTATATACCGCCGGTGAAACAACAAGAATCGGAACCATTGCTGAGGGCAATACACAATCCGATTATACTTCTAACGAAATAGAAAAACAATTCTCCATCTCCCTTTCTCTTCTTCACTTTGACTGGAAAAACTGCAAAATTAACTGGATTGACACTCCCGGTTATACTGATTTTATAGGCGAAGTAAAATGCGCCATGAAAGTAGCTGATACGGCTGTAATGGTGCTCAAAGCATTCGAAGGAGTTGAAGTTGGTTCGGAAATAACCGGCCACTTTGTAAATGAGTTTAAAATGCCGTCCGCAATTGTCATCAATAAATGCGATAACGAAAAGGCACGGTTTGATGAAGTGGTTGCCATGGCAAAAGAGCGCCTCACAAACGGTGCAATGGTCGTTACGTTCCCGGCAAATCCGGGTCCGGCTTTTGATACCGTAATTGATGTAATCAGTATGAAGGCGTATACCTACGGTGCTGCAGGTACTAAAAAAGTTACAGTTGGTGAAATACCTGGTGATCTTAAAGCGCGTGCTGAAGAATACCGCACACTTCTGATTGAAAAAGTTGCTGAGCTTAATGAAGAGTTCATGAATGAGTATTTTGAAACAGGAAATCTCAGCGACGAAGATCTTAAAACCGGCATGACAGAATCAATCTTAAAGAGAAGTTTAACACCGGTATTTGCCACAAGTGCTACAACCACGGCAGGAGTAAATAATTTCCTCGATTTTATTGAAGCGTATTTTCCGAATCCTCTTCAGATGCCGCCGGTTACAGGTAAACTGAAGGATAAGGATGAGCTTATTGTTGTGAAACCTGATCCTAAGGCTGAACCGGTAATCTTTGTATTTAAGACACTTGCTGAACAGCATGTTGGTGAACTTTCACTCTTCAGAGTATTTTCAGGAGAAGTTCACCCCGGTATGGATATGGTGAATGAAGCAAACGGAAAAATTGAACGGCTCAATCAGCTCTCAATCCTCAACGGAAGAAACCGAAGGGATGTACAGTCCCTGGTTGCCGGTGATATGGGTGCTGTTGTTAAATTGAAGGATACACATACCAATAATACACTGGCATCTAAAAATCTTCCCGTTATTCTTGATGAAATTGTGTTCCCGGAGCCTATTATCCGCGGCGCAATTCAGCCCAAAGCCAAGGGTGATGAAGATAAGATTGCAACCGGTCTTCATACGCTAAGTGAGGAGGATCCATCATTCAGTGTTAAATATGATCCTGAGATAGCTCAGACCATTATCAGCGGTCAGGGTGAACTTCAGCTTGCGTTGGCTGTTAAACGGCTTAAAGAAAGATATAAAGTTGAAGTTGATCTGATTGAACCAAGAATTCCTTACCGCGAAGCAATTAAGGGTAAATGCCTTTCTGCTGAATATAAACATAAAAAGCAGTCAGGCGGCAGAGGACAGTATGGTCACGTATTCCTTAAACTTGAGCCGCTCCCGAGAGGTACCGGATTCCAGTTTGAAGATGCTATCGTTGGCGGTGTTGTTCCTGGCCGTTTTGTTCCCGCTGTTGAAAAAGGAATTCAGGATAGTCTGGTTAAAGGAGTGCTTGCGGGATATCCGATTGTGGATGTTAAGTGCACACTATTTGACGGATCGTACCATGATGTTGATTCAGATGAAATGTCTTTTAAGATTGCATCTTCGATGTGTTTCAAGAAAGCTTTTATGGAATCAAAACCGGTTCTGCTTGAACCTATATATGATGTTGAAGTAACCGTGCCCGAAGAATTCATGGGCGACGTAATGGGTGATATGTCAAGCCGCAGAGGAAAAATCCTCGGAATGGATGCTGACGGTCACTTTCAGAAAATCAAATCTCAGGTTCCACTTTCAGAACTGTATAAGTACTCCTCAGCGCTGCGCAGTCTTACTCAGGGACGGGGCAGTCATACGCGGAAATTCTCACATTATGAGGAAGTTCCGAAGGAAGTTGAGAATCAGATTGTAGAGGAATATAAAAAGTCACGTGCCGAAGGCGCCTGATTATCAGCATTAACATTAAGCCGGAGAATAATTAACATTATTCTCCGGCTTTTATTTTACGGAAAGTTATGGAAAAACTCTGGTCACCCTGGCGTTCACAATATATAGAGTCATTTAAGGAAAAAAAGACTCCCTCCGGCTGTATTTTTTGCAGTGCAAAGGATGAAGATACGGCTGCCGATGATTCACTGGTAGTGGTAAAGAGCAAGCTCACCTTTACTGTTATGAATCTCTATCCCTATAATAACGGGCATCTGATGGTTGTTCCTTACAGGCATATATCTGAATTTGATCTTCTTACCGCAGAAGAGAGAATTGAGATAATGAGTGAAGTTGAACGTGCAATAAAGGCTTTAAAACTAACTATCAGGCCTGAAGGATTTAATCTGGGAGCAAATCTTGGCAAAGCAGCAGGAGCGGGGATTGACAGCCACCTGCATTTTCACATCGTTCCAAGATGGAACGGGGATACGAATTTTATGCCTGTTTTAGGCGAGACAAAAGTATTATCACAGGATTTATTAAAGGGGAGAAATGAGCTGAGGGAAGCTTATACGAAAATCAGCTGACAGTATTTTGATTTTTACCTTCTGCAAGCCAGGTATCTATCCGGGAAAATAAAAGTACCATAGCGTGAAGGACTCCTGCCCTTTCATGGGGCGAAAGAGTGCTTAGTACTTCACGGTGCAGATCCAGATACTGGTGATGTATATATTTTAGAAAGTCATCCCCGTCGAGTGTAAGACTTAAACGCATATTTCTCCTGTCATTAGGTTCTTCATGTCTTTCAACAAAACCTTTTTGAACAAGACTATTAATAATCCGAGTGCAGCGGCTGGGGCTGAGACACATTCTCTCAGCCACAACCTTGCTGTTTATACTCTGACTGACATGGATTAACCGGAGGCACCGGAATTCTGCCTGCGTCAGGTGAAATTGCCTGACGCGCATCTCTTCTTTTCTGTGGCAACTGTCCAGAATTTTATAAGTAAGTTCAGCGAGCTGCTCAGCAGATTCCGATGATTTAGTATCCGGTTTGACTTCCATAAATACCAGCACTTACTTTTTCTTAGTAGTCAACTTCCGTTCCGTAAACATTCAGTTTGCCATTGATGTGCTTCTGCTTATCGATGATTGTGTAGGTTGTTCCGCTTACTGAAACAACATCACCGTGACAGAAACTGCAGTTCTGAACGTTTGGATGATTGCCGCCGTTGGCAGTTGTTTTTGGCAGGGGATTTCCTGTTGCAACATCACCATGACAGCTTCCGCATTTTGCACCATCTGCTCCTGCACTCCATACAGCAATATTGTCAGGATTACCGTTTTTAAATGAACCATGGCAGTAGGAATCAGCACATCCTTTTTTGTTTGTTCCGGGTACTGTCACAAATCTGGGATTTGGCACATTAGTCGGAAGTGAGGAGGCATAATACTGATGTCCGCTGACATTGGTGCTGATGCTTGATTTTGCACTATACACAATTTCAGCACCAGGAGTATTATCAAGATGCCCAGCTGCACCTGCGGTTGCAGGTACGGTGTGACAATCACCGCAAACCAATGCCGGTCCGTTGCCAAGTCCCTGCATGTGCAGGGCATGAGCGCCGACCGTTTCAGAAGAATCGCGATCCATCAGATCCTGTGGAGGATATATTACTGCCGGATTGCTGAAGTCTCCGTGACAGGTGTTGCAGGCAAGTGGACCTGCCGGTTGTGTGTGACAGGTATAGCAGCTTGAAGCACTTCCTGCACCAGTGAAAGAAGTACCATGACACGATTTACATTCATTCATGTCCCAGTTCTTTGCTTTTATCAGCTTGCCATGAAAGTTCGCTGAGGATGGGGTTACAATTCCTTCAGGGTGGACGCTGACTGCCGGTGGAGTAGCAATATTATCGTTCAATTCACTGGAGCATCCTGCTAAGAATGCAGCAGAGAAAAGAACAACTGACATATAAACTAAAATTACTTTCTTATTCATAATTCACCTATTTAGCTCCGTGACAATAACCGCAGAAACCTATACCAGCTATTCCCGAAGGTCTGGCATTAGCATCTGTGTGACAAGTATAGCAGATAGAAGAAGCATCATCATGCCAGTCTCCATTCACGGAAGAAAGGAATCCTTTGATATGCGTCTTGGAGTTTGTGCCTTTTATTCCGTCAGGATCAGAATGGCAGAGTATACATGCCGGGTCTGCTCCCTGAGTATCATGACAGGATGCACAGTTTTCTATATCACGCTTTGCGAGAGTGGCATGGGTTCCGCCGCCACTGCCAACACCCAGCATGATAAATCCTGCTTTGCCGTGAGAGGCTGGAATTACACCGGCCAGAGCGAAGTCCTGCCCGTCACCTGCGTGACATTCACCGCAGAAGGTTTCAACCTGATGACATGACTGGCAGTCAGCAGATTTATTCTTTGCATCAAGACCATGAGTAAAGCGGTAATTCAGCTCATGTGCTTTCTGAATTTTCTGCAGTTTGCGCGGTGAGAATAGTGCCTGACCTCCATATGGAGTATAAAAACTGCCTGAAGTATTGTTAACATCAAGGGCGGTTGTGGAGCTATGACACTCATCGCATGAATTGTTGTCATGGCACATCATACAGTCCGCAGTTGGTGATCCAGCCATGAATTTATGTGACCTGCTGAAATTTGCAGTGAGATGCGTCTCTGGAGTCAGGTCAGCTGTATTCAGGTGGCAGGTTTCGCATGCGTTAGAAGCCAGCTTTGTCTCAGCGTGACAGGTATTGCATGTTGCCATTCCGGGATTGTAGTTTGAGAAATTTGTCAACTGTTCGTTTTCACCAATACCAGCATGGCAAAGCTGGCAGTCAGTGCCTTCTTCAATATGCTGTACGTGGCTGAATATCAGTTCAGACGGTTTTCTTTCAGTAAATGCCTGATAGTCATCAGTTGCGTGACACGTGCCGCAGGCATCACTGTCATTCACATCATGGCATTCAGCGCATTTATCTTTATCAGGGAGCAGTCTGCCTTTCAGGTCGGCTGCAGTTGTAGCCGGGACATGGCAATCCTGACAGGAAGATAAATCCTGATGAAGCTTATGTGAGAATTTAATATGGTTTTCTTTTTCTGTTTCAGCTATTGCATTCTGATTAAAGAATGATGAACCTGCAAGAAGAAAGAGAAAACATGCTGATACAAAAGAGGAGTAAACTATTTTGATGTTCATGTTACAATACTCCCAGATTTGTATTAAACCAATAATTCGCCTTTATGAGAAGACGGAGATCATTGCTGTAAATTTTATTATTCATATACTGCATCTGAAGATCAAACGACAGGGATTTCAGCGGTCTTACATTAACACCACCGAGAAGAGTTGTTAAATTATTTGTCTCAGCATCGGCACTGAGTTTATAATCAGTATAAGCCAATCCTAAAGACGGGGTGACCATTCCTTCAAAGAATGTTTTCGCTACATACAGTGAAACTGACTGCATCTCACCTGCATAACCGCCGTTTCCTCTGTAGGAGAGTGATCCGTAATCAGTAGTAAGACTGAATCCGTATCTGTGAGAATTGTCATCTTTGTAATTAATATATGCGAAATTGGCTACTAATCTGAAACCGGGGATGAATTTGTATCCTAACCCAACTTCACCTTCAAACGTATTTCCATAATCGAACACAGAGAAGATAGAGTTATAGGTAACTGTCGGTTCACGATAGAGCAGATACGCCTCTGCGTCCAGAGCGTCAGTTAACTCGAAATCTGACTGGACTTCGAGTTTGGAGAGTTTGGAAATGTTCAGGTCATACTCAGTTTTAAGTCCGGCAAACATATTTTCAGGACTGTAATCAGCATCCAGGAAAATATATCTGAACTGATTAGAATTCTGCTTAATGAGCAGGGTTATCGGGTTAAACTGATCGTCAAGACGTGTTACCGAATAATCAGGCCTTTTCAGATTCTTTGCTGAATAACCGGCTTTCACACCGAGTAATCCTCCGTAATTATAAGAGAGGGAGGCTGCGGTTACAGAGTTATCAGAAAAATTCTCTGCAATCTTCATCTTCTGATAGGAAGGAAGGACACCGCCATAATGAAAGTTGGCTTCAAAATCTGAATAGGTACCCTTTAGCGAGATACCATCGTAGAGACCGGTAGCCGGTCCATTGAATATTGAATGCCTTCCAAGCTTAAACGAAAGGACATCCCACAATTTTCTTCCTTCCAGATGGAAAGTGTAAAGCCGTAAACGGTCTACACCAAGGGAGGATTTGCTGAATGATTCGTAGCTGAGGGAGGTACGTAAGGAGAATTTTTGCTGATTGATGTTCAGGTAAAGACTTTGTGCACCGTGAATGACAGATTGAGAACTGCCGACGGAATCAAATCTCTCGAAGCCATAGGCTCCGAGAGATATTCTTCCGTTTATATTTTGTCCATTTAAAGAATGGACGGTACAGCAAAGCAGGAAGAGAGTTAAGATTCTGCTTTTCATACTGTTGCTTTATGTTATTTCTGCTGTGGAACCGGATGTTTAATTAATTCCCAGGCCTCTTTCATATCTCTTGCGACATAAGTCGGGCTTTCGGAATTATGGCATGTTACGCAATATTTTTCAAGATCTTCATAGATTACCAGACCATTTTCGATTGAGAGCTGTCTGTCTTTCATGACTTTCATATCCTTGTAACCTGAACCAGGACCGTGGCAGGTTTCGCACTGAACGCCCTCTTCAATTTTAAACTTTTTGCCAAGTTTTGCCGGTTCAACATTATAACCGGAAGCATGGCATTTCAGGCAGTTTTCGGTTTTTGCCGCCGGAGTTTCAAATCCGAGATCTTTTGCTATTTTATCAGCTTCAGGGGTAAGGAGGGTGTTGTATGCATTGGCATGTTTGCTGTTTTTCCATATTTCGAGCTGTTTGCCCTGCTTTTCTGTTTTATGACAGGGAGCGCAGGCGTCTACGCCGATATACGTAAATTCTTGTTTATCCTGCGCGAAAACATCTCCGGCCGAATAAAGAAAAAAAACAGCGATCAGTGAAAAAAATAACGTTTTCATGTTTTTTCCTCGGTTAATGATTTCTTTTGGGTAAATGACTTCAAATTTCATTCCAAAGATGCCCCATTCTTACCGTGATTTTATTCCGTTTCCTGCATTTTTAGGGCATTTTTTGGTGTACTTAGTGCTGGAAATTGTTAAAATGAAGAAAATAAGAAGTATTCTTTTTATTGGGAATCCCTTTTCCGTCAGGGAATTTTACCGCTTATTTAATTTATTCAGTAGTCTGGCAGGATATACATAATTTTGTGGCAAAAAATCTGAGGAACTTTCTTGAATTCACTTGAAACAGTAAACCTTGTAAAACAATTTGGCAAAATCCGGGCTGTGGATGATGTCTCTTTTTCGGTTCCGGATAACCGGATTTTTGGGTTAATTGGCCGAAATGGTGCCGGTAAAACCACAACAATCAGAATGATCATGAATATCATTGCCCCTGACAGTGGAGAGGTTTTTTATAAAGGAGAAAAAATCGGAGAAAAATTCCGGTCTCTGGTCGGGTACCTGCCCGAGGAGCGGGGACTTTACAAAAAAATGAAGGTATTTGACATAATCAGCTTTTTCGCTGATGTGAAAGGGAAATCGCCTGCCCAGGTGAAAGGGAGAGCGGAATATTATCTGAAAAAATTTGAACTTTTTGACCGCAGGTTTAGTAAGGTGGATGAACTTTCGAAAGGAAACCAGCAAAAAGTTCAGTTTATTAGTACGATCATCCACGATCCTGATTTTATCATTTTAGATGAGCCGTTTTCAGGCCTTGATCCCGTTAATACAGAATTGTTAAAAGAGATCATTCTTGAGTTAAAATCGGAAGGAAAAATCATTATACTCTCGACCCATCTCATGGATTTTGCCGAGAAACTGTGTGATGACATTGTGCTTATAAATCATGGTAAAGTAGTTCTTTCAGGTACATTGCAGGACCTTAAAAGCCGGTTTGCAGGGGATGTGGCACTTCTTGAAACAAACGATGACGTGCAATTTCTGACAGAATCTGAGTTTGTTGAGAGGGTTGGCAGAAACGGAAATCAGTATTCAGTAAGACTGAAGAACCGCGAATATGCTCATAACCTGTTGGCCGAACTGTTGAACCGCGAAATCCAGATACAGCGGTATGCAGTAAATGATATCAGTCTTCATGAAATATTTATTCAGGTTGCGGGCAATGAGAACGGAAAATCAAACGGAGGTGGAAAATGAAAGGTATGAAAGCAATATTGCGCAGGGAACTGCGGGAAAAGCTCTTGTCAAAGAGTTTCATTACCATGACTCTCCTTATACCGCTTTTTATATTCGGCATTATGGCGCTTCAAACCTATATCATGACGTATGAAGATGATAAAAATGTTGTGCTCATTCTTGCCTCCGAATCTGATCAGCTCCTGCAGGAACTAAAAAAGGAATTTTCAGAACAGGAATATGTAAAAAACGGTTTTTATCTTCTCAGGTATGAACATCTGAACGGTATCACCAAGGATGAATCTCTCGAAAAGTTTAAAAAAGATATAACAAAAGAGGTAGTAACAGGGTATTTTTACCTGCCTGAGAAAGCACTTAGTGATAAATCAATAACGTATTACTCATTGAATCCTAATAACAGAACGATTTTTTCGAAAGTACGGGATCAGATAAATAAGGTGCTGATGGATATGTACTTCAGGGATAAGCAGCTTTCGGAAGAGGAATTATTCTTTGCTAAGAAATGGGTTGATATTAAAGGCATGAGGGTTGGACTTGATGAAAGCATCGAGGAGGAAAGCTACGGAAATTCAGTTGTTGCATTCCTTTTTTCGTTCCTTTTATATATGAGCCTGCTCATGAGCGGTACGATCATGATGAAATCAGTGCTTGAAGAAAAAAGCAACCGTATAGTTGAAGTACTTCTTTCATCAATCAGACCGATAGACATGATGGGAGGGAAAATTCTGGGTACAGCTATCACAGGTGTAATCCAGATGACGGTATGGCTTTCGCCGCTGATGATTTTGCTCGGTACAAACTGGTTCACCCTGCCCGAAAATTTTGAGCTGCAGCTTGACGGTATGATGGTCGTCTATTTCCTTTTCAACTTTTTCATAGCATTGGTAACTTTTCTGGCATTATTTGCGGCAGTGGGCGCCATGTTTGATAATGATCAGGATGCCCAGAACGGGATGTGGCCGGTAATGATGCTAATTATGATTCCCTTTTTTATAGCTCTGGGAATGCAGGGGAATCCTGGCAATGAACTGGCGCGAATTGCATCAATGCTTCCGTTTGCCTCATTTATCGTAATGCCGGCCAGAGCCAGCGTAATTGACGTACCTGCATGGCAGTTCATACTTTCCAATGTTGTAGGTCTGGGTACTTTGCTGCTGATGTTCCCTCTGTCTGCCAAAATCTACCGCACAGGTATCTTAATGACAGGTAAGAAACCAACCTGGGGAGAAATTGTCAAATGGCTCAAATATAAAAATTAATTGAAAAAAGCCCGGTTCGCCGGGCTTTTTTATTATCGGATTTTCTGCTGTCATCCCTCCGATTTTAATCCGGAATTACAGGATTTCTTAGTAAATTTTACGGTGATTCCTTTTTAAAATTAACTTTTTACCTAATATGATAGCAGATACGATTACAAATTCACAAATATATTATCCTATACACTTTGGTTTCAGCACAGTGTTCGAATTCCTTAACAGCAATGATGTCTCCTGCCTTGAAGAGGGGAGATACGAACTGGATGGGGAAGATGTTTATCTGATTGTCTCTTTTTATAAAACAAGAGATTTAAAGCCTGACGGCTGGGAGGCCCACCGAAAATATATTGACATTCAGCTTCTTCTTGAAGGAGAAGAGAATATATACTATAGACCCGTTTCATCGCTTGAAGTGGCTGCGGAATATGATTATGAGAAAGATTATATAAAGCTTAAAGGGGAGGGGAGTGTTCTGCCTCTCACACCAGGAAATTTTATGATTTTTTTCCCTGGTGACGGCCATCAGCCGGGCATTAAAACCGGCAGCGATGCAATGCATGTAAAGAAATTTGTATTTAAGGTGAAGGTTTAACAGGTTCACAGCATTGGTTAAAAATCACGTCACCCCCTGCGAGAAATCAGGACTCAAAAAAACTGCAAGTTATAATGAGACGATTACTTATTATAAAAATCTGTGTAAACACAATCCCTCTCTCACACTTTCATATTTCGGAAAATCTGAAAGCGGAGTCAGGCTTCCGGTAGTGACACTGACGGATAGCAGTGTAAACGAAAAATTTGTGGTACTGATCCAGAATTGTATTCATCCTGGTGAGCCTGAGGGGAATGATGCAACCATGATGCTTGTAAGAGAATTGCTTGCTTCCGAAAACAGTTCAGAATTGCTCCGCCGCTTAAAAATCGTTATTATCCCGATTCTGAATGTGGACGGGCATAAAAGGACTGGCAAATATAACCGTATTAATCAAAAGGGACCTCTTTTTCAGGGATGGCGCACAAACGCCAGGAATCTTAATCTGAACAGGGATTATCTTAAGGCTGATTCTGAAGAGATTAAATCGTTCTTAAAATTGATTACACAGCTCAAGCCGGATATTTTTGTTGATAATCATACAACAAACGGGCTTGATTATCAGTATCACATTACCTATTCCATCGAAAAGGAACCAGTCTTATCTGAGGTATTATCCGGGTTTGCTCATCAGTCGTTTCTGCCATATATTCAGCAGCGATTAACAGCAGCGGGATTTAAGCATACTCATTATATCGAACTTGCCGGACGGGAACTTGAAGATGGCCTTCAGCGGATAGCCGGTATGCCCCGCTTTTCAACGGGATATATGGCAATTAGAAACAGGATTGGCTTGCTGGTTGAAACTCATTCACTGAAACCGTTTGATAACCGGGTTGCATCTACTCTCGAAATTAACAGAGCTGTTATTGATTTCATTTCGGAAAACAGCCATGTGATAAAAAAACTGAATACACTGTCCGAACAGAAGGAAGAAGAAAAGTTAATCAATAAAAAAGAGGAATTTGCTGTTGATTGGATACCTTCAGAACAGAGTGTTGCAGAGTCTTTTGCATCAGTTATGCATACTTCCGCACTGAGTGATATTACAGGATCGGAAGTGAAAAGATATACCGCTCAGCCGGCTGAAGTTATGGTTCCTGTATATAAGGAAGAAAAAATAATAAGCGAAATACGGCTGCCTGAGTATTATCTGATTCCTGCTGCTTTCCGCGAGATTCATTTTCTTCTGAAACTCCACGGATTTGTGGCAAAAAAAATGCCGCTGAAAAACAGGGTGATTACAAGATTCAGAATTACTTCTTATGCATTCGAAACCAAGCCGTATGAGGGCAGATTCCGCCTGTCCGATTTTACCTGTTTACCTGAAGAGAAGCAGTGGTATGAACAGGGAGAATATCTTGCATACAGTACGAAACAGAATAATCCGCGAATTCTTGGTTTTCTTCTTGATCCCCGTTCGCCGGACTCTCTTTTTCAGTGGGGATTCTTCAACGGTATTTTCGAAAGAAAAGAATACGCGGAGGATTTTGTTTTTGAACCCATTGCCAAAAAAATGCTCAAACAGAATCCGCTTTTGAGGGAAGAATTCCTCCAGCTTCTGGAGATTGAAGAATTTAGAAATAATCCTTCTGAACGGCTTGATTTTTTTTACAAGAATTCCCCATATTTTGATAAAAGAGAGGGGATTTATCCGGTTTTCTTTTTATAAAAAAAGTCGGCAAATTTAGTCAAGTTTTCGAATATTTGTAAATCTATTAGTGAAAGACTGAATAAAATTAGGATATAGCAATTCAGGACTGCAAATTATTTAGCTGTTGAATGGGAAGTTTGTTTTTAATTCGGTGGCTGTGTAGTTTTGCACAATCATTATTCAAAATCTTACCGGAGTTATTTCATGTCACAGGAGTTAGGTGTCAGAGGATACCATTATATTGAGTTCTACGTCGGATCCGCCAAAATGTGGGCTTTCTGGCTGGCAAAGACTTTTTCATTCAAGATCGTAGGCTACTCGGGAGCAGAAACCGGAAATAAGGAGAAGGTTTCTTACTATCTGGAGAAAAACTCCATGAAGTTCGTAATCTCATCATTTCTCAAACCTACCAATTATGATATCGCGTATTTTGTTCAGCGGCATGGAGACGGTGTAAAAAGATGGTCTCTTGAAGTTGATGATGTTAAAAAGGCATATGAGACAGCCATCGCAAACGGAGGTATTCCATCACGCACTCCTAAGAAATATGAGAATGAGCAGGGTTATGTTGAAGAAGCTGCTATCAGACTTTATGATGATGCGGAAATCTGTTTCTTTAACGGGGACAATTATAAAGGAATCTTCCGTCCGGGATTTATTGCTCCTATCCAGAAAATTAACATTGAAACAGAAGACACCGGACTGCTGAAGGTTGATCACGTTGTGGGAAATGTACGTGAAAACGAAATGGATCTCTGGGTAAATTATATGAATAAAGCGCTCAATCTTGAAACCTTCCTTGAATTTGGTCCCGGAGATATATCCACAAAATATTCTGCTCTTCTTTCGAAGGTTGTACGTTCAAGAGATAAAAAAATCCGCAATCCCATCAATGAGCCGTATGAGGGCGTTAAGAAATCTCAGATTGAAGAATATATTGATGAATATACCGGTTCTGGTATTCAGCATATTGCTATTACAACCGATGATATTATCAAAACAATTTCTACGATGAGAAAAAATGGTGTGGAGTTTCTTTCTACTCCTCCTGATACCTATTATCAGATGATTCGTGAAAGAGGTATCCAGATTGACGAAGATATTGATAGACTGAAGGAACTCGGAATTCTGATTGATATCGAAGGTCAGGGATATCTGCTTCAGTTGTTTACAAAACCGATCGGGGACCGCCCGACATTTTTCTTTGAGATCATTCAGAGATGTAAAGGAAGTGAAGGATTCGGACAAGGTAACTTCCAGGCACTTTTTGAATCAATTGAGCGAGATCAGATTTTACGCGGCAATTTTGATAAAGAATAATTAGTGAAATACCGGCAGGCGGCTTGTTGCCGCCTGTATTATTTTTTTGAACATTTAAGATAGAAGAGGACTGAGACGATGCCATATTACGTGAGATTAGGTAAGGTTCCCCCGAAGCGCCATATCACCTTTTATAAGGAAGACGGTAAATCCCTTTATCGTGAAGAATTGTTCGGTACAAAGGGTTTTTCTGGTATTTATTCAAATAAATACCATTTATATATGCCTCCGCAGGTTGAAGAAATAAAAGAAATATTCCCCGATAAATCACCTGACTGGAATGATGCTCCATTGCAGTATTATCATTTCAAAACAGGCAAGAAACACACAGGAGGTAATTATATCACTTCCAGACAGGAATATCTCCGCAATAACAATTGTGTTATCTCTACCGCAAAGGTAACTGAGGATACAGATTTGTTCTTTAGAAACAGCCACATGCACGAGATGATATTTGTCCATCACGGAAGCGGTCATTTCCTTTCAGAGTATGGTGATCTGCCCTTCACTCAATGGGATTATATCATTGTTCCCAAGGGAACAACGTATCAGATGAAGTTTGACAGCCTGTCAGATGTGCGTCTGCTTATAACGGAATCATCAACTCCTTATGATATACCCCGCCATTTCAGAAATGAATACGGCCAGTTGACAGAAGAAGCGCCCTATTATGAACGGGATTTCAAACCTCCGGTATCGCTTGAACCGGTTGACCAGATCGGGTCGTTTAACCTGATTCTTAAACTGCGCGGCAGATATTTTGAATATACTGTTCCTCATCATCCGTTTGATGTTGTCGGGTGGGATGGATTCCTTTATCCCTACACCTTTAATATAAAAGAGTATGCCCCTAAGGTAGGTAAAATACACTTGCCTCCTCCGGTACATCTGGTATTTACTACGGAGCATTTTGTGGTCTGTAACTTTGTACCGCGGTTGTTTGATTTCCATCCGCAGGCTATTCCTGCCCCGTATTTCCACAGCAATGTTGACAGTGACGAAGTACTGTATTATGTGCATGGAGACTTCATGAGCCGTTCAGGCGTTGAAGAAGGCTCTGTTACGCTTCATCCGATGGGAATTCCCCATGGTCCTCAGCCCGGAAGAACGGAAGCTTCTATTGGCAAGAAAGAAGCAGAAGAGTATGCCGTCATGATTGATACCTTTGAGCCCCTTAATCTGACGTTGAATGTTAAGGCGACAAAGGTTGCTGATTACGAACATTCCTGGCTGGAGCACTGATGGTTTTCGTTCCGGAATTCATCAGGAATCTGAGCCCCTACAAAGCAGGCAAACCCATTGATGAACTTGCGCGTGAGAAGGGACTCACGCGCATTGTTAAACTTGCGTCAAATGAAAACCCGCTTGGCCCTTCTCCCAAAGCGCTTGATGCTATGAAGACAGTCACAGGCGAACTTCACAGATATACTGATCCTTCCTGTTACCGGCTTACTCATGCAGTATCTGCGAAATATAATCAGCCGGCAGACAGGGTATTCGCTGCGGCTGGCTCTGATGCCATTCTACAATATATCATAAGCACATTTTCTGAACCTGGTGATGAAGTCTTGACTTCGGAAGGAACTTTTATTGGCTGGTTTGTAAACGTGAATAAATATGACAGAAAATCAGTTACCGTTCCCCAGAGGGAGTACAGGTATGATCTGAAGACGATGGCTGATGCAATTACCAGTCAGACAAAAATTATATATCTGGCCAATCCGAATAATCCGACTGGTACGATTTTTACGAAAAACGAGTTCGAGTATTTTCTTGCAAAAGTACCGGATGATATACTCATCATCTATGATGAGGCCTATACTGTCTATTCTGAGCATAACCCTGAATATCCGCGAGGACTGGATTATAAACTGAATAATCTGATTGTGCTCAGGACATTTTCTAAAGCTTATGGACTTGCGGGGCTGAGGATTGGAATCGCTTTTGGTCATCCCTCGGTTATTCGCGAACTGTATAAAGTTAAACTTCCGTTTGAACCTAATCTGCTGGCGCAGGAAGCAGCAATTGCGTCCTTAGGTGATGACGAGTTTATTCAAAAAACTGTTGAGCTGAACCGCCGTTCCCTCCGGATTCTTGAAGAAACTGCCGATCAGCTTGGAATAAACAGAACTGAATCCGCAGCTAATTTTTTCATGCTTCTTTTTGATGATACCGAAACGGCTTTTGAATTTCATGAAGAATGCCTGGCCAGCGGACTCATCCTCAGACCACTTGGCTCATTCGGTTTCCCAAATGCAGTCAGGATAAATTCCGGAACGGATGAAGAAACTGCTTTTGCGGCGGATGTACTTAAAAGGGTTTATAAGAAAGTGATTGCTGATAAAATCAGCGTTTAATGCAGTCTGTTATCAGCATCAAATAATATGGAGTTGAAATGAAATTTGTATCTTTTGAATCAGGTGACAGCTATCTGACCGGGCTTTATATAGATGGTTATATCTATCCGGTTCAGGCAATGGCTACATCACTTGAAATTGTCTGTCCGGCAAAGATGGAAGATCTCCTTCTGGAGTGGGATCGTTCACTTGAGGTTGCCAGCCATATAACTGAAGCAGTAAAGAGCGGCAAGATTAACAGCCATCTCAAGATTGAGGACGTAAAACTGTTATCTCCTGTTCCCAGGCCCACTTCCTGCAGGGATGGGTATGCTTTCAGACAGCATGTGATGACAGCCCGGCGAAACAGGGGAGTAGAGATGATTCCGGAATTTGATGAGTATCCCGTTTTTTATTTTACCAATCATCTAGCTGTATTTGGCCCCGGGGAAATCGTGCTAGAAGAAGATCATTTCAAATCACTTGATTTCGAACTGGAATGTGCAATTGTCATCGGAAAAGAAGGTAAAAATATCACTTCATCGGAAGCTGATAATTATATAGCCGGATTTATGGTCATGAATGATCTTTCTGCCCGTGTTCTGCAGATGGAAGAAATGAAACTTAATCTGGGACCTGCAAAGGGTAAGGATTTCGCCACAACGTTTGGACCGTTTATGGTAACTCCTGATGAACTTGCCGATGCGGCATCCAAAGGTGAATATGGAAATGTATATTCACTGAGTATGAAAGCGTTCCATAATGGAAAACAAATTTCGGAGGGCAATGTTAATCAGATGAACTGGACTTTTGCGGAACTGATTGAACGGGCCTCTTATGGCGTAATGCTGCATCCCGGAGATGTGATCGGCTCTGGTACCGTAGGAACCGGTTGTTATCTTGAACTTAACGGTACAGCCGCGCTTGAAGCCAGGAAAAAAGGAGAGAGTTATACACCGGTCTGGATTAAAGAGGGAGATTCAATATCTCTGGAAATTGAAAGACTCGGAGTACTTACTAATACTTTTAAGAATGCTGGTACCGGATATTCTATTCTGAAAAAGAAAAAGAAGGTAAATTAGGATACAAGATTTCTTAAATTCAGAAACTGACAAATGTATCCGACATCAAAAATAATCATGGTTCGTCCGGCAAATTTTGGTTTTAACCCTGAGACTGCCGGCTCTAATGCTTTTCAGAAAAATAATACAGGACTTGCGGAACAGTCCGGAAGTTTAGCACAGGCAGAATTTGATGCTGCAATAGCAAAACTGCGCAGTGCCGGAGTGGATATTCATGTTTTTGAAGATACCGCGATTCCGGTTAAACCGGATGCAGTATTTCCTAATAACTGGATCAGTCTGCATGAAAACGGGACGATAATTCTTTACCCGATGCTTTCTGAGAAACGTCGTCTTGAGAGAAGAGAAGATATCGTAAAAGAGCTTACTGCAAATTATGCTGTCCTGCAGGTTTATGATTTTTCGGCTTCAGAATCAGAGGGAAAGTTTTTAGAAGGGACGGGAAGTATTGTATTTGATCATCTCCATAAGTTTGCCTATGCCGCTCTTTCTCCCCGGACGCATCTTGACCTATTCCAAAACCTGTGCTCTGTAATCGGATACAAACCTGTCGCGTTTCATGCAGCTGATCATAATGGAAATGAGATATATCATACCAATGTTCTGATGTGTATCGGTTCAGGATTTGCCGTGATTTGTACTGACTCATTAACCGATAAAAGCGAAAGGGATAATGTCATACGGCTGCTTCAGGAAACAGACCATGAAGTGGTAGCAATCAGCTTTGAACAGATGAATTCATTTGCTGGGAATATGATTTTGCTAAAAAACAATGCCGGGGAGCAATTGCTGGTTATGTCGGAATCTGCTTATAACTCACTTTTTGAAGAGCAGAAGACTATACTTTCTAAATATGCACGGCTGCTGCCGTTAAGCATACCAACGATAGAAACGCTTGGAGGGGGAAGTGCACGCTGCATGATCGCCGAGAATTTTTTACCGGAAAAAGTCCGCTAAATTACTTCAGGATTTTTTGAATCACATCCGCGGAGACATCATCATCAATCTCTGCAACGATAAAATAACCATCGGTAATTAAATTTTCAGTTATCAGCTTCATAAACTTTTGCTGATCACTGTAAACCAGTGCTCCTGTATCTTCAGACCATTCTTCTCTCATACAGAGACATCCCAAAGTCGGGGTATAGGGAAAGTAAACTTCATTTTTATAATAATTAATATCGGTTGCGGTACCGTGAGCAATAATTTCATTCCTGCCTGCTTTCCCTGCGATAAATGCTTCGAGAAACGCATTCTTTACGCGCAATTTTTCAGGCAGTATTGAAAGATACCGGTCACTTTCCATAACTGTTACTTTTTCTGATGATGTTCTGAAATATACTTCCGGTGCAACCTCGAAGGGAAGGGCAAGCTGTAAATTTGGAGTGTTACCGATGAATACATTTTCGGAAGTATCAATTCCGAGAATGGTAAATATTCCCTGGGGTGTATTTCCGTTTGTTAAAAATCCTGGCATGTTTGAAAGAGCCCGGGCCATTTGGGGAATGAGGGTTGTCTTTCCTGAACTATCACGCAGAAATCCAGTGCCATTTTTCTTAATTAAAACAAATCCGGGTTTGTTTCTGTTTTTGTATTGCAAGGAGAATATGATGTTTTGCTGGTATGAATGATTCAGCAGAATACTTACATCAGTTTGTGAGAGCGGGCTTTCTTTTTTCAGATATAAAAGCAGGCCTTGAATAATCGGATGATCTTCAGAATCGGTCCGGTTGATATAGTTTTCTGTTATTTCCAGCATTTCTCCCAGATGAACCCCGTTTTTTGAAAGATACACTGCCATCATGGAAAATATTTTTGGGTGCGATACCTTATGAATTTTTTTGCTCAGTAATTCTGTAAATTCTGAAGGATATACGGTGAATGCACATTCAAGAGCACTGCGGAGTTCCGCCTCAGGAAGTATTTTTTCTGAGAACAAAGTAGTCAGAGTACTGTGTAAATCATCACTTTTTCTCAATAATAATCCTGCCCCCCAGAAAGCTTCATCCAGATCTTTTGATTCTCCTGATTCTAGAAATTGCGTTAATGCACTATCAATCTTGTTCTCAAGTGAAGCTTTATACTCCAGACGGCTTTGTCTTAAAGTAAAATTATTTTGAGGCAGTAAAGAGGTAAAAAATATGAGAATCAGAAACGGAATGATTATTCTTGCAGTCATAACGATCCCCGGATAATTCCGAATTCAAAAGAACGTTTTTCCCCGGGCAGCAATACAATCTGATCTTTAAGTTCATCTCTGTTGAATGCGTCGGTAATAAATTCTACCGGTTCCAGTGCAATTGATTTTCTCTTCTCGCCCCTGAGACTCTCTGGAGTATATGCATAAAAAACCCCTCTTTCCTGAAAAATTCTGAATGCAGTTTTATTTATCGTATCTGTGAGCACAGACTCAATTAAACCGTTTTGGCCCGGTTTAAGATTCGTGTAGCAGGCGTTGACCACTGAGTCTCCAATCATTCTTACGGGAGCCGGATCGGCAAAATACAAAATATCATCTGAGGAAATCTTCTTGATATGGTTACTCTGAAGCGGAACAAGCTGTTGATCAGTAACCACTACTTCTTCCGAGGGAATATACAGCCGGAATGAGTTTATTAACTGCCCGCCTGAATAAAAATAAGGATGCCAGCCGCAGCCGAAGGGGAGAGGATCAGTGCCAAGATTTGTTCCTTCGATTGAAAGACCAAGTTTTTTATTTCTGAAGCGATAAGTGACTGCAATACCAGTATGAAAGGGATAAGCAGAAAACATTTCAGGAGAAATTTGAGTATGGTATTTTATGATAACTTCTTCCTCAGTCTGTCCTATTTCTTCAACCTTAAAAATCATTTTTCTCACCATACCATGACTTTTCCCGGACTGATCATTCAGATGATAACTTCTGCCGTTAAATGAATAAGTGCCTTCTCTCATTCTGTTCGAGAATGGCGCCATTATCCAGTTAACAGCGGCTTCTCCCTTGATGAGCTGTTCAGGAGAATGATATGGAACAAGTATATCTGCTCCTCCCTGATTAGTAATATATGTGTACGAAGTTACGGTTGCACCGTAATTGCACACAGTTAAACTATCACCGCTGATCAGCGAGGTTATTTTTACGCTTTCAAAATCACCGAAAGGTAAAGTTTCAATCTTAAAGTTCATGAAGTTTTTCGAGTTCTTTCAGTTTGGCTCTTCTGTGGGTACAGGCTTTGCACTCCTGATCAATGCAAAGGAGTGAACGGTAATGGTCCTTCATAAAGGAGGTTGAGAAAAAGAGAAGTCCGCGTACGTTTATCAGCTTAAATAACATTCCATTATAATCATGAGGCAGAAAATAGCCGTCGTCTTCAAGCGAGAGTTCAAGATTGGTAAATGATTTGCTGCATCCTGGAACTTCGTTAAGTTTCTGTTCGCCCCATACTGATACCCCGACCGGTTCAATTCCTACATGTCCCCAGGGAAATATATTAACATATCCAAGGTTAAAGTACACTTCAAGAAAATGGATAAAACTCAGTGAAGCAAAATCAGTACCAAGCATTAGTATATGGGAATCCTTATTGCCCAGCAGATAGGACATTGGTGAACCCCATCCGAGCGGACTTTGCGGAGATATATCATGTCTTATCAGCTGGTTGAATGAACCCCAAATGCAAAAGGAATGCGTGGGAGAATACGTCCTGTGGACATTTTCCATTTTACGGAATGTTTCTGAGAGTATTCCGGTTTTGGGAACTGAATGATCCGGGTTATATACTTCAGAATTTTTATTACCTTTAAAGGAATAGGTGAATGCCGGTACGATAAGAGAACCATGAGGGGTCAGATATTCTGTGAGAAGCCGGAGGAAAAGCTCAGGGGAGTCACAATCAGTTGCCTGGCGGATACTGCTGAAAGATCCGTGTAGCACCACATGAAAACCCGGTTGTATTCCTGACTGTTTCAGGAAGCGAATAACATTTGACTCCAAGGTTCGCCATCCGGATTGTTATTAAATCTCGTTCTTACAGGGAAATTAACAAATTACGTATGTGAAAGTCAATAAAAAAAGAAAAATCCGGCCCCGGTTTTCAGAGCCGGATTTTATTCGAATTGTAATCAGAAAACAATTTCTACGTTAATGACATCCTCTTCATAGGTATCCGGGTTAATGAAAAGATCTTCAACAGTAATTCCATTGATTTTCTTAACCGGGGATTCATTTTTGTCCGTCCGTTTGCAGTTCAGTTTAATGGTTTTTCCTCTGAACTTGCGTGTGGCTTTAAACCCGTTCCAGGATTGAGGTATTGACGGGTCAATCAGTATGCCGTCAAGCGAAGTCTTAAATCCGGCAATCTGATCCATGCCATTCCGCAGCATCCAGACAGCGGTGCCTGTTAGCCAGGAATGGGATGCCTGCCCTTCGGTAGGATGGTCAGGACTGGTTACATACTCTGCAAAAACATAGGGTTCAATCTCATACCGGTCAATCCGCTTCGAGGAATTTACCGGCAGCATTTTTTTATAGACCGAGTACGCTTTTTCAGTATCTCCGTTCAGGAAAGAAGCAAGCACAAACCAGGAAGAAGCATGGTTAAAGATTGCTCCGTTTTCCTTTTTACCTGGAACGCAGCGGCTTATGAGCCCTACATCTTCTTCCACGATGGTATAAGAAGGCCAGCAAATCTGAATACCGTTATCTCTTTCCATCAGTTTAGCTGTGGATTCAAGGGCTTTGGTTCCCCGATCTTTTGGAGCCAGACCTGAGATAACCGACCAGGTTTGGGAATTAATGAAAATCTTTCCCTGCTCGGCTTTCTTTGTACCCAGCGGTTCACCATTATCCTTAAAGGCACGAATGTACCACTCTCCATCCCAGGCGACAGCATTAATTACCTTGCCAAGGTGATCATACGTTGAATGCCAGCGGGCATGGGTTTCAATATCACCTTTTCTTTTCAGGAGTTCGAAGGATTTTTTGATTATGTACGCGAGGAAGAAGCCGCCCCAGATGGTTTCTCCCTTTCCTTTCGGGCCAACCTTATCCAGGGTATCATTCCAGTCCCCGTTCATGATTTTAGGGATGCCTCTTTCGGTGGTAGCGGAAATTGCAAAATCCACAGCACGCTTCAGATGCTCATAAACATTAGCGCTGCCGCCATCGTAGAATGTAACATCTTCATCAAGAATGGACGTATCACCGGTTTCATTCAGGTATTCAATTAACCCGAATGGCACCCAGAGGGGAGTATCAGAGTGATTTGTTCGTTCGCCCCAGTCAGTGAGTTTGAAAAAATTATGCAGCGTTGAGCCGTCCGAGAATTGAAAGCGTAGCGCGTTCAGTAATCTCGCTCTTACTCTTTCTGGATCTGCAAGCACAACTCCCAGTATATCCTGAAACTGATCCCGCATACCGGTTCCGAATAACAGCCCGCCGTGGTAATATCCGGAGTTTCTTGCCATATCAAACGTCACTGCTGCCTGATACTGATTCCAGACGTTCAGCATCACGTTTACGTCATCATCGGGGGACTGAATAGAAAAGTGGGAGAGATAATTATCCCACCACTTTTTCAGCTCTTCGAATCTCTTCTTACAGCGGGATATATTGCGGATATCTTTCCAGTCCAAGCCCTCAAAAGGATTATCTTCCTTTTCCTTGTCATTAACCAGCATGATGATAGCAAATTCTTTCTCTTCTCCCGGAGCAAGAACAAGTTCAGATTGAAGTGCGGCAACCGGATCACCTGCGGTAATTTCGGTGTTACCCATCTTTCCGGTTTCAACTGCAACCGGATTTGCTTCCGATCTCCAGCGGCCGATAAATGCATCCAGTGAAGAATCAAAACCGCTTACGGGCAGTGTGCTTGTAAAAAGAAGCCAGTGTTTCCAGTCCAGATTGGGTTGTTCGACTGACACTTTTTTGTTCAGCACCCAGTATCTGCGGGTTGCGGTGAGTGCATTGTGTTTTTTATCGTAGTGGATATCCGTAAAATGTTTGTCATTTGGCTGATTTATAATGTCGTTGAGCGCATTACCCATCATGAGTTCGGTAAATGCATAAATACCCAGGTTTTTAGTGGTTTTGCCGTTATTGACAAGCTTTACCTTCCATATTTCCCCATTAAGATCTCTGGGTACAAAATAGGTCAGTGTTCCCTTTATATTTTCAAATTCTGTTTCTACTGAGGTATATCCAAGCCCGTGCCGGCACTCATAGGATTTATACTTCACGTCAAGAGTGGGAGCCCAGCTAAGTGACCAGTATTTTTTTGAATCATTATCACGTACCATTACGTACCGGCCAGGACGATCCCAGGGCAGGCAGTTATAACGCATTCTTGTAAGCCGGTTATCGCGCGGGGTATCAACAAAGCTGAAACCACCTCCGGTATGGCTGATCAGACCTGCGTATTTTGGGTTCCACATATAATTAAACCAGGGACGGGGAGTGCGGGGATCCGTTATAATATATTCCCTGTAGTCCTCGGAAAATCTTCCGTATTTATTCTCAAAAAGATTCTTCTTCATTTCTCTATAAGTTTAATGTATAAATATCAGTTTTTGTGCCTGGAGCAAGATGTCGGCAACTTCTTTTTTGCTGTTGCCCTCAGCATATAATCTCACCATCGGTTCGGTCTCAGAACTTCTTAAAAGCAGCCATCTGGAATCTCCTTCAAGCTGAAGTTTTAATCCATTTATTACATTTCTGCTGCTTAAAAACTCCTGTAATCCGGTTACTTTATACCCTGCAATGCTTTCTGGAGGAGCTTTTGCAAGTGCCGGAAGCAGCGCTACTCTGTTATCGCTTGTATAATGCGCGTCAATTCTGTCGTAGAAAATTTCACCGTATTCTTTTCTTTTTGCGGCTACGAGTTCAGAAAGCTTTTTGTATCCGGAAGCAGCAAGCATCTCAACAAATAGCAGACCTGAGAGGAGTCCGTCTCTGTCTGGAATGTGAAATGAATACCCAAACCCTCCGCTTTCTTCAGCGGCAAAAAGAACATTATCTTTGAGCATTTCTTCACAGAGGTATTTGAAACCGACCTGCACATTGATGATTTTCCTTTTATCACTGGCAAATATATTCAGTTTATCGGTCACTGATGATGTTTTTGCAATGTGCCCGGAAAGCTTTTTTGTATTAACCAGATAATCAGCGAGCAGGAGAATCGTCTCTTGTGCACTGAGCCATTCACCTGTTTCCAGCATTACACCAAGACGGTCTGCATCACCATCGGTAGCAAGACCTAAAGAATAATCTCCTTTTTGTAACTCGTCAGCCAGCGGCTTAAGATTTTGCGGAAGAGGTTCAGCAAGCCGTCCGGCAAAATCAGTTTCAGGAAGTTTGAAAATGGTTTTGGCTGCAATTCCATGATTATCGAGTGCTGTCTCTATAACCTGCTGACCTGCTCCGGCCATGGAATCAATCAATGGATAGACACCTGACTCCTTAATCAGATCAAAATCAATAATCCTCTCGAGGTTCGCGTAATAAATGTTACGCAGATCTGACTGCGTTATATAATCTTCACTGACCTGCACCAGATCAGCATTTATATATGATTCAACTTTGTGAGTCTGTTCTGTAAGAAACGGTCCTCCATAAGAGGACTTAAATTTAATACCGTTATATTCAGGCGGATTATGGCTTGCCGTTATCATCACTCCGGCATTCAGCCTTTTGTTTTTAACGAAATAGGATACTACGGGAGTAGGTCCGGTTTTTTCAGAAAGATATGCCTTGATATTATTTCCCGAGAGAACTCTGGCAAAGAGTGTTGCAAATTCTTTTGACTGGCTTCTTCCATCATATCCGATTGCAACACTCAGATTGTCCTTATCCTTATTGGACTTAATCAGGTAGATTGAAAATGCCTGGGCAACTCTGGCAATATTTGCCGGGTTTACTTCTTTGTCGAGCAGACCCCGCCAACCGTCAGTTCCGAAATTTATTTCAGATTTTTTCTTATTCATGAGCTTCTTTTATCGTACTCTTTTTTAATACTTTCTGCATACCAGGAGGTAACCATTCTAGGCCGTGTAATGGCGGTACCTGCAACCACAGCGAATGCACCGAGAGCAATCATTCTTCCGGCATCGGAAGGGGTATTAATTCTTCCTTCTGCAATGACTGGAATAGCAACTTTTCTCACCAGTTCTTCAAGCAGATCAAAATCCGGGCCTGATAGTTTTTTCCCTGAAGTTTCAGGGGTATATCCTGACAGCGTTGTCGAGATACAATCCGCCCCGGCATCAGCACAGGCAATACCTTCTTCAATTGTCGCAATATCTGCCATTACAGGGAGGGGATAACGCTTTTTAAGCTCATGTATAAACTCCGGGCCGGTTAATCCCTCCCGCTGTCTGAATGTTCCGTCTACCGCGGCCATATGAATTCCGGTTTTCATGATCTCTTCAAACTCCCTGAAAGAACCAGTAATTCTCACGTATCCGTCCTCAAACTTGCTTTTTGTAAGTCCAATAACCGGAACGCTTACACTTTTCACGATCATTTCTGTCTTATCAATATCCCTTGACCTGATGCCAACCGCACCCCCCATGACTGCTGCTTTAGCAAAGAGAGTTACCCCTTCAGGAGAGTTAAACGGATCATCTCCCTCTGACTGGCAGGAGACAATCAGACCACCCTTCAGAGCAGATAATATTTCTTTTGTTTCCATTATTTTTTAGCAGCTGAAATTATTACAACATTCTGATCAGGAGGAGTATTTTTCAGTTCAAGTTCAGCAACGGAGATAAGCTGTGACTCGACCATTAATCCTGTCAGATCAAGTACTTTTCTTGAATAGAGAACAAATATATCAGGGAGCAGGGCACCTGCATCTCCAAAAGTTGTGTATTCAGAAATAATCTTTGCCAGTTCAGCTTTTACGTTCTGACAGGGGAGCATGATAACTTTAGCATCAGATAACTGCAGTTTAATTGTTCCTTCAACGTCTAGAACTCTGATGCCCGATTTGCTCTTTGATGTGAGTCCAAAAAAGGATTTTGCCGTGCTCCGTGAAGTAAAAACCCGGAAGAACTCGGTTTGCCCTTCAATTCTTATAGTCGCAGGATCACACTTCATGCTTTGTGATGCAATCTTACTTAACTCATTATCTTCAAGGTACTTAGCTCCAAGTTCCTTGGTTCTCATCTCGCTTGAACCCGTTGCGGTTGCAATCACTTTTTTGTTTTGATTATCAATCTCGATTGTGACTTCAACTGAATCCGGTGATGCTCCCATATTCAGCACCGAATCAACTGCCAGCTGCCGTAAATTCATTATATCCCCTTCGGTTGGGTTGATGATATTCTTTTCCACCGAATCTCTTATAATTCCCAGTGCAGCACCAATCGCGGAAATTACTTCGCAGTTCTCAGCTATTTTGTGCTCCACATTCATATGGTTGGCTGTAAAAGGAACGATTGCAGATGCTCCGCCGCCGCCGCCAATGAAGCGGAGCATATCACTGTCCAACTTATATTCACGCGATAATTGTTCAATTACCGGTTTTATTTTCTTTGCGGAGATTGTGAGAATATCCTTAGCAAGCTCTTCTGCTGGCTTTTTATAGATTGCCGAGAGAGATGCAAAAGCATTTTTGATACTGGTCATGTTTGCAAAACCATGTCCGGCATCTTTAACCAGTCCGAGGAAATAAGATGCCCCGGTCGGAGTTATGGTAAATTTTTTGTTTGATATCGCTGGGTCCACTATTGCCAGGTAATCTGAAGGATCTCCGTCAACTGGTTTCACTTTTTCAATTGTGATGTTAGTGAAATCAGAATCGTTTGAATAAGAAACATAATGAAGTTTCGCAATATGTGCAGATCTCGGGCCGACATCGGTAATATGTTTCCCATCCGTTCTTGGAACCGAGCCCCCTGCAATTCCAAGAGTACGCACATCAAGTGTACGAAGAAAGAGACGGTTTTTTCCTATCTGAGCACTCTTAACCTGAGGTTTACCATTTTTAATGACGGAGATATCTGTTGAAGTACCTCCGACTTCCAGAAAAATGCCGTCGGATATTTTTACATACATCAGGGCTGCAGCAACACCTGCAGCAGGACCCGAGAGCATCGTTAAAATCGGGCGGCGCCTCATTTCATTGATATCCATGATACCACCGTCAGACCTCATTACCATTAGCGGGGCTGATATCCCGCTCTCTCTTACTGCTTTTTCCGTCAGATTGGCTGTCTCAAGCATTTTTGGCATCATACTGGCGTTAATTACCGCCGTGCGGGTTCTCACCCGTAATCCATATAATCTGGAAATTCTGCTTGCGGGCGTGCAGAGTATTCCCATTTGTTCGGAGGTCCGGGTAACGTATTCTTCGATGCCGGGGTCATCCACACCGAATGCTTCTGATGCAACTAGTACTTTTACTCCGTCTGCGAGCAGCTCTTTTATTAAACCGGGGACAGCGCTTTTCCATTCAGGGTCAGAAGTGTCAAGGTACCGGTATGAAGTATGTAAATATTTTGAAGGTGACAGTTCTATGTTGCCCACATTGCTTTGCTTTTTTGAAAGTTTTCCTTCAAAACCTTTTCCGAGTCCGATGATTCCTACTTTGGCAACATCACCCTCAAGAAGAGCATTTGTTGCCTGCGTGGTTGAGTGTGCAATCAGTTTAACTTCTTCCGGATGAATATGAGCTTCGTTTATCAGCTGCATCATTGAATCAACTACGCCTCTGGCAACGCCTTCCTCTGAAGTATGGGTTGTAGGAACGCAGGCCTTTCCGACTATTGAAAAGTCAGAGATATCAACTGCAACTGCATGGGTAAACGTACCCCCGACATCAATTCCGATTTTAATTTTTCTCATATACAGCCATCAAAATAGTTATCCAATGATTCATACTTATAACTCCGCCATTATCAGGGATAATAAATGAAGGCTGACACGGCTAATCCGAGGACTGCAATAATCCATGTGTAAGCGATGGTATTCCATAAAATTTTCTGAACCTCAACCCTCATCTCATTTGCCAACCAGACATTTTGTGTATTGGTCGGATCACTGATACCCTGAATCTGTCCCACAGAAAGCAGCAGTCCCATAATTGCACCGGGAACCATCCCTGATGCAAGAAGAATAGCGGCAATGCCATAACCCATTCCCCAAACATTCAGAGGACCCCTGTAGAGTGCCAGGGGAGCTGCCAGACCAAAGGTAATGATGTAGGACAGTTGTCCTGTTGGTATAATGGAGGAAATTACCGGCCGCAAAAGTGTAAGCACCGGCCAGCCATCGGGATAAAATGCTGCTGCTGCATTACCTGATGGGCCCATTACTGCATTTAGAAGCATTCCGATTCCGAGCATGAGAGCAACCGCAGGCATAACCACTGAACCACCTTCAAGAATTGATCTCACGAGGATATTAAGACTGTTTTTCTGGTACGTCGTCAGGAAGCCATAAATTAGCCCGGTAATAAATGCAGCGATAAAATTCATGTCAAAAAAGAGAATCAGCAGCAGCGGGACTACCGGAATAAGGTATGCTCCCCAGAAAATTCCTTTATGCTCTTTTTTTGAAATCAGGCGGTATATAGTTATCCCGAAGATGGCAATCAGACCAATCAGAATGAAATACTTAATTGAGAGCCCGGCTGACTTTGCAACCGATGAAATCTGTTCGAATGTCTCTTCACCAAGCATTCCTTTAACAGGAAAATAGAGCAGAGCAAGGAGAACAAGCGCCCCAAGTGAGATGCCAATCTTTTTAAAGTTGATATCGTGTCCGTCACGATACAGCTGAATGGTAAGATACACTGCTGCAACTAAAAAAGATATGGCAAACATAATAAGAGCGAAAAACCTGACTTCATCAGGGGTAAGTTTCAAAACCTCAATATAAACTGCCCAGTTGCCAACATTTAATATTCCCCCTATGCTTAAACCCAGCAGAAACACACCCACAGTAGTAATAGGGGACAGACCGACTGAAATCAGAATAGGCAGCACAACCGTCGAGACCATGATGATAGCCCCCAGCCCGCCAAGTGTGGTGAAGAGAAGAATAATGAAGACCATCATCACCATTGCAATTGTCCAGGGTTTGTCTCCCGCGAGTTCGGCCCCTAATTTTATAAAATTTTCTGCAACTCCGGTTTTCTGAAGCATTATACTGAGCATGCTTCCGAAAATTGCAATGGTGTAAGCTTCCGCAAGCCGGGTTGATCCCTGCCCCAGGACAAACGTTAAAACATGTTCAGGACTGACACCAGAAATCAGAGGAATAAAAAAAGCCATTAACGGCAGAGCCAGCAGAGCAGGTATCTTTCGGAAAAACATGAGCCCTGACATTATCAGGAATACGATCAGGACCCCGGCTAATTGTAACAATTCCATTGATTCTGTCTTTACCTATTTAATTAATTCTCAAGTTAATAATAAAACAAGGATTGGTTAAATTTCAAGAAGTATTTTAAATAATTATGCTTCATTACTTAAAAAAATCCCTAAAAGACTATAATTCTTTTCAACTCGATGTCACTGCCGATGAACTGATAATTCTTTCTGAGGTGAATGAGGTAATTTCCGAGGTGAAAAGACTGACCGCAGACAATAGGAATTTCGTCATTCTTGGCGGGGGAAGTAATGTTCTTTTCAGCGCGGATTATAACGGAACAGTTCTCATCAACAGGCTTAAGGGCGTTAGTGCAATTTCAGAACTTGATGGTGACTTCCTTATTAACGTATCTTCCGGGGAAGACTGGGATGCCTTTGTCCAAACCGCGGTTGAAAACGGCTGGTACGGCCTTGAAAATTTATCGCTGATTCCGGGTACCGTAGGTGCTTCACCGATCCAGAACATCGGTGCTTACGGGCAGGAAGCGGGTAATTTTATTCATTCGGTAACATATCTCGATCTTTTATCCAAAGAGATTATTACACTTAATAATGAATCCTGCCGATTTGGCTACCGTAACAGCATCTTCAAACAAGAACTAAAAGGCCCGTTTTTCATTATAAGTGTCACTTTCAGGCTGCAAAAAAGGTTTACTCCGGTATTAAGCTATGCCGATCTTGCCAACCGTTTCAAAGGAAAAGAAACTTCTGACATTTCTGCGCAAGAAGTCAGAAATTCGGTGATCGAAATCAGAAGAAGCAAGCTTCCGGACCCGAAAGAAATAGGCAATGCAGGTAGTTTCTTTAAAAACCCAGAGATAAGATTATCAGAATTCAATGTGTTAAAGGAGAAATTTCCTCAAATCCCGGGATTTATTAAGGGAGATTGGGTTAAAGTGCCGGCAGGATGGCTAATCCAGGAAACAGGCTGGAGAGGCAAACGATATAAAAACGCCGGTACTTATCAAAACCAGGCATTAGTCCTAATAAATTATGGGTCAGCAACCCCTGAAGAGCTCATAGAATTGAAGAATTTGATAAAAAAAGATGTATTAGACAAATTTTCGCTGGAACTCGAAGAGGAAGTCAATATAATCGGACCGGATTTCGGTTAAATGGCAGTTACTCTGCCAGACGGCTGTCATTATGAACATTCTTGAAATAATAGTTATTTCTGTATAATTTAAGCTATTAAATATTATTAAAGGTTAACTATGTCATCAGAGAAAAAAGAGGTTCTAACTGCCTACGAAAAAGCCTCGGCAGACGGTGTTGATCCGCGGTGTATTCCTCAGAAACTGAGCGGGGATGTTCCTGTTGGTTCTGAAATTGTGTACCCCAATTATCCTGCCGGAGATCATGAAACCTGGAGTATCCTTTTCAAACGTCAGATGGGGCTGCTAGAGGGGAGAGTCTGCCGTGAGTATATTGAAGGTACCAGAATGATGGGATTTGCACCCGATAAGATTCCATTCCTTGGTGAACTCAGCGGTGTCCTTTCCGAGGCAACAAACTGGAAAGTTGCGCGTGTACCGGGACTGATTCATGAAGAAAATTTCTTTGAACTTCTCCGGCACAGGATTTTCCCGTCAACGGATTATATCCGCGGTAAGGAAGAACTGGATTATACTCCCGCCCCTGATCTTTTTCATGATATATTCGGGCACATGCCATTACTCACCAATCCTAATTTTGCGAACTTTTATCAGAAATTCGGAGAGGCAGCGCTAAAAGCAGAGGGTGAACAGCATATCTGGCTCGAACGGTTTCACTGGTTCACCGCTGAATTCGGACTGATAAACACCAGCGAGGGGAGAAGGATATACGGAGCCGGAATCGTTTCATCACTTAATGAAGTGCAGCATGCATTATCAGCTGAAGTGGAAGTTAAACCGTTTGATCCTGAAGCAATCGTTAATCAGGAATATGAAGTATGGCATCTTCAGCCGGTTCTCTTTGCTATTGAATCGTTTGAGCAGCTCGAGGAGGGCTTTGCACGTTGGACAAAGTCCCAGGGACTGTTTTAGTTATTTCGCCCCGGAAAGGAAAGACTCGGGAATTATCCATGATAAGGAACTAAACGCCGGGGCATGGGGTTAGTAAAAAGAAAAAAGGAAAAAAATGAGTTTATCCGTAGGATCACCTGCACCCGATTTTAGTCTTCACTGCCACAAAGGAGGCAAGGTTACTCTTTCAGAACTGAAAGGTCAGAATGTTGTGCTTTTGTTTTTCCCTTTTGCAAATACAGGCGTCTGCACAAAAGAGATGTGTACCTTCAGAGATGGAATGTCTGTATATAATGACCTTAATGCAAAAGTGATTGGTATAAGTGTTGACAGTCCTTTCTCCTTAGCTCTCTGGGCTGAGAAGAATGGTCTTCAGTTTGACCTGCTTTCCGATTTTAACAAAACAACTATTAAAGATTACGATTCAGTGTTTGATGTTTTTGGCGCGGGCAAGTGGGACTTCGCCGGAGTATCAAAGCGCTCAGCGTTTGTTGTTGATAAAGATGGAATAATCAGATATATGGAAATTCTCCCTTCACCCGGAGATGAACCGAATTATGATGCGATTAAAAAAACAGTAGAATCACTTTCCTGAAATGTTCCTCAGAATTGAGCCTTCTGCCGCGGCAGAAGCATTAAAAAATGAAAACAATGTCATGCTCCTTGACGTGAGAGAGCAATGGGAGTATGACATTGTTCATATAAAAGAATCAGTCCTGATCCCTCTCCGCACACTGCCTACCCGGCTCGATGAACTCAGAGTATATAACAAAATATTTGTATTGTGCCATCATGGATTCCGCAGTATTTCAGCATGTGAATATCTTTTAAGCGAAGGTATAAAAACAGTTTACAATGTTGACGGAGGAATAGACCGGTGGGCTGATGAAGCAGATACAACTCTCGAAAAATATTAAAAGGATTATGTCATGTTAGAACCCGGCAAAAAAGCACCCGCATTTACTTTAAAAAACCAGGATGGAAAATCAGTTTCGCTGAAAGATTTTACCGGCAAACAGGTTATCCTTTATTTTTATCCCAAGGATATGACAAGCGGTTGTACTCAGGAGGCTTGTGATTTCAGAGACCGTTTTGACCATGTAAAAACCGCGAAAGCTGTTATACTGGGAGTTAGTCCTGATTCAGTGGCGATGCATAAGAAATTTGCCGAAAAATACGAACTTCCGTTTGATCTTCTCAGTGATGAATCAAAAGAAATGCTTATGAAATACGGTGTATGGAAAGAAAAGAGCATGTACGGCAAAAAATATATGGGAGTAGAACGGACAACGGTTATCATTGACAAAGAAGGAAAGATAAAACAGATTTTCCCAAAGGTTAAAGTTAATGGTCACGCTGACGAAGTCCTGAAAGCATTGAAATAGCCGATGGTTTATATAACGAGAAGAGAAACCTTCGCTGCATCCCATAGACTGTATAATCCGGGATGGAGTGATGAAAAGAATAATGAAGTTTATGATAAGTGCGCCAATAAAAACGGGCACGGGCATAACTATGTTCTCGAAGTAGTGGTAAAAGGTGAAATTGACCCTGAAACCGGTTACCTCCTGGACTTAAAGATCTTAAAAGATATTATCAAAAAAAATGTAATTGCCATCGTTGATCACAAGCATCTTAATTTTGATGTCCCTTTCCTGGAAGGCATAATTCCGACAGCTGAAAACATTGCCATTGGTATCTGGAATCAGCTTGTTGATAAACTGCCGGCGGGTGAACTGCATGCAGTAAAACTGTATGAAACCGAGAACAATTACGTTGAATATAAAGGATGACCCATATGAATCATGATGCGATGAAATCGCTGGTTAAGGATATGCTGGTTGAAATTGGCGAGGATCCCAAAAGAGAAGGACTTCTCAGTACACCAAAACGGGTAGCAAAAGCATACGAATTTCTTACAAGCGGATATAAAAAAGATATCCACGAGGTTCTGAATAATGCCATTTTTGAAGAAAAGTATGATGAGATGGTCATTGTTAAGAATATAGATTTTTACAGTCTTTGTGAGCATCACATGCTTCCTTTCTGGGGCAAGGTGCATGTTGCATATATACCAAACGGCAAAATTGTCGGGCTCAGCAAAATACCAAGACTGGTTGATGTATTTGCCCGCAGGTTACAAGTGCAGGAAAGGATGACGCAGCAGATTGCACAGGTGATTGATGAGTATCTGTCACCGATCGGAGTTGCCGTAGTTTCAGAAGCCAATCATATGTGTATGATGATGCGAGGTGTTGAGAAACAAAACTCATCAGCAACAGCAAGCGCCATGATCGGCCAATTTAAAGAAGATGCAAGAACACGGGCTGAATTTCTCTCATTAGTAAGACTTGGTAAAATCCGTTCATGAAGCAGGAAATCGTGTGGGTAACGGGAGCCGGATCAGGAATAGGAAAGGGGATTGCTCTTACATTTGCCTCCCGCGGACACCGGGTTCTTGCAACAGGGAGAGATATCAAAAAGCTAATAATTGTTGAATCTCAGGGGGAAGGGAATATCATCACCGCTGCTTGTGATATGTCATCCTATCATTCCATTACAACTTTTCTGAAAAGCAGTCCGTTTTGCGACGGTATTTCCATTCTCATTAATAATGCCGGTATTACCTCATTCACACTGGCCGAGGAAGATTCTCCTGAACTTGCGGAGAAAATGATTGCAACAAATCTTACCGGTGCGATTCATGCAATTCAGGGAGTATTACCGGGAATGATTTCCAGAAGAGACGGATTAATCGTCAATATTCTTTCAGTAATTACACAAAAGGTTTTTACACGAAGCAGTCTCTACTCGGCAACAAAATCCGGTCTGGAGGCTTACGCAAAAGTCCTGAGGGAAGAAGTACGCCGTTATAATATCAGAGTGATGAATGTTTCCCCCGGAGCTACAGATACCCCAATCTGGGCTGAGGAGATGAGGGAAAAATATTCTGAAAGGATGATGCATCCTGATGCAATAGGGGAATTAGTTTATGAGTTATGCTTTTTGAAGGGGAATGCCGTGGCCGAAGAAATCGTCTTACGACCGCCTCTGGGTGATCTATAAAACCAGAGGGCTTTTCATTTATATCCTGAACAAGAGGAGTCGATAAATGTTCAGGTTCGTTTATGAAAAGCCCTTACTCCGGTTAACTACAGAAGTTTAATTATACCAGCACGGTCCAAACCCAGGCCCTCTTTTACCCGGACCGCGGCCGCCTCTTCTGAAATTTTTATTTCCTTCAAAACCCCATTTGCCGTGGTATTCTCTCCATATTTTTTTCTGGTCCGCATTCAGCTGATCATAGATGTCCATCTGGTGATTAGCCCGTGCTTTCTGCATTTTATCTCTGGCCGCGTTTAATTTCTCCTCCTGGGCCAAATATGCTGAGCGGTTTAAGTTATCATTGCCCATCAGCTCCTTCATTGCTAATCTTTCTTTATCCAGGGCTGCTCTCAGATCAATCATCTGTTTCTGGTGGTCCAGCCGCAGCTGCTCAATCTTATCCTTTTGTGCATCTGAAAGATCCAGTTTCTCAATCATATTATAACCGGGACGGGGACGGTCATCTCTCGGGCCGCGGCCCTGAGCATCAAGCGGAGCCTGCAGTACAAGAAATGCCAAGGCAAATGAGAATATCATGAAATGTTTCATAAGTATTTCCTTTAATTAAATTGTGATAGAATTTTTTTATTTGTCTGATTTATAGACAGAGGCCGGGGAGGGCGGGTTTAAATGGAAAACGATAAATTTAATTTTCATGAGATTAAACTTTCTGGCTTAAACGATTGTCTTAAAAGAAACATTACAGGTACATGAAGGAACAGAAATCAGATAAGGAGCTAGTTGAGGAATTCCTGAAAGGGGATGAGTACTCTTTTAATCTGATTGTGAACCGGTACCGGGAAAAGATCTACTGGCATGCAAGAAGAATGACTGGAGATCATTTTGATGCGGATGATATTGTTCAGGAAGTGCTGATTGTTCTTTATAAAAAACTGAAAGATTTCCGGTTTGATTCAGCGCTTTATACTTGGATTTTCAGGATTACCGCTACAAGAAGCATTAACCTGATAAAAAGAAAAAACATGAGAAGATTCCTGCCAATCGGGCAGGACATAAAACGAATATCAGATTCCGGAACCGATATTGTCAGAGATATTGAAAATAAAGAACGGCTGAAAAAACTTGATACCGTACTGCAAAAACTGCCGGTTAAACAAAGAGAGGTCTTTATTCTGAGAAATTTTGATGAACTCAGCTATGAAGAAATTGCGGAAATAACAGGCAAATCAACCGGCGGTCTCAAAGCAAACTATTTTCATGCAGTTAAAAAAATTAATGAAATGATGGAAGATAAAGATGAATAAGAAAATATTTAGCGCATTAGACGGAGATCTTGAAGCGAGGCGTTCACTGTCTTCTTCCGAGGAAGCCAGGCTGCAAATGATGGCAGAAAAACTGAAGAATCTTAAAGAGGATTCCTTTATGCCTTCTGATACTGCTTATTTTGAAACGATACTTCCAAGATTCAGAAACCGGATTGAAGGAAGTAGACCGGCTAAACAATCTGTATTTTCTCCTTACGGATTTATGCGTCTTGCTGCGGGGGCTGTTTTACCGGTGTTTTTAGTTTTCTATTTATTTCACCTGCAGAGCAGCCGACCAGAAGTTATGACAACCGATGAAATTACTGAAATAGTAAGTATCAATCAGTATCAGACTATTGAAGAAATGATAATTGAAAGTCCGGAAGCAGTCAATGAAACGGTTGATAATTCATTCCGCGAAATTATCTCGGTGGAGACTGAAGACCTTCACACAGTGCTCAGAGAGTCTCCCGCAACCGAGGATGAACTTGAACAGCTTCTTCAGGACAGCGACCTCGATGAAATAATCGCTCAATTGGAAAAAAAGAAAATACTATAGGTTATTTATGCAATTAGTAAGAATTCACTATATAATCATACTGTTATTTTTCCCGCTTCTCTTTCTTGCAGCGCAGCCCAAAATGGAAAAGCGTGCGCTGAAAAGAATTGATCAGCTTGAAAAAGTAAAACTGCTGGAGATTCTTGATATGAATGAAGAATCCAGTGTGAAGTTTTTCGTAAGAAGAAAAGAATTTAAACAGCGCCAGCGTCAGATGCAGGATGCAGTTGACAGTCTGCATGAAAACCTGCACCGGCAGCTTGAAGCAGGGGGGAAAACAGATTATAAAACTCTCATCAATGAAATTATTCAGAAGGAAGATGATTTGATGAAATCCCGGATGGAATATATCCGCAGCCAGGAGGATATCCTAAATGATGAACAGATAGCAAAACTGATTATTTTTGAGAGAGAATTCAGGAAAGAACTTCAGGATCTCCTCTTCAAGCGGGGAGGCAAACGCGCAAGGCCTGATTTTTAAAGAAGAATCTGCACTGAATAATGCGGAGCTGAATGGGGATTTCAGCTCCGCTTTTTTGTTTTTAGGCCAATAGTGCGGGGACAAACTGCTGGGGAGCGCCTCCGGTTATTTCCGGAACTTCGTTCCAGTCAACAAACACGTCTATTTCACTTCTGATTCCAAAGTCACCGCGCAGATAGATGCCTGGTTCAATTGAAAAAGAAACACCCGGCAGTAAAAGCCGTTCATCCCGGGTCTCAAAATTATCAATGTGAGGTCCTGTGCCATGAAGCTGCGTTGTTATCGAATGTCCGGTCCTGTGGAAGAAATATTCTCCGTATCCCGCTTTTTCAATTATGTTTCTTGCGGCATCATCAACCTCAAATCCCATGATGTTCTGTTTATTCTTCAGGCGGTCAACCACCAGATTATAGGCAGCATCACGTCCCTGTTTAACTATTTCAAAAACATTGCTGTATTTTTCAGGGACAGATGTATCCGCATGGGCTACCCAGGTAATGTCAGACCAGACTGATTCCTCCCGTTCGGTTTTTGCCCAGAGATCAATCAGCACAAAATCACCTTTTTTTATCTGCTTTGATGATTCAGGTGATGGGGTATAATGAGGATTTGCCGAGTTTTCGTTAACACTGCAATTGGGGTCGTGGTCTGTCCACATACCCTTTTCTTTAAAGCGTTTAAGTATATACTCCTGTACCCCCCATTCTGTTATCTGAGTGCCGGACTTGACTGAATCTCCGATCAGTTTAAAAGCGTCCTGGCAAATAAGATGCAGGTTTTTGGCTACGGACTTGTTTTCTTCATATTGCTCCTTTGACCAGATTGCATCCAGCAAGGTGATCAGGTTTGCGCTGGAATGAAGTTCAACTCCGAATGAACTCAGGTATTCAATAGTTCCTGCATCAACACGGGAGCAATAGGGAATCGCATTGAGCGGGGAATACTCACATGCAAGTTTCTTAAATCCTTTCAGAGTCCTGCCCAGGGCATCAGTCAAGGACTTATGTGATGAATAGCGAATTTCATCTCCGGGAAGATGTGCCATATTGTGTGCTTCAATTGCATTCACAATTCTGACAGGAGTTCCTGAAGCAGGAACAAAGTAAAACATTCTTCGGGTCAAATGGGTTTTTGGTGAGATATCCATGATAGCCAGAGCAAGGTCATTGCTGCCCCGAAAATCGTAGAGTATCCATCCGTCAAATTTCATTGACCTGAGAATTTCCTGAACTTTACTAAGGTTAAATTTACCCATAGAATTGCCTGTTTTTTAATTATTTTTGAACTTATGTTTGAAATTAAGTGTTTTCCGGCTAATTCTGCAAGATATTTGAAGAAACCTGCCCATTTTTCGCATTGAGAATCAGAGTATGAAATTTTCTAAGAAAGCTATTGTCATATTTTCAGTTGTGCTCATTATTGCACTGCTGATCATCCTGAAATTAACGGTTTACAGTAAACCTGAGGAGGCCGCTGGCCCCAAGAGGGGGGGACCAGGAGGAAGAACGCTCAAGGTTAATATTACCGTGGTTCAGCCAACTGAATTATCCGGCTCTGTAAGAACGGTCGGTACAATTCTTCCAAATGAAGAGGTAACACTGGTGAGTGAGGTGAATGGCAGGGTGACCGCTATTCATTTCCGGGAAGGAACCTCTGTCAGGAAAGGGGAGCTGTTAGTAAAAATCAATGATTCTGAACTTCAGGCGCAATATGAAAAAGCTCTTTCGAGAAAAAAAATCCTGGAGGACAGGGAGTACAGAGAAAGAATTCTTCTGGAAAAAAATGCAACCAGCCGGGAACTTTATGATGCTGCCCTTAATGAACTGAATGCAAATAAAGCAGATATTGATCTGATTGCCGCACAGATTGAAAAAACGGAAATTCGCGCACCTTTTTACGGTACAACAGGATTGAGATATATAAGTGAGGGAGCGTATGTTAATCCGACAATTAAGATTACCACTCTTCAGAAAATGGACTCTGTAAAAATTGATTTTTCTCTTCCGGAAAGATATTTCGGAATCGTAAAAAACGGGGACAGAATTACCTTTACTCTTGATGGCGTGAAGGGAAAGTTTAATGCAAAAGTCTATGCAATAGAACCAAAGATAGATTTCACAACCAGAAGCCTTAAGGCCCGGGCTGTTGCTGTCAATCCCGGATATACCATTCCCGGCGGAGCATTTGCCGATATTGAACTTCCGATGATGCGATCCTCCGGTTCTATTGTGCTTCCTGCAGAAGTGCTCACCCCCGATGTGCTCGGGTACAAGGTTTTTATATATGATAATGGCAGGGCTGTAACCCGTCCGGTTGAAATCGGGTTCCGGGATGAGAAACAGGTGATAATTACTTCAGGTTTGAAAGCCGGTGATACAGTTATCACATCAGGTATCATTAATCTGCGTCCCAATTCGCCTGTAACACTAGGCGAAGTATCAGTAAGAGAATAATATGAGTCTTTATAAGCTAAGTATTGACCGGCCCGTACTTGCCGTTGTTATCTCTCTTTTTATCGTAATTTTTGGTGTTCTTGGATACAATTATCTTGGTGTGAGGGAATATCCCAATGTTGATCCTCCTATTGTAAATGTCAATACCAGTTTTACGGGAGCAAGTGCTGATGTTATTGAATCGCAGATAACTGAACCGCTTGAAGAATCAATAAACGGTATCGCAGGAATTCGCTCCCTCACTTCATCCAGCAGAGACGGAAGAAGCTCTATCACCGTTGAGTTTGAACTCAGTATTGATATGGAAGCAGCCGCAAACGATGTGAGAGACAGAGTAGCACGTGCGATTTCATTACTCCCTCCCGATGCAGATCCACCCATTGTTGCAAAGGCGGATGCTGATGCTATTCCCATTGTGTTCTTAAATGTCAAAAGTGAAAAGAGGAGTATACTTGAATTAAGTGCCATTGCGAACAACTTCTTCAAGGAACGGCTGCAAACCATCCCGGGCGTATCACAGGTTCAGATCTGGGGTGAGCGCCGTTACGCCATGCGTATCTGGCTTGATCCGGTAAAACTTGCGTCTTATAAACTTACACCGCTTGAGGTTTTTCAGGCAATCGGAACAGAAAATCTTGAACTTCCCTCTGGCAGACTTGAGGGCAGAAGTACTGAATTAACAATCAGAACGATCGGCTTATTAAAAACCCCTGAGGATTTTAATAATCTTATTGTATCCACCGGAAATAATACTCTTGTTCGCCTTAAAGATGTTGGGTATGCAGAACTTGGCGCTGAAAATGAGAGGACAATCCTCCGGCGGGATGGAATTGCAATGGTTGGTGTGGTCTTAGTACCCCAGCCGGGTTCAAATCATATTCAGATTGTTGATGAGTTTTACCGGAGACTGGAAATATTAAAAAAAGATATGCCGCAGGATCTTGAACTGGGAATCGGGTTTGATGTAACCCGGTTCATCAGGAAATCAATCGCCGAGGTTGAAGAAACTATCCTGCTCGCTTTCGGTCTGGTTATTTTGATCATTTTCCTTTTCCTGCGTGACTGGAGAAGTACGTTTATCCCGGTCATCGTTATCCCGATATCTCTGATAGGCACATTCTTTATTTTATATTTGATGGATTTCTCGATCAATGTGCTAACGCTGCTGGGGATCGTGCTGGCGATCGGGCTTGTGGTTGATGACGCGATTGTGGTGCTTGAGAATATTTATGCAAAAATTGAAGCGGGTGTTGAATCTAAAACAGCAGGTTATGAGGGGACTAAAGAAATCTTTTTTGCAGTAATTTCCACAACTGCTGCTCTTATCTCAGTTTTTCTGCCGCTGTTATTTCTTCAGGGTCTCACTGGACGGCTCTTCAAAGAGTTTGGAATCATGATCGGTTCAGCTGTTGCGATCTCATCATTGATTGCTCTTACGCTTACGCCAATGCTGGTCTCAAGGTTTTTCAGGAATAAGACAAAGCACTCACGGTTTTATTACGCTACAGAGCCGGTATTCACCGGAATGAATAAAAACTACGAATGGATTCTTAAAGGCTTTTTAAAGAGGCCTTTGGCAACCATTGGTATTCTGCTCTTTGCCTTCGGATCAATTTATTTCTTTGGTTCCACGTTGCAGAGCGAACTTGCACCAACCGAGGACCGAAGCCAGCTTCGCGTGCAGGTAACCGGATTTGAGGGTGCCACATTTGAATATATGGATGACTACCTGGCTGACATGCTCGCTACAGCACAGGATGCAACCCAGGAAGAAACTGAAGCATATATATCAGTTACGGCACCGGGATTCGGCGGGGGTTCAGTTAACTCCGGTTTTATCCGGCTGATTCTTAAAGATCCCGAAGAGAGGAAAAGAACGCAGCAGGAAATATTTACTGATCTGAGCAAACGGCTTGCACAGTACACGGATGTCCGCGCGATAATTATTCAGGAACCTTCAATTGCGACCCGGGGCAGCAGAGGACTGCCGGTTCAGTATGTAATTCAGGCAAGTGAATTGGAGAAACTCAGGAAAGTTATTCCGAAATTCATGGAGGAGGTTGGTAAAAGTCCGGTCTTTGCTGTGTCAGATATCAATCTCAAGTTTAATAAACCGGAAATCGTGATTGATATTAACAGAAATAAGGCAAAAGATATGGGGGTCTCAGTTCAGGACGTTGCCAGGACCCTTCAGCTTGCTTACAGTGGCAGAAGATTCGGCTACTATGTGCAGGATGGAAAACAATATCAGATTCTCGGACAAATGGCAAGGTATAACAGGGCGGATCCCCAGGATTTGAAGGTTCTGTACGTCCGCAGTAAAAGCGGTGAATTGATTCAGCTTGATAATATTGTGACGATGAGAGAATCCAGTAACCCTCCTCAGCTTTACAGGTTTAATCGTTATGTTTCAGCTACAGTGTCGGCAGGACTTGCCCCCGGTAAAACAATATCCGATGGTATTACCGAAATGGACAGAATAGCCAAACTGGTGCTGGATGATACTTTTTCCACAGCCCTGGATGGAGCATCAAAGGACTTTAAAGAGAGTTCTTCTTCGATAGCTTTTATCTTTCTTTTGGCATTAATTCTAATTTATCTGGTGCTCAGCGCCCAATTTGAGAGTTTCCGGTCTCCGTTTATCATTATGTTTACCGTACCGCTGGCACTCAGCGGAGCATTGCTGAGTCTCTGGTATTTTAATCAGACCCTTAACATTTTCAGTCAGATTGGCATGGTTATGCTGATTGGATTGGTAACCAAAAATGGTATTCTGATCGTGGAATTTGCCAATCAGAGAAGAGATCAGGGTTTTTCAGTCTATGATGCGGTGGTGAATGCATCAGTTGCCCGCCTTCGTCCGATCCTCATGACCAGTCTTTCAACCATACTTGGCATTCTCCCGATTGCGCTCGCACTCGGAGCCGGGTCTGAAAGCCGTGTTTCCATGGGAATTGCGGTTGTCGGAGGGATGATTTTTGCCACTGCCTTAACACTTTTTGTGATTCCATCCCTGTATCTTTGGATTTCGCCGAAAGAAAAGGCGAAATAATTCCCTATAAAAAAAGGCCTCTAATTAGCGGATTTTTAATATATTTTGCAGAGAGGCATAAAAAGTTTTTAATTCATTATTCATTTTTTCTTCGAGGAGGTTGGAATGCTGATGCGTTTCATACTATTTTTATTTTTACCGCTGCTGGTATTTTCTCCGGCTATGGCACAGTCACTCTATCAGGGTCCTGCTGCCGGAAGTGTCCCCAGCGGTACAACCACTTCAACTTATACTTTTAATAAATCGGTCATCAATCCTCCGAAGCCGGTTGCGACAAAGAATAAGGATAATCCGCTCATAGAAGCATCTTATTACTCTTTTCCTACTCCGGGTGTTGATCCAATGAGCATTTATGTTCAGGATCCTAATGCGGGTGCTGACAATCCGGTAAACACAGAGGAAACTCTCCTTCTGAAATCCTTTAACGGTATGACGGAGACAAACAGCATTCCACCTGATCCTTACCTGGCTGTCGGTCCGACTCACATTGTTTCGACCGTTAACTCAAATTTTGCGATTTATGACAAGCAGGGAAATCTTGTTCAGACAATCAGCGCAGACACCTGGTATGCTACCACACTTTCAGGCCCTGGTGCATTTGATCCGAAAGTTCTTTATGATCATTATGCTAAACGCTGGATTCAGGTATGGCTTGATCAGAGCGACAGTCCTCAGAGAGGGTACTTTCTGATCTCCGTATCAGATGATTCAATTCCGACCGGCACCTGGTATAACTGGGCCATCCCTTCAACAACCAATGGATCAACTGTTACCTCGACATGGGGTGATTATCAGGGTGTTGGTTATGATGAAAACTGCCTGTATATCACTTCTAATCAGTTCCAGTTCGGCGGATCATTCCAGGGTGTAAAGATCAGAATCATTAAAAAAAGTGAATTATACGCCGATCAGGCAGGTCAGCTTTCCTGGAACGACCTCTGGGATATACGCTATCCTCAGCAGCTCGGCAGCAGGGTATTTAATATCCGCCCATCCATTAAATATACCTCAGGCGGAAGTTATCCGCTTCTTCATGCACCAAGCGGCGGCGCAAATTATATGGTCGTATATAAGATCAATGATCCTGCGGGCACCCCAAGCATGACAGGGCAGCTTGTGCAGGTTGCACAATATTCTAATGCTCCGAACGCCAACCAGCTCGGGGGAAGCACCATACTGCTTGAAGGCGCCGGTGCTGCAATCCGCAATGAACCCAAAGTATGGGGAGATAAAATGTGGGCAGTCCACAGCGTTGGTACACCGGGTGCAGGTACTTATTCTTCATTCCATTATGTTAGGATAAACACAAACACGATGACTACGGAGCACCAGCAGATTTATGGAGCGCCGGGATTTTGGCATATATATGCTGCTCTTGAAGTTGACAAAATGGAAAACGTGGCCGTTACGTTCAGCCGTTCTGGTACCACAGAATACGTCGGTGCTTTTGTAGCGGGAAAACGTAACGATATCAGTGAATTCGGACCGAGCATACAGCTCGCTGCCGGCCAGGGCAATTACGTTAAGGATTTTGGTTCTGGCAGAAACAGATGGGGTGATTATAACGGCATCTGGCTTGATCCTGTTAATCAGTTAAATATGTGGGTATTTACTGAATATGTTGCCAGAACAAATACCTGGGGCACCTGGTTTGCTGAAATCAGACTGGAACCATATGCAGGAGCGTCAATATATCCTTTTAATTCAAAACTCAATTTCACCCCGGTTGAACTTGGATTTTCAAGCGCACCATTTGCTACCGGATTTGCTAATTACGGTTGGGATGATCTTGTGGTTGACAGTATTAGTTCAAGAACCGGTCAGTTTTCAATAGTTGAGAATATGACTTTTCCGATGACCCTGGCTACTTACGACTCAGTGTCATTTAATGTGGTTTTTACACCTAACACCGCTGCAATTGCTAATGACACCCTTTATATCTACAGCAATGATGCAGTATATAAAGGAATTCCTATTTCAGCGCGCGGATACGAAATCAATCCTGCCTCAGAAAGAGAATGGTATGCAGCAACCAAGTCAGGTAAAATCCTCAAACTGAATCCTGCATCTGGTGCCGGAACGGAATTCGGAACCGGTTCTAATTATAACGAAATTACATCTGTGGCAATCAATCCAAAGACTAAAATTGCTTATGGATTGTCAACTGGTGCTGCATCAACAGCACTTTTCAGACTTAACGGAACCGGCGGTGATGCCTATACTCTCTATAGCATACCTTCCACCTCACTTACCGGTATGTCCTTTGATACTTCCGGGACTCTTTATCTTGCCGGACGAGGCGGACAGATTTATTCATTTGACCTGGCCAATGGTGCAATGGTTATGACTGATTCTGTTAAAACAAATCTTTCCGGAATTGCGTTTGATCCATTCACCAATGAGCTCTGGGCTACGGTTTACAGACCGGTTGGCAGCGGAAGAGACCGTGTAGTGAAAGTTGTGCGCGGAACCGGTGATACTTTGCTGGTTGGAGTTACAGGATTCAGTATTGTTACCAATGATATTGAATTCGATGAAAACGGTGTACTTTACGGCGTAAAAGGATCAACTTCCCAGAACGGCGAACTATTCACCATTAATAAAACCACCGGGGCTGGTACTTTGATTGGCGCATCCGGTTTTAATGGACTTAACAGTATCGCATATCTGACAGGGACCCTGACATCAGTTAAGGAGGATCAGGTTTCTGCTGTTCCTGGTGACTTCAGACTCGGCCAGAATTATCCGAATCCGTTCAATCCTGAAACAACCATTGAGTATTCACTGCCGGTTAATGGCAGCGTGCGGTTGGTAGTTTATAACATGCTTGGTCAGGTTATTAATGAACTGGTGAATGAGGTAAAAGCAGCAGGTTCCTACAAACTGAGCTGGAACGCCTCAAACCGTGCAGGCGAAAAACTGCCGAGCGGTATTTATTTCTATGAGCTTCAGTTCGAAGGATCAGGTAAAAAGTACTCAGAAATGAAGAAAATGGTTATCCTTAAATAAGAAACCAGGTTTTCTAAAAATGCCGCCCCGGTCAGGGGCGGCATTTTTTTTTCATGAAGACCTGCCGTTTCCTATTATAAATAAGCGAAATTCTCCTCATTTATCAGCCGGGGTCAGAAAAACAGTATCATGGTTCAAAAAAAATCACTATTTTAGGAAAAAGCAATTACAGAGAATGATTCTAGAGACTCTTGATGTAAAGCAAAACGACATTTTTATTTATTCTGAAAACCGGTTTGACCTGGATGACAATTTCAGACTGATAAATAAGGATGAAAAGATTAAGAAAACCGCGGGTATTCATTTTAATGATGTATGCGCTTTTGTGTATGATGAAAAGCCAAAAAGTCTTGTCGTTTACCGCCTGCTGACCAATTTCCCATCGTTTAATTCATCCTTGGTAAAATACGGGATTATTGTTAATGTTAACGGCGCTCCTGAGGTAATATATTTTGATCCTGTTTATGCCCTGCGTGAACTTGATGAATATTATGAGATGCAGAATTTTCCAGATTTACGGTTCAGGATTCAGCAGGTGGGACTCATTTCAAGCTTCAGAATTCAGGGTGAGGCGAATTTCCAGGAAGTCTATGCATTTGATTTGGAGGCGATTGAGGTTGAAAATCAGAATGACCGGGTATTTGCAGAATTGATATTTGCCTTCGAGGATATAGATTTTGACCGTATTGCTTCTTTCCGCAGCACAAGTTCGGGTCAGAATGTGCAAAAGCAGCGGTTTACTACACTGAATGCAAATGATTTTCAGGGGCAAATATCAGAGGAATCTGAATATTCCGGCAAACAGGATTTTACCAGAAGAAATGCAGTACCGGATAGTGAGCTAAAAAATGAAACTCCGAGAATGCAGCGGGTGGTGACTGTCCATGGAGATTTTACACCTCCAAAAAATGAAGTTAAACAGAAATTTTCAGCGCCGCCGCCGCCCAGGCTTGTGAAACTGGGGAGCGGTTCTGCAGAAGCACCAGCTGATTCAACTGCAGGGAAGAAACCAAAATTTTCGGATTTCCTTTCCAAAGTAAAAAATGAAACACAACAAGGGCAGGAAACTGAAGCTGATAATCAGCGCAGAGTGATAGACCTCTTTAAATCAACTACGGGGATGAAAGACTTTGTTGTTGAACGGGAAAAGAAACAGGTTATTCTTAAACTAAAAAAATAAAAATCCGGTAATGCCGGGGTATTAGGACTTTAGTTTTTTCCTGATCAGAGATTCCACGGTTGCAGGGGAAATCAGGTCCATGCAATTCGGCTTAAAATCACATTCGGGTTTATAGCACACCAGACATTCCATATCAGGTACCACTTTTGTAATTCTGCCATAATCCTCAATTTCGGCTGATGATGTAGGGCCAAAAAGGCAAATTACTTCCTTTTTGAGGGCAGTGGCAGCGTGTAATCCCAGTGTGTCACCGGTGAGGATAATATCAGATATATCAAGCAGTGAAAAAAAATGTCGGAGGGAATTTTCCGTACCAGTGTCAATAACAAACGGAAATTTTTCTTTAAGGCTTTTATTTCTTTCTTTTTCCTCAGGACCGCCGTATAGAAGAATTCCTGCTTCTGATTGATCTTTAAATGAAGAAATGAGTGTTTCAAGATGATGCTGATGCCACTGTTTGAGCCGCCATCTCGCGCTGGCACCGGTGTTCAGTCCGATGATTTTTTTGAAGCGGGAGATATTGTGTTTTTGTTTGAACGCATCACGGAATTCTTTTTCATTTTTGGAAAGAAAAAGCTGAATTTCATCTCTCTTATATTCCAGTTCGCATATATCATGCAGGATTTCCTGATAACTTCTCCTGTTTTCTTTTTTACGTTTATCAAATGCTCCCATTTCAAGCCATCCGGAGGCGGCTTCATTCATGGGGCTGACATTGCCTTGTGAATCAGTGATGAAACCAAATTTCTTTTTTGCGTTAACCAGAGAAGCCATGCTTCCGCTTGCAGGATTTGAGTCGGGATGAATGAGGATGTCATATTTCTCATTCATCACTTTCATAAGAGTTTCAGGTTTTTCAAAAACAGCAACATGATGAACGAGCGGATTATTCCTGAATAGATCTGCAGCATTCTGACGGGTTACCCAGGTGATTTCATACCCGGGATACTTTCTGTGCAGAGCAGGTAAAATTGAAGTTGAACGCAGCACATCTCCGACTGCGTCTAATTTGATTATCAGAATCCTGCCTGATGGTGATATATAATAGGGACAATCAGTGCACTCCTGTCCGGTTTCTTTGTTAAATCTGCACGGACGGTCACCCGGGAAGTGGATGCAGTCAGTTTTTAGTATCATGAATGGCTGCTTTCAGTAATTTCTTCAAAGAGTGCGCTGATGCTGTTAAAGCTGTTGCTGCCCACCCGTCTGCGTATATGCGACGTAAAATCAGTTTCCTTTTTTAATGCAAAGAATTTCTTAACGCCGCGGGTAATTTCATCAGGATTCTCCGGCTTAACGATAACGCCCGTTTTATCTTCATCAACAAACTCTGCCAAACCACCAACATCGGTAATCAGCACCGGCTTCAGGAAACCATATGCAACATTAAGAATTCCGCTCTGTGTGGCACTGCGGTAGGGGAGAATCACTAAATCTGAAATGCCGTAATAATTACCGACTTCTTCGTTAGAAATAAATTTATTCACAACTTTTACTTTGTCAGCATGGCCGGAATCAGAAATTAATTTCAGGTAATAGTCCTGCTCATCATAAAACTCCCCAGCAACCAGAATCCGGATTGACGGGTCATCTTTTGCAAGTGCCGGGAGAGCTTTAAGCAGGATGTCCAGTCCCTTATATTTTCTGACATATCCAAAAAAGAGGAGAATTTTATCTTCCGGGGAGTAATCCATTGATTCCCGGATCCTCAATTCATCCGCTTTCTCCATTTCATAGCAGTCATAGACAGGCAGTTCCGACCTGAAAACCTTCTTACGATGGTTTAGTTCCTGGAGTTCCTTTTCAACCTTGGCAGAAAGGCAGAGGAATGCTGATGCGTTTGAAAGTCCGAGCCGGGTTAGGGCCTTATCAATAAAATTGCCTTCATGCGAGACAAAATTTTCTGTAATAAAGAGGATTTTGTCCTTAAATCTTTTCTGGATGAAAGAGGAAATGAAAAAATGGCAAGGCCCGAAAAACGGATGCCACCAGTCGAAAACTATCAGGTCGGGTTTAAGGGCATTTATCCGTGAGGCGACATAAATCCAGTTAAATGGATTTATTGAGTTAATAATCCTCTCATTCGGAGCCTTCATTAGGGCTGTATTGCTCTGATCATACTGTGTGGTGCCGGGGAAAAGAAATGACGGGTACAGCAGTTTGTAGTTGAAAAGGGTAACCTCAAATTTATCAGCCAGGGCATGATACAGGTGCGAAATAAAGAGGGAGTTCCCCCCTCTATAGGGAAAGGCCGGGCCTAATATTACGATCTTTTTTTTACTCATTCTTCCAAAAATAAAAGCCAAAGATACGATTTTAGGGGGGTGTGCGCAAAGAATTCAGGGAATAAGCCTGTCTTCGGTTCATGTAGTCACGGGGGGATTATGCTCACGGGGATGTGATACAGTTGTTACGGGAATAATTTTCTTTTGAGGAGAAGAAAAACTTCTCTATTTTTTCCGGTAAGGGAAAATGAATTTGCGGAATAAAAAAACTTGACCGGCTTTTGCCAGAGTGTGGAAGACTGCAATAATTGAAATCCTAGCTCATTGACAGTCCGGTTACCCCGTAATCAAGGAGGATTAAAGATTCCGGGGCATATTGAAGAAAGGTATTTGGTTTTGTTGTACTGTGGCCTTCTGATCTTCATCTTATTCCTTCTGTCGCCTGAAGTTTCAGGTAAGTCCCGTTTTGTGCCATCCGGATATAATACCATCCAAAAAGCAATTGATGCATCATCAGTAAATGACACGGTTATTATTGAACCTGGAATCTATTATGAAAACCTTGTTCTAACGAAGAATATCATTCTTGCAAGCAGGTTTATTCAGGATGGGAATCCTGATCATATTCAAAAAACAATAATTGATGGAAGCAGGGGAGTTGATCCGAAGCGTGCTTCGACTATATACATAAGCGGGGAGTGTGATTCGGGGTGTATTATTACGGGACTTACCATTAGAGGCGGCATGGGCTCCATATTATATGATCCTGAGGATATTTTGTTCCCTTACTGGAATATCGGAGGGGGCATCTGTCTGATAAACGCGGGAGCAACTATTGAAAAAAATATTATAACTGCAAACTTTATAAAACCCAATAAATATACTGAATTCACTGCAGGAGGTGCAATAGGTTCATGCTCACCTCCGACACAGCAATTAGCTGAAATTAAATTAATCATCCGGGATAATATTATCACAGGCAATGAATCCACAGGCAAGTGGAGCGAGGGAGGAGGAATTGCCGTTGGCCAGACATCTGAAATAAGCCGTAATATTATTACAAAAAACCGGACCTTTTCCGTAACACGATCAGCCGGAGGGGGAGTCGCGTTGTATCTGCAAAAAAAAATTACCATAAGAGTATTCGGAAACTATATATCTCAAAATTCAGCGGGAATTGGGGCAGGACTTCTTGCCGGGGGCGGTAAGAAAAGGACGGGCGAACTGCTCGCATATAATAATATCATTTCAGATAATAACGCGATAGAAGTGGGCGGCGGGGTTCATATTGCCAGAAATGCTATGGCTGTCCTTTATCATAATACCATAACCGGTAATAAAACAAAAGCACCCGGAGGCGGGATTAACCTTGCCGATGGTGCATATACCGTATTAAACAATAATATACTCTGGAAGAACATCCCTGACCAGATTTATGAATGGGGGAGGATTCAGGTGAATTACAATCTTATTGAAGGGGGCTACCATGGAGTGGGGAATATTGATGCCGATCCAGGATTTATTCCGGATGACACACTTTTCCGGATCTCAACGAACAGCCCTTGTATAGCAGCTGGGTTAAAAAGGTTTACTCTTGCTGGCAGAAAAATAGAATTGCCTGAGTATGACTACAGCGGGAAAAAGAGAATTCAGCCAATTTCAAGCAATCCGGATCTGGGTGCGCATGAATCTGAGGCGAACATACCAGCGCATGAGCATTCCATGTATACTGAGGAAAATTATATTAAGCTGTTGTTCAATATAAAACAATCAGGTGTGCAGCGAACAGACCCGGCAACCGGAGAGATAATCGAGGCGGGGAAAATGCTTTATACCATGGAAGTAAATGACAATGGTGCGCCTCTGGCAGAATCGGATGAGGAGCAAAGGATCTTTACACTTCCTGCTGGAGAGAATACCATTGATATTGAGATTATAGCACGCGGCAGGGATTCAATGAAGAATCTGCTTGCATATATCATGCTGGAAGGGGTTGATCAGAGAGCTATTCAGCACACCTCCCAGCATGATATTTTCTTTAACCGATGGAGCAATCTTAAACCCGGAACATATTATCTTTCCATTCTTCCGCAGGATGATAATAATATTATAGGAGGCGTAAATCTAATCAAATGCAAAATCATTGTGTTGCCCTTCTGGTATCAGACCTGGTGGGCTTTTTTGTTATATACTCTGGCAGTTTTCTTTGCTGCATTTGTTTATATGCGGATCAGGATAAGCAGTATAAAATCGAAAAATGAACTTAACATAAAACAAAATGAGCTTGGCAAATTGTCAGAACTTGACAAACTTAAGTCCCGTTTTCTTGCCAACGTTGCTCATGAACTTCGCACACCATTAACGCTCATCCTCGGTCCGGCCGAGACACTCACAAAAATGAAATTAAAAAAAGAGGCCGGTGAACATATTCAGCTCATCAGGCGAAGCGCGCACAGGTTATTACGGCAAGTTGACACTCTTTTACAATTCTCAAGAGTTGAATCAGGCAGCGCCAGACTTAAAGTTTTTAACCATAATATTGTACCCCACATAGCAAGAGTAGTAAGTTATTTTGCAAGTCCTGCTGCCAGAAAAAATGTAACGATATCATTTAACGCCGTCACAAAAGAAATCCATGGTCAGTTTGATCATGAAATAATCGAAGAAATAGTTCAGAATTTGATGTCTAATGCGGTAAAATTCACTCAATCCGGCGGTTCTGTGCAAGCCGAAGTGAAGGAAGAATCAGGATTCCTGAACATCAGAATAGCCGACACCGGGATGGGTATATCTGATCAGGATAAGCCGCATATTTTTGAAAGATTTTTCAGAGCTGATACGACTCATAAAACGGAGGGAACAGGAATAGGACTTTCGCTTACAAAAGAGCTTACTGAACTTCACCATGGCAGGATTTCAATTGAAAGCTATTATGGTGAGGGAACCACGGTTACTGTTTCCATACCATTGAGCGGATATCTGCCTCATGAAACGGGTGAACCCGTTACGGAAGTAACTGAGGAATATCCTGATGATTCTGTTCTTACTCCGTCCGAGAATGATACAGAAGCTGCTGATGGAGGGGAGAAGCAGATTATTCTTGTCGCCGAGGATAATGCTGATACCCGTATATATCTCCGATCCATCTTACAGAAATTTTATACGGTTATCGAGTCGGAAGACGGAGCCAGGGCGCTTGAAAAGACAAGAATCACTATACCTGACCTGATTATTACCGATATAATGATGCCCGATATGGATGGTATTGAACTGTGTCACGCAATAAAGAATGATGAGCGTACCAGCCACATACCGGTTATTATTTTATCGGCTCTCGCGGAGAAGAAAGACAAACTCAACGGCCTGCATGAAGGGGCGGATGACTATCTCCTTAAACCTTTTGATTCAGAGGAACTGTTATCAAGGGTAGAAAATCTGCTTGAAAACCGGAGAAAGTTACGGGAAAGTTTCAGCCGTAAAGTTATGCTTCAGCCGGGTGAAGTGAGTTTTGTATCTCTTGATGAAAAATTTATGAGGAGGGCGATAGAGGTAGCAGAAAAACATTTGTCCGATGAGAAATTTGGGGTTGACCAGCTCGCCCACGAGATGTTCCTGAGCTATGCTCAGTTTTACAGGAAAATCAAGGCCCTTACAAATCTATCCCCCGTGGACTTCATCCGGATCCTGAGACTGGAGCGGGCAAAGAAACTGCTTGAAACTAACTGGGGCAGTATCGCTGATGTTGCTGATGAAGTTGGGTTTATCAACCACTCCTATTTCGCCAAATGCTTCCATGACAGGTTTGGTATTCACCCGCATGATGTACCGGTTAAAAGGGGGAACTCAAGTGAGAAAATAAAGGAGTAAATATTGCGGAGAGACAGGGATTCGAACCCTAAGAAAAAAGTTTAATTATTCCAATATTTTAACCAATTAATTTACTATTCAGACTTACTGCAATTACAGACCAAATATTTCCAAGCAGAACTTCTTTGCTGAACTTTGGTCATTTAAGAATTCTTTGATCTTTTCGGCGTGGTCGGTTAAAATACCGGCGATTTGATTGGTCGATGTATTGCCGGTTCTCAGCCATATTATTTTTGGAGGCATACCATTGATTAATGCGTAATCATAAAAATCTGAATCAAACGTCACAATAGAATATCCCTGAATTTTGGCAAATTCCCAGATTTTTTGATCTGATGCTCCATTTAACCCCAGTTGGGTCACTTGTTTTGAATCAGGGTAAAGATGTTGGATTTTTTTTACAATCCTGAATGAAATATTCTGATCAAATAACAGTTTCATAGAGCAATTTGTAAGCGATGCTCCCTATCTGCTGCATATGCGAGACACGCCTGGATATCAGTCCTGTCCAGTTCTGGGAAATCCTCAAGAATTTCTTCAACTGACATTCCTGAAGCAAGCCAGTTCAGGACATCATAAACAGTGATTCTCGTATCTCTTATGCATGGTTTTCCGAATCTTTTTTCACTCTGAATGGTAATTATTTTATCATAAGACATTTAAAACTCAATTAAAATGATTGGTAGGACAATATAATTAAGGGAAACAAAATATAAATGGTAAAACGGGTGTGAAAATTAATCAGGGTAAGCGAAGGTGAAAATAATCTAAGGGGTCTCACGGATTATTTCCAAGATGTCAAAAAATTCCAAGAAATATTGCGGAGAGACAGGGATTCGAACCCTGGGTACCCTGACGGGCACAACGGTTTTCGAGACCGCCCCATTCAACCACTCTGGCATCTCTCCGGTTAACAATTCATCTCTTCTGTTATATCGACCCATTCAATCCCGACTCTTCGGGACATCTCTCCGGTTATATCGCCCGATTCAATCCCGACTCGTCGGGACATCTCTCCGGTTATCAATCGCCCCATTCAATCCCGACTTGTCGGGACATCTCTCCTGTTATATCAAACTTTTCGGGACACTTTCCCGTTATTTTTGCCCCATTCAATCCCGACTTGTCGGGACATCTCTCCTGTTATATCAAACTTTTCGGGACACTTTCCCGTTATTTTTGCCCCATCCAATCCCGACTTGTCGGGACATCTCTCCGGTTATATCAAACTTTTCGGGACACTTTCCCATTATTTTGCCCCATTCAATCCCGACTTGTCGGGACATCTCTCCGTTTAACAATTGCCCCAAAACTTCGATATTTCAGCCTCAAATGTAAGGATTTTCTGGGGAATTTTAATATATTTGCAGTCTATTTTGAAATCAGCTATTCGATTGACGGAAAGATGCAGGAGTGGCTGAACTGGCTCGCCTGGAAAGCGGGTGAACGGGAAACCGTTCCGTGGGTTCGAATCCCACTCTTTCCGCCATTATTTACGAATTGTGACTTGATTTGAAAGCGGTTTGCGGGAAACCGTACCATGGGTTCTCCTCAGGACACTGCGCGGAATTCCACTCTTTCAGCCATTATTTACGAATTGTTGCTTGATTTGAAAGCGATTTGCGGGAAACCGTACCATGGGTTCTCCATAGGACGCTGCGCGGAATCCCACTCTTTCTGCCATTATTTTGCTGACCGGATACTCACAAGATTCCGGTTAGATGTTCCAACCAGATAACTCCCATTGAGATTATGAAACCGGTAATTGTTGCCGGAATCCCATATTTTAGAAATTCTCCAAACTTTATCTCAATCCCATACCTGAGAGCAATTTCCGCTACAATCAGATTCGCCATAGCGCCAATCAGCGTCAGATTTCCGGCTATAGTTGCGGCTGAAGCAAGTGCAATCCACAGCATTTCTCCCGCGCCAGAGGCTTTCATCAGAGGCAGAATAAGTATCGTGAAGGGAACATTACTGACGATCTGAGAAAGCATAAGTGACAGAGAATGCAGTATCGCAATACCATAAAAATCATTTTGTAACTTCACGCCGTCCGTGAATATTACAAGCAGATTTTCTTTTTCAACTGCGTGAATAACTATGAATAAAGAGGCAAAAAATAAAAGGAGCACCCAGTCAACCTCTTTAATTATTTTCGAAGGCTTTATTTTTCCAAAAAGCAGGATGGCGGCACTGCCGAGCAGTGCTATTTCCGGATATGAAAGCCCGATTGGTTTACTGAGAAAGAAAAGCAAAATTACAGCAGCAAAAATCGGTACTGAAAACTTCATTGAAGTAAAATTATAACCTTGGCTTTGCTCCTGAAATACCAGTTTTTCAGTCTGCCTGAACTCCTTCTTATCAATCAGAATAATAAGCCAGTATATACTCAGCATTCCTATAACAGAAACCGGAAGCAGAATCAGCAGAAATCTGCCGTAAGAAATACCGGAGGCAATGCCTATGAGCATATTCTGGGGATTGCCCGTTATGGACATGGCACTTCCTGTATTGGAAGCAAGGATTTCGCCAATCAGATAGGGAAGAGGATTTATTTTCGCGGATCGGCAGACTGCAATAACCACCGGTGTAAAGAGGAGCACTACAGCATCATTCACCAGGAAAGCACTTGCGAATCCTGTTACCAGTATGATATTGAGCAGCAGCCCTTTTCTTGTTGAAGAATAAGCAATGGTCTTCTCAGCAATGAACGTGAAAAATCCATCCAGTTCAAGCACCGCGATAATTATCATCATACCCAGTAAAAGCCCGATGGTATTAAAATCAATTGCGGAAACTGCATCGTTTAACGGCAAAATACCTGTGATTATCATAAGTACTGCACCCGCGAATGCAGCGGATGGACGGTCTATGTTAACACCGGGTATCCTGGTAAAGATAATTCCTGTGTATGTAAGCAGGAATATGATAAGGGTCAGATTTTCCAATAATTAACGTATTTTTCTTTAACGAAATTTAATGAATGTAAACCGGAGAAAATCCCTGAAATTTCTAAAAAAGTATCATTATCACATCAAGCAGACCATGCGGCTTGCTGTACCTGTTGTGATTGGCCAGGTGGGGCATGTCATGATGGGAGTGGTTGATAATGCAATGGTCGGAAGAGTCGGGCCGGTTCCGCTTGCGGCAGCAGCTATTGGCAATAGTCTTTTCTTTACGGTAATGGTTGTAGGAATTGGTATGTCTTATGCACTTTCTCCGCTCACAGCAATGGCAGCAGGCAGAAAGGATACCGAGGAGTGCGGAACGGTATTCAGGCAGGCTTTCTACATCAACGCGCTTACGGCAGCAGTACTGCTTAGCGTTACTTATTTCGGGGCATATCTCATTGTATATCTGGATCAGCCCGCAGAGGTAAGGGAACTTGCCATTCCATATATGCAGACTCTTGCTTTTTCAGCAGTCCCTCTGATGCTCTTTCAGCAGCTCAGACAGTTTATTGAGGGCCTCTCGATAATGAAACCTGCAATGTATATAACACTGCTTGCGAACGGCGTGAATGCATTTGCCAACTGGATTCTCATCTACGGTAATCTTGGTTTCCCTGAATTCGGACTTGTCGGGGCGGGATATGCCACCATAGTATCCAGGGTCTTTATGGCATTGATGATTACCGGTTTTGTTGTATCCAATCATAAGTTCAGGATATACTCTCTCAATCCGTTTCCGGTCAAAATTGAACGGAAGCAGAGTCTTCGAATACTAAAACTTGGAGGGGGTAGCGCATCGCAGTACTTTTTCGAAGTTACTGCTTTTTCATTAGCTGCGGTGATGGTCGGCTGGCTCGGGGCAATTCAGCTTGCTTCCCATCAGATAGCAATAAGTATTGCTTCAGTAACCTATATGATTACGGTGGGGATATCTTCTGCTGCTGCAATCAGAGTTGGTAATTATCTTGGGCAGGGGAATCCCGGAGAAACCCGTTCGGCGGGAATTGCCGCACTGATCCTCGGTGCATCTGTCATGGCCGGATTTGCGGTCATTCTGGTGATATTAAATACGTTTTTACCAACCCTGTATATTTCAGACAGGGAGGTTATAGTTCAGGCAAGTATTCTTCTCCTGATAGCAGCACTTTTCCAGGTCTTTGACGGAACTCAGGCAGTAGGGCTAGGAGTTTTGAGAGGTATTGCCGATGTAAAAATTCCAACGATAATTACATTTGTTGCATATTGGGCTATCGGTTTACCCGGAGCATATCTTCTCGGATTCACCTTCTCTTTTGGGGTAGAGGGGATTTGGGCAGCTTTATCCTTGGCTTTGGCCGTATCAGCCGGCCTGCTAACAAGAAGGTTTCTCAAAATGACCAAATTGAGGGAAAATCGCACAATTTATGAGACCGTTCATGACGGTAAAAGGTGATTACACAATTGGAAAAAGCCGTTTGTCCGATAAACCGATTATTGCCAGCAGGGCTGTTTATATTTGAACCGTAACAAAAATGAAAAGGTGATGTCATGAAACGAAGATTATACAGATCAACCAGAGAAAAAATGCTCGCGGGTGTAGCCGGCGGGTTGGCAGAATACTTTGAAGTTGACCCGGTTCTCGTCCGGCTTGCATTTGTACTGCTCTTTTTCTTTAACGGAGTAGGCCTCTTGCTTTATATCGTGGCCATCTTTATCATACCGCGTGATGATGCTGCCTATCGTATTGCGCCTGAGAATGTTTCATCGGAATCATCTCAGGAGGGTGAAATAAAGAGCCAGAACGAGCAGGAATCAGAAAAAAAAAGTAAATCCAGAATGATTTTCGGAGCTATACTTATGGTTGTCGGAGGACTTTTACTTTTGAGTGATGTATTTCCTTCAGTTGATTTTGGTGATATACTTCCTCTGGTTCTGTTAGGCCTTGGAAGCTGGCTTGTCTATCCATATCTTTCTTCGCGTAAGGAGGTAAACCAATGAAAACCAAGCAGATGTTTTGGGGTATTTTCTTCTTAACGATAGGAATACTCCTTTTATTAAATAATATTCTGGAGCAGGGAATTTCCCTTGATGGTGTTTATGAATACTGGCCGATCCTGCTGATTCTTGCAGGCGCCTCCATCATGGTAAAAAACACAACCCTTAAGATAGTGCTCTCAGGATTAAACGGACTGATACTGGCAATTATGCTCTACTCACTAGTCAGTGCTCCGTTCGGCTTTTTCCGCTGGGATAATGACACTTCGTATGACTATAGCAGCGCTGCCGAACACCTTATGGATTATGACAGCACAATTCAGTCAGTTACACTGAATCTTGAGGCCGGCGCGGGTGCATTTGCAGTAAACAGTGACAGTGAAAAACAGTATAGTGTTGACGGTAAGGGTATTTTTAAGGTCTCCACTCATCAGACGGATTCTGCGTTGGACCTCATAGTAAGGCAGGATGAAATAGATATTCAGCTTGGCGATGGAAAAGAGATACAAAACTTTATAAATATTGCATTACACAATAACCCCGAATATTCGTTTAATCTTGCTCTTGGCGCGGCTACTGCAAACCTGAATCTCGGTAATCTTAAACTGAAGGACTTCAGTCTTAAAACGGGTGCTACTTCAATTGACCTGACTCTCGGTATGCCTTCCCGCACAATTTACGATGCAACAATTGAGATGGGTATGGGTTCGGTAAGTATCCGTGTACCGAAGGAAGCAGGAGTTAAACTTGATATGGAACTGCCGCTCAGTGCCACAGATTTAAGTGACTTCACAAAAGTTAAAGACAACACCTGGCAGACCGATAATTACGGCACTGCCCCTCAGAAGATTCATTTGAAAATCTCAGGCGGCTTTTCATCTTTGCGCGTTTCCCGCTTTTAACCCTCAAGAACCATTTACAAGCCGGATTTTACTCTCTTAAAATCCGGCATTTTTACCGGTGCATCCGAAATCACATCATTATTAATCAGCTTTTCCTTATTTTACCATTACTAACAAAATTGTCTCGGGTTTGGGTAAAAAGCAAAAGACAGATATCATTCAGTTTAATTATCTTTTCCGCTTCGAAAATGGCAAGGAAAAGAAATTTATCCTGCGGCTCAGAAGGGATGATTTAAGCTATATCCTTCCGGATATGAAAGAGATACCTGATTGGGCTCTGCTTAAAAACTTCCGCTGTGAGCATTGTCCTCTTGATGAGGCAGTGGTAAAATATTGCCCGGTTGCGGTGAATATTGTTGATATTATTAACGAATTCCATGATCTCCCCTCATTTGAAAATGCTGAAGTTCTGGTTCAGTCAGCGCATCGCAGCTATCATAAAAAAACTTCACTGCAGAGCGGTGTAAGCAGCATGATGGGGATTCGTATGGTTAGTTCAGGATGCCCGGTTATGGGTAAATTAAAACCCATGCTTCATTTTCATTTACCATTTGCTACACTCGAAGAAACCCAGGTAAGGGCTCTTTCTATCTATTTGCTTGCTCAGTATGTGAAGGCAAAGAAGGGAGGAGGACCGGATTGGGAAATGGAGGGCTTAGTTAAGATTTACGAGGATATACGTCATCTTAACCTGAATGTATCCCGGAAAATTGCTGATCTGGAAGATAAGGATACCAGCATTAATTCTCTGGTCATTCTGAATAATTTTGCAGACTATGTAACCTTCACAATTGACGAATTCATGATAGATGATCTCGTGAATTATGTCAGGGAATTTATGTAATCAGTATCTTGTTGTCCAAGAAAATATGAAATAAGGACAGCAAATGAACCAAAAATCGGTGCGCCTGTTTTACCTCCTGGGCGCTTTTTTCGTTGCAAACGCACTTCTTGCTGAGTTTGTCGGGGTTAAGATATTCTCTCTTGAAAAGACGCTTGGTATCCCGCCTTTTTCTTTCTCATTCTTCGGTGTTGAAAACCTTTCATTTAATCTTACTGCCGGAGTGCTGCTCTGGCCGGTGGTTTTCATCATGACGGACATCATAAATGAGTATTTCGGAAAAAAAGGGGTACGTTTGATGTCCTATACTGCTGCAGGACTAATTTCGTATGCATACGTTATGATCTATTTCTCAATAGCCATTCAGCCGGCTGATTTCTGGATTGGCACCGGAGAAACAAAAGGTGTACCGGATATGGATGCAGCGTTCAGGGCAATTTTTGGGCAGGGGCTCTGGATTATTATCGGATCTCTCATTGCCTTTCTTATTGGCCAGCTGGTTGATGTAATCGTATTTCATATTCTGCGGAGAAAAACCGGTGAAGGAAAGATCTGGCTGAGGGCTACCGGCTCAACACTTGTCTCCCAATTTATTGATTCTTTTGTGGTTCTTTTTGTTGCGTTCTATATAGGTGCTGACTGGAATCTCTCGCTCGTTCTGGCGATAGGTGTCATGAATTATCTTTATAAATTTATCGTTGCCGTGGCGCTCACCCCTCTGTTATATATCATTCATGGTGTAATTGACCGGTATCTTGGAAAGGAAGAATCATCAAAACTTATGGAGCAGGCAGCAGCTGAATCCTGATCCGACAGCTTAAATAATTTTTAACCGGTATTGTGAAAATATATACACCCCCTCAGGAAGTCTCAAAGATTTTTCAACGGCTGAAGCAGCAGGCGGGAATGATTTCAGAGGATGATACGCTCATTATTCTCTATGATCTAGCAATGATAAGTGAACGGATGGAATCAGTTCATAACGCCTTTCCTTCCGGCTCTTTGCATACTGCAGCAGTAAAGGCAAATCCTTTAGTCCGGATCCTTCAAAAGGCAATTGACCAGGGATTTGGACTCGAAGCCGCCAGCAGAGGAGAACTTGCTCTGTCAGAAAGCGCAGGTGCACCCGCATCAAAGATTGTTTTTGATTCACCGGCTAAAACCATTCAGGAAATCAGACATGCTCTTGGGATGGGAATATACCTTAATACTGATTCCTTTGCTGAGATAGACAGGGTAGCGGCCTTGGCAGAAGAATTTCCTATTAAAGCGGGAGTGGGTGTGCGGGTTAATCCTCAGGTTGGTATGGGGGCTATTTCTTCAACAAGTGTTGCAGGTCAGATTTCAAAATTTGGCATCCCTCTGCAGGAGCGGGAAAAGTTGAAAGAGTACTATCTAAAATTTTCGTTCTTAAATGGCATACATCTCCATATCGGATCTCAGGGTTGTCCTCTGGAAATGCTGGTTCAGGGAGTTAAGAAGGCGGCAGATTTTGCGGAGGAAGTTAATAATGATCCTCAGTTTAAGAACAAACAACAAAGAATTACACATTTTGATCTGGGCGGGGGACTGCCTGTTGGGTATCACCATCAGCACAAGCCGGTTACATTGGAAAATTACACCGAACTGCTGAGAAAAGAAGTGCCTGTACTTTTTTCAGGAAAGTACCGTTTAATCACTGAATTCGGACGCTATTTATACGCGAATGCCGGGACAGTGATAACCAGGATCGAGTATGTTAAGAATTTTACTGATGCCAGAATAATTATGAATCACGCGGGAGCTGATCTTTTCCTGAGAAAAAGCTATCATCCTGATGACTGGCATCACGAAATAGCATTGATGGATGCAAGCGGTACAATTAAGTCCGGAGGAAAAAAGCAGTCATATATGATTGCCGGGCCTTTATGTTTTGCCGGTGATATTATTGAACGGAATGTGATACTGCCTGAGGCGGAAGAAGGCGATTATCTTATAATTCATGATGCCGGCGCTTACAATCTGAGTGCGTGGTCCCGGTACAACAGCAGGCAGATACCACTTGTGATCGGGTATCATCCCTTATCAGAAGAGGTTGAAGTACTTCGTAAAAGGGAGACTCTTCAGGATATTGTATCCTTCTGGAGTTAGTTTCTCTGCACGTTTTACTTCAGCAATATAATCTTAAGTGACTTATAAGATTTACTGCCGGCGGCTCTGAGCAAATAGGTTCCGCTGGCAAGCCCCGCTGCATGTATCTGGAAAGTGTGCTTTCCTGCTTCCATCTGGCCGCTTTCCTGAATCACCCGTACTTTCCTTCCAATCATATCGAATAAATCCAGTGAAACGATATCTTTTTCAGGTATTGTTAAAGTAACTGTCGTAACCGGATTAAAAGGATTAGGGAAGGCCTGCAAAGAAAAATCAGTGACGGTTAACTCATCATTCGCTGAAACAACCGGAAAAATTGGTATGATTTCGGGAGCGCTTTCATTCCACAAGCGGTCAGCGGATGTTATCAGGTATATAAACGGATTTGCTGAATCAATAACCGTTGCGTGAGTATAGGAAGTAGCTTCCTTCCGGATAATTGCTACAATGTCTTCAGCTTTCCTCTGGTAATTAGCAATGCTGTCAGGATGCGCGGTACCAGTATATTTGTACAATATATACCGGAAAGGAAGATCACCGTCTGATGCAGCAGGAGGATGAGACCAGGTTACTCTTACGGAAAGGGGAGTAACGGTAAACTCTCCCGGCACAGGAGGCAGGGAAGGAACGGAATCCAGCCACGGCATAGGAGGAATAAGGGAAGGATATTTATATAAATCGTTCCTCAGTGAATCCTGAACTCCAAGAAGATTATTTGTAATGGATTTTGAACTGAAGAATACACTTCCTTTAACATTTTCATAAGTTCGTATGAGACGAATCTGATTACCCATCTGAGTCGGGTTAAGCCAGGTTGTGTCCTGAGAGCCGTTGCCAATTTTGTATGCTGCGTGCCCAACAAATACCTGTCGCTCATAAGCATTATTATTCCACCAGGGTGTGAGAACCTCAAATCTTGCCGGCGGAAAACCGATATTCCAGTAAATTTGAGGATTAATGTAGTCAACCCATCCTTCCTGAATCCATTTTCTGGAATCGGCAAAAACCTGGTCATAGCTCTGGAATCCGCTGGTGGCTGATCCGTTTGGATCAGTGGACTGATTTCTCCAGATGCCAAAAGGACTTATTCCGAATTTGACATGCTTCTTTACAGATTTAATACTGTCATGAACCATCTTTACCAGCATATTTACGTTGTTTCTTCTCCAGTCATCTTTGTTGGTGAATCCTCTTGGATACAGGATGAAAGTAGAATCATCTTCGAAAGTTACATTTGTCTGCGGATAGGGATAGAAATAATCGTCAAAATGAATTCCGTCAATATCATACCTTCTGACAACATCCATTATAACCGAAGTAACATAATCCATTACCTCAGGATTTCCCGGATCAAGCCATTTATATACACCGTATTCTTTAACCCACTGTGGTTTTCTCTTGCTGACATGCGAACTATGAACACTGCTGGTATTCTTATTGAGAACCGCACGGTAAGGATTAACCCACGCATGCAGTTCCATCCCCCTTTTATGTGCCTCCTCTATCATAAAGGTAAGGGGATCGTAAAGGGGATTAGGAGGTGTGCCCTGGGTTCCTGTCAGCCATTCGCTCCAGGGTTCAATACTGCTGATGTAAAATGCATCGCAAGTAGGACGGATTTGAGCGATAATTGTGTTAATTCCATTCTGTTTGTGACGGTCAAGAAGCGTTATAAACTCGCTTCTTTGCTGCGCCGGAGTCAGATTTTTGCTTGTCGGCCAGTCAATATTGGTCACTGATGCTACCCAGACAGCCCTGACTTCCTTCAGAGGTGAGGGGGATTGAGCATAATGCCCAATATTACAGAGTAAAAAAACGCACAAAAGCGGGAATAATTTCATTTCATAAACCGGGAATTTTATGGATTTAAAATAACCAGAGAAGCAGGTTATTGCAAGCAACAAACATCTGAGGTACATAATCGGGATCATTATATTGTGATTTGCTGATAGTCATGAATAATACCCCCCTGTCCCTGAATATTTCCGGAAATACCAATAAATTATTTGAGTTAAACGGAATTTCTAATTTAGTGATGCAGATTATCAACATTAAAAGAGGTCAAGAAATGAAAAATTTCACGCTTCCGTTTCTCCTGTTATTCCTTCTTCTCACAACAGGTTTTCTCCATGCCGGCAGCCCTTCAGGCAGTGTTTCAGCAGCACAGAAAGATGTGATTGTTAAAAGTCTTCTGAATGGTATTGCTTCAGGTAATATGGGACTGATGGTAAGTTCAGCACAGTTCCTCGCTGAATATAAATCCGTCCGTTCAGTTATTCCGCTGATGGAAATGCTCCATGAGGCAGAAAATGAAGAATCAAGAATTGCTGCTGCTCTTGCATTAATAAAAATAGGTGATTCCCGGGGTGTATTTGCCGTAAGACAGGCAGCTCACTTCGACGACAGCGAACATGTCCGAAATATGTGTATGAAATTCTATTGCGCGTATTTATGCGGAAAGACTGATCAGTGAAGCGGATATGGTAATCAGCCGGATGTATATTCCTGAAATATCCGGCTGATTATCCTTTTCTATTCAAAACCTTCTTCACTGAGTAAAAGAGTTAAAATCGTAATAGCCGCGCTGCCAAGCGCAAATTCCCTCGGATTTACTTCCTTGAAAACATCATTGGCGGAATGATGATAATCAAAGTATCTTTGATCGTCAGGAACATATCCGATAAGAGCGCGGGTATTTTTAAGAAATGAAATATCAACGCCGCTCCCTCCTTTTCTGATCCATTCTATTCCTGTTCTGTTCAGGAGAGGAAGCCATTTCTGCATATATGCAATAGTAGCTGAATCAGCATCAACACTAAATCCCCGTGGTGTAAACGCGCCCCGGTCAGATTCAATTGCCGCATAATGCTTTTCCGATGCTGAGTGGGCATAATCTGCATAGGTTTTTGCTCCGCGAACGCCATTTTCTTCATTCATATAGAATATACAGCGCAGTGTTCGCATGGGACGGATTTGCAGTTTTTTAACGATATATAAAGCTTCCAGGCTCTGGGCGCAGCCTGCAGCATCATCATGTGCGCCGTCTCCCTGATCCCAGGAATCATAATGTCCGCTGACGATCACTACTTCTTCAGGAAAGACACGTCCCTTAATTTCACCAATCAGGTTGTACGACTCAATATCGGATCTTGTTTCGCAATTAAGACGTAAATGGATTTTTGAGTCTGCATCACGGGATATACTTTCGCTCAGCAGATTTGCATCCTGTATTCCAATTGCCACAAAAGGAATTTTAGCCACCGTTGAATCATACCGGATCATGCCGACATGCGGAGTATTATCATTTCTTGTCGTGATTGAGCGAAGTATAGCCCCGACCGCACCGTATTTTGCTGCTTCGATTGCTCCTGTTGAACGGAACCGGACTGCTTTACCGTAACCCGCGAAGGTATTTACAAGACTATGATCAAAATGGACATTATAAAATACAATTTTACCCTTCACCTCGGCCGCTCTTGCCTGAAGTTCTTCATAACTTGAAACTTCAATAACCTCCGCGCTGATGCCGTTTTTCGGCGTAGCAATACTTCCACCCAATGCGGCGATACGCAGTTTCTGTTTCTTTTTACCTTTTGTTAAAAGAAAAGCTTCTTCTACAGTACCTCTCACCCAGTGGGGCACCATAGTCTTTTGAAGCCAGACAGTATCAAGCCCCATCTGCTCCATTTTTTGTTTTGCAAACATAATAGCCTTTATGGACTCGTCAGAGCCGCTCAGACGCGGACCAATTTTGCAGATTTCCTCAAGCAGTTTATAACCGGTTAATTCGGTTAAGGCAAGAGAAATTACGGAATCTGCAAGAGATTTGGTTATTTTAACGGGTGCCTGAGGTTGTTCGCTAAATCCTGACTTGCCCAAAATGAGGCAAAGCATGAGCATGAGAGATGTAAATTTCATCTGGTTGATTATATTGAGCTTATTCTTAAATAGTGAAAATGAAGTAGGATGCAAAATAGCAATGCTGATCTTTTTATAAAAGAACTGGGATTAATTCCTCATCCGGAAGGGGGATATTTCAGGGAGGTTTACCGCTCTGTGGACAGTTTTATTCCGGAGAACACCGGGACGGAGAGAAATTACATGACTTCCATCTATTTTCTGTTAAAATCCGGGCAGTTCTCAGCATTTCACCGGCTGAAGAGTGATGAACTCTGGTACTTTCATGAGGGGGCTGCTGTCACAATTTTTATTATTAGCCCTTCAGGAAAACTCGAACAGTATATTTTGGGAAGAAATATTGCAAATGGCGAGAAGTTGCAGGTGATTTTCAATAAGGGGGATTGGTTTGCTGCAACACCGGCTGTCAGTGAGGGATTTTCACTGTTTGGATGTGCGGTAGCCCCGGGTTTTCATTTTGATGATTTTGAACTGGCACACAGGGAGAATCTCATAAAAGAATTTCCTCAGCATACTGAAATTATCAGGAAATTCTCTCTGGACTAATTCAGACGACTATATCTCTTCTGTAGGCCCGTAATCCTGCAATGATACCCGCGGCTGATAATGTTACAGAGACAAAGAGGAATATGCCTGTGGTGTTGAAAATTACCGATTGGTTAAAAATCCCTCCCCCTGGTCCCTGAGTCTGAAAATAATGCCGGATGTTAGGCGCGAGCAGAAGAAGTTCAAGCATAATATATCCCATTGAAATCAGAAAAGAAATTGATGCGCCGGAGGAAGAAGAAATGCGGATAGGATTCTTTTCCTTAAACTGAGGGAACAGGCCCCCCATTCCAAAGTTTATGGCTGCAACAGTAAATGCGGTAATTATGGTAGCTGCAAGGGAAAAATAGTATAATTCTCCTTCAAATCTTCTGTTTGCAAAATGGGTCAGAGCCAGACTTAGAAGCAATATACCTGTTATGAGTACCGCAAACTTGGAGCCGGCATATCTGTATATATTAACCGGAGCAGACCGGAGCCGCCACAACGTTTCACCTTCAAGACTTAAATGGGGAAAAATAAACCGCAGTGCCAGAGTCACAATCATAAACTGAATGAAAAGCAAGAATACCAGATAGACAGTCGTCTGAGTTCCGGGATCATAACTGAGAAACATTCTGAATGGCCGTCCGCCAATGCTTCCGGTAAAAAGTATGATTAAAAAAATTAGCAATGCAAGATGAAGAACCTGCACCGGCTCCCGCAGGAAAAGCAGATATTCCTTTCTGAACAGACTTCCGGTTTTCGGCGAAGTATATGAGTCAGCCGGCTTCCAGACCGGAATACTCACCGTTGTATTCTTCTTTCCCGCAGATAGTTCTGCCACGGTCTGATAACTGCGGTAAAAATACTTTTCTGCAATTAAAATGAGAGCGATAAAAAACGCGGCGGTAAGCGAAATAACTATCACAATATATGAGGCGGCAAGATTATGAAGATCCCGCTGAATCCAGTAGAGTGCATCTGCGACCCAGATACCAGGGAAAATCTTAATATACGCGGAATCAAGCGCAGTGAGGTATAAACTCAGCCGCGCCTCAATATATGATGCCTGAGCAACAAGTTCCACCGGATCATTCAATTTGAAAAAGAGAGCGGTAACGGCTATATATCCGGCTGCAATAATACCGATGGTTATTTTAGGACCAATTGCTTCTGCAATCCTTACGATAAGGAAGAGAATCAGAACTCCAAGAATACCCGCAAGAAGCAGAAAGGGGAGTATCAATCCTCCCAGGACTGTTATATAAAATCCGAACGACTGTTTAAAATAATTTCCATAAGCAAGCAGTGCTGCGCAGATTATCAAAAACAGCGTGCCGGAAGAATAGAAGAAATTGTCAATAAATTTGATTAAGAATACATGCCTAAAGGATACCGGCTTGGAGAGCAGAAAATTTACTTCCCTTGAGCGGTAAAAGGTAGCAAAGCCCACCAGAATATTCCCGGCACTTACCGTAAGGAAAACCATGAACAGTATGATTGCAGCAAAACGGTGAAAAAAGAAGAGACCAATCCTGTAATCCTCAAGAAGCAGTATTATTACCTTCTCCGTAAAAAGATACATGCCTGATGCAAAACCAGCATAAACGGCAAGAAGAGCTATATTTTTAAGAATTTCCGCGGGGGTAAAATCAGTTTTGCTGACTCTTATGTTAGAGAGAAATTTATAAAAGAAAAGATGACGAAAAATATTCATTTAACCAGTTCGAGGAAGAACTCTTCAAGTGAAAGAAAATTCTTCTCCTGAAAATCTCTGAATGCTTCACGGGGACCATCAAAGATCAATTTTCCGTCTTTAAGAATTCCTATTCTTGTGCAGACTTCTTCAGCGATATTCAGACTATGGGTTGTCATAAGAACTGATGAACCATTTTCTACCAGGGACTGAAAGGTTTCTTTCACAAGTTTTGCACTTTGCGGATCCAGCCCTACCATTGGTTCGTCAACCAGAACAAGTCCCGGATTATGAAGAATTGAAGATGCAATTGAAATTCTTTGTTTCATCCCCTGCGAATAGGTTTCAGTGCGTCGGTCGATCCAGCTGCCTATCCTGAGAGTTTCCGTTATACGCTCAATGCGATCCTGCAATTCATGATGGGGGATATTGAAAAGACCGCCTGAAAAAAAGAGGAACTCACGGCCAGTAAGTTTTTCATATAAAAAGGGCTGATCGGGTATATATCCGAGCCGGTATTTGGCTGCATCGGGTTTTGAATCGAGGTCATGTCCGTCAATAAAAATCTTTCCGGCAGTTGGACGGAGCAGGCCGGAAATCAGTTTAATGGTGGTTGTTTTGCCTGCACCGTTAGGGCCGAGAAAGCCAAAAAACTCACCCGGATTAATCTGCAGATTCAGTTTGTCCAGTGCTGTAAAATTACCGTAACTTTTGTTCAGATTTTGTAGTGTAAGCATAAAAACTTAACAGAAGATAACGGGAGAGGGTTCCGGCAGAAATTTTATCCCTCTATAACCCTTACATCTTCAGATGTAATGGTTATGAGGTCCTGATCGGTAAGGTTAGACACGGTAAGAATCCGTTCCTCCTGATTGCTTATCGCTTTATAGAGAACATTCCTGACGGTTCGCGCGTTGCCAAAGTTCTTATCCCTTGCGTTATACAGCATAGTGAAATAAACCAGCAGAGAGCGGGAGGCTCCTTCATCAAGTTTATATCCGCTCTTAACGGCGATGGAGGTTGCAATATTCAGCATTTGTTTTGGATCGTAATCTTCAAACTCGAAGAAATTAGTGAAACGGCTTCTCATGCCGGGATTGGCATCCAGGAACTCCTGCATTTCATTTGTGTATCCAGCAACAATGACAACCAGCGAATCCTTAAAATCTTCCATTCTCTTCAGGAGTGTATCAATTGCTTCCTGACCAAAGTCATTTCCGCCGCGGGCCAGGGTATAGGCTTCATCAATGAAGAGTGTGCCTCCAAGGGCTTTCTGAATTACTTCTTCGGTTTTTGCTGATGTCTGGCCCTGATAACCGGCAACTAACGCGGCCCGGTCAACTTCCACAAGATGCCCTTTCTCAAGAAGCCCCATTTCCTTATATACCTTGCTGAGAAGACGTGCTACAGTAGTTTTACCGGTGCCCGGATTACCAAGAAATGCCGCATGCAGATTTTTCCGTAATACGGTAAGTCCGCGGGCCTCCCGCATTTTTGCGACTTTAAGGCCTGAAATAAGTTTGTCAACTGATTTCTTAACGGAGTCTAGGCCGGTCAGTTCATTCAGTTCCGCGAGATGTTTTTCCAGCAGTTCTTTATTGCCTTCTACAGCAACAACTTTTTTCTCTTCGGGTTTGTTTTTACCTATACCTGATATATCTGCCGGAAGAACAACGCTGGTATTTTCAGGTGTGCGCTCATCCTTTGGTATATCTGCAACTCTGAGCAAATGATTTCTTGCTGTAGAATCAACCAGATTTCTTACCAGCCGTGCATTACCGAAATTTTTATCACGCTGGCGGTAGAGTTCATTAAAATGAATCTTAACGGCTTCTTCAGCTTCCGGACTCATGGTGAGCCCCTTGCTCTTAAAAATGCTGCGGGCTATTTCCATAAGTTCATCAGGAGCATAATCCTCAAAGAGAATCTGCTTGGTAAATCTTGACTGCAGTCCGGGATTGCTGTCCAGGAACTTTCGCATATCATCGGTATATCCGGCTGCAATACAGATAAACTTGCCTCTGTCATCTTCCATTCTTTTGAGCAGAGTATCAATTGCTTCTTTGCCAAAATCATTTTCGCCGCCTTTAACCAGTGTATATGCCTCATCTATAAAAAGTGTTCCTCCCATAGACTGGTTAATAAGTTCAGTAGTTTTTTCTGCGGTTTTACCTACGTAGGAAGCTACAAGCTGCTGTCGGTCTGCTTCAATGAGATGCCCTTTAGGGAGAAGACCCAACGCCGAGAATATCTGGCTCACGATTCTTGCAACGGTGGTTTTACCGGTACCAGGATTTCCGAGGAAGAGAATGTGATCGGCAAATCTGCTTTGTATACTTTCTCCCTGCTCCACATAATAGCGCGCAAGTTTTACCAGCTCATTAATCTCTTTCTTCACAGTGGGGAGCCCTGTAAGTCCGTTAAGCTGCGCAAGGTATTTAGTGAGATTTTCCTCATCAACTCCTGCCTTCACTTCTGTTTTAGCAGTGTGTTTCAGGATTTCAGCAATATCTTCCTCTTTGATGGTAGTCAGCGCGCTCTTATCTCTCAGCTTTTCAGGGAGTTTTAAGTACCGTTTACTGAGTGCCATTTTAGCGTCATTAAAGCTGTTCCGCACAAGACGTGCGTTACCAAAAGTTTTATCCCGTTTTCTGTAGAGATTGGTAAAATGTTTTTTCAAAAGATCAACGGCGCCCAGTTCAACCGAATATTCTTCTTTTTCAGCCATGATCTTAAATATTTCGATCAGTTCGTCCGGATTGTAATCTTCAAAATCAAAGAAATGAGTGAACCGGGATTTCATTCCGGGGTTTGATGAAAGGAAGTCATTCATTTCATCCGGATAACCGGCTGCAATTACCGCAAACTGGCCGGCTTTGTCTTCCATCTTTTTCAGGAGTGTATCAATTGCCTCCTGGCCGAAATCCTGTCCGCTGCCTCCTTTTTTGACGAGTGTATATGCTTCGTCAATAAAGAGCAGCCCGCCCATTGAGTCTTCAATAATTTTTTCTGTTTTCTGTGCTGTTTCACCTATATACTGACCAACCAGTGCACCACGGTCTACTTCAATTATGTGTCCTTTTTCAAGAATGCCCATCGCCTTAAAGATTTTGCCAAGCACTCTTGCAATTGTTGTTTTACCGGTTCCGGGGTTACCGAGGAATACCGAGTTGACAGATAAATTACCTGCAGTTTTAAGTCCGGATTTTTTTCTCTCCCTGATAAATTCAAGATAGTCAACAAAGTCACGCATTGACTGCTTAACGGATTTTAAACCGGTAAAGCTGTCCAACTGAGCAAGCAGATCAACCAGTGATTCTTCGCCTTCCGGAACGGCAGGGGAGTCTTTTGGCTTTTCACCGGTCTTATGAACCGAGGCTTTCTTAGCAAGTTCTGCCTCAATCTGGTTAACGTCTATTTCTTCCGTATTTGGTATATCACTGATACCAACAAGGAACCAGCGCTCACATACTTTCTGATCATGAAGATATATCTCGACACGTGCCTGACCTCTCTGCCAGTATCCGGGGGAATCTGTTCCCCAGCTCTCAACAAAGACGATATTTTTCCATTCTCTGTCAACTGCTACTTCAAAGTCATGATGTCCTGCTTCTTCATTGCCCATGTACCAGACCGCGGTGCCGTTTAGCACAGCGTCTTTTACATTATAATAGGGGTTCAGGATAATCACTTCAACGCCTATATATTGAGCACGGTTTTCCGCGAACTGAAGCATATAAATACGCTCACCGGTTTGCAGATCTCTGCTCATATCAAACATTTTAGCATAAAGGGCAGTGACAATTGCCGAGTCACCCCGTTCGAAATCTGTACGTTTCTTTAGAGTAAGAATAGAACTTTTGCCTGAGCGCATATCCTGAGCAGATGCAGCGGGCGCTGAATCATTGTCAAGTTTTCTCAGATCAATGATCTTAAGGTTGCGGTGCTCTTCACGAACGGTCTTGAAATCATCCTTTGTCTCCTCTGAAAGACTAAGTGATTTCACATTATCACTTTTCGGAGCCGCTGGTTCTGTTTCGGTAGTCTCCTTAGCAGCCTGGCGGTTTTCGAGGTTAAGCAGTTTGTTATATATTGCCGTGAATTTTTCCTCTCCCTCAAATTCATCCTTATAACTTTGTGCTTTAAGGATTGCAGGCCGGAGCTGGAAGAGGGCAATCATAGTTTCCAGTTCGAGCAGTTTTGCTTTTTTATGGATGGTGACCAGTGACTGATCCTGCAGAATCTTCCTGATTGCCCAGCCGCAGTACCAGTACTCTTTCATCTTAAAAGCTTCCAGAGCTTCATCCATGAGCTGCGTATCAGGACCTTCATTTTCCTTTTTTACCAGTTTATTCAGGAAAGTAGTCCTCTGAGGCTGGGCGGCAGCGCCGCCGTTAGCTGCATTTCTGAACCACTCACGCAGCTTAGGGTAAAACTTATTATTCCCTTTATCCTCTTTTATCGCTAATTCAAATTCTTCAAGTGCCTCAGGATATTTACCCATACCCGCAAGGGCCTTCGCTTTGAGGTGATGAGCCCAGGCCAGCGGCTGAGCCCCCTTTGCAATTACCACATCCAGATCAGCAATAGCGCCCTGAAATATCCCGATACGCATTAAAATAAAACCGCGGTATAACCGGGTCTGCGGATATTCGCCGCCAAGATTAACCGCGATGTCAGCGTTTTCAAGAGCCAGATTTGGCTCGTTATTTTCGAGGTGTGCCCAGGCAAGGCAGATAGCTGCACGAAAATCTCCCGGGCGGGCATCAAAAACTCTCTGCGCTGTCTGCAGAGCGATTCTGAACCTGCCTTCAGTGAGATGCTCGAAGGACTCTTTCAGGAGTTCTTCGGTCTCTTCGCTTGTCAGCATCCTGGTGCGGTCTTGCATCTTAAATTTTCAGCAAATTCGGTTAATCATTGTTTTAATTTACTAAAAAAGCAATTTATTTCAGTCTATTAAGTGGAAAAGCCGTCAGGATTCGGCCTTTGCACTCATAATAACTTTATCAATTCTTGGCCCGTCACGGTCAGCTATTTCAAAATGGTAACCGTCTATTAGAATTTTTTCCCCGACTTCAGGGATTCTTCCGGTGAGATTAAGAATCAGTCCTGCTATTGTTGAATATTCAGCGGAAAGGGGGAGTTTGATCCCCAGGGCATCATTAACTTCTTCAACGCGGAGATCACCGGATAAAAACACCGATCCGTCATCCCGTTTCTTTATGCGGTCGCTTTCTGCCTCATCAAACTCAGGAAATGCCCCAAGAATACTTTCAATGAGATCATGCAGTGTGGTTACCCCCTGCAGATTGCCATATTCGTCAATTACTACTCCGAAATGAATTTTCGAACTCTTGAAGATATCCAGCGCTTTAATTGCAGGAGTCTGTTTCAGGAAATATGCAGGTTCGGTAAGAATCTGTTTGTTCAGCTTTTCCGAGGTAGAGTGAAGCAGCTCTTCGTAAAAATCTTTTACTTCAAGTATGCCTATGATATTATCTTCCCGTCCATCATAAACCGGGTAGCGGGAATAGCCGTGAGTTCTGATAATGGCTTTGATAGATTCGACTGAATCATCCGCATTAAGCGAGACAATTTTATTCTTGTGAGTCATGGTCACAAAAACACTTTTATCACCAAAAGCAAAAACCTGATTGAGTATTTCAGACTCTCTTTTGTCAAGAGAGCCGGAAGTCATGCCCTGTTGTATATAGAACTTCAGTTCTTCCTCAGTCACCGGTTTTTCTTCATTCATATCAACCTTGAACAGTTTCAGAACAGAGGAGGTTGATTTACTGAATATCCAGACAAAAGGAAGTGAAAACTTCAGAATCAGTTTCATAAAAGGTGAAAGAATCGCGGCAATCTTTTCTGGATTCTTAAATGCGATTGCTTTCGGAATAAGTTCGCCGATTACAACAGAAAAATAAGTCAGAAGGCTTACAACAACCAGATAGGAAACTTCCTCAGCGTATTTACCAATGAGTTCAAAACCGGCGAAAAAGGGGATAAGGTCATCAGCTATGGATACACCACCCACTACGCCCGCGACAATACCGATAAGTGTAATACCGATTTGAACAGTAGAGAGAAATTTTTCCGGTTCCTGCAGAAGATCAAGCGCATCAGAAGCACCTTTGCTCCCTTTATTCTTCATTTGCAGGAGATTAAGCTTTGTGGAAGATACAATGGCAATTTCTGCCATGGCAAATATTCCGTTCAGCAAAAGAAGGAAAAAAGCGGCTAAAAGTTCAGTTGACATAAATATGGTTTAATGACATCTTTAAATATATAAAAAAAGGCAGTCCCGCCTGCGGGACTGCCTTTAGAACTCAGATGGAGGATACTAATTTTAGTACATTCCGTCCATGCCGCCGCCCATGCCCTGAGGCATAGCAGGCATAGCAGGCTCTTTCTCTTTCTTCTCATAGACAACTGCTTCAGTTGTGATGAGGAGTGCAGATACTGAAGCTGCATTTTCAAGTGCGGTTCTGGTAACCTTAGTCGGGTCAATTACGCCTGACTTAAAGAGATTTTCATATTTCTCGTTAGCAGCATTGAATCCAAAGTCACCTTTGCCTTCTTTTACCTTCTGGAGGATAACTGAACCTTCAAGTCCGGCATTATTAACGATCTGTCTCAGCGGCTCTTCGAGAGCTTTTTTGATGATCTGGATACCGGTTGTCTGGTCTTCGTTTTCACCTTTGAGGGTCTCAAGAACTTCAATGGTACGGATATAAGCCACACCGCCGCCCGGAACAATACCTTCCTGAACTGCAGCTCTTGTTGCATGCAGAGCATCTTCAACACGGGCTTTCTTTTCCTTCATTTCAACTTCGGTTGATGCACCAATTTTTATTACTGCAACACCGCCGCTAAGTTTAGCGAGTCTTTCCTGGAGTTTTTCTTTGTCATAATCAGAAGTGGTTTTTTCAATCTGAGCTTTGATCTCAGCAATTCTCTTCTTGATTTCATCTGATGAACCGGCACCTTCAACGATGGTGGTGTTATCTTTATCAATAACAACTTTCTTTGCAGTACCGAGGTAGGAAACGGTTGCATTCTCCAGTTTGAAGCCTCTCTCTTCAGAAATAACAGTACCGTTTGTGAGAACTGCGATATCTTCGAGCATTGCTTTTCTTCTGTCGCCAAAGCCAGGAGCTTTAACAGCAGCTATTTTGAGGGTTCCTCTAAGTTTGTTAACAACCAGAGTTGCAAGAGCTTCACCTTCAACTTCTTCAGCGATGATAAGAAGTGAACGGCCCTGCTGAACAACTTTCTCCAGAACCGGGAGAAGGTCTTTCATTGCAGAGATTTTCTTATCGTGAATCAGGATGAAAGGATCTTCGAGAACTGCTTCCATGGTCTGGGTGTCAGTTACGAAGTAAGGGGAGAGGTAGCCGCGGTCGAACTGCATACCTTCAACCACATCAAGCGCGGTTTCAGTACCTTTGTTTTCTTCAACGGTGATAACGCCATCTTTGCCGACTTTATCCATTGCATCAGAAATGAGCTGACCGATTGAGTGGTCGTTGTTAGCGGAGATTGAACCAACCTGAGTGATTTCTTCTTTGCCGCTGATTTCTTTGCTCATTTTCTTCAGGTTTTCGATAACCTTTGAAACTGCCAGATCAATACCTCTTTTGAGGTCCATCGGGTTAGCGCCTGCTGTTACGTTCTTGAGGCCTTCTCTGTAGATTGCCTGAGCAAGAACGGTAGCGGTGGTGGTACCGTCACCTGCAACATCACTGGTCTTGGAAGCAACTTCGCGGACCATCTGAGCGCCCATATTTTCTACGGGATCTTCCAGTTCAATTTCTTTTGCTACTGATACACCGTCTTTGGTAACGGTCGGAGCGCCGAATTTCTTTTCGAGGATTACGTTTCTGCCTTTGGGGCCGAGGGTTACTTTTACTGCATTAGCGAGCTTATCCACACCTTTTTTCAGGCCTGAACGGGCATCGCTGTCAAATTCGATTAATTTTGAAGCCATTGTTATTTCTCCAGTTTAGTTTAATAATTACTTTATAATTGCAAAAATGTCTGACTCGCGCATCATCAGGTATTCTTCACCATCAACTGATACTTCGGTTCCGCTGTATTTGCCGTAAAGAACCTTATCACCAACTTTTACAGTCAGAGGAAGGGTTTTACCATCTTCGGTAACTTTGCCGGTACCGACTGCAACAACGGTGCCTTCGATTGGCTTTTCTTTTGCGGTGTCAGGAAGATAGAGACCACTCTTGGTCTTCTCTTCAGCTTCTTTTGCCTTTACTACGACTCTGTCATGCAGAGGCTGGATATTGAGTTTGCTCATGTTTTTCTCCATTAGTTTATTTTTTGTAAAATTATTAGCACTCAAAAAAGACGAGTGCTAATATAGGGGGTTTTGACCAATTTGTCAAGATTTTTCGATATTAAGATTCTGTTATGAAGGTTAAAACCAGTCTCCGAAGGGGATAAAACCGATTCCTGATCCGGAGCAGATGAATCCCATACGTTCTGCCGATGATGATGGTCACATACCGTCCGATTTCCTGAAAGGAAATGAGGGAAGTTTGCTAAATTGTCAGGGAGGTTTATGATGAATTTGCGGCTTTATTGTCAGTTTTTAGTCAGGAAAAAGGGGTTTTTTATCCTTTTCCTGAGCGTTTTTTCGTTTTTCTTATACTCCTGCGAAGAAACCCCTCCGGAGCGTATCCCAACTTTAAATGAGAGAATGGGATATGACAAGGATATCTTTATGCTTCAGATCGAATCATGCCTTAACCAGGAGCAGAGCAATATCTTTCACGATTCAGTAACCGCGGCTGAAAGGGATTCGATAATCAGTTTTTACCGCTCCCGGCATTTTACTCCGGCTCTCCTTTTTAGTTTCGAAGATACCTCACTCTTTAACTTTCTGCTAACCTCCCTTAAAGGGGCAGGCAGCCACGGATTAAAACCGGAAGAATATAACACCTTAAAGATTTCCGCTTTTTTTGAAAATGCTTTTAGCAGGGATAGTCTGCCCCCCGATGAAAGGCATAAGTTTCTGGCGCTTGCAGAACTTTCCATGGCATCTGGTCTGGCAAAGTATGTATCGCATCTCCGTTACGGAAGGCTGAATCCAAAAAATATATTTGACAGCGATTATGCAATTCCGGTTATTGACAGTGCTGACCGGGTTTTTCTGGAACCGCTGCAATCTGACAATATCAAAGAGCTGCTTCAGCAAACCGAATTCAGAGACGAGCGATACAATAGTCTCAGGATGGCAGTACCATATTATGCAGAGTTAAAAACGCATGAATGGAAGAAGATACCTTACTTCAGCAGGAAAATGAAAGCGGGGGACAGAGATTCAGATTTTCCGCTTATTGCAGAGCGGCTGAATCAGCTTGATTTTTTTGATACAACCGGCATTGATATACGCAGTCAGGTGATTTATGATTCGAATCTGGTTAAGGCACTTACGCAGTTTCAGGAGGAACGTGGACTTGTGCCTGACGGAATTCCCGGCAAATCAACCATTGACTGGCTCAATGTTACGCCTGATGAATATCTGCAGAAGATATATCTTTCACTTGAACGTTACCGCTGGACAACCTATACTGACAGCTCAGACTATCTTCTGGTAAATATACCCGCATTTACGGTATATATGCATGAGGGGGGAACAGTATCAGGGGAGATAAAAGTCTGCACCGGAAAAAAGCGTTCAAAATATTATCAGGATCAGCTGGACCGTTATAAAAAGACGCTGAAGTTAAAACACAAACCGGAAGACTGGGAGACTCCGCAGCTTTATGCAGAAATCTCTCATGTGGTGCTGAACCCCACCTGGACGGTTCCACCCAGTATCATCCGTGAAGAACTCTACAGTGAATACAGGAAAGATACTACCTATCTGGTGAGAAAAAAATTCAAAGTGTACCGTGATAATGAGGAGATGGATATATCACAAATTGATCTTCGCAATTATGATCCGGAGAACATACCCTACAGCTTTGTGCAAAGTCCTGATCCGTTTAACGCGCTTGGTAAACTTAAGTTCATCTTTCAGAACAGGTTTGGCGTTTATCTGCATGATACCCCAACCCGCGCGCCGTTTGGATACGCAAACCGGGCGGTCAGTCATGGATGCGTAAGAGTTGAAAAGCCTTATATGCTTGCAGAATATTTATTGCGGAATCACTCAAAGTGGAATCTGGATTATGTGAAGATTGAAACGGGAGTGAAGGTCGCGGATAAAGATATTGTAAAGGAATATTATCAGAACCGTAAACAGCTGAGGCAGGTTGATAATAAGGAAAAGACAACTACTGTCAAACTTGACAAAAAGGTAATCCTGTTTATTGATTACTATACTGCGTGGGTTGATCAGAATGGAAAGGTGCAGTTCAGGGAGGATGTATATAATAAAGATTTAATTCTGAGCGGCGCGCTGTTTAACCCAGCAGGCGTTCAATCCTGAGCGAGAGGAATATCAAACGAGAAGCTGCTTCCTTTACCCTCCTCGCTTACTAACACAAGTTTTCCACCGTTTTTTTCAATAAACTCTTTGCATAGAAGCAGGCCCAGTCCGGTGCTTGCTTCTCCTTCGGTACCTTCTGTTCTGAACTTTGCGTCTATTCTGAAGATTTTTTCCTGATTTTCAGGTGAAATACCAACACCAGAGTCAGTAACAGTTATTAGTGCTTTGTTATCAGCCCTTTTGGCGGAAATGAAGATACTTCCTTTCCGGTTTGTAAATTTAATCGCATTAGAAATCAGATTACGGAGAACCGTCTGTATCATATTCATATCAGCAACCGCTGATAAACCTTTTTCAACTTCATGCCTGATGGTGATTTCCTTAAACAGCGCCACTGAAACAAACTGATGTAAAACCGCATTGATCAGCTCTTCAACTGATATTCTTGCTGAGTTTTGCACGATAGTATTCCGCTGTATCTGTGTCCATTGCAGAAGATCTTCGAGAAGTGAATAGAGACTACGTGCAGTTTTGTTGAGTGAAGCCGAATATCTTCTGAAATCCTTTTCCGTGAAAGAACTCTCTTCATCCGCGAGCATTTCTGTAAGTCCCATAAATCCCTGGAAAGGTGAGCGGAGGTCATGCGCAATAATGGAAAAGAACTTATCCTTTGTGTTATTCAGGGTTATAAGTTCTTTGTTGGCTTCTTCAAGTTTTTTCAGGGCAATTTCGAGAGCGATTTTTTCATCAATTACTTTACGCTGAAGATCCGAAATTTCCTGATTAAGGGAAAACATTACAGCATTCTGATTAATCATCTGCTCTACGTCAACTCCGCCTGCAACAAGTATTTCATTATCTTTCTTATAGACTTTTGCAAGAAGTGATGTATTTAACCTGGAATCCGAAAGAAAGGTTATATATCCCTGAAATATAACACCCTCCAAAGAGGGCGAACTGACAAGGGTTGTGAAATCCGGATTCAGAAATGAGGCTGTTCCTTTATTACCAACCAGTCCCTCCATAAAACAATTGGCATACTTTAGTTCCCCGTCAAGAGAAAACCATCCAAGAGCTATAGAGTTGCTGCAGTGAAGATGATCTTTCAGCTGCTCACTCCAGAAGGGCAGGAAGGTATTCATTCTTCTTCAGGATATTCAGTTACATAAGCATCCATCTGAGCTAGCCGGGCTTCAATCCACTGATAGAATGGAAGTATTTCTTTGACAGCATTGCTGCTAAGTTCTGCCTGAAGAATGGTTATCCAGCTGCTTATCTGTGCCGGCCAGTAGCTGATACTAAAACCATGGCTTTTATATGTGCGGAGTACCCACAGGATTGTTTCGACCAGTATCCGGGGATTAAAATTCTTCATGATGGCAGTCATGAACCTGACATGATTAGTGTGGTTGCTAAACATCATCTGCAGGTTATCCTTGCCGATGAGTGTATATAGATCCGGTCTGCTTTGCATATGATTGTTTATTAAAACAATCAGGATATCGGATTTTTTTTCATATTCGGCAAGAGCTTCTGCAGAAATCGGTTTGAGGGATTCTGCTCCGGTAATAAAATCATTCCTTGTCATACTGTTTCAAGTTCATAAGACTGAATAAATTCTTCGAGAGTGTTAAGGTCGGGCAGATAGGTCACATTACTGAACTGCTTTAGCATTTCCTCTCCGCCGTGAAGGAAACCTTGCCCGCCGGCAAGAATTGGTATATCCTCGAGTTCTTGCCGGAAGGCAGTCAGCATATTTTCAAGTATATTAAGATGGGAATAAATGCTGAACGATACGGCTATAATATCCGGCTTTATGGATTTTGCAAGAGATACCACACTTGCAGCAGGAGTATTTGCTCCGAGGAAATAGGTTTCCCATCCGTTTTTTTCAAAGATATCACGAACCATTTTAATGCCGACCTGATGGAATTCATTTTCAAGGCAGGCTAGCACAGCGGTTCTTCCTGTTTTTTTCGTGCTTTTAATTTCGTTATAAAGTGAGTTCAAAATAGTTTCGGTAATAGCTGTTGCCAGATGCTCGGTGGCTACACTGATCTGGTTTTTTTCCCACATACGTCCGATTTTATAGAGAGCGGGTTTAAAGACGGATTCATACAACTCTTTTATGCTGAGCCCTTCAGCGAGAAACAGTTCGGAAATTCGGAAACACTCATCCTTTTTCCCTTTCAGGAGCGCATCAAAGAACTCATTAAAAAGATCTTTATTTATCTGGTGACTCATAATGTTACTTTTTTCGGGATTGTCCTGGACGAATCTGTCCGGCAGGGTGGGTAAAATATCGTTTCGAATTACTAAGTGAAACCGTCCGGGTTATCGGAGTGGTCCCTGAGTGAAAATTAGATTTACAAAGCTGCAGATGATTCACCGAACACCCCGGAGAAGATGCGACCATTGAAAAAGTTATCTTCCTGACAACGAAGCGCCGCTCTGAATGAGACAGTCTGCCTCGGCATCAATGAATTCATACCACTGTTCATTTGTGCAATTTTTTTAGCAATTGAATATAATCAATTATTCCGTAAAGAAAATATTTAAATAGTCCTGATCTCAGGATTTTGGACGAAGGAATCGGATAAGTTACCCTTGTGGAGTTGCACAAAATGCCGCCGGTTCTTATTGGCGTGCTTGGAATCCCAGAATTAGCGTCCTTTTACTTTGCCGTATTTAATAATATTTCACCGATTTCTACTTATCAGGAATCCTGACAGTACCCTGGTAAAGAATTCCGGAAAAACCGGGAGAATAAGCTCAGAACCTCCGGAATTATAGCTCAAAAACTGTTAAAATGGGGGTATTTTAAGAAGACCAAGGATTAAGATTTTTCCGGTAAAGTAAAAACTGGTACGAAATATGTATATTTCAGCATAATATAATTCCCTTTAAGCCCAGGAAGCGGGGAAGTATAATAGCGTTTTATACATGCTTCTGATGGTGTCTTATAGAGTGAACTGAGCCTCCGGGCTGCTAACTTTATTTGTGCTATTCAGATGTACGTAGTTATAAACGCGTGTGGTCAGGTTTCTCTCATGCTTAGCTAATGTACATCATGAAAAGATCGCTTAAAGTCAAAATATTTCTGTTCACAGCCATTCCGGTTCTCCTGCTCCTGGGCATACATCAGGCTGTTCTGATCTCTGATCAGAAAAAACAGCTTATTGAGAGAACTGACAGGTTAATGTCTCATGAATCACACTCGTTGTCTGAAATTGTTGAGGCACAGTTAGATTTTATCAGGGTGGTTGGCGATCTCGGGGCAGAATATGTGGAGTTTTCTGAGCGGGTTTCATTCGGGGAAGCTCTGCCTTATCTCGAGGCAAATATTGGGAAGGGGAAACTGCTAGTGGGGAGCCGGTTTGCGTTCGAACCTTTTTACAATAATGGGAGACCTTCTATGCCATCCGTTTCTATTGATAGGGATGGTACCATTTTTCGAGCTGATTTAGCACCAAAGTTGAATTATCTGGACAGTACAGAACGCTGGTATTCTGTACCAAAGAAAACTTTACAATCTTATTGGGAAGAACCATTTCGTGACAGGGAGACAGGTCTGCTGGTCTGCAGATATTCGGTCCCGATTTTGAAACAAGGGAAATTTCTCGGGGTCTCAACCGTTCAGTTTATTTTCGATGAACTTACCAGTAAGGTACTTGAATCGGGTTTTCCCACATTCCGCTTTTTTCTGCTCTCTGACAAAGGGAAGTTTGTTTTTCATTCAACAAAAAACAAATCAGGGTTAACGATTTTTGACAATAAAATGTCTCAGATGGATTCTATCGGCCGGATGGAATTAGCAGGAAAAATGCTCGGGGGAGGGACAGGTAAAATGGTAATTCCCTCGAATGATAATACCGGAAACCTATGGGTGTATTACAACACCATCCCGTTGAATAAATGGAGTATTGCCGTTGTTGTGGGTGAAGATGATGTTCTCGGTGAAGTTAATGATATTTTTGCAAAAGAGATCATTAAAGGTATCCTTTTATTACTCGGAATTCTACTCCTGACATTTATTATTGCCGGAAGTGTAACAAGACAATTGGCAGAAGTTACCCGTCAGGTAAATATTCTTACCGGGAGCAGGCACTTCAAGAAAATCACAACAAGTTCAAAGGATGAAATCGGGGTTTTGGTAAGTTCATTTAATGAACTGATACTGAACATTGATAACCGTGATCAGGAGATCAGGGAACTGAATCACCGATTTAAATACGCCTTTCAGGCCACAAATGACGGCATATTCGACTGGTTTATCAAGACTGGCAATCTCTATTTCAGCGACCGTTTTTATGTTATGCTCGGATATCAGCCGGGTGAATTTAAACCGACAGTAGAAAAATGGGCTCAGCTGAATCATCCCGAATACCGTCAGTTCTCGCTGCTGCAGGCTTACAGGGATCTTAAGAAAGAGGGAAGATACTCAAGGACATTAAAAATGGTCCGCAAAGATGGCAGCTTGATCTGGGTACATGCAAAAGGTGCGGCAGCTGAATTTGATGAAAAGGGTAATCCTACGCGCGTTGTTGGCACCATCTCTGATATTTCTAAACTCAGGGAATATGAAGATGAGGTTAGTAGCCTTAATAAATCTCTTGAAAGAAAAATTGCGGAAAGAACCGCTGAACTGAATGTTCATGTTAAAGCGCTTGATGCTTCAACAATGACTTCCACTACAAACCTCCAGGGGGATATTATCTATGTCAATGATAACCTTTGTCTTATTTCCGGATATTCACGTGAGGAACTGCTTGGCCGGAATCATCGTATCATTAACTCCGGCTATCACCCAACCGAATTCTGGGCTGAGGTTTGGAATACATTATTAGCTGGCAAAATCTGGCGCGGTGAGGTTCGGAATAAGGCAAAAAATGGAGAGTTTTTCTGGTGTGATACAGTCCTGGTGCCGATGCTTAATGAAAAGCAGGAGCCGGTGGAGTTTTATGCAATTAGAATTGATATTACTGAAAAGAAGAAACAGGAGGAGAATCAGGAAATATTCCGGATTCTGGTTAATTCCATCCCTGATATCGTAACTTTTAAGGATACAGCCGGAAGATATATATCGGTTAACAATTCGTTTACACAATTTAACGGATTTACGGAGGATCAGGTAAAAGGAAAACGCTCTGAAGAAATCTTTGATGAAGAAAAGGGAAGATTTTACTCAGATATGGATAAAAAGGCACTTGATTCTTCAGAGAATGTAGAGTCAGAGGAGTGGGTTGAAACTAAAACAGGGCAGATGCGGCTGCTGCATACGAATAAATTTGTGGTTAAGGGAAAGGATAATCAGATACTGGGTATTATGGGTATATCCCGTGACATAACCGATCAAAAGCTTGCCGAGCAAAAAATTATTGATCAGGAGGAGAAGAGCAGAACAATTCTCTCATCGGTCTATGACGGCATTATGGTTATTGATACTTCGGGACATATTATCAAAATTAATCCGGCAGCCCTGACCATCATCGGATATAATGAAGATGAGGTATTAGGCGGTCATGCACATGAAATTACTCATCATCATTATCCTGACGGCAGGCTGTTTCCTGCAATGGATTGCCCGATTGTAGACGTGGTTAAGTCCGGAAAATTTGTCCGCTCGGATTCTGATTATTTCTTCCGCAAGGATGGTTCGATGTTCCCGGTAGAGTTTTCAGCAGCGCCTATTATGCAGGAAGGTATGATAAGCGGTGCGGTGATTTCCTTTAGGGATATTACGGAAAGAAAGAAACTTCTTGCTGAGCGTAAAGCGGCCGAAGAAAATACTAAATCCATTCTCAAATCAGTTTATGACGGTATCTTCGGGACTAATGAAGACGGTTTAATTACCTTTATTAATCCCGGCGTGGAAAGAATTCTGGGCTTTAAAGCAGAAGAACTGATCGGACAATCATCGCACTCAGTATTCCATCATCATTACCTTGACGGCACGGAATATCCGGCAGAAAAGTGTGCAATCAGAAAAACACTGGATAAGGGGGTTGTATCCAGAGTGGACGATGAGGTATATTGGAAAAAAGACGGCACACCTGTTGCAGTTGAATATACGGTAACCCCGATATTTAAAGGTGATTTTGTAATTGGTTCAGTTGTCAGTTTTAGTGATATAACCCGCAGAAAAGAACTGGAAAATGAACTGAAGCGGACTCTGGTGCTTGCGGACAATGCACTTGAGCTTTCTAATTCAGGTTTCTGGGATGTGGCTCTTGATGGTTCACAGACAATTTGGGAGTCTCCTAAAGCCGTTATGATATACGGATTCGAAGTTAATGAAGATGGCAGATATCCGATAGCAGAACTTGACAAGGGAGTAAGGGCAACTGATGAGGAACATGCAGATGTGGTCTTCAAAGCTTTTCTCTCTGTTGCCAACGGCGAAACAGACAGTTTTGACCAGACTCATAAGTTTTTAAGGCCTGTTGACGGCAAAGTTGTCTGGATACGCGCAATCGGAAATATTCAGGCAGATGAGCATGGTGTAAAACATATATATGGTGTTGTTACGGATATCACCGATAGAAAAAACTATGAAGAACAGATAGCGCGGTCAAAAGCCGATACAGAAAGCATTCTCGATTCGATGATGATTCCGACCGCGGTTACCAGAATTAGCGATGACAAGGTAATGCGCATTAATAAAGCTGCTGAAGATTTTCATCTTGCCTCTGAAGAAGTGATCAGGGATTCCAAATCAATTGAATGGTACGCTAATCCTGATGACAGGTTTTCGCTTATTGAAGAGTTGAAACGAACCGGAAAGATTGTCAATAAAGAAATTCAGTTTAAGCGTCTCGGTAATAACGAAGTGAGGGATGTTTCAGTATCCTATCTTCCGATCATATACGGGGGTGAACAGTGCCTTGTCGGCTCGCTTCTTGATCTGACGGAATTAAAAAATATCCAAAGAGATCTGGTGCACGCCAAAGAGATGGCTGACCGTCTGGTGGATGCAATGCCCATACCAACTTCGGTAACCAGAGTTGAAGACGGAAAAATTATCCGCTCAAATATTGCAATGGCAGAGTTTCATGGATTGTCAATGGAGGAATTGAACTCTACAAGGGCAAGTGACTGGTATGATAACCCTGAAGACCATAAAGCCCTGGTTGAGAATCTGCGAAGGGATGGCTATGTAAGAGATTTTGAAGTTACATTCCAGAGATATAAAACACATGAAAGACGAAACGTGCTCCTGAGTTTTATTCCTCTTGAGTATAACGGAGAAGATTGTCTTGTCGGCTCAGTAATTGATATTACCGATCTGAAAAAAATCCAGGATGAACTGAAATCTGCAAAAGAAACGGCAGAATCAGCTACGCTGGTTAAGAGCCAGTTCCTGGCAACCATGTCTCATGAAATAAGAACTCCCATGAATGCCATTATAGGGCTTTCACATCTGATCATGAAGACACAACTTGACAAGCGTCAGAAAGATTATATTGCTAAAATAGACCGGTCGGCACAGTCTCTGCTTGGCATTATTAATGATATATTGGATTTCTCCAAGATTGAAGCCGGCAAACTTGTGATCGAAGAAATTGAATTTGATCTTGAGACAATGTTCGATACGGTTTCAAATCTGATCGCGCACAGAGCGCAGGAAAAAGGTCTGGAATTTTCTATCTATGTTGCCCCTGATGTGCCACACCATCTGAAAGGGGATCCGCTGCGTATCGGACAGATACTTACTAATTATTGCAGTAATGCCGTGAAGTTTACTGAGAAGGGTGATATAACCGTAAGGGTAAGACAGATAAGGAAAGTAGCAGATGCAATTAAACTGGAATTTGCAGTATCGGATACCGGTATCGGTATGAACGAGGAACAGCTTGCAAAAATGTTTACCGCATTTCAGCAGGCAGATTCATCAACCACAAGAAAATTCGGCGGAACAGGGCTCGGACTTGCCATTTCGAAACGGCTCTCTGAACTTATGGGAGGTGAAGCCTGGGTTGAAAGTGAACCAGGAAAGGGAAGTACTTTCTATTTTACAGTAATAGCCAGGCAGGCAACTGAAAAGAAAACCAAAGAATTCCGTCCTTCACCTGATCTGAGGGGCATTAAAGTTCTGGTTGTTGATGATAATGAAACCAGCAGAATGATTTTAAACGAAGCGCTTGTATCATTTTCCTTCAGAGTGAAGACGGTAGATTCAGGCATAAAAGCAATCCGTGAACTGGAAAGCGCATTGAGAGAACCATATCAACTGGTACTTATGGACTGGAAGATGCCTGATATGGATGGCCTTGAGACCTCACGGCTTATTCGAATGAACAGCGGTATTAAAACGCCAGCAATTATTATGGTCACTGCTTTCGGCAAGGAAGAAATTGCGCACAGAGCAAGTGAAATTGGCATTAACGGATTCCTTACAAAGCCGGTTAATCATTCCATCCTGTTTGATTCTATTATGCAGGTCTTTGGAAAGACCGGAGAGAGGATAGTGGAAACCGAACAAACAGGTACTGCTTATTCCGGTATTGAAGAAATAAAAGGGGCAAGAGTGCTGCTCACTGAGGATAACGAAATAAATCAGCAGGTTGCTACTGAACTCCTTGAGGCAGCAGGTATGAGAGTTGAGATAGCAAACAATGGCGCCGAAGCTGTAGAGAAGATTAAGAATTCCGGAGTTCCGGGTAAATATGATCTGGTTTTCATGGATCTTCAGATGCCTGTAATGGATGGATATACGGCTACCATTGAAATCCGTAAATTGAAAGAATACAGCGAACTTCCGATAGTTGCAATGACTGCTGATGCTATGTCCGGAGTAAAAGAAAAATGCATTATGCTTGGCATGAAAGGATTTATATCTAAGCCAATAAATCCTGATGAAGTTTACCAGGCTCTTGTTACGTGGATAAAGCCAGGCAAAAGAGTTTCTGATGCAGCCCCGGCTGAAAATAAACCTGCAGCTGAGGTTGAACTGCCGGCACTGCAATTTGTAAATATTGAAGAAGGGCTGAAGCGCGTTAATAATAATAAGAAACTGTATCTGAATCTTCTTACCAAATTCAGTGAGAGCCAAAACAATACAGTTGAGAACATTAAGTCAGCCATCAGGAACGGCGACATTGAACTCGCCATCAGACTTGCCCATACTCTTAAAGGAGTGGCAGGTAATCTTGGAGCAAAATCAGTCCAGGAAATCAGCGGCAGAGTGGAGTACACCCTGCGTGATAACAGATTAGATGAAACATTACCTTTGATTTATGAAATGCAATCTCAATTAGAACCGGCACTGACTGAAATAACTGAATGGCTTAATTCGATGAAAAAGACTCAACCAGCTGTCAGCGGTGAACTAGATAAGGTGCGTTTTACAAATCTGCTCAATGAACTTGCAGAACTGCTCAGACAGGATGATTTTGAGTCATATAAAAAAATTGATGAAATAGAAGCACTGCCGGGTGTTGCAGAATTCCACGGACAGCTTCAGGAAATCCAAAAGGATATAAAAAACTTCTCATTTGAAGAAGCTCTTCAAAAAGTGAATCAGGTTGTAAAGAAAATTTAAGTCATTACCATGAACAATCGATCCAAGAAACCGACAATACTGATAGTGGATGATGTCCCTGAGAATATAGCAATACTCGGTGAGATTTTATCTGACTACCGCCTGAAAATTGCGACAGGCGGGCATAAGGCAATTGAGTTAGCTACTGAAGAAATTGATTTGATTCTGCTTGATATTGTGATGCCTGACATGGATGGTTTTGATGTCATCAAACGATTGAAAGCAAATCCGGTTACCAGTGAAATACCTGTAATATTTCTATCTGTAATGTCTAAGCCTGAAGAGAAAGTTAAAGGATTCCGTCTTGGCGCGGTTGATTACATCACTAAACCCTTTGATGCTGATGAAATAAAATTCAGAATTGCCGCACACATCAGTTCCAGTGCTTATCAGCGGCTTCTCCTGAACATGAATGAAGAACTTGAACATCAGGTAAAACAGAGAACTCATGAACTGCTTCTTGAAAAACAGCGTGCTGAACAGGCAAGCCGTCTGAAATCAAGTTTTATGGCTCTTATAAGCCATGAATTAAGGACACCTATGACCGGGATTCTTGGATCACTTGAAGTTTTACTTGCAGAGATTACCAATCCGGAACATCTGCTGTTTTTGAATGCGGTAAAAAAATCTGCAACGCGGCTTCACGAGACACTAGATTCCATTGTAAGCTTTTCTAATCTTGAAGCTTCAAGAATGTCACCTAATTACTCAAGATTCAGCTATAGAGAAAGAATTCAGGGAATTGTCCAGCAATTTATTCCGCTCATACAGCAGAAAAAACTTGAGTTATATATTGGTGAGAGTGAAGATAATTATCCCGGTTATGCAGATCCGGTAATGTTTGATTTAATATTCAATAATCTTATCAGTAATGCTGTCAAGTACAGCAAAAGCGGTAAGATTAGTATAGTATTCATGCTTTCAGAATATCTTGGACACATTTCCGATGTTATTATTGTTATGGACAACGGAATAGGGATACCGGCAGAAAAAAAGAAGACCGTATTTGAAGAATTCAGACAGGCAGATGAAGGACTGAACCGGGCGTTTGAGGGTGTTGGCCTCGGTTTATCACTGACAAAGCGGCTGGTTGAATTGCACAGAGGCAAAATAACACTGGAAGATAATCCCGAAGGAGGTTCAGTTTTTTCTGTATTCCTGCCCCGGGCAGCCGAAGAAATATAATATCTATTAATTAACACGATCTGGACATGTCCGCAAAAACAATATTAATCGTTGATGATGCACCTGAGAATATTTCCATTCTCGCTGAAATACTTTCTGGGTATGATATTAAAGTTGCTACTAACGGCGCAAAAGCACTTCAGATTGCGGAAAAGTTTCCTAACCTTGATTTGATTCTCCTGGATATCATTATGCCGAACATGAGCGGATTTGAGGTTGCAGAAAAATTAAAAGCCAATCCGCTAACAGCCCGGATTCCGATCATTTTTGTCACAGGTCAGTCTGATTCTGCAAGTTTTATCAGAGGATTTGAAGTTGGCGCGGAAGAATATATTATTAAACCATTTGATGCGGATGAAATCATTAACCTGGTGACACAAAAACTTACTGGCAAATGAATAAAAGTAACAGCACTATACTTATAGTTGACGATGCCCCGGAAAATATAACGATTCTGGGAGAGGTATTGCAGGGGTATAAAAAGCTTGTTGCTCTTAATGGTGAAAAAGCTCTTCAGATAATTCAGACAAAAAAGCCTGACTTAATTCTGCTTGATATTGTGATGCCGGGAATGGATGGTTTTGAAGTGTGCAGAAGACTGAAAGAGGACCCGGAGACAAAAGATATACCTGTTATTTTTATTACGGGTCAGACGGATATTTCCGATGAAACCAGAGGATTGGATCTTGGAGCAGTGGATTTTATTCCGAAACCGATCTCAGCCCCTGTTGTGCTCGCGCGGGTTAATAACCATCTTGAACTTTCAATAAACAGACGTCAGCTTGCAGAACAGAACAAGAAGCTTGAACAGCACAATAAATTCATTACCGACAGTATTAATTACGCAAAGCGCATTCAGCAGGCAATACTTCCGGCCAAAACTATTTTCGAAAAACTGTTTGCCGAAAGTTTTCTGATATTCAGACCGAAAGACATTGTTTCGGGAGATTTTTACTGGGCCGGCGAAGTTCACGGAGAGAAAATTGTTGTGGTAGTTGACTGTACGGGGCACGGTGTGCCGGGTGCATTCATGTCCATGATTGGTAACACCCTGCTTAATGATATTGTTCTGGTGAAGGGTATCACCAGTCCCGGCAAAATACTTCATGCCCTTGATGAGGGAATTATTCATGAACTCAATAAAGATACCCATGCAGAAACTTTTGACGGAATGGATGCAGCAGTATGCAAATTTGCAGCTGGTAAAAATGAAGTGATATTCGCCGGGGCCTACAGGCCAATGTATGTGGTTGAAGGTGAAGAACTGACTGAGTTTAAGGGGGATAAAAAATCTCTGGGTGATGTGAGGAAATCACTTACGTTTACTGAACACAGGGTTCCCTATACTGGAAATACCTGTTTTTATGTATTCACGGATGGTATAACCGATCAAAATAATAATGAGAATATTAAGTTTGGTTCCGGGAATCTGAAACGTGTTCTTGTGCAGCTGCAGCATGAGCCGCTTATCAGGCAGAAAGAAAAAATCATTGAAATTTTGATGAATCACATGGGAGAGGAAAGTCAGCGGGACGATATAACATTTGTCGGCTTGCGGCCAGGCAGTTATAACCAATCCGGTAAAAAAAGCAGAATACGGCTTGAGCACGATACCATGGGAAATCTTCTGCTGATTGACTATCAGGGAATCTGCGATCATGAACTGATAGAAGAGTTTACCGATATACTTGAGGCAGAAGTTTCTGAAAAACTTCCGCTGCCACTTTATAAAATACTGCTTTTCAGTACAAATGAGATGATTCAGAATATCGGATTTTATTCAGCAGAACGGCTTGATGAGCGGCGGAACAGCGGTATTGGCAGTTTTTCCGTTGAGTTCAGTAATTCTGCATTCCTGATTACAACACGGAATAAGATTGATATCTCTAAATATATGATGATAAAAACAAAGATTGATGAATTTAATAATTTATCAGCTGAAGAGTTAAAGGCAGTATATAAGCAGAAGGTAAGATCAGCATCGGATGCTGAAAGCAAGGGGGGCGGTATTGGCATTATTGAAGTGCTGAGGAAAACCAAAAGTAAAATTACGGCTGATTTAGAGGCGGATACAAGTACAATGATATTACAGTTACAAATCAAACGAGGTGAATAAATGGAAAATCTGATTATATACAAAACCAAAAGCACACTGGCAGTTAATTTTGATGCAAGGACGGGTATTCTTGAATTATCCGGCTCATCTTATCCTGAGAATACGAGTGAATTCTTTCAGCCGCTGATAACATGGATTCAGAATTATTTTCTGCAGGTTACAAAACCGCTGACCCTGAATCTTAAAATTGATTATCTTAATTCAAGTTCCATTAAATTTCTGAGTGATATTATAAATAAACTGCAGCATTACTATAAGAGCGGCGGTGAGGTTGAGATCAACTGGTATTACAAGGAAGATGATGAGGATATGAAAGAAATGGGTGAGGAAATTAAAGAAGATGTAGCATTTAAATTCAATCTTATTGTATAATAAGGAAAAATTCCATGGCATTCGACTCTGAAAAACTTGATGAAAGTGAAAAACCGTTCATTGAACATTTTGAAATGATTGAGAAGGCAAAAGCGGTTTCTTCATCTATTCCAAACGATATTCGAAAGCTTATTGTTGAATATATGAAGCTGACTGAATCTTATGAAAAATTATTAAAAACAACCATCCGGATATCCAAAATGGGTGACAAGGCCCAGAAAAAGCTCATTAAGTATAAAGAGCTAATGGATACTCTCAGAAATATAGAATAACAATGGAAGAGCGTTCAGTTCAGTCCTCCCGGCTGCAGGAGGCATTCGAACATCTGTGGAAAGGAAGATTCCGCCTTGCCTTTTCGCTATCGGAACAGATAAAGGATGAACTTCCGGATAATGCAGACGCGGCTATCTGTTATGCATGGGCTTCACTGGAAAACGGAGATCCTTACACAGCCCAAAAATATCTTGACAGGTCGCGTAACTGCTCAGCACAAGGCACTCTTACGCAAATGTACCGGGGATATGTGCAGATGCGTCTCAGCAGTTTCGAAGCTGCTATCTATGATTTCAACATGACGGAAGGGAAGCAGAAAGAACTGCTTGCCTGGACCTATCTGAACAAAGCGAAGTCGCTGGCAAGCATCGGAGAGATTGACAGGGCAATGAGTTTTTATGAACTCGGGCTGATTATTGACAATAACGCAAACCCTGCATGGAAATCTCTCAGAAAGTATTTCAGTGCTATTCAGAAGTGCATAAGGGAAGGGGATAAATCCAATCCGGCTGATTATTACCAGATAACAGAGGATGCACTCAGACAAAAAGAATACTGGTGCTCGCTCTTTTTATCAAACAAACTAGCTGGCAAAGAAGGAACCGCTAAGAAAGAGTTTCAGCTGATTCAGCTTGAATCAATGCTGAAAATGAATCAGCTTTCAGTGCTTGAAAATAAAATAGAGGAATATGAATCAGAATTAGGGAATGAAGAGAAATTCCTGGCACTTACCTTTGCGCTCAATAAAATTAAAGAGAAGCAACTATCAGAAGTTAAAACTGTAATACCTCAAAAAGAGGAAAATTTTTCTGATCCGCTGGAGATATATCACACTCCCGAAGCAATCGTAGAGAAAGTTCTTCTTTTTAATGCCTCTGAGGACAGGGATAATAAACAGTCGAAAAATCTTCTTGAATTTGATTTTAATAAAATGCCTGAAATAGGTATCCAGATTTTTCTGAAGAATCCGAACTATAGAAAAGCAGATTCTGAATTCAACTGTTTCTATGCATGGTTTCAGGATGAAGATATCATTGAACAGTCTTCAGTGACAGCAAAGATTCCTGCTGACTGGGAACAATATACACTTCCTGAGACAATACGGCTTTCAGACAACCATCTCTGGAAGAAGGGGAATGCGCGCTTTGAATTCTTTATTAATCGAAAGAAAGTACTAAGCCGAAGCTTCAGTCTGGGTAATTCAGAAGTACCCGTCCCTGAAAAGAAGCAGGAAAAAAATACTTCAGCTGAGACAACAGTCACTTTCGAAGAGGTTTTTGAAGAACTGAACAGTATCATAGGACTTGGCAGTGTTAAGGAAAGCGTCAGGGCACTGGTTGATTATCTGGAAGTTGTGAAGGAGCGAAAAGAGCTTGGCCTTAAGGCACAGGAAAATATTAGTGTTCATGCAACATTTCTCGGCAATCCGGGAACCGGCAAAACAACCGTAGCCCGGCTGATGGGAAAAATATATAAAAGCATGGGGTTGCTGAGCAAGGGTGAGGTGATTGAAGTTGACCGGTCATCGCTTGTCGGGCAATATGTAGGTGAGACGGCACAAAAAACAGATAAGATTATAGAAGATGCTCTCGGAAATGTCCTATTTATTGATGAAGCTTATACTCTGGTCAAAAAAGGGCAGAGTAATGATTTTGGACAAGAGGCCATTGATATACTTCTAAAAAGAATGGAAGATAAAAAAGGGGAGTTCTTCGTAATTGCGGCAGGATATCCGGATGAGATGAATGACTTTCTTGAGGCAAATCCTGGTTTGAAATCCCGTTTCACGCATCATTTCATGTTTGAAGACTATACACCTGACGAGATGATGCAGATATTCAGGAAAATGATAGCTGATGAAGATTACCGGATTACTGAAGAAGCAGAGACCGATTTACAAAAAGCGTTTACCAGACTCTACCGCTCAAGAGATAAAAATTTTGGCAATGCCAGAACGGTGCGGAAGGTTTTTGAAGATGCTAAAATGCAGGTAAGCCGCCGGTATTTAAAACTGACGAAGATAGACAGAACCAAAGAAAAGCTCACTACTATCAGCAGTGAAGACATTCTTGAAATATTTTCTGCAGGATCTGCAAAAAAGAGTTATCAGGCTCCGTTAAATGAAGAACAGCTTTCTGAAGCAATGACTGAACTGAACCGCCTGACGGGACTTTCATCAGTTAAGCGTGATGTGGCTGAGATGATAAAACTTGCGAAGTTTTACAGGGAGTCAGGTGAGGATCTGGGGAATAAATTTTCTTCACATATTTTATTTCTCGGGAATCCAGGCACGGGAAAAACAACCGTTGCCCGCATCATCAGCAAAATATATTCAGCGCTTGGTATTCTTCCGGCAGGGCAGTTAATTGAGACAGACAGGCAGGGGATGGTTGCGGTTCATGTAGGGGAAACTGCCCAGAAAACCACTTCTCTTATCAATAAATCCATGGGAGGAACTCTCTTTATTGATGAAGCATATACACTTGTAAAGAAAGGAAGCAGCGGAGATTTTGGGCAGGAGGCCATTGATGTGCTGCTTAAAAGGATGGAGGATGACAGGGGTAAGTTTATCGTAATAGCCGCGGGATATACGGAAGAGATGAAATCATTTTTGGAAAGCAACCCGGGGTTAAAATCCCGTTTTACGAGAATTTTCACTTTTGAAGATTATACAACTCAGGAGATGATGGAAATTTTTGACCGTATGTGTAAATCCTCCAGAGTGAAACTGAATGATGAAGCAAGAACAATGCTTGCTAATCATTTTAATGAATTATACAGAAGCAGAGATAAAAACTTTGGCAATGCACGCCTGGTCAGGAACACCTTTGACCAGGTAATACGGGAGATGAATTTGCGTCTCAGTGAGATGGATGTGACATTACTGACAGATGAAGCTAAATCCTCCATTCTTCCGGAAGATATTAAAACAGTTCTGCCTCAGACGGCTAAACCCTCAACAGGTGCTGTTGAAGGTGATCCTGTTAAACTGATGAAGCTTATAGATGATCTACATTCACTTACTGGTCTTGAATCAGTGAAAGCGGAAGTGGATAAACTGATTAATAGTCTGAAGATAGCAAAGGTCAGAAAGGAAAGAGGACTGCAGGTAATACAAAAACCATTGCATTCTGTTTTCCTTGGCAATCCCGGTACAGGTAAAACCACAGTTGCCCGGCTCATGAGCAGTATATTCAAAGAACTTGGCATTATTGAGAGAGGGCAGCTTATTGAGGTTGACCGTGCACAACTGGTTGCCGGTTATTCCGGACAGACCGCACTCAAAACAGATGAGGTAATTACGAAAGCTCTCGGCGGAACTCTCTTTATTGATGAGGCATATACGCTTGCAAGAGGAGGAAGCGACTTTGGCCAGGAGGCAATAGACGTCCTGCTGAAGCGGATGGAAGATTACAAAGGGCAGTTTATTGTAATCGCAGCCGGATATACCAATGAGATGCAGGCCTTTATGGATTCAAATCCTGGTCTTACATCGCGGTTTACAAATGTTTTCACTTTTGAAGATTACAAACCTGAGCAGCTGCTGAGTATGACCGAAATCATGGCACATTCAAGCGGTTACCGTTTCAGTGAAGAAGGAAGAAACGCACTCTTCCAGAAACTTACATTTATTTATACCTCACGAGATAAGAATTTCGGAAATGGCAGAACCGCCAGAAATCTTTTGATGGACATTATAACCCGCCAGGAAAACAGGATAGCAGGCATTCTGAATCCTTCTGACGAGCAGCTTCAGCTTCTTACTGAGGCAGATATCGCATAAAAAAAGCCCGGTCAAAGCCGGGCTTTATATACTATTTAAGAAGAGTCAGTTTTCTCACTGAAACAAATTTACCTGCTTCAAGACGGTAAATATAAATACCAGATGAAAGAGAAGCTGCGTTAAACTGTACAGCATAATTTCCGCTGTGCTGATATTCATTCACCAATGTTCTGATCTCATTTCCCAGTATATCAAAAATCTTTAACCGTACAGTAACGGGGGAGGATATACTGTATCTGATGGTGGTGACGGGATTGAACGGATTCGGGAAATTCTGATACAATGCCATGGTTGTTGGTACTTCCATATCAGAAAGAGAGCCCGTGAGAATACCAAGTCCGTTAATAGTACCGACTAATAACGTATTGGAATTTCCGGTGCTCACACCCGAAAGGAATTCACCCATGGCGCCGCGTATCTGATATCCCGGAGATGAACTTTCAATAAAGAAATTTCTCCAGCCGGCCCACTTGAGAGAAAATCCGGTGGTACTGTCTGAGCTACCTGCAAAAGCAAAACTGCTGCAGAGTATAAAAGTCATCAGAACAGAATACATTTTGGGGAGTGTCATGATTACTACTCCTCCTTAATAATGTAAAATACCTTCTGATCACCGAAGGATAATTTAGCGCCTGACTCTGTGGTCAGTTCAATTCTTTTCCAGCCGTCCGGGATGGTACTTCCGCTGAACATAAGGATTGTGCCAGTGGGCATTGCACTATTGCCTCCGCCAGGAGGATTATTACCCTGACCGCGAACTGAAATCCATTCGTAATCCAGAGGATTCGTTGACTCATCAGGTGAAGGTTTGTTATATGCGACTCCCATAAAGGCTTTTCCTCTCGGCTGATCGCTCATACCGGTGCCAAGCGAATCATCCGCGTACTTAATCCAGGTATATAAACTTGTACCGTTATTACCCTGAGGGCCTTGCGGACCCTGTGGTCCCTGCGGACCTTCAGGCCCTTGAGGACCAGTGTCACCTTTAAGGCCTCGTTCACCCTGCGGACCCTGTTCACCTTGAGGGCCTTGATTTCCTTGCGGACCCTGATCTCCTTGAGGACCTTGATTACCTTGCGGTCCCTGGTCTCCTTTTAACCCACGTTCACCTTGTGGACCTTGCGGGCCATCATTTCCACGCTCGCCCTGAAGTCCTCTTTCTCCCTGAGGCCCCCGTTCACCGGGAGGGCCTTGCTGGCCATCATTGCCAGGATTACCCTGCGGGCCGCGTTCTCCCTGAGGTCCCCGATCACCGGGAGGTCCCTGCTGGCCATCATTACCGCGCTCACCCTGAAGTCCTCGTTCTCCCTGAGGTCCCCGATCACCGGGAGGTCCTTGCTGGCCATCATTGCCAGGATTACCCTGCGGGCCGCGTTCGCCCTGAGGTCCCCGATCACCGGGAGGTCCTTGCTGACCATCATTACCCGGATTACCCTGCGGACCGCGTTCGCCCTGAGGTCCCCGTTCACCGGGAGGCCCCTGCTGACCATCATTACCAGGGTTACCCTGCGGTCCTTGCTGACCAGGAGGTCCCTGTTGTCCGGGAGGGCCTTGCTGACCATCATTACCAGGATTACCTTGCGGTCCTTGCTGACCGGGAGGCCCCTGTTGTCCGGGAGGTCCTTGCTGGCCGTCATTTCCCGGGTTGCCTTGCGGGCCTTGCGGACCGGGAGGGCCTTGCTGGCCGTCATTTCCTGGGTTGCCTTGCGGGCCTTGCGGACCAGGAGGGCCTTGCTGGCCATCATTACCTGGGTTACCTTGCGGTCCTTGAGGACCGGGAAGGCCTTGCTGGCCATCATTACCCGGGTTGCCTTGCGGACCTTGTGGCCCCTGAGGACCGGGATCACCTTGTAATCCGGGAGGTCCCTGAGGACCAGGAGGGCCTCTTAAACCTAGAGTATCGCCAGTCCATTGACCATTCTCATTGATTACGGTATTACCTCCAATTACAATTGTCCGGGGATTAATATCCCTGCCGGCAACATCATTAGCCTGCAAACTATTGAGAGCATAGGGGACTGCACTTATTGCCTGACGCGGGGTGAGTTCCGGATCATCTCCAACGGTAATACCCAGCCAAAGAGGCTGATCGAATATGAGGTTAAGAGGCGTTACTCCGCCTAATAACACTGAAAACAGTCCGTCCTGAATAAATACCTGCTGAGTCTCAGTCCAGACAGGGTTACCTCCGGAACCGTCATCATAAAGGGTAAAGGTAATTGGGTATGTACCGGTCGTTACAGCGTTTCCGTCGGCATCATTAAGTAATGCCTGGAAATTCAGCAGCCGGTTTTGGGAATAGAGATTACCTGCCAGCAGTACAAGCAAGACTGCATACAGCGGTATCCTGAAAATCCTCATAAAATCATCTCCTGAGTCTCTGCGCCACACGATTAACGCAGAAAATATGGGGTAAAAGCAAAGATTTAACTAATACAGTAAATAATATAGTATTTTAGATAATTAAATCAAGTATAATGGATCACACCATTTTTTTATGGTTTACCGGGTTTGTATGCAGTAATTGAGTAAATTAATTTGTCGAAAAAAAGGAGTTTCCGGGTATATGCTAAAATCGTTACTACCCAAGGAAGAAAAGTATTTTGAGGATTTCAGGGAGATAATCTCTTACACTCAGCAAGGTGCCAAGATCACTCTGGAATTCTTCGCTGCGGAGACCTATGACCCCGCCATTTATCTCAAACTAAAGCCAATACAGAACCGCTGTGAAGAAGTTTCCTCAAAAGTGGTGAAGAGGCTTAATAAGACATTTATCACTCCTTTTGACAGGGAAGATATTTTTGCTCTGGTGAAACGGCTGAACGCAATTGGTGATAATCTTTTCGGAGCGGCGGTGAGAGTTGATACTTATAATGTTACCGGCCGGATCGAAGGGGCATCGGAACTGGCAAACATTGTTCTGATGCAGATAAATGAATTAGACGGAGTTCTTCAGGATCTGAGCAACCGTCATGAGAACATTGATGAATGCAAGGCAGTAAGGGATTTGGAAAGCGAAGCTGACAATGTTTACCGCCGGGAACTTAAGAAATTGTTCCAGACAGAAACCGACCCTCTCACCATTTTTAAGAAAAAAGAAATCCTTGATATCCTTGAGAACGCGGCTGATAAGTGCCAGTCAGCAGCAAATGTGATTACGCAGATACTCATCAAGAACTCATAATCAGGTATATCCCGGATACGGCGGAAAACATTGGAATACAGTTATATACTCCTCTTTGTTATTTTTCTCGCGCTCGCGTTTGATTTCATTAACGGATTTCATGACGCGGCAAATTCCATCGCCACAGTTGTTTCGACCAAAGTACTTTCTCCAAGATTTGCCGTTGGATGGGCCGCATTCTTTAATTTTATTGCATTTGTCGCGTTCGGACTGCATGTGGCAACCACTATCGGCAAAGGGCTGATCATCCAGGATGTTGTTGACCTCTCGGTTGTGACTGCAGGGCTTATTTCCGCGATAATCTGGAATCTTCTTACCTGGTGGCTTGGAATTCCATCCAGTTCATCTCACACTCTTGTCGGCGGCCTTGCCGGTGCGGCAATTGCTAAGGCTGGATTTGCGGCAGTATATATGAGTTCGGTTCTAACCATTACTCTTTTTATTTTCCTTGCCCCGATAATTGGAATTATTGCGTCAATGCTGCTGAGCATAGCCACACTGCATATATGCAAAAATGCAGCTCCGTTTAAGGTTGACAAATATTTCAGACGGCTGCAGCTGCTGTCTTCAGCGGCTTATAGTCTGGGGCATGGCTCCAATGATGCGCAGAAAATGATGGGAGTGATATTTCTCGCACTCGTTTCCACCGGGCACCTTCAGCAGACGGATGAAATACCATTGTGGGTGGTATTGTCCTGTCATGGGGCAATTGCACTGGGAACTATGTCAGGCGGATGGCGGATAGTAAAAACGATGGGGCAGAAGATTACCAAACTGAGGCCGTTCGAAGGATTCAGTGCAGAAACAGCCGGTGCGATAACGCTGTTCGGAACGGCACTTGCAGGAATACCTGTCAGCACAACACACACAATCACAGGATGTATTATAGGATCGGGAGCTATTAAAAGACTCTCAGCGGTTCGCTGGAAAGTGACACTGAACCTGCTTTGGGCATGGATACTTACCATACCGGTTTCAGCACTGCTGGGGGCGATAATATACAAACTAATATAGAATAGTGAAGTACAAATTATAAAAACAGGGGTTTTGAAAATCTAATAGCTCACCATCGCTGCTGCCCCAGATGCCATTATTGTCTCTAATTTTTCTCCAACCTGCTTTAAATAAAAATGTAATTATTGTAAAATTTGGTATATGATGGGCTCAGAAGGACTTGAACCTCCGACCCGTCCCGAGTATCGGCCCCGACTAGTCGGGGTAACTTTGGGGGGTAAGGTATTCAATCGCTTTTTTTGAGTTTTTCATTTTTTTAAGCTGGAGTTCCAGGGTCATGGCTTCGGATCTGGAATTGCACTGGCGAGTGATTACATATTCCCAAGGTCCCAGATTTCGGGTACTTTTAACCAAATTCTTGTTATGCATTTCTATCCGGTACTCAAGACTATTCGTCTGACCGATGTAATGGCGATTATCTTTATTTTTGATGATATAAACGTAATACATAAAATAAGAAAGCCGTTACAAGTGTAACGGCTTTTTAATGTGGGCTCAGAAGGACTTGAACCTCCGACCCGCTGATTATGAGTCAGCTGCTCTAACCAACTGAGCTATGAGCCCAAACAAACTTTTTTTCAAACTCCGACCCGTCCCGATGTATCGGGACTGCCCAAAACCAACTGAGCTATGAGCCCAAACAAACTTTTTTTCAAACTCCGACCCGTCCCGATGAATCGGGACTGCCCAAAACCAACTGAGCTATGAGCCCAAACAAACTTTCTTTATACTCCGACCCGTCCCGATGTATCGGGACTGCCCAAAACCAACTGAGCTATGAGCCCAAACAAACTTTTTTTATACTCCGACCCGTCCCGATGTGTCGGGACTGCCCAAACCAACTGAGCTATGAGCCCAAACAAACTTTTTCTGTAACTCAGACCCGTCCCGATGTGTCGGGACTGCCCAAAACCAACTGAGCTATGAGCCCAAACAAACTTTTCTAAACTCCGACCCGTCCCGATGTGTCGGGACTGCACAAAACCAACTGAGCTATGAGCCCGAGTCTGAAAAATTTCAGAGCAACAAATATAGTAAATCGGGGATTTATTTGAAATTCCTGGCGACGAAATCGCGGTATTTATTTCCCTTTTTTGTTTCGTCGTATTCATCTTCCGAGTTTGCCGGTTCTGTGGCATGAAATGCCCGCATCGGCGGACGCTGCATTTGAGCCTGCTCCTCGTAGGCATGGGGATGCGGCTGCTCATAGTAATATCCCTGAGGCGGCGGAGGTGCCGGATCATACATCATCTGAGGTGCCTGAGGGGGAGGCGCCTGCTGCTGATAATAGGGGATCTGCATCGGGGCTTGCGTGATTATGGGCATTTGGGTTAAATGGGACTGTAGTGTCTGCCGGTTGGCAGCTTCGTTCTGTTTAACTCTCCGTTTGCGGAAGAAATTCAGGGTCTTTTCGGTAAGATGCCATGACAATGCGGCGATTCCCATCAGAAGGAATATGAAAAGCAGGAGCTGGTTAATTCCGTTTAACAATGTCATGAATAATCCAATTACTATTGACTAAATATAAGTAATAGTTTGGTTCTGTAATATGATGAAAGTTGACCAGAACCGGCAGACGAATCAGAGGCGGGGCGACTATGGACTATTTGAGATAAACAAGTTTCCTGACGCTTTTTGAGTCGCCTCCTGATACCGAAAGGTAATAAACCCCGCTGACCGCTGAGAGTGTACTAAAGTCTAAAACCACTCTCTCCCGGTCTCCGGATGAAACTGTCTGGATAAATGAGGTGAGCAGGTCGCCTGCGGGTGAATATAATGAGACCTTTACTTCACCGGCTGAAGGAGCATGAAGATAAAAAGATGTCATACTGTTAAAGGGATTCGGGAAAACTTCTGATATCCTGAATATTTCAGGCTGATACAGTGAGCCCGCAGAAGCAGGGGTAGTTGCATTCTTCCATGCTGTATATATGAGGGAACTAAGCCGGTCAGATGCATTGGAAAAGAGTTGGTTTGTGAACCCTGCTGAATACTCCCATAGTTTCTGATAATACTGATTGCTTGATGTGCTGCCTGATATGGCTTTTGCCTGAGCATCCGCGTACAGGACAGAATCTACATAACGGTAGTTTTCATAAATAAAACTGAAGGTATATTCTTTCACATCAGGAATATATTCCGCGGAAGTAGTATTGTAAACGATTGAGGAGATATACCGGTTAATCATTGTTGACTCATAACGGGAATGTACTCCTGACTGACCAGTTAATTGCCCGTTATAGTTTTTAGTCAGATGCAGCGGCATATGTCCGTCACCGACATAGTGGCCAAGATCGGAAGCAAGAAGCATAGCCCGGTGAAGATCATTTCTGCGGAATGCTGCAGTGAGTGAATCCATGGTTATTAAAATTGTCCAGGGAAGCGTTCCCTGATCAATAACAAAACTCTGTCCGTAGATTGCCACAACTGAATCATAATCATGGGGAATACGACCTGAGCTAACAAACGTCGGATAGTTATCAATATCTATATAGTGTTTGGGTCCTTCATTGGGATCATCGCTTTTTCGGTAATCTGCATCGGATGCATGGGCGGATAGGGAATCAGCCCAGCCGGTCAGGTAGTTCATGGTTGCAGGGAAACACTCGGCTGACTTTTTATTAATGGTGCGGTGTCCGGTATTGCCCCATCCCTGAAGCAGCAGGAGTAATAATAAATAGATAAATACTGGTTTATATTTCGCGAACTTTAAGAGAGAAGGCCTTATGGTCATTCAATTATTTTTCTTTGTTATCGTATGATGTGAACTGCCGGCTGAAAAAAAGAAAATGGTAGGGGATGCTTTCTTTCCAGTACTGCCAGGTATGTCCCCCCGGACGGCTGATGAATTGGATATCAAATTTTTTCTGCTTAGCGAGATTATAAAACTCCCTGTTTACTTCATAGGCAAAATCTTCTGTGCCGCAGTCAATAATTATTTTATTTATAAATGCAGAGGATACAACTAATTTTCCCATTGGTGAATATACATAGTATCGTTCACCGTAATCTTTGTATTGACCAAGCACTTTTTCAAGACCCCACCGGTTGGGGAAATGGGTGAGGTCGAGGACTCCGCTGGTGCTTCCTGCTGCTTTAATTTTATCCGGGTAATGAAGAAGAAGTGATAATGCTCCGAAACCTCCCATACTTAATCCTGAAACAAATACATTTTTTGAATCTATATTAAATGTATTGATCATTAAAGGAAGAAGTTCGTTTATGAAGTAACTCTGATACTGTATATTTTCGCGCACGGGACTGTTGATATACCATGAGTCATAAAAACCAGAAGGGGAGATGATATAACACAAATACTGGTCAGCAAGCTGCTGCAGATCAGTAATTTTATCCCACTGCCGGAAATCACCGGACCAGCCATGCAGAAGAAAAACAGCGGGGAGTTTTTCATTTTCAAATTCTTTATCCGGCATGGTGACCAGAATAGTATCAGCGTAGGGGATTCTGCCAGACTCCATTATAATGGTCTGCTGTATGCTGAAGGCATTGCAGATAAGCAGCGATATAAATAAGAGTAATTTCATTGTGCTAATTTATTAAAAGGATGTCATACACAAAGTCATCAGAATCCTTTGATCTTCCGCCTCCACTCCATTCTTCAGCTTTCTTGCCAACGGCACGGAATTCACCGGTGCCTGCTCCGCCATGGTCATCCTGCCCGCCTGAAAGCAGAGTGATCTTGCTTTTAGCAGTGATGACACCTATTAAACGCTTTGGGACTGAAAATGAAATGGTTTTCTCAGAAACACTGCCAAGCGGATTTGCGATATCTTCCGGTTTGGGCATATACGCAGCCAGTACTTTGCCTTTTGCATCGCGGACTTCATATCCGCCTCCTACAATAACCGATCTGCTGTATTTGCGGTCAGAAGGCACAGTATATTTGCTGTTTATGGGGGAGAGAGCTGATTTGTCATACCCCTCGCCGTCAATCAGCAGAGTAAGCAGAGTAAGCTGATAACCATATTCCCGATGCCATCCGGGATTGTGCAGATTAGCCATCTTTACCGTGAAGTGGTACAGTGAATCGCTCTCAGTTATGTTCAACGATTCAATATCAAGAATTCCGGCAGGGAAATTCGGATTAAGCGGGTACTGATATTTTTCATCTTTCAGTTTGTCATTAGCGTTGATCAGCGGTTTGGCTGATTTGTTATCTGCCTTAACGACATGATGAGGAATGAGTTCATAATCGGGACCACGGAGTGATTTCAGCCCGGCAACAATCTGCGGCTGTGCAAAGCGGAAACGGGAATAGAACGACTGATTTTCCTGCGGGTCAGCATAAAAATCATTCGTGACGGAAATATTGCTTCCGTTCCTGAATACATTCATGTTGGCATTGGTTCTTGCGTAGGAGGGAACCTCAAGGGTGAGGATATCATCCTGCTGTATATCAGTTTTAATCTGGAAATTTGAACCTGCATAATTGATTAATGCGATGCCGATATCAATCAGCGAGTCTATTTTTTCACCGCGGACGGTTATACGGCACTGCGACTGATTATAATCATAGAGAAATGAAAGGGTATTTCCCTTAAACTGCTTTTTGAACTCAACTTTTGTCAGCTTTTTCGGCAGTGAGGGGAGAAGATATACGGCATTGCCCGGTGCATCAGGATGCCAGCCGAGGAAGTCATCATTGATATTGCGTATATACTCAGCCAGACTCCATGCCTGCGACCAGGTTCCTGAAAGCCGCGGTTCTTTTTCTCCATTACGGGGCATTGCGTCGGAAAGTTCAGCAAGAGTTCCTACACCCCATCTATGAAGAATCTGATGGGTCTGCTCTTCGATAAGCACCCAGGCGGAATCTGCGAAACCGTGAGATACCATAGCGGAAACAGCCGGGCCTGAGGTCCACTGCCAGATGATGCCGTTATGATAGGCAGCATCCTTGACATAGTATGGCGGATTCTGATGATATGGATGAAAATTCTCATCCTTCCATGAAAGTGAGAGCACACCGCGTGGGGAAATGATTTCCGGTGCAGAGTTGAGAATGATTTCCATACGCTTGCGGTAGTCTGAGATCAAACCGGATGCGTTTAATACCGGGTAGATATTCGGCCGCATTTGCAGATCAGGTGATCCGTCCGCGTTCAGGTGGTCATATATACGCTTGCCGGCTTCATCGTAAAAGAACTTTTCGAAATTAAGAACCAGTTTCTGCTTCTGGATAGCAGCGCGGAGAGCCGTGATGGTATCCTGAGTCATGTAGGAAATCTTCTCGGTTATATCAAGCTGCTGGTACCAGAGCGCCTGAATATCATTTGCACGGTTGCCGCGGGGGGACCATGGTCCCTGCGGACCTTTCGCATCCATCCAGGTGTCAGCATCATCGTGAGTGATGAAGCCGTTTATATCAGTAAAGTTTGCCAGACTTGCTTCAAACGCGGTCTTGATATTTCCTGCAATCTGTTTCAGGAAATCCTCATCACCGCTTGCCTTATAATAATTGTATGCCTGAATAACCCAGCGCGGAGTTCCGTCCGCAGTGTTATATATTACTTCATTCAGGGTAATCCGGTTCGGAATCCTGCCGTAGAATCGGTCGCTTTTATCAAGATTCTGATATTTGGCGAATGAGAGGAGTATATTGCGGGCATCCTTCAGGTTGCCGGGGAGAATTGCCGCACCGGGGAGTGAGATGAAGGTATCGCGTCCCCAATAGTTGTTAAACCAGGGGAGCCCGGCAAAGATACCTTTTAACTGCTGTTCGGTAACTAAAGCATCCGCGGAGGCAATTGCCCAGAGATATGCCTGATCAAAATTCTTGTCATTGGTTTTTATTTCATTTGCCTGAAGCAGCGCTTCGATCCGGTTCTTCTTCGTTACAATCCTTTGTTCGATATTCGCGAAAACAGCTTCACTCTGGTCATTTTCAGAAGCAAAAAAGAGTACTTTTGTTTCTGTGCCTTTTCCCGTGAACTTCACGATCAGGTCTTGTCCGGAGACAGCGGCTGAGGCAATTTTTCTGTTGCTTCTAATATATAGCGTGTAACCAGGCACCTTGCTGGTTAAAGAGAGGGCGAGATAGCCGTTTTTCAGGGTGAAATCCTTCAGCCCGAGATTGAGAATGGTCATGGAATTCACCTCCCCGCTGGAAAGAAGGGCGAAGACTGCATCAAGGGAGTCGGGCATGGCAATCATTTCGATCACCGAGCCATAATCACGGGTCAGGTCATAGGGGGTAACTGTTGAAACTGCTTTCTTCCGGTCAAAAACCTGCTCATTCTCCCCGAAGTAGAAATCATTAAAAACTCTCTGCTCACGGAAAGTCCATCCATGCCAGCCGTCTGTATAAAGGGAATTAGTTTCGCCGCTCAACTGGCTGAAGCGTTTGTTGGTGAAGGAATACAACCGGGAGGTATCCTTTATCGTGAGGGCAATTTTATCCGCCAGCGGCTTTTGGCTTTCAGATGCACATCCGGGGAAAATGAAAATTATTACGATAAAGAGGGTTCTGAGCAGACTGGTAATTCTCATGGTAAACAATAATTATATCTATAATATGTTTCGGGTAAATTCGCGCAAAGTTTCATCCAAATGTAAGAAAAAGAGGGGAGAGGAGGCAGTGGAATCGGCTTACACCATTTGACATTCAGGGGGCAGAAACCGTGAAGATCAGGGGCAGAATACCGCTAAATACCTTGCCGGAAAAGCTGTTATTCAATAGTTTAGGGCTGATTTTTACAAAAATTCGGAAGAACATGAAATCCCTTTTTATCACACTATTTGTTTCGCTGCTCTTTATAACCGGCTGCTCAAAGAAAAATGCCGCCACCTACATGGACGAAGCCAAAAATCTCCTTAAGGAGAACAAATACAAAGAAGCGGTGCTGCTTTATGAGGAACTTACCAAAGAATATCCCGAGGCCCCTCTGGCGGCTGAAGCATTTTTTGAAATGGCAAAATTGTATCAGGCAAAACTGGTGCCAGGGGTAACTGATATTGATGCTTATCAGAAAGCCATCACTTCATACACTTCAGTATATGAAAAGTATCCGGACAGCAAGGAAGCTCCGCTGGCACTTTTTATGACCGGATTTATTCTTGCGAACGAAATGAAACAGTATCCGGCAGCAAAGCAGGCATTCGAGAAATTCATCGCCCAGTACCCGGATCATGAGATGCTTTCCTCAGCTCAGTCAGAACTGGAGAATATGGGCAAATCACCGGAAGAACTGCTTAATCAGGTAACCCAGCCCTGATGAAACAGGAGGGAATTGATTATAAAAAATTCCTTAATCCTGAAACGGTACTCAAACTTGCTTCGCTTGAAGTAAGGGCAAGATTTATTGTAGAAGGGTTTCTTCTCGGGCTGCACAAGAGTCCCTATCATGGCTTTTCCATTGAGTTCAGCCAGCACCGGCCGTATATGCAGGGGGATTCGCTGAAGGATGTGGACTGGAAAGTGTTCGGTAAAACCGACCGTTATTTTGTTAAGCAGTATGAGGAAGAAACCAATCTGCGCTGCAATATCCTGCTGGATATAAGCGCGTCAATGGAATATAAACAGGGGAGCACCGTCCGGAAAATTGATTACGCAGCCACACTTGCCGCGGCTCTTGCATATCTGATGATCAAGCAGAAAGATGCCGCCGGGCTGGTTCTCTATTCAGATGTGATCCATAAGTATCTGCCTCCGCGCGCAGCGGAGATATATCTTAAAGAAATACTTTTAACCCTCAGCAAAATTCCCAAAGCAGAAAAAACTGATACCGCCGGCTCACTGAAACTGGTTGCAGAAAAGATTCACCGGCGCGGTCTTATCATTATTATATCCGACCTTTTTGATGAGCCGGCATCACTGCTGAAGACCTTCAGGGAACTTCGCTCAACAGGCAATGAAGTGGTAGTGTTTCATACACTTGACCCCTTCGAACGGAATTTCAATTTTGACAGTGACTCTCTTTTTGTTGATCTTGAATCAGGGGATGAGATGACGGTTCAGCCGCATCAGCTTAAAAAATCATACCGCGAAGCACTCGCCCGATATACCACAGAAATTAAAACAGGATGCCAGCAGGCGGGCATTGACTATAACCTGCTTGATACCTCAGTGCCTTTTGACAAAGCATTATATACCTATCTTCAAAAACGCAGCAGGATGAAATAATCACTTTTTTAGTTACGGTTCATTTTTCTCAGAATCCAAGCTGCACGGTGATGATACTCTGGGATGAAAAGTAACGAGCACTGCGGTATGCGTAGTCAACCTTCATATCAAACAGATAATTAAGATGCACCCCCGCACCAAATGCAGGGCCGTATATATTACGGTCTTCATCACTTCCGCTGTTCAGAAACGCATACCCTGCCCTCAGAAAAAACTGATTATTATAACTGAATTCCGTTCCAAGGCGAATCTCACTTTCAGTATAGCTGCTTCCGGAATATAAACCGCTGACGCGCACTCCATAGTTCTCAAACTGCACGGTTTTATAAGTAACACCAAGTTCTGTGATTAAAGGCAGCTCATCTTCGTTTGTGGAGATTTTTACGATGCGAGGGCCGCGTGTCCCGACAGTATCCCGCGCGGTAATGAGCAGATCAGAGCCGTCAAACTGCATTGCAGGACCGAAATTCTTTACTACTCCCGCAACGGAAAGTCCGGGAACCGAACCAACATTTTTATAGAGAAAACCAATATCAAAGGAAACGCCGGTGGCTTCGGCTGCTTTTATTTTTTCATAGATCAGGTTCACAGAGCCGCCGAGTGAAAGGTTATTTCCAATGGTATTAGAATATCCGAGACTGTTAACCACGAGGGAAGGGCTGAAAAAATTGCCGGTTCCGTAGGGCATATCAATAGTGGTTTCAGGGATGTCACCAACCTCCAGAGATTTTACGCTGAAAACCATACTGCCATAATTGCCAAAATTGGCGGCAACGGAGGTGTAAGAAAGCCCCATATCAGCAATCAGCCGCATATAGGAAAACATTCCTGTTATGGTTGCAAAATCACCATGCACACCGGCCGGATTATAAAAAAAGGAATTAATTCCCTCATTTGCAGCAATATCAGCATTTGCCATGCCGTAAAGAGATGCTGATACAGGAAGAAGCAGATGCTCAGCAGCGGATGTTCCGTTCTGTGCAAAAAGGGGAACAGCAAAGAACATGAATGAAAGAAACAGCTTTTTCATACGGGTCTCCTATGAATTAAACAGTTTAAATATAATAAAAATTTCAATTAAAACTCCTTCTCCGGAATAACCGCCAGTTTGAGGACTTTAGAACCGATGCCGGGCATATCAACATGGGCGATATATATACCACCCGCCACTCTTTGCCCCTGCTCATTGGTCAGGTTCCAGTCAAGATACTGGTTATACAGATCATCATGCCGGAGTGTGGTAACTAATCTTCCAGCCACAGTATATATCCTGATAACCGCCTGCTCCGGCAGACCGGTAAAGCGCATCACTCTGCCCAGCCCCCACTCCGCCCGGTTGGAGGCAATATACGGGTTCGGATAAACACTAATCTCTCCGGTTTTCTGCTGTGCCGTGGTCTTATCACTAAAGTCAGCAGCTTTCAGCTCAATGGTAAACTGATCTCCCTCCATCAGTTGTTTATAGGTATCTATCCTGATAACCGTACCCTCCGGAGGAAGACTGCCTCTTAGGGTAATCTCACCAAAGAGAATATCACTTTTGCTAAGCACCCCTGAGGAAGAAGCCAATGGCTCAGCATAGATGCCATCGGGTTCAAGAAAACAGTAGAACCTCTCCCAGTCCTTAGTGCTGTTGCGCTGAGTCCAGAGAGTATCTCTCGGGGTAATGTTATCATAAATCTTAATCTTCAGCCGTTTCCCCCTGGTAACATCCCACACCTCAAAGGGGACTCTGCCTTTTGCCAGGGGGTCATTGCTCAGCAGAAACTCCAGCCCGCCAGAGTAACCGGAAGAATAATACTGACTACCCTGAGCGGTGAAACGAATCTCATAGTCACTCTTGCCAATGTTGTTATACAAATCAATCAACTGGATATTATTACTGCGCAGCTCCCACCCACCCAAAGCAGCAGCCCCGGTGTTCACAATGGAATCTCTCTGCCCTGAGGGGGAAAGAGAGTAAATCTGAGAGATACCAAAAGGTCTCTGCTCAGGAGGGAGGCGGTTCATCTGTGTTCTGTCAGGGTCATTAACCAGAACCATCCACCCCTGCTGAATGGATTTCTTAAGAGTGTCAGCAGAAAAATCAGCAGAGGAGCTTAGCACCAGTTCATTGGTAGTGGTGTTGGTAACAGAGTAATAGACAGAGTCCTTAGGGTTACCGGAGAAGGTGATATGGTAAATGCCGTCCTTAACGCTTGCCGGGTCAATAATTTTGAAAGAAACCTGGGCATTGTTTGAAGAACCCAGAGTCTGCACTGCCTGGAGAGATTCTCCCTGAGAGTAAGGAGATGAAAAATCAATCTTCTTTCTTCCTGGAAAGACGGTATATACCTTAACCGGGCTTTCGGTAAAGGAGGGGGAGGAGAAGGGGTTATGAGAATAAGCAGTAACCCCGAAGTAATAGGGGAGCCCGGGGATGAGGTTACCGCCTGAGAAGATATCCTTAGTGACAGAGGTATATCTTCTGATACCGTTATCCTTACCGATAATAACAGGAGCTTTAACGGCCAGACCGTTGGCGATAATGTTATCTTCAATAACGGTAACCCCGTTAACCAGATCAAACAGGGCAATTTCTCTTGGTTCAGAGCCGAGTGAGTCAGCAAACTGCCAGACGCGGTAACCTTCGAATGAGTAGGTAGTATCGTTCAGGTTCTGCCCGGTAATCATAAAATCCTCAATATCATAACTCTCAGCGGAGTCATTCCACCAGAGAGTAACTTTTCCTTCTTCTTCATAAATTTTAACCTCCGGAGAAGCAGGAGCAGGGGGAGTGAGGAAGTTATTTTCGTAGGCACGTTTAAGGAGTTTAGCTCTTTGCCGTAACAACTCAAGACTATTCATATTATCAGTACCCTGTGCAGCAATAACCGCAAGAACAATATGAATGGTATCTGAAGGGTTGAAGGTTACGGGACCGAGGGAGTATCTAAAAGTTGAACCGATTGACCAATTTTCAATTCCTTGAGCTATACCTTGTTTGGCAAGCCATCCTTCATTTAGTTCTGGGTATCCAGTAAAAAGATGGCGTGTTTTTTTGCCAGTTATTGGATTTATAATAGGAGAACCGTTATCAAACAATCCTCTGGACATATTATAGTATTGCGTGGCAGGTTTGATACCATAAAATGAAAAATAATTTGTGTCATATACAAGCGGCATAGTAAAAGAATATAGCCCTAATTCAGTACTCGCATCCGAATTTATTTTAGAAGAGAGCACTAATAGCCCCCCCGCCGGTGGAGGAGTGCCGTAAAGATAGTGACGATTAGTTTTATTATAACCATACATAAGGTTCAGCAGAGTATCAACGCCGCAAAAGGGTTTGTTTATTGAATCATCTCTTGAATAAGTTAAAAAATGACCGGCTGATAATATAAAGCAAGAATCCAGAGGAGAAGAATCTTTATTAATATATTTTAAATCAATAATTGCTACATTATTCAGAAAATTAGAACGGTTAAAAGCATATACAAGTGTGTGCTGCTCAATTTTTAACGAAGCATCACCATAAAACAAATCGGGGAAAGGGAAAAAGGTTGAATCTGCAAAATTAGAAACATGCCAAAGTTGTTCATCACCATAATATTTTGGAAGGTCCAGGTTTCTTGTAAAAACTCCGTCATTATTCCTGTCCTCCCATGGGGCTCCAAATTCAACTGGCCACTCATTATAGTCAAGTTCAAATTGATCACGGATGGTTCCAAAAGGAAATTTTTCCCAGTTTTTTCTGACTTTATATATTCTGAATCTTGTGTCATCTGGCTTTTCACTAATAAGTTCAACCGGACCTGGTTTAAGAAATTTTCTTAATGCATATCGTGGCATAACAAAATTATTGTTGAGATTCCCAACCCACATCGTAGCATGATATCCGCTGAATAATTTATTTGCATATTCACCAGAGGGCCAAAACAACCCACCTCTATCTCCATAGTTTTTATCTGGTGCAAGAAACTGATTACCATCATTGCTTATCCATAGCTTGAACTGATTGATGCTGAGATAATTGAAGTGGTGACCATAAGAATTATATTCACCGCCCGGCTGTGATAGCAAGGCGGTGTTAAAGAATGTTAAAAGAAAAATTGCCTTAAGAGGTTTCAACATAAATTACCAACAATACAGATCAAGACAATTATTGTACTGTGGACATTTTTCTCTTGAAGTTAATCTACAACATCCTTCTGATTGATCACCTTCAAGATCCCAGCACCTGAATTCAGTTGCCTGAAAGCATTCCTGGTATGTATCCGGGCAATGACTTGCCAGCAACACTTTATCTTCTCTGAGATAGCTGATTGTGGTAACTGAGCTGAAGATTGCAAGAGCAATTACAGCACCAATTATCAGGTTGAACAATTTGTTTTTCATAGTGGTCTCCTTCTTGTTAGTTTATGGTTATTCCCGGTATTGTGATACCGGGTTAAGTCATCTTCTCTATGAACGGACAAATTAAAACTCCTTCTCCGGAATAACCGCCAGTTTGAGGACTTTAGAGCCGATACCGGGCATATCAACATGGGCGATATATATACCACCAGCCACTCTCTGCCCCTGCTCATTGGTCAGGTTCCAGTCAAGATACTGGTTATACAGATCATCATGCCGGAGTGTGGTAACTAATCTTCCAGCCACCGTATATATCCTGATAACCGCCTGCTCCGGCAGACCGGTAAAGCGCATCACTCTGCCCAGCCCCCACTCTGCCCTGTTGGAGGCGATATACGGGTTCGGATAAACACTAATCTCTCCGGTTTTCTGCTGTGCCGTGGTTTTATCACTAAACTCAGCAGCTTTGAGCTCAATGGTAAACTGATCTCCCTCCATCAGTTGTTTATAGGTATCTATCCTGATAACCGTACCCTCCGGAGGAAGACTGCCTCTGAGGGTAATCTCACCAAAGAGAATATCACTCTTGCTAAGCACCCCTGAGGAAGAGGGCAACGGCTCAGCATAGATGCCATCGGGTTCAAGAAAACAGTAGAACCTCTCCCAGTCCTTAGTGCTGTTGCGCTGAGTCCAGAGAGTATCTCTCGGGGTAATGTTATCATAAATCTTAATCTTCAGCCGTTTCCCTCTGGTAACATCCCACACCTCAAAGGGAACTCTGCCTTTTGCCAGGGGGTCATTGCTCAGCAGAAACTCAAGCCCGCCTGAATAACCGGAAGAATAATACTGACTCCCCTGAGCTGTGAAACGAATCTCGTAGTCACTCTTGCCAATGTTGTTATACAGATCAATCATCTGGATATTATTCGACCTGATTTCCCATCCGGTTCCTGCCGAACCTGCACCGGTATTAACCACAGAATCTCTCTGCCCTGAGGGGAAAGAGAGTAAATCCGAGAGATACCAAAAGGTCTCTGCTCAGGAGGGAGCCGGTTCATCTGTGTTCTGTCAGGGTCATTAACCAGAACCATCCACCCCTGCTGAATGGATTTCTTAAGCGTGTCAGCAGAAAAATCAACAGAGGAACTGAGCACCAGTTCATTGGTGGTGGTGTTGGTAACTGAGTAATAGACAGAATCCTTAGGGTTACCTGAGAAGGTGATATGGTAAATGCCGTCCTTAACGCTTGCCGGGTCAATAATTTTGAAAGAAACCTGGGCATTGTTTGAAGAACCCAGAGTCTGCACTGCCTGGAGAGATTCTCCCTGAGAGTAAGGAGAGGAGAAATCAATCTTCTTTCTTCCGGGAAAGACGGTATATACCTTAACCGGGCTTTCGGTAAAGGAGGGGGAGGAGAAGGGGTTATGAGAATAAGCAGTAACCCCGAAGTAATAGGGGAGCCCCGGAATCAGGTTACTGCCGGAGAAGATATCCTTAGTGATGGAGATATATCTTCTGATACCGTTATCCTTACCGATAATAACAGGAGCTTTAACGGCCAGACCATTGGCGATAATGTTATCTTCAATAACGGTAACCCCGTTTACCAGATCAAACAGGGCAATTTCTCTTGGGTCAGAGCCGAGTGAGTCAGCAAACTGCCAGATGCGGTAACCTTCGAATGAGTAGGTAGTATCGTTCAGGTTCTGCCCGGTAATCATAAAATCCTCAATATCATAACTCTCAGCGGAGTCATTCCACCAGAGAGTAACTTTACCTTCTTCTTCATAAATTTTAACCTCCGGAGAAGGAGGAGCAGGGGGAGTGAGGAAGTTATTTTCGTAGGCGCGCTTAATTAAATCAGCTTTTTTACGAAGTACTTCAATGCTGTTTATATTATCAGTCCCTTGTGCGGCAAGTTCACATAGAACTATATCAAGTGTATCCATATCTGCCATATAAAGGGGACCAAAGGAAAAGTACATAACAAAGGATGGACCTGAAATTCCCGCAGGAAGGGGTGTTCCTTCATTCCAACCATTGCCTGTAACCGGATCTCCGGTAAAAAAATGTTTTGTATCATTACCGGTAACCGGATTATAGAATTTTGAACCATCCGGCGCCAAACCAGTATATCTGTTCATCAGAATTTTTCTTGGGTCAAGATTCCTGATTGGGAAATAAGCAGTGTCAAAATCAAATTTTGGTCTGAATGAATAGATTTCTGAATTTTTGTAGTCGGGTATTTTCCCTGTGGTTGTCAGTGCGGAATGACCAGGAGAGTACTTCTTAGGTGATACAAGAACCAGAGTACCGTATGCAGGGGGTATATCAAAATGAAATACACTTGAACGGATGTTATAAGATATAAGCATCTGTCGGAGAGAATCGAATGATTTGTATTCCCCGACTACTCCTCCGCCAATCTGATGATGAATTCCGATAAAAAAAGAATCGAGCGCAGTCCCGGATTTATTTATGAAACGATATTCCCTGAAAATAGCATCTGCCAGAATATTGCTTCTGTTAAAACCATACCCTGACATTTGCACTTCCAGTTTAACACCTTCGTCCCAATGGTTATTGGCGGGTATCAGTGGATAAAAACTGGTGTCTGCTGTATTTCCGGAAAACCAAAGCATTTGGTCCCCTTTGATTTTTGGTTTGTCTATACCTTGTGTATATATTCCATTACCGTCAGTATCCTCCCAGGGAGCACCTTTATTTACCGGCCACTCATTGTAATCAAGTTCATAATAGTTTCTTAGCTCACCAATAGGCATTGTTTCCCAACCCCGCTGCAGCTTAAAAACTCTGACCGAGGGATTGTTTCTGTCTTCTGAGGTTCCATTTGAGGTTATAACCCCTGGTGATAGATAAATTCCTGAACTAAAACGATTTACGATAAGTTCGTCATTCATTTTACCAAAAAAGGTAAAACCTGATGGACCACCATAGTCCTTAAATGCATATCTTCCGCCTGGCCAAAACAGACCATATTGATTTGTTGGATTGTAATAAAAATGAGTACCTGAAGTTGAAAACCATGCAAGGTAATTATTGATATCAAGTTTGTGATAGTATTGTCCATTATCATCCTTGATAGTCTGTGTTAAAAGAACTTCAGAACCAGCAGATAAAATAAAAAGTATTAGTATAAGGGAGCTTTTAGCTCCCTTATAATTAATTTTCGTCATTTGCTACCAGCAGTAAAGAGTTAAACAATTGGAATATAGTCCGTCACATGTTGTAGGTTGCTGGGGTGTTCCGACATTTTTACGAACGCAACAGTCATTCTCGAGTTTCCAGCAGCCATCTTCAGTTTCTAAATATATTATTTCCTGACAGGCCTGATAAGTTTCAGGGCAGTTGCCCGTCGCCAGCAACACCTTATCTTCTCTGAGATAGTTGATTGTGGTAACTGAGCTGAAAATTGCGAGGGCAATAACAGCACCAATTATCAGGTTGAAAAGAAAGTTTTTCATAAGGAAGTCTCCTTTATTATTAGGCAATTTTTTTCCGTAATAATTTAATGGTGGGATAATTAGAAAAAAAAATAGCGTTGGCTGCGAGGAACAGAACAAAAAGGGATAATGCGGAGATTACAGAAATAAACTCAGTCGGTTTAAAAATCAGCAACAGACCGATAATAGACTCTGATGTGATAACCAGAAAACTAATTTCAGAGATAAAACCAGCACCGAAATGAATCGAAGTTGTCAGCCCGATCAGGACAGACGCCAATTCATCTGGTGAATATAATTTGAGAAAAGCAGTACCCAGCAATATCAACCCGAGGAACCTCAAAACAAGGGGTTCTGATTTTCTAAAAAACTTGTTCATAGAAGCCGTAATGGTCATTCTTCCTCCAGATTTACCAAAATTTAATAGATTCAGGGAAAAGTTTAGTCAAAAGATAACACTTTGTCAAGGAAAATCTTTCGGACCAGGCAAATTGTATTCTCCACCTTAATTTTTCTTGATGCACCGCTGAATAATGAAAAACCATGGAAATTCTTAAAACTCCTTCTCCGGAATAACCGCCAGTTTGAGGACTTTAGAGCCGATGCCGGGCATATCAACATGGGCTATATATATACCTCCCGCTACTCTTTGCCCCAGTTCATTTGTCAGGTTCCAGTCAAGATGCTGGTTATACAGATCATCATGCCGGAGTGTGGTAACTAATCTACCTGCTACCGTATATATCCTGATAACCGCCTGCTCCGGCAGTCCGGTAAAGCGCATCACTCTGCCCAGCCCCCACTCTGCCCTGTTGGAGGCGATATACGGGTTCGGATAAACACTAATCTCTCCGGTTTTCTGCTGTGCCGTGGTCTTATCACTAAACTCAGCAGCTTTCAGCTCAATGGTAAACTGATCTCCCTCCATCAGTTGTTTATAGGTATCTATCCTGATAACTGTACCCTCCGGAGGAAGACTGCCTCTTAGGGTAATCTCACCAAAGAGAATATCACTTTTACTGAGCACCCCGGAAGAAGAGGGCAATGGCTCAGCATAGATGCCATCGGGTTCAAGAAAACAGTAGAACCTCTCCCAGTCCTTAGTGCTGTTGCGCTGAGTCCAGAGAGTATCTCTCGGGGTAATGTTATCGTAAATCTTAATCTTCAGCCGTTTCCCCCTGGTAACATCCCACACCTCAAAGGGGACTCTGCCTTTTGCCAGGGGGTCATTGCTCAGCAGAAACTCCAGCCCGCCAGAGTAACCGGAAGAATAATACTGACTACCCTGAGCTGTGAAACGAATCTCGTAGTCACTCTTGCCAATGTTGTTATACAGATCAATCATCTGGATATTATTACTACGCAGCTCCCACCCACCCAGAGCAGCAACCCCGGTGTTCACAATGGAATCTCTCTGCCCTGAAGGGGAAAGAGAGTAAATCTGAGAGATACCAAAGGGTCTCTGCTCAGGAGGGAGGCGGTTCATCTGTGTTCTGTCAGGGTCATTAACCAGAACCATCCACCCCTGCTGAATGGATTTCTTAAGCGTGTCAGCAGAAAAATCAACAGAGGAGCTGAGTACCAGTTCATTGGTGGTAGTGTTCGTAACTGAGTAATAGACAGAATCCTTAGGGTTACCGGAGAAGGTGATATGGTAGATGCCGTCCTTAACGCTTGCCGGGTCAATAATTTTGAAAGAAACCTGGGCATTGTTTGAAGAACCCAGAGTCTGCACTGCCTGGAGCGATTCCCCCTGAGCGTAGGGGGAAGAGTAATCAATCTTCTTTCTTCCGGGAAAGACGGTATATACCTTAACCGGGCTTTCGGTAAAGGAGGGGGAGGAGAAGGGGTTATGAGAATAAGCAGTAACCCCGAAGTAATAGGGGAGCCCCGGAATCAGGTTACTGCCGGAGAAGATATCCTTAGTGATGGAGATATATCTTCTGATACCGTTATCCTTACCGATAATAACAGGAGCTTTAACGGCCAGACCATTGGCGATAATGTTATCTTCAATAACGGTAACCCCGTTTACCAGATCAAACAGGGCAATTTCTCTTGGGTCAGAGCCGAGTGAGTCAGCAAACTGCCAGATGCGGTAACCTTCGAATGAGTAGGTAGTATCGTTCAGGTTCTGCCCGGTAATCATAAAATCCTCAATATCATAACTTTCAGCGGAGTCATTCCACCAGAGAGTAACTTTACCTTCTTCTTCATAAATTTTAACCTCCGGAGAAGGAGGAGCAGGGGGAGTGAGGAAGTTATTTTCGTAAGCGCGTTTCAGGAGTTTAGCTCTTTGCCGTAACAACTCAAGACTATTCATATTGTCAGTGCCCTGAGCAGCAATAACCGCAAGAACAATATGTATGGTATCTGAAGGGTTAAAGGATACGGGACCGAGGGAGGTTCTGTATGCGGAGGTAATACTTGAATTGAATATTCCTTGCGCTACTCCCTGTTGAGCAATCCATCCGGATCGTGTTACAGGATCTCCTGTAAAAAGATAGCGTGATTTTTCGCCAGTTATTGGATTGATAATAGGAGACCCGTTATCAAACAAACCCCTGGAAAAATTATAGAATTGTTTTACGGCTGAGACACCTGCAAAAGAAAAATAATTAGTGTCATACCAAAGCGGAGCTGTGAATGAATAAATGTCAAAATATTCTCTTTGATTATTGTTAATTGATGTGGAAAGGAACAGATGACCGCTTGCAGGCGGGGGCGAACCATAAAAAAAGTTGTTATTGGTTTTATTATATCCATAAACCAGATTATTGAGAGTATCTATTCCTGCAAAAGGTCGATTTGATGAATCTCGGTCACTAAAAGGGACATTATTTCCATAGAATAAAATGAAAGTTGAATCTGTGGAATAAATATCTTTATTTATAAACTTTAAGTCTATTATCACCACATCCTGTAAAAAATTTGATCGGTTAAAACCATAGATCAGGGTTTGCTGTTCAATCTTCAGGTATGCATCACCAAAGAATAATCCGGCATAAGGAATAAAATTTGTATCTCCAAAATTTGAAACAAACCATAATTGTTCATCACCTAGAAATTTTGGATTGTCCAAATTTCTTGTAAAAACTCCGTCATTATTCCTGTCCTCCCATGGGGCTCCAAATTCAACGGGCCATTCATTATAGTCAAGTTCAAAATTATCTCGAATCGTACCATAAGTAATGTTTTCCCAATTTTTCCGGATTTTGTATACTCTGAATCTGGGGTCGGTAGCATTTTCATTAATTAATTCGATTGGGCCGGGTTTCAAAAATTTTGACCAGGAATAACGGGGCATCAAAAACTTGTCCTGTCTATTTGCAACCCATATTGTGCTTAACTGTGCACTTAATGGTTTATGTGCATTTTCTCCGGCTGGCCAGAATATTCCACTCCTGCCAGTAAAATAATCATCTGGTGCAGCGAATATAAGACCTGAATTACTGCACCAGATTTTGAATTGGTTAATGCTTATATAATTATAATGATGACCATAATTATTATAAACTCCGCCCGGTTGTGCAAACTGGGCGGTGCTTAAAAAAAGCAATAATGCAATGAGTTTTATAATGACCACTAAAAATTACCAGCAATACATCTCTAAACATTGATCGGAATTGCAGGTGCTGTTCTCGGTATTCTTGATACAACAGCCAACTGACTCGTCGCCGACTAACTGCCAGCACCAGTTCTCGGTTGCCTGTCTGCATGCTTCATAAGTTGTTGGGCAATGACTCGCCAGCAACACTTTGTCCTCTCTGAGATAGTTGATTGTGGTAACTGAGCTGAAGATTGCAAGGGCAATAACAGCGCCAATTATCAGGTTGAACAGAATGTTTTTCATATTGGTATCCTTTTTATTAGTTGAGGATTATTCCCGGTATTGCAATACCGGGTTAAGTCATCTTCTCTATGAACGGACAAATTAAAACTCCTTTTCCGGAATAACGGCAAGTTTGAGGACTTTAGATCCGATGCCGGGCATATCAACATGGGCGATATATATACCACCCGCCACTCTCTGCCCCTGCTCATTGGTCAGGTTCCAGTCAAGATACTGGTTATACAGATCATCATGCCGGAGTGTGGTCACTAATCTACCTGCCACAGTATATATCCTGATAACCGCCTGCTCCGGCAGACCGGTAAAGCGCATCACTCTGCCCAGCCCCCACTCTGCCCTGTTGGAAGCGATATACGGGTTCGGATAAACACTAATCTCTCCGGTTTTCTGCTGTGCCGTGGTTTTATCACTAAACTCAGCAGCTTTCAGCTCAATGGTAAACTGATCTCCCTCCATCAGTTGTTTATAGGTATCTATCCTGATAACCGTACCCTCCGGAGGAAGACTGCCTCTTAGGGTAATCTCACCAAAGAGAATATCACTTTTGCTAAGCACCCCTGAGGAAGAAGCCAATGGCTCAGCATAGATGCCATCGGGTTCAAGAAAACAGTAGAACCTCTCCCAGTCCTTAGTGCTGTTGCGCTGAGTCCAGAGAGTATCTCTCGGGGTAATGTTATCATAAATCTTAATTTTCAGCCGTTTCCCCCTGGTAACATCCCACACTTCAAAGGGGACTCTCCCTTTTGCCAGGGGGTCATTGCTCAGCAGAAACTCCAGCCCGCCAGAGTAACCGGAAGAATAATACTGACTCCCCTGAGCTGTGAAACGAATCTCGTAGTCACTCTTGCCAATGTTGTTATACAAATCTATCATCTGGATATTATTCGACCTGATTTCCCATCCTGTTCCTGCCGAACCTGCACCGGTATTGACCACAGAATCTCTCTGCCCTGAAGGGGAAAGAGAGTAAATCTGAGAGATACCAAAGGGTCTCTGCTCCGGAGGGAGGCGGTTCATCTGTGTTCTGTCAGGGTCATTAACCAGAACCATCCACCCCTGCTGAATGGATTTCTTAAGAGTGTCAGCAGAAAAATCAACAGAGGAACTGAGCACCAGTTCATTGGTGGTAGTGTTGGTAACTGAGTAATAGACAGAGTCCTTAGGGTTACCGGAGAAGGTGATATGGTAAATGCCGTCCTTAACGCTTGCCGGGTCAATAATTTTGAAAGAAACCTGGGCATTGTTTGAAGAACCCAGAGTCTGCACTGCCTGGAGCGATTCCCCCTGAGCGTAGGGGGAAGAGTAATCAATCTTCTTTCTTCCGGGAAAGACGGTATATACCTTAACCGGGCTTTCGGTAAAGGAGGGGGAGGAGAAGGGGTTATGAGAATAAGCAGTAACCCCGAAGTAATAGGGGAGCCCGGGGAGGAGTTTACCGCCTGAGAAGATATCCTTAGTGACGGAGATATATCTTCTGATACCGTTATCCTTACCAATAATAACAGGAGCTTTAACAGCCAGACCATTGGCGATAATGTTATCTTCAATAACGGTAACCCCGTTTACCAGATCAAACAGGGCAATTTCTCTTGGTTCAGAGCCGAGTGAGTCAGCAAACTGCCAGACGCGGTAACCTTCGAAGGAGTAGGTAGTATCGTTCAGGTTCTGCCCGGTAATCATAAAATCCTCAATGTCATAACTCTCAGCGGAGTCATTCCACCAAAGGGTAACTTTACCTTCTTCTTCATAAATTTTAACCTCCGGAGAAGGAGGAGCAGAGGGAGTGAGGAAGTTATTTTCATAAGCGCGTTTCAGGAGTTTAGCTCTTTGCCGTAACAACTCAAGACTATTCATATTGTCAGTGCCCTGAGCAGCAATAACCGCAAGTACAATATGTATGGTATCTGAAGGGTTGAAAGTTACCGGACCGAGGGAAAAATATTGAAAAGGCCCAAACTTACTTAAACCTGGTCCTAAGCCCTTTGATGCTGTCCATCCACTATTTGTTAATGGGTCGCCGGGAAATACAAATTTTGTAGTTTTATTAGTTACGAGGTCAATTATAGAATCTCCGTTTTCAAAAAAACCCTCGGATCTAAAAAATAATCTTTTCTTATAACCTGGATCAGTAAATTTTCTAATAGAAGTATCGTACGATGCATTTGTAGTGAATGACATAAGGGGAACAGGACTTTTATCTGAATACAATTGAGAGTCAGATATATTACTAATTTCAGAGAAAAGTAATAAACAACCTGCTGCTGGTGGTATTGTATATTCTCCGCCGTTATTATTCTGAAAATAACTGTATATAAGATTTTGAAGCGTATCAATACCCACAGAGGGATAATTATCCGGATTAACTGCCTGAAGAAATGATTGTGAAAATATAACCCTGGCATTACTAATACTATTACTGCCCTGATTAATAAGTTTTATTGACAATAAAACCACATCCTGAAGAAAGTTAGACCTGTTAAAGGCAAAAACAGAAACCTGTTCTTCAATTCCGAATGGAGGATCATTCATAAGAGGAGGCAAACGAACACTGATAGGAATAGCATCATGCGAAACATACCATAACATTTCATCCCCAAAAATCTTAGGTACATCTATTCCGGGAGTATAAATATCATCTGAGTTCCGATCTTCCCAGGGGGCACCTGATAATACAGGCCATTCATTAAAATCTTTCTCAAAATTATTTCTTATATCACCATAAGGAAGTGATTCCCATTTATTACGGATCTTAAAAACTCTGTTGTTTTGATAAGGAATACTATTATATGTACCTGGTGTAAGATACTTTAAATGAACAAAAGGCGGTAACTGAAAACTGTCGTTTACTATGCCTGCAACGAAAAAGGAAATGTTTTCAGCAATAAATCTTTTGTATGCATTCGAACCACCTGGCCAAAAACCACCAAATGTTAGATTATAGTCATCTTCATTATAGAGCCGGGATCCTATAACTCCTGCATTCGAGACCCAGATTTTGTGCTGATTAATACTAATATAATTAAAATGGTGGCCAAATGGAGAATAAAGACCGCTCTGCTGAGCAAAACAGAGCGGTGTGAAAAATACAAAAAAAAGAATAAATCTCATCAATGGAACTGATTTACCAGCATGCGGATTGGCAATTGTTCCAGTCGGGATTGTTACATGTGGTGTTAGGAATTCTGATACAACAGCCCTCTGATGCATCACCAGTCATTCTAAAACAGTTAGCTGCTCCGTTATCAAGCGCATACTGACACTCTTGGAATGTATCCGGGCAAGTTGTAGCAAGAACAACTTTATCCTCTCTGAGATAGTTGATTGTGGTAACTGAGCTGAAGATTGCAAGAGCAATAACAGCGCCAATTATCAGATTGAACAAAATGTTTTTCATATTGTACTCCCGTTTTATTTAGTGATTGTTTTTGACGGTAGTATTTTACCGGTGTAGTTATTAGTGATAAGAATAGCATTGGCTGCGAGGAACAGAACAAAAAGGGATAATGCGGAGATTACAGAAATAAACTCAGTCGGTTTAAAAATCAGCAACAGACCGATAATAGACTCTGATGTGATAACCAGAAAACTGATCTCAGAAATATAAGTCACACCAGTCTGAATAGCATTGGTCAGACTGATCAGGACAGAGGTAAACTCATCAGGGGAATATAATTTGAGAAAAGCAGTACCCAGCAATATCAACCCGAGGAACCTTAAAGCAAAGGGTTCTGATTTTCTAATAGTATTTCGCACAGAAGCCAGGGCGGTCATTCTTCCTCCAAAAGTACGATTATTTTTTTTTTTTGAAAGTTAGAAAGAATTTTTTATAATTGCAAGAGTTTTTTATCTTGAACTAAATAATTGCTGAAAATCTGATTAACAAAAACAGTTCATTTTCAGTATTAAATTCTTTGCGAAGAGGGAAGTGACCGCTATGAAAATTAGATTACCTGAGAATAAATTCGGTAACCGCAGGTTTTTACGGGTTTTTGGGCTTATTTATGTACTTTTGCTTCTTAATTCTGCTAATCTGTATGCCCAGTCAGTCGCAGGCACAGTGAAGGACAGAAGCAGCGGTGATGCTCTTTATGGAGTTAATATACTTGCTTACAGGGCCCCATCTGTTTCGGGTGCATCCCTGCTCGGTACTGCAACTGACATGCGCGGAAGATTCGAAATTACCTTCCACGAGGCCGGAGTTTATTACCTGAAAGTCAGTTATATCGGCTATAAAACGATGATTGATTCGGTAGTAATTCCAGCAAGAGGAAGTGTAACAAAGGATATACAGCTTACTGCTGATGATGTAATGCTTGATCAGGTGCTGGTTCAGTCCAAGCGGGATACCTCGCGCCAGGCAGGATTTGTGGCAATACCTGTTGAAGCACTTAATACAATACCAACATTCGGGGGTGAAAGAAACCTGTTCGGTGCTATTGTTATGCTGCCGGGGGTCGCCGTCTCATCTGAGCTTTCAAACGGATTGTATATACGTGGAAGTTCGCCGGATCAGCTGCTCGTGCTTGTGGATAATGTAATCCTCTATAATCCATTCCATCTCGGTGGCTTTGCTTCTGCATTTAACACTGATGCTGTTGAGGATATTCAGTTAATCAAAGGGGCTTTTCCTGCTAAATACGGCGGCCGGCTCTCAGGAGTGCTTGATGTTAAACTGAAGGAAAATCTGCCGGGACAGTTTAAAGGTCTGCTTGCTCTGGGAACCATTACCTCACGCGCAGCCGTTGAGGGATATATTATACCTGAATTGAATTATATCATTTCATACCGCACTTTCTATCTTGATAAGATTTTTGATCTGCTTATTCCGGAAACTACTCTCCCGTTTTATCATTTTAATGATTTGAACGCAAAAGTAAATCTGCGTGCTTCAGCAAAAGACCGGGTGCGTCTGAGCGGATATTTTGGCAGTGACAATCTTTTTACCAAAGGGAATAAGTCAGACGCCTCGTTTGACATAAACTGGGAGAATTCGATGCTGAGTGCTTCATGGCTGCATCTGAGCGGTGAGAAAAAATTCACCGAAGTTACGGCCACATATTCCGGTTATAGTTTTTCATCTCTCTTAAAAAATAATACTCCTGATGCATTCAAGAGTGATTATTATTCTTCTGTTACCATCTCTGATTTTGGACTAAAGGTGGACGGCCAGTATTTCAGCGATGAAAAACACACACTGAAAAATGGTCTTGAGGTTATTCAGCATAGTTTTACGCTTGGTTATAATAATTATTATGACAGTAAATCTGCCGGAGATGAACGGCTGCAGACTAATTTTATTGCTCCTGAAGTATCAGGATATCTGCAGGATGAATTTCAGGTGCATGCAAGACTCTTTTTAAACAGCGGACTCAGATTTTATTACCTGCCTAAATCAGATTTTATGTCAGCAGAGCCGCGTGTTTCTCTGGTGTTTGCTCTGACAGATAAGTTTTTTATAAAAGCAGCAGCAGCACAGACCAATCAGTTCGTTCATCTTCTGGTGAGGAATGATGTTGCGCTTCCGACTGATATATGGTTCCCTTCGGGTAAAAAGATACAACCCTCGAAAGCTAATCAGGGAGTACTTGGATTTGAGTATGAGTTTGCGGAAAAAGAATATCTGCTTACCGGAGAAATCTATTACAAGGGGATGAGAGATATATATGATTATGCTGATACAGCGAGCTTTTCTCCGGAGTCACCCCTTGAAGATCAGTTATCTGCGGGTACGGGAAAAGCATACGGAGCGGAGCTGTTCTTTAATAAACGCACCGGAGACTTTACCGGCTGGGTGGGATTCACACTGGCTAAGACCGAAAGAAATTTTGAAAAAGTGAATGCAGGCAGGCCGTTTCCTCCACGATATGATATACGGTTAGATCTTTCCGTTGTTGCTTCATATAAGCTGACTAAGAATATTGAGCTTGGAGCAACCTGGACTCTTAAAACAGGGCAGGCAATTACGATGCCGACTGGTATATATTATTTCCCCGGCGTATTCTCAGCAAATTCTGACCGTGATCAGATTTTTCTTAATTACTCAGGACTGAATAATTACCGTATGCCGTCTTTCCATAAACTTGATATGAGCATAAATTATTCAACTGAATGGCTGGGGAAGAAAACAAAACTGAATTTTAGTGTTTATAATGTCTATAACCACTCTAATCCGTTTGCGAGGTATCTCAGTTTTCCTGCCGGGGCTTATGGCGACCCGGAGTTACGGCAGTTTACTCTTTTTCCGGTATTTCCAAGTTTTAGCATCCTGACGGAGTTTTAATGCAAAAGAAAATTCTTTTACTTATCGTAATCACTTCTGTATATTTAACTTCATGTGATGACCTGACTGTTGAGAATAATCTTTCTTACGAAGAAAAAATGGTTGTCCGTTCTGTTGTTTCTGCAGGTAAACCTATAGAGCTCTTTTTGGCAAGAACAACACCTCCTAATTCTGCATACGACACTGCTTCATCGTATGTTTATAATGCAGTAGTTATTGTCAGTTCTCCAACTATTTCAGATACCTTAAAATATCAGGGAGCGGGTAAATATGTAAGCTCCAGGATGAACGCGAGAAACGGGGAAGAATATACGATGAATATTTTATCCGGGGAAAAAAGGGCTGTGGCAGAAACACAGGTTCCTTTCACCACAACTTTCCAGGCAGGACGGCTATTGACCAGAATAGAAGCCAATGGTGATACGTCATACTATATTGAGGGGGTGCTGACCCCAAGACCGGGCGCAGTGTATGGTGTAACATGGTCAATTATTGACGGTCTGACATCAACGGTTATTGAAGATACTGTACTCAACCAGTTAAACAGAGAGCAGGATAAAACACTGCTGGGTCATCTTGTTGTGCGAACAAGAACTCTACCTCCTGCATTAGTCAAACAATACAGGAATTCTTTGTTCATCAGAGTCCATGCGTTTGATGAAAAGTTTTATAAGTTTTTTATCACTCAGGATGCAAATAATGCATCAACCAATATATTCAGCCAATCTGGAACCGCACTCAGGTGGAATGTAAGCGGTGATGCAATAGGAATGTTTGTGGGGAAAAGTGATTTTACTGTAAGGATTCCTTAAAATAAAAGCCGGAACGGTTATTGCCGTTCCGGCATATATCTTATAAAGAATTTAGTTCTGTAAAATATTTATCAATGTATTCTTCAGCTTTTTGCTGAGTACCGGCTTCGGTAATCACACGGATAATGGGTTCCGTGTTAGACTTTCTGAAGTGCACCCAATGATCGGTGAAATCAATCCGCAGGCCGTCTTCGGTATTAATCTTTTCAGAAGCATATCGTTTTTCCAGAATTGCAAGCAGCTTGCCCGGGTCTTTTGAGCCGGTTTCAATTTTTTTCTTTGCGATGTAATACTGAGGCAGACTTGCCTTCAGTTCTGAAAGAGTGCCGCCGAATTCAAGTAAATGCTGCAACGTTAATGCAACTCCGACCAGTGCATCACGGCCATAATGAAGAGCAGGATATATCACCCCTCCGCTTCCTTCACCGCCAATGACTGCTCCGGTTTCTTGCATCTTTTTCACCACATTTGCTTCTCCAACAGCTGAGCGGTGAACTTTGCTTCCCAATGATGCAGCTATATCATCCACCGCGCGCGTTGTAGAAAGATTGACGACTGCAGAGCCCGGTGTTTTAGAGAGTACCAGCCGGGTAATATGTGCAATGGTATTTTCTTCAATAAAAGGTTCACCTTTTTCAGTTATCAGAACAAGACGGTCAACATCGGGGTCAACCACTACTCCGAGATCAACATTATTTTCTTTAACAGCTTTCATGGTGTCAACCAGATTTTCCGGCAGCGGCTCCGGAAGGCGTGGGAAGATACCTGTTGATTCGCAGTTTCTTTCAATTACGGTGCATCCAAGATCCCGCAGGAGCTGGGGGATAACGGTATATCCGGCACCGTTGACGCAGTCAAGCAGCACTTTGAAGTTTCTCTTGCGGATTGCTTCAAGATTAAGAATAGGGAGTGCAAGAACATCTTTTTTATGGCGCTCAAGCCCTTCTTTATATAAGGAGTAGGTGCCGAGTTTATCCCAGGTTTTATACACGGGATGAAAATTGCTGATGATTTCCTGCAGTTTTACATTTTCATCCGGAGTCATGAACTGTCCGGTTGAGTTGAGCAGCTTAAGAGCATTCCACTCATTTGGATTATGGCTTGCCGAAATTGCAATGCCCCCCTGGGCGTTAAGAGTCTTTACCGTGTATTGCACTGTGGGAGTAGGGCACACGGCGATATCAATAACATTGATACCTTTGGCAGTGAGCGTACCGCAGACAATGGAACGCACCATTTCGCCTGAGATGCGGGAGTCACGGCCTACCACAACCGTACCGCTCCCGATGAACTCAGCGTAAGCGGATGTATATTTAACAATAACTTCAGGTTCAAGTCCGTCGCCGATGAGTCCGCGTATTCCGGAGATGCTTACCATAAGTGTTGGCATATCAGTTCGTTTCCTTTTCGTATAGATCTAATGTAAAAGTAATTTTTGTGCCTTTGCCAGGTTCTGATTTAACAAAAATCTGTTGTCCGGAAAAATCAAGCAGTTCTCTTATAAGAAGCATGCCAAGGCCGGTGCCTTTTTCTCCAAGGGTACCGGATGCAGACCTGTTTTTTTCTTCACTGAAAATGGTCTTAATTTTTTCGCTTGTCATGCCAACCCCGCTGTCTTCCACTGAAACGTATATCTTCTGCTCTTTTGTTTCTGTGGAGATGATTATTTTCCCTCCCGGGTTGGTGAATTTGTATGCATTGTTCACAAGATTCTGCATGATGGTATTTATCATGTTCTGATCGGCTCTTGTCTGTATATCTTCCGGAATCAGGTTTAGCAGTTCTATCTGTTTATTTTTGATTGTACTTTCCAGAATTGAGTAGCTGTGTTCAACGGATTTTTTCAGGTGAATAATTACCGGGTTAAGACTGATCCGGTTTGTCTGAATCTGAGTCCAGTGAAGCAGATTAAGCAGCAGGCTGTATGTTTGTCTGCTGAGACGCCCGAGTTCATTTATCATTTTGGAGACCTGTTCCTTTGGCAGCGATTCAAGATCGTCCGAAAGAATTTCCGTATATCCTAATAAAGCAGTAAACGGACTTTTTAAGTCATGCGCCACAATGGAAAGGAATTTATTTTTTATGGTAAGAGCTGTTTGCAGTTCATCATTCAAACCGGCTATTTCGCGATTCTGATTTTCCAGTTCCAGAGTCCGTTCCTTAACTGCCGCTTCCAGTTCTGCTTTCTGTCTGGTTAGAAGCTTCTCGCGCCGCTCTGCCCAGATAAAAGCCGTAACTACGAAACCGGTAAAAATAAGAAAATAAAACACCCAGGATTCAGTAAAAGGAGGTTTGATGATAATGGTCAGCTTGAGGGGATTAAGCGCCCAGACTCCATCTCCATTGGTTCCGGTTATTGAAATGGTATAGGTGCCGTTATCAAGTCCGTTCAGTTGAAGGATATCGTTATCATCCAGACTTATAAATTCTGAATGAATTTCTTCAATTTTGTATGCATACCGGATGCTGTTTCTTGAACTGTAACTGAGTGAGGCAAAAGAAATGTTGATGTAGTTGCTGTCATGCGGCAGCATAATCTGTCTGTTTACAGATGTAAAAAATCTGTATGTATAATCGGTATTATTTACCGAGAGTTTAACAAGTCCTATACGGGGAGGAATCGTGTTTGTTCTGATTTGTTCAGGCTTGAAAGAGGAAAAGCCGCTGATTCCGCCGAAGAACAAAGTTCCGTCAGAATCAATAAAAGAAGCTCCGGTATTAAACTCATTATCAACCAGTCCGTCAGATTTATTAAATATCCGGATTGTTTTATCAGCAGGATTCAGCCGGAAGATACCAAAGTTTGTTGCTCCCCAGATATTGCCCTGTTTGTCATTCAGGACAGAATAAATGGTATTATTGGGCAGTCCGTTCTGAGTAGAATAATGAATGATCTTTTTCCCGGCATTGTCTATTTGAAAGAGTCCGTAGCCGCGTGTTCCTATCCACTGATCTCCGTTACTGTCGGTGATCAGGGAAGAGATTAATTCTTTTGATATATCGGTGCCATCATAGCCGGAAAAACTAAAGGGACGTAGACGGCCAGTTTCAGGAGCGATTTCATAAAGACCATGATTTATAATAGCAGCGACATATTTTCCATTAATTTTTCGAACCAGGGTTACATCACCTGATAACGGCCCGGTCTGCTCTGTACTCCGGACGGGTATATAAAGTGTTTCAGAGGTTTTTCTGTTATAGCGTACAATAGTCCTTGATATGCTGAACCAGAGAAACTCATTTTCTTCCCATATATCATAGAAGGTATGGTGTCCCTCTCTAAGTTCAGGAAACGAGAGAATACCTGTCTTTCCCGAATTTATATCATACCAGTCAACACTATTGGTTTCGGTTTCACTCCCGAGCCAGATAATATTTTTACCTCCCCATGAAGAGAAAAGACCGCTTCGCTTGGGTACTCTAGGAAAAATGACATTCTGAAGTGAAAAATTTTCATCAAGAATTGCGAGGCCATCGTAGCCGGAAATATACGTTTTATTCTGTTTTCTTGTAATAAAGCGAAGGCTCCTGACACCGTCAGCATCCGGATAAAATCTGTCGTGGGAGAAATTGGAAAAGTATTTATAGTTATCCGAAAGAAGGAAAAGTCCGTAACCAGTTGATCCGAGCCATGCATTTTTTTCATCATCAATAAAAAAAGAACGCAATCCGGCATTAATAATATCTCTTTGTCTGAGTCTGGAGAAATCAGGTTTGCCGTTTTTACCGGGTACAAAAGAAAACTGGCCGAACTGGTCAATCAACCAAAGATTTGCGGAACTGTCTGCAAAAAAGGAGTTTAATTTGTCTGCCCGGATTCGGGCGATGTAATTGTCCTTGTCAGCGATTTTGATGAAAACCATTTTCTTGTCATCAAACCTCCATGCCTCAGCGAGCGCAGTAATCACAAAAACCTCTGTAGGCTTTGACGTGAGAGAACGGGAGGGCTTTGCTACTGCTCCGAAGGAGTGAATAAGACTGACCTGATCATTTTTGGCGTCAATCCGGAATACTCTTCCGAATGTTGTGGTAACGAGCAGATCAGTGGAAGGAACTTCAGTTATGAAGTGGATTTTCTCTTTTTTATTGCCCGAAGTTTCCAAAGGAAGGCGGATCTGATCAGTTTCATACGTTCTGATGTCAACTTTAATGAGATAACTGCTGTGCCAGTAATTCAGATAGATATTGCCCTGGCTTGCGGAGAACAGAAAGTTGAATTCAATTTCCTGCGGTTTATCCATCGGTTCAACAGGTATTCGTTTAACCTGAAGATTTTTGGGATCAATTACATCAACAGCAGTTTTATTCAGGTTGCCGACCCAAATATTCCCGATTATGTCTTTTTGCATTCCGAAAAGTTTATTTGAGGAGATGGAATGCGGATTATGCTGGCTGTGGAAAAATGAGGTAAAATTTTTCCCGTCAAAACGATTGAGTCCGTCGTTGGTGGCTATCCAGATAAAACCGGCGTTATCCTGGGTGATGCCGCTGATGTAACTATTGGAAAGACCGTCATTGGCAGTGAAGTTTTTCGGAATTCCTTCAAGACTCTGCGGCAATATCCTGAAGGACATTATTAATAGAAGAAAAACGGTGAAAACATTGGTCATATCTTCGTCATACAGCCTTTAAAGTTAAAAAAAGTTAACTTGTAATATAGTAATTAAGTACCTCTTTTACTCTCCTGAGTAACTGCGGAATGATTCAATAACCTTCCGGCAAAAGGCAAACAAGTTTCTGCTTTACCAAAAAATCCGGCTCTCTGAAATGGGGCGATAAAAGGGGATAGGCACTCACCCCGGAAAACTATATTCCGCCTTATATAACAGGTCGCGTGGATAAATTAGGCTCTTTTTAGCCGAAACTGCTTTTTTAGCCCGTACTACATCGTTATATTTAAAATTTAAATCTTATTGTAAAATCATATTCAGGAGTTATCGAATGCCTACGATTCGACAAAACTTTTGGGTGATTTTTCTCCTCCTCGCGGCTCTTGTTCACGCGCAGACAGGCGGAAAAGTAACCGGAAAGATAACAGATAAAGACACCGGAGAACCTATTCCCTTTGCAAATGTGTTCGTGGAGGGCACATCTGTTGGTTCTGCCTCAGACCTTGACGGAAACTATGTCATTCTGAATCTTCCTCCCGGTTTATATTCTATAAGTGCATCAGTGGTGGGGTATCAGAAAGTTACCACAAAAGATGTACGGGTGAATGTTGATTTTACGACAAAGCTTGATTTTGTTCTCTCAACCGGGGCGGTTGATCTTCCCGCGATTGTGGTGCAGGGTGAACGTAACCCATTGATTCGTAAGGACTTAACTAACCCCACTGCCTCAATTAACGCAGAATCCATTCAGGAACTTCCCGTAGACCAGATTTCGGATGTCATAAGGCTTCAGGCAGGTGTGGTCACCGGTAATGACGGTTCTCTGCACGTACGTGGCGGCCGTTCTAATGAAATAGCCTTTACTCTGAACGGGATTTCTCTGAATGATCCCTACGGTAATTCAAATCCGGTCGGAATAGCTACAAACGCTGTCCAGGAAGTCTCCGTTTCAACCGGTACTTTCAGTGCGCAGTACGGCAATGCACTCAGCGGTGTGGTAAACTACGTCACCAAGGAGGGGGGAGAGAAGTATTCACTTAGTCTCCGTTCTTACATGGGTGACTACATCACCGGAAGAGAGTCCCTTTATCCAAATATTGATGATATTGATCCGTTAAACCGTGTAAGAGGGGAGTTTACCCTCGGCGGTCCTATTCCGGAACTGAAGGATGCAAAATTTTATCTTTCCAGCGTGGTTGAGACTTTTAACGGCCGGCTTTACGGTCAGCGTCTTTACAGACCAACTGATGCGTTTTTATCTCCTGATAACTTCAGATCAACCGACCCCCGCTCAGGCGGTTCAAACGATCCCTACTATTTTAATCCATTCCTGAATAACAGCAACGGACTGCCTACCGGCGACGGTGCTTTTGTTCCGATGAATACTTTTACTTCTTATAATATACAGGGAAATCTGAGTTATAAATTCACTCCGACCATTAAACTGAAATATGAAGTGGTTTTTGATCAGGGTGAGTCAAAAGGATACAGCAATTCTTACAAGTATAATCCTGACGGAATCGGTACCAATTACAGCAGTGCTCTGGTTCAGTCCCTGGATTTCACTCATACGCTGAATGATAAGATGTTCTACACCTTAAAGCTCTCGATGGGTGAAAATGAGAGCAAATATTACCTGTTTGAAGATCTGAATAATCCGGGTTACCTCCCGACACTCTATCAGCGTACCGTTGGTAACACATTTTTCCTTGCAGGCGGAACAGACAATTTCAGATCTTTCCGTACAACACAGACCACAGGTATCAAGGGTGATCTGGTACTGCAGGCCTTCGAAAATCATGAACTAAAAGCTGGTTTCGAAGCAAGACTGCATGACCTTTCAGTTGAATCATATTCAGTTGAAATCGGAAAACTGACCAGCACCGGCGGATTCGGAAATCTGGTTAATGATGACCTTCTCTATGATACAACTCTTACTCTTATCAGAAGAAAACCCACCTCGCCCTCTTTATACACCAACTATAATAAGAAACCGGTGAGTTTCTCTGCTTACATGCAGGATAAAATGGAGTTCGGATCTGCGTTTATTCTTAACGCAGGTGTGCGTTATGAATACTTTGATCCGGCAACTTCTTATAATCCGGAAATTTCAAGAAATCTTACTGATTCACTTTTTGGTTTTATCACCGCTTATAATGAGCCGGCTGAAATAAAACATACTCTCTCTCCGAGAATCAGCATGTCCTATCCTATTACTGATCAGGCAGTTATCCGTTTATCATACGGACATTTCTATCAGATCGGATCGCTTTCAAGTCTCTATTCCAACAGCCAGTATTATGTTACCAATGTGGGCAGCATTCCTACCTTTGGAAATCCGAATGTGCAGCCGCAGAAATCAGTGCAGTATGAAATTGGTCTGCAGCAGCAGCTTACTGAGGACTTCAAGTTTGATGTTACCGCCTATTATAAAGATGTAACAAATTATATATTCACTCAGGGAGTGTTCACCGCAACCGGAAGAGAATATAATGTTCTTACCAATCTTGCTTACGCCAACTCACGCGGTGTTACATTTTCATTCCTGAAAAGGAGATCACCCGGTTCCATGTTCTCGGCATCTCTTGATTATACTATCAGCGTTTCTGAGGGCAACAGAACCGAACCTGCTGATGAAATTTTCTTCAGCGAACTTTCCGGCAAGCAGACCGAAACCTTCCTGGTACCGCTCAGTTTTGACCGTACTCATGTAATCAACGGCAGTATATCTATTACTGATCCTGATAACTGGACACTTGGGGCGATTGCAACACTGGAAACGGGTACACCTTATTCAGTCAGTCTGCCTTCAAACCTGGTTCAGGTGCGTTACAATCAGAACAGCGATAATCAGCCGATGAATCTGAATGTTAACATGAAGTTTGAAAAATATTTCAATCTCTTTAATGTTCCGATTACTGTTTTTCTTCAGGTTGAAAATCTTTTTGATATTGAAAACGAACTGGTTGTTTACTCAAGTTCAGGCCGTGCTCTTTCAAATGTTGAGCAGATTCAGAACGCAGTGCAGTTCAGTGATATCCGCAGAAGAATTGAAAGAAAAGATCCGGGGCTGTTTGGTATGAGCCAGATTGATAATTATTATTCACAGAGACCGGAGAGAGTCGGCGCGCCAAGAGAGGTTCGTTTTGGATTCTCCCTGTTATTTAATTAAGCGGCAGAGAATATGAAAATTAAATTAATCATTACATTCATACTCTTTTCAGTGGTTCTGAGCGCTCAGGATCAGTATTTAAATTTAAACAAAGAAGTTAAGCGTTTTAGCTATGAGGACATGGTTCGTGTATTCGGGGAAAACTACCAGTCCGGCAAAATATATAAAACCGCCGGTGATCCGAGGGAAATCCGTGAGGTAATTGTCCGCGGAAACGCAATCACCACTGTACTCTTTAATTATGGTTCCATAACAAAGCCGAATTATCTTGGAAACAGGGCAGACCTGGTCTGGAAAAATCTTGGATACGGATTTGAATTTGGTCCTCTTGCTGCAGCTGAACTCCTCAGACCCAATGGCAGCGGAGGGTTTGATACACTTCGCATAACCAGTGACTCCTTTGTGCTTGCTTCACAGGGGGACTATTCACCAGACGGAACCCTTAAGTGGGGATGGCTTCCAAAGTCGGGCTATGCTGATCCTAACTCAAACGAGATCGCAAGACTTAACGCTCCTGATACTGACGGAGACGGCAAACCGGATTCATGGCCTGAAAGATGGTATTCTCCCGGGGCAGGGCGTTATATATGGCCGGCTTTCCTTGGAGATCAGGCAACCGCACCGGATGAAGAAGTCTATTTCGTTGTAGATGATTATACCAATCAGGAGTTTAATTACTATCCATTCCCTTCCGATTCTTCGAAAAGGGGAATTGGTCTTGATATGGAAGTAAGAAATCTTCAGTTCAATAATCCTCTTGCTAAAGATATATTCTTCCTGGTTTATCAGGTAACCAATGCATCAGAAAAAGATATAGATAAAATATTCTTTGGTATGCAGGGTGACCCGCATGTAGGCGGTCCTGCTGATTATGCAGATGACCGTGCATATTTCATTCCAGCATCTGGTCCATTAGCTGATCCTTATGTACAGCGTGCAAGAAACATGGTCTATGCCTGGGATGATGATATGAAAGGTGACGGCGGACTCCCAGCCGGTTATTTTGGATGGAAATTCCTTGAATCACCTACATCATCAGCTGATGGTATTGATAATGATGATGATGGAATTATAGATGATACGCCATTTAATTCGAAGGGTGTATTTATTGATGGTGTTACTATCCCCCTTAATACAGGTATTACGGATGTTGCAAAATATACTGCAATCTATGGTGCACCGAGACAAAGATGGGCAGGTGACGAGGACGGCGACTGGGATATCACTAAGGATGATATTGGTATAGACGGTATTGGTCCGGACTCTCCAAACTATCCCGGCCCCGATTATGGTGAAGGCGATGGTGTGCCTTCGCAGGCATTTTATTCTGATGTAAATCAGAATGGTGTATATGATGTCGGGGAGCCATTGTCAGATAATCAGCTTCCGGGTTATTTCTGGGCTGGGTCAGAGCCAAACTTTGGTGTCCGTGATATCACTGAGTCAGATCAGATCGGTCTTTCCTCATTTACGGCAGAAGCCTATGGTGCGACATTTCCGAGAGACGATGCTAAAATGTGGGAGTGGCTCTCGAAAGGTACCATTGATCCTAATCAGGAGCTCTTAAATGAACCAGGTGATAATATTTTCAACTTCGGTACAGGCCCACTTGGTCTTCATCGCGGCGAAACTCAGCGTTTCTCGATGGCAATTCTTTTTGGAAACAATCTGAATGATCTGGTACTCAATGCTGAAACCTCAACCCGTGTGCTTGAGTCTGACTATCGCTTCGCAAAACCACCAGAAAAACCTGTCGTTAAAGCTGTTGCAGGCGACAAAAAAGTTACTCTTTACTGGAATACTGAGTCTGAGAACTCATTTGATCCGTTCCTCAGAGCGTTCGATTTCCAGGGATATAAAATATACAGAAGCCGGGATTATACATTCTCGGATGTACTAACCATCACCGATGGTAATGGTGTTCCTTTCTTAGGACAGCCGTTGTTTAATTCCAATACCGGCAAGAATGCTCAGTTTGACCTAAAGGACTCACTGAGCGGCTTCCATCCTGTTGAATATGCAGGACGCGGAGTTAAGTATTATCTCGGTGATAATACAGGACTTGTGCACGAATATGTTGATTCCACTGTACAGAATGGTGTCCGCTATTTCTATGCGGTTGTTGCCTATGACGGCGGTTCAATCCTGTTTACTATACCTCCGACTGAAACCCAGGCGGTAATTGACCGTGATCCGATAACCGGTAAGTTCAAGTTCGATGTAAATACGGTTGAAGTTACACCTAACGGACTTTCAGCAGGTATCATCGGAGCGGAAGTAGGTATCGGCGGACTTCTAACACCATTAAGCGGCACTGTATCTACAGGTCAGGTGTCTGCAAAAGTTTTAGAAGATCTTCAGGTTCAGGATAAGTTGTTTTATCTCCAATTTGATGATGCAGTAACGTATACACTGCTCGATTCAACGGGGACCTCTGAATCGTTCAGGTCAAAAGATACGATTTTTGTTAATCTTTCAAATACCCGTATTCAGGCGGAAAGTTTCATCCTGAAAGATGCTGCGGGTAATACCATCGCTTCATCTAAATATATACTCAATCCTGAAGAAGGAAAGATCCGCAGTGCGGCGTTTGGTGATCTTCCGTTTAACCAGACATTCACCGCTACATACCGTTATTATCCTGTTTACAGGAGCAAGAATATTAAAGGTGAGGATGGCAACCATACCTTTAACGGCGTGAGAGTATATGTAAAAAATGACTCATTAAATCTTAATCTTTCAAAAACCAAATTCTCAAACAGTGACATTAACCTGAGAGCCAGTGTAACGCATCTGCCGGTTACCGTTGGTAACCCTACACTGCGCAGCAAGTACAGAGCTGACTGGGAAATCCGCTGGAATAACCTTGATACGGTTATGACCGTTACAGGTTCAGACACAACTTATAAGTGGGTTAATGTTGGTGATTCTGCACGTTCAGCTACAGGCGCTCTCCGGGTGCTTGCTCCGTTCACCATCTGGAATGTTACTGATAACCTTCCTGCGACCTATATCATTCGTGATGCGAATGATAAAAACCGCGGCCGCTGGAACTGGGGAGAGACGATAATTCTTCAGCCGCAGGGCGAAACTGGTCTTCGTACGAGTTACGAAATCATTATACGTGAACCAGCAGATTCGATTTCTCCGAAGATATTCCCTAAGGCAGGTGATATCTTTACGGTATTTAATAATAAACCGTTTGTAGCGGGAGACAGATATATTCTTGAGACAAAGAAAGCCTCTTTCAACAGCAGTGCAGCCAAGACCGGTCTTGAGAATGTTATTGTAGTACCAAATCCGTATGTTGGTTTCTCAACACTGGAAGAACCCGGCAACTCACCGACTGCAAGAGGTGACAGAAAAATCGAGTTCCGTAATCTGCCGCAGCGCGCAACGGTCAGAATATACACAATCTCAGGTGAGCTTGTTCAGACCATTGAAAAAGATGACATGACAAATTATGCTGTATGGGATCTTCTCTCCTACGAAGGTCAGAGAACCGCTTATGGTATTTATATTTATCATGTGGATGCACCTGGTGTTGGTGAAAAAATCGGCCGTCTGGCTTTAATAAAGTAACCGGGTAAGACAGGAGAAAATCAGATATGAAAAAGTATATTGTAAATGTTTTAGTATTACTCGCGCTTTTAAGTTCTGCTGCAGAAGCACAACTGCTCAGAAGTACGGCTAAAGTAGGAACCACAGCCGCTAACTTTCTTAAGATAGGTGCCGGTGCAAGAGCGCTTTCCATGGGAGGCGCTTATGCAGGAGTAAGTGATGATATATATTCTGCTTACTGGAATCCTGCCGGTATTGTTAATATGCCGGGAAGCGGCGGAGTTACCTTTAATCATGCAGACTGGCTTGCTGATATCAGTTATGATTATGCCGCGGCTGCACTGCATCTTGGTGACCTTGGTTCCATGTTCTTCACCTTAACATCACTTGGAGTTCCTGAGGAGCAGGTAAGAACTGTGGCTTATCCGGAAGGAGACGGCCGTTACTGGGATGCTTCCATGATGTCACTTGGCATAGGATATGCCCGCAAACTTACTGACAAGTTCTCAATCGGATTCCACTTTAAGTATATTCATGAATCAATCTGGAATACCAAATCATCCGGTGTTGCGGTGGATATAGGTACTTATTATGTTACTCCGTTTAATGATATGATCATTGGCGCCAGTATTTCAAATTTTGGCACAAAGATGCAGCTTGACGGACGTGATATTCTGTTTAATTACGATCCGGATGGTGATCCTTCAACCGGACCGGGTAATGTTCTCTCAAAGACAGATATGGGTACATTTGATCTGCCGCTGACTTTCAGACTCGGACTGGCTATGGTTGTATACCGTGACAGATATTTCAAGGTTACTGCCGCGCTGGATGCAACCCATCCAAACGATAATACTGAATATCTTAATTCCGGTCTTGAAGTTGGATATGATAACATGTTTTTCGTCAGAGGAGGTTACAAATCAATTTTCCTCAGGGATTCCGAACAGGAACTCACCTTTGGCGGAGGTGTCAGATATCCGGTAAGTGATCAGCTTTCACTTGAGCTGAATTACGGTTTCGCTGATTACGGACGTCTGAAAAATGTGCAGTATTTAGATCTCAGTCTCCAGTTCTGACAAAGAATTGTGGCTGTGATGTTATTGCTGAATGAATAATATCCCTCCTAAAAAAAATACATCTGTTTCCCAAATTCAGAAGAGAATCCTTAAAACGGATTCTCTTCTGATTGATTTTTATGGAATTCCAGAACAAAATAAAAAACCTCAGCCGGCCCTTGATGTGCTTATCGGTACGGTTCTCTCCCAGAATACCAATGATAAGAATTCTTATAAAGCATTCATTAATCTTAAAGAAAAATATCAGACCTGGCGCGAGGTAAAAGAACTGCCTTTAAAAAAACTTGAAAAAGAGATTAAGATTGCAGGGCTTGCTCAACAGAAAGCAAAAGCGATAAAGAGCATTCTTGAATTTGCTGACAAAAGGGGAGAATACTCCATGGAGTTTGTAAAGGAGATGGATCAGAGAGAGGCAATTGAATTGCTGACTTCTTTTGACGGTGTTGGTGTTAAGACTGCTTCATGTGTACTCCTTTTTTCTCTCAAGCGTAATGTCTGTCCTGTTGATACACATGTTAACAGAACACTGAACAGAATCGGGATTGCAGAATCATCTAATCCTGAGAAAACATTCTGGTATTTATATGATATACTGCCTGAGGGTATTGCTCACAGGTTTCACACAAATCTGATCCGGCTCGGGCGGGAATTCTGCATTCCGACGAATCCTTCATGTATGATATGTCCCGTTAAAAAAGTTTGCAAGTACGAAGGCAAAAATCCGGCAAAAGATGTAAAGCGCCGGTTTAACGATTTTCTTTTATTAGATAATCTGCATTAGGCAAGCGGCCGTGTGGTTAGTTTATGCTCTACTGAATCCGGTTGTGGATGCCTCAAGGAATGTATTCAGCAAGCGTGCATCCAGAACTATTGATCCTCTGCTTGTTACCTGGTTCAACAATCTTATTCCTGCTATTGTTTTTTCACCCGTAATTTTCTTTATTGAGATAAATTTTAACCGTGATTTTGTAACTGCTATTATCATTTCCGGTCTGAGCAATATCGCCACAGCGACGCTCTATCACAGGGCTATTTCAAAGGGAGATATCTCGGAAGTAGTACCGATGCTGAGTTTTACTCCACTTTTTTTACTGCTCAGCTCACCATTTCTTGTAAATGAAATACCTGATGCTGCAGGGCTGACCGGAATTCTCCTGATTACTGCCGGATCGTATATCCTGAATCTGAAGGATTACAAAAAGAATTTCCTTGCTCCTTTCCGGTCACTTTATAACAATAAGGGTACGCGATATATGCTTATTGTGGCTGTAATATGGAGCATCTCAGCTAATTTTGATAAGAGAGGTATTCAGTCTTCCTCAGTCTGGCAGTATGTGTTTTTTATCAATTTATTTGTTGTAACTGGTACAACCTTAATCCTTCTTATTAAGCGGAAATTACAATTTTCAGAAATCAATAAAGAGAGATACAATCTTTTTATGGTAGGTATTCTTACGGCTTTGGGATTTTTTTTCCATATGCATGCACTATCACTGGCCCTGGTTGCATATGTCATCGCGTTAAAAAGAACTGCCGGTTTGATTTCAGTTTTTCTCGGACATTTTTTTCTTGATGAACCTCATTTAAGAAAGCGGTTTGCCGGCGCCTTTATCATGTTTATCGGAGTTGTGATACTTGTTTTATTCTGAAATTGTAAAAGATATCAGACGGTTTTTCTCAGCTGCTGGAGGATTGGACAGAAAACCCGTTATTGTTTTTCTCGCTGTCGCCGTTTTACAGACGGTATCCTGGTACTATACTTCCCGCAGTTTCTTCATAAGAAACCTTCGGGAGCATTTTATACACTCAGAGGCTGATTTACTATCACTTCTTGAGTATTTATACTGGTTCATCGGTGACTTTTTTACAAATTTCGTAGTTCCTGTCCTTATCATCAGGTTTCTTTTCCAGGAAAAAGCTAAAGACTTTGGAATTACGACAGGTGATATCAAAAGCGGATTAGGATATACCGGAGTTTCTCTCCTGATAATGCTTCCGCTGGTCTGGTATGCCTCTTCAAGGCCTGAGTTTCTTTTGGTCTATCCGCATCTTCTCCCGGCAAGGGATTCCTGGGAGTTGTTTTTGTGGTATGAAACAGGCATGCTCCTTTATATGATATCCTGGGAGTTTATCTGGCGGGGATTTATGCTTTTTGGGCTCTATCCCAAATTCGGGTATTACGCTGTTCTGATTCAGATGATTCCATTTCTGATTCTGCACAATGGCAAACCTGCTCTTGAGACGTTTTCTGCCATTGCGGGGGGAATTGCTCTGGGAGCAATAGCACTCAGGACCGGTTCTTTTATCTATGGGGTAATTATTCATTTTGCCATCATGTTCGCGATAGATATTTTGGCGGTTTTAAGGTATAAAACGGGGGATTATGGATTAACCCCTGCATCTTTTGTAAATTTGATTCTTGAGTTATTTAAAGGTTTGAAATGAGATTTTGTATAAATGTTGATCATGTAGCCACCTTACGAAATGCCAGAAATGAGCGTGAGCCGGACCCGGTTACCTACGCGCTGATGGCCGAACTGGCAGGTGTTGACGGAATTGTAGTACACCTTCGGGAAGACCGCCGGCATATCAATGAACGGGATCTGGCTATTTTGAAAAGAACAATCAAAACAAAACTTGATCTGGAAATGGCAGCTACGGAGGAAATTATCCGGATTGCCTGTGAAATTAAACCGCAGCTTGCAACCATCGTCCCGGAAAAACGGCTGGAGTTAACAACAGAAGGGGGTATTTCTGTGGTTGATAATATCCAGCTGCTGAGTGATGCTATAAAAGAGCTTCACAAATATGAAATACCAGTATCGCTTTTTATTGAACCGGATATTAATCAGATAGACGCTAGCGCTGAGCTCGAGGCGGATTTTATCGAGATTCATACCGGAAACTTTGCGAACGCAAAAAAGGAAGAGGAGCAGTTTGACGAACTGGATAAAATACGGGTCGGGGCTAAGCATGCAAAAAAACTTGGTCTTGGCGTTAATGCCGGGCATGGTTTAGACTATAATAATATCAGAATTTTCCGGGAGCTGAAGGATATTGATGAGGTAAGTATTGGACATGCGGTTATTGCCCGCAGTATGTATGTTGGTGTTAAGCAGGCAGTTGAAGAAATGACCGGACTTATTAAAGGTCTGCGCTGATAAAACTGCTACTGAAATTTGACCTTAACTTTAAGGCAGAACGGCTGTCTAACACAAAATAAATAAAGAATATCAGATGAAAAAGAATATTTTATGGGTTGACGACGAGATTGAACTCCTCAGATCTCATATCATCCTGCTCACCGAAAAGGGTTTTAATGTATCAACCGTTACCAACGGAATTGATGCGATCGCCTCGATTAAAAGTTCGAAACCGGATTTAATGTTTCTTGATGAAATGATGCCGGGCATGGGGGGATTAGAAGTGCTGAGCAGGGTAAAAGAGGACTTCCCTGATATACCGGTGGTTATGGTCACCAAAAATGAGGAGGAGGGCATTATGAATGAGGCAATCGGATCTAAAATTGCCGATTATCTGACAAAGCCGGTTAACCCGAGCCAGGTATTCCTCGTCTGTAAAAAAATCCTTGATTCCAAGAAAATTGAAAGTGAATACGTTCAGAAGGACTATCTTCAGGATTTTAATCAGATCAATATGCTCCTTACTGAACGGCTTAATCATGAGGACTGGATTGATATATATACCAAACTCACGAACTGGGAAATTGAACTGGATAAATTTTCCGAAATCGGGCTGCATCAGTCACTTGCCGAACAGAAGAAAGAATGTAATAAAGAGTTTTCCAGGTTCATTGAAAAGAATTTCACGAAGTGGGTGAACACACTTTCAGTTTCTGATCGTCCGTTACTTACACCGGATATTATACCTGAATACGTGCTGAAACATGTTAAAGAAAGCCAGGCACCGGTATTTCTCTTTGTAATTGACTGTCTCCGCCTTGATCAGTGGCTTATCATGGAAAAACATCTTAGCCAGTACTTTGATATAAAGAAGGATTATTATTATTCTATTCTGCCCACCGCTACCTCGTATGCGCGAAACTCCCTTTTTGCGGGGCTTTTTCCTTCAGAAATAGAGAAATATTATCCTGATCTCTGGAAGGGGAGTGATGAGGATGAAAAGAGCATGAATAAATTTGAAAAGGATTTTCTGCAGTTATTACTTGACAGAAAGCGAATCAAACTCCGCAGTGATCTTAAATATATAAAGATTATTGATCCTGAAGTAGGCAGGAATTTTGAGCAGAACATACTTTCGTACAAGAACAGTCACTTTACCGCAATCGTGGTTAATTTCCTTGACATGATGGTCCACGGCCGTTCAGATTCCGAACTGCTAAAGGAAATTGCTCCGGATGAACCGGCGTACAGATCTTTGACTGAATCCTGGTTTATACATTCATCACTTTTTGCCACATTTAAGGCTATTTCCAGAATTAAAGGAGCTAAGATTGTGATTACTACTGATCATGGAAGTATCAGAGTGCAGCGCGGAGCCAAGGTTCTCGGTGATAAAGAGACTTCTACTAATCTCCGCTTTAAATACGGCAGAAATCTGAAAGTTGATGAAAAAAATTCCATCTTCATCAAAGACCCGGCCGAGTATAAACTGCCGCGGAGAGGGGTTACGATTAATTATATCATCGCCAAAGAAGATTATTATTTTGTTTATCCTACTGATTACCACCGTTATCTGAGTTATTATAAAGATACATTTCAGCACGGCGGTATTTCCATGGAAGAGATGCTTCTCCCGGTAATTTCAATGGATGCAAAGTAATGTACTCAGCAAGAGAAATTGAGATTCATTCATTTGAGTTACTCAGAAAGTTTGCGGATGAGTTCAGACAGAAACTCAGGCCGGGCGCACTCATTTTTCTAAACGGTCCGCTTGGTTCCGGGAAAACCACTTTTGTGAGAAATCTGGTTGCCGGATTTGGTATTAATGAAACTGCGTCTCCATCATTTACTCTGATTAATGAATATAAGGGAGGCGGTTTACGGTTCGCTCATGCAGATTTTTATCGCCTGAAATCAGCTTCTGAACTGTTTGAAATTGGTTTTCATGAGTACCTTGAGAGCGAGGATATTTTGATAATCGAATGGGCTGAATTGTATAAGGACTCTCTTCCGGAACCGGACTTCATCCTTCAGTTTTCCAATGAGAGTGATGCCACAAGAAAGGTGACTCTGTATGAACACTAAAAAGCCGGTACTTGCCATTGAGACCTCCGCAAAACTTTGCGGGGTATCGGTTTATTTCGACAGCCAGAGGTATTTTACCATGCACCGGCTTGAGGAAAGAAGCCATGCCAGAAAACTTGCCGGAATGATTCAGTATGCTCTGGAAAGCCAGTTGATAACTTCTTCTGACCTTGCATTTGTGGCAGTATCCGGAGGCCCCGGCTCGTTCACCGGGCTGAGAATCGGGTTTTCTGTGGCAAAAGGACTTTGCTTAGGAGCTGGAATTCCGCTTAAGAGAGTTAATACCATAGAAGCGATAGCCTTTGAATCTCTTGATTTTATAGAAAATGAAGAGACTTTTACCGTTGCTCTGAAAGTAAACAGGAATGAGGTTTTTTTTAGAAGGTTTCAAAAAAAGGGGGATTTTTATAAATTTGCAGGTGATTTGCTCACAATTGAGAACAGCCGGGTTACCGATTTAACTCAGAAAGGTGAGTTAATTATATGTAACTTTGAACTTGAAGAGCGAAGGTTTTTACGGCGGGAGTACCCGTCTCCTCAGAAAATTGCTGAACTGGCTCTGTTATCAGATGTAGAGGCTGAGGAAGAAATTGATTTTTTAGAACCGGAATATGTTAAAGATTTTCAGATTGTAAGGAAGGATAAATGAAAAGAATATTCATTTTTGTCTTATTAATGCCGCTCATGATGTTTGCTCAGCTGAGAGGCCCGAAAATTAAAACGAATGCAGATATTCATGATTTCGGAGAGGTTGAACAGGGAGCAGCCGTTAAATATAATTATATGATTTCAAATGACGGTGACGATACCCTCAAAATAGCAGGCGTTCTGACTTCTTGCGGATGTACCGTTGCGGAATTAAGTAAAAAATTCCTTTTACCGGGAGAGACCATTCCGCTCGCAGTAGATTTTAATACAAAAGACAGGGTGGGTCCTCAGTTAAAATATATAACGATTACATCAAACGATAAGGATAAACCGGTTCTAAAACTGACCATAACCGGGAAGATTAAAGAATCAAAAACAGTCGTTAAAAACTCCGACGGCCCGAAAATTCAGTTCACCAGAGATCAGCATGATTTTGGTATTGTTCAGGAAGGCAAAGTTGTGGACTTCACTTTTGAATATACCAATTCAGGGAAAAAAGACCTGGAAATAAAGGATGTTAAGACTTCCTGCGGCTGTACGGCAGCAGTAGTTAGCGGCAAAAAACTAAAGCCGGGTGAAAAAGGAACATTAAAAGTTGAACTGGATACTTCAAACCGTATGGGACGTATGAGCAGGGTAATAACCGTTTCAAGTAATGATCCCGATCAAAGTCAGAAAATTCTGACCATATATGCGGAAGTAGTCAGGAAAGATAACAAATAATGGCTTGGTTTAAAAGGAAAACAGACAATATATCAGGGGATACACAGAAAAAGGATCTCCCGGAAGGTATGTGGGAAAAATGCCCCGGCTGCGGAGAAATACTTCATAAGAAACAGCTTGAAAATAACTACTGGGTCTGCCTGAAATGTGATTATCACTTCAGGATCGGAAGCAATGAGTATATAAAAATACTTCTTGATGAAGGCAGTTTCAAAGAGATCAATAAGAAAATGAGATCCGCTGATCCATTGCAGTTTACGGACTCTAAAAGATATACTGACAGGATTGATACAACTATAAAGTCCACAGGTCTTTATGATGCTGTCAGAACCGGTATTGGGGAGATTGAAGGCAAAGAAGTTGCAATCGGCATTATGGATTTTAAATTCATCGGCGGCAGTATGGGATCTGTTGTCGGAGAAAAACTTGCCCGGCTGATTGAAAAAGCAATAAAAAACAAATGTCCGCTTATTATCATCTCTGCCTCCGGTGGGGCGCGAATGATGGAAGGGGCACTCAGTCTTATGCAGCTTGCCAAAACAAGCGCCCGACTGACCCAGCTCCATGAAGCCGGACTTCCTTATATATCCATTATGACCGATCCTACCACCGGCGGAACTACTGCTAGTTACGCGATGCTTGGTGATTTTAATATAGCGGAGCCGAAAGCACTGATTGGATTTGCCGGCCCGAGAGTGATTAAGCAGACAATCGGTAAAGATCTTCCTCCCGGATTTCAGACCTCTGAATTTCTGATGGAGCACGGCTTTGTTGATCTCGTGATAAGCCGTAAGGAAATGCGTTCAACACTTGCCAATCTTATCAATCTGATTTCCTGAGGAGTATATCCGGATTATAAGAAATGCTTCTGATTTTCAGAAGCATATGGGTTCATTTTCCTCAGCCGGGAAACGTGTTGGTTTTGTCCCCACGATGGGCTATTTGCACGAAGGGCATCTATCCCTTATCAGGCAGTCTGTTGCTGAAAATGATGTTACTGCCGCATCTATATTTGTAAATCCGGCACAGTTTGCAGCGCATGAGGATTTATCGACGTATCCGCGTAATGAGCAGCGCGACCTTGAATTGCTTGAATCTGCGGGATGCGATATAGTATTCATTCCGGTACCTGAGGATATATATCCTCCCGGATTTCAAACCTATGTAACCGTTACTGAGATAACCAGTATTCTGGAGGGGGAATTCAGACCGGAACACTTCAGGGGAGTAACAACAGTGGTCACAATCCTTCTTAACCTTTCACGCTGCAATAACACCTACTTTGGCAGGAAAGATGCCCAGCAGGCTGCTGTAATAAGCAGAATGGTTAAAGACCTGGCTATTCCTGCTGCTGTTCATGTTTGTCCTATTGTCAGAGAGACTGACGGGCTGGCGATGAGTTCACGCAATGTATATCTGAATACTGAGGAAAGAGAAGAAGCGCTTACGCTGTTTAAGTCACTTCGAATCGCTGAAGACTTAGTATTACAAGGGGAGAGAGACACAAAAGTTATCAGGAGTGCAATGACTGATTTATATGCGGGTCTTCGTGAATATGAGCTTCAGTATATTGCCTTTACTGACGCAGAAAGCTTTAAGCTGATAGATATTGTTAAATCTGGGCAGCCGTTCTATATTTTGATAGCCTGCCGGATCGGGAAAACCCGGCTGATAGATAATTTCCTGTTAACTGTTTAGTTTTACAAGCATCCGGATTCCCAAAGCAACCAGATTTTCTTTATATATAGCATCAAGCTGAAGCACATCCTTTAAGAATAAACCGTTACCTCCCGTTATAAAAATCTTCGCCTTTCGGGCATAATGTTTAGCATTAAGCTCCAGATACTGTTCTATGCCCTTCAGTAAGATGATAACTCCTGACATCATGGCATCTCTGGTATTTCTCCCCTGAATGTATTCAGGCATATATTTCTCAAGAAGGGGGAGTGAACCGGTGTAATCGTGCATTGATTTAAGCATAGTGTCAATACCAGGTGCTATTATCCCGCCTTTATATATCTTATCAGCAATAATGTTAACAGTTATGCAGGTGCCTGAGTCAATTACAAAGATGAGATCATCAAACGGAGCAAGGTGCAATGCCCCCGCGGCAGAGCATATTCTGTCATTGCCGAGCGTTTCTGGAGTGTCGTATTCAAGATGAAAGTTCATCCGGCTTGAGGAGCTCACCTCAATCACCACTTGAGCATATTTTTCAGGAATACTGAGTTTTATTTTATCAGTAGCTATCGGATTTACGCTGCATAGCCCGATTTTTTCCGGATTTGTTTTCTTTAATAATTCCGGCAGATCTTCAGCTTTTTCAAGAATACCAGATGATGTTATTGCATCGCTGTCAAACAGGTGATATTTTGTTCTGGTATTACCTGCATCAAGTGTCAGAACTTTCACGAGATACTAACTTCACCAAAATTATATTTGAAAACTCTGCCCCCTTCATTAAGCATCAGTGCACCGCTGAGGTCAACATCTTCAAAAATTCCTTCATAGACATTGGGCCCGTTTTTTATAACAATCCTTTCGCCAATAAGACTGCAGCCGGACTTCCATTTTTTCAGGATGGACTGCGGGTTTGAATCAATCTCAATAATTAATTCTTCAAGTGAATTGAGCACGTGAGCAAAGAGCTTTTCGCGCTCAACCGGTGATTTTGCCTCAAGTTTGATTGAAGTAGGGGGTACAGGATGCTTCCCGGCAAATTCGTTTTGGTTAACATTTATTCCCGCGCCTAAGATTGCATGCTGAAATTTATTTCCTGAAAACGAGGTTTCCGTCAGAATTCCCGCCACTTTTTTTCTGTTCAACAGAACATCGTTGGGCCATTTAAGATCGGTTTTAAGAAGGTAAAGACTCTCAATGGCTTCACCGATATAAACAGCTGACCCCATATTTAAGAGATTCAGATGTTCAGGAGCTATAACATCTTTTTTTAAGAGTACTGAAAAAAGGAGATTTTCTCCTTTATTGCTCAGCCAGATTCTGTCTTGTCTTCCCCTTCCTGAAGTCTGGAATTCAGCAAGCACCGTAGTCCCGCTTTCACTTTGCGGGCTTTCCTTCAGGAAAGTATTTGTTGATTCAATTTCTTCAAAGTAGAGAAATTTTCTTCCAAGCCATTCTGTATCAAGCCGCAGGGAGAATGCTTCAAAGTCAAATAGTGATTCGTTTTTCATGATTTGTCAAAATGATACTAAAATTTGTCAAAAAGTATTCGAGTGTGCCAGATGTGCATATTGTACGACAAAATTAAACACTCTTCATAAATTTGGAATAAAATCATAAGTTATTGTAATATAAGGACTTATGAAGATTATCGAGTTTGGCACATGCTTTGTATTAATAGGGCATGAAGTTAATAATAAATAAAAATAAACAAAATTATAAAGGAGATACAACAATGACACTCGTAAGATTTGAACCTTTCAAAGAACTCGAATACCTCAATAACCGTCTGAGAAGGATTTTTGATGAGACTCCGGTTACTGTAAAGGAAACTCCGGGAATCTTTAATCCCAGACTGAATGTTTTCGAAGATAATCAGAATCTTTACATTGAGGCTGAAATACCTGGTGTAAACAAAGAAGATCTGAAAATCAGTTTGCAAGATAACACAATCACTATCAGCGGTGAAAAGAAGTTTGAGGATGAAAAGAAGGAAAAGAACTACTACCGCGTTGAAAGACGGTATGGAAGTTTCCGCCGCAGTTTCTCCCTGCCTGTTGAGGTGAATGACTCAAAGGTTGAGGCAAAATTCGAAAACGGTGTGCTTAAGGTATCACTTGAAAAAGTGGTTGAACAGCAGCCGGAAGAAAAAGTAATAACTATTCAGTAACATATCACATCAGTAACCGAAGGACGGCAGTAAAGCCGTCCTTCACATTTATAGACAGGAGCAGCCAATGGGCAAAATAATAGGAATTGATCTTGGAACCACAAACTCGTGCGTTGCAGTACTTGAAGGCAACGATCCGGTTGTGATTCCTAACTCGGAAGGAGGGAGAACCACTCCGTCCGTTGTAGCATTTACCAAATCAGGAGACCGCTTGGTAGGTCAGCCGGCAAAACGCCAGGCAATCACTAATCCCCGGAATACCATTTTTTCCGTAAAGCGCTTTATGGGACGCAACGTCAACGAAGTGAGCGATGAACAGAAAATGGTTCCGTATGAAATCGTTACAGGAGACAATGGTTCAGCACGTATTAAAGTGAATGACCGTGTTTATTCAGCACCGGAAATCAGCGCGATGACTCTTCAGAAAATGAAGAAAACAGCAGAAGACTACCTTGGGCAGGAAGTAACTGAAGCTGTTATTACCGTTCCGGCATATTTTAACGATGCACAGCGTCAGGCAACAAAAGATGCTGGTGAAATTGCAGGTCTTAAAGTCCGCCGTATTATCAACGAGCCGACTGCGGCAGCATTGGCCTACGGTCTGGACAAAAAGAATAAAGAACAGCTTGTTGCAGTTTATGACCTTGGTGGCGGAACATTTGATATTTCCATTCTTCAGCTCGGTGACGGTGTCTTCGAGGTAAAATCTACCAATGGTGATACACACCTCGGTGGAGATGACTTCGACCAGAGAATCATCGATTTTCTTGCTGATGAGTTCCTGAAATCTGATGGTGTTGATCTCCGTAAGGATGCAATGGCCCTTCAGAGATTGAAGGAAGCCGCAGAAAAAGCAAAGATTGAGCTTTCATCTTCAAATTCAACTGAGGTAAGCCTTCCGTTTATCACTGCAACCCAGGAAGGTCCTAAGCACCTGAATATCAATCTGAGCAGAGCTAAGTTTGAACAGCTTGTTGACGACCTTATTGAACGCTCGAAAAAACCCTGTATTCAGGCGATGAAAGATGCAGGAGTGAACGCAAGCGAGATTAACGAAGTGATTCTTGTCGGCGGTTCAACCCGTATTCCAAAAGTTCAGGAAGTTGTTAAACAGCTCTTCGGTAAGGAGCCGCATCGTGGTGTTAACCCTGATGAAGTTGTTGCAATCGGAGCTGCTATTCAGGGTGCAGTACTGACCGGTGAGGTGAAAGACGTTCTCCTTCTCGATGTAACTCCTCTCTCTCTCGGAATTGAAACCCTGGGCGGAGTAATGACAGTGCTGATTCAGGCAAATACTACCATCCCGACGAAGAAGAGTGAAGTATTTTCAACTGCGAGCGATAACCAACCCTCAGTTGAAATTCACGTACTTCAGGGAGAAAGACCAATGGCTTCTGACAACAGAACTCTTGGGAAATTCCACCTTAATGAAATTCCGCCTGCACCAAGAGGCGTTCCGCAGATTGAGGTTTCTTTCGATATAGATGCGAACGGCATTCTGCATGTATCTGCAAAAGATAAAGCTACCGGTAAAGAGCAGAGTATCAAGATTACTTCTTCGAGCGGACTGGATCCTGCTGAAGTTGAAAAGATGAAGAGAGAGGCCAAAGAGCATGCCGCAGAAGATAAAGCGAAAAAAGAACTGATTGACACAAAAAATCAGGCCGAAAGTCTGATTTTCCAGACTAAAAAGCAGATTGATGAACTCAAAGATAAAATAGCTCCGGATGTTAAAGAGCGTCTTGAATCTGAGATAAAGAAACTGGAAGATGCAGTTGCTTCAGGTAATCTTGAAACCATGAAGTCAGCTCTTGAGTCAATGAATAAAGTATGGAACGAAGTAGCACAGCAGCTTTATAGCCAGCCTGGTGCCGGAGCTCCCCCTCCTCAAAATGGCCCTGCACAAGGAGGTGGCAGCACAGAGAAAGATAAAAAACCTGATGTTCAGGATGCTTCTTACGAAGTAGTTGATGACGATAAAAAGTAACTGATGTGCCCCGAAGGAAGCCCGGTTTTCAAGTGCCGGGCTTTCTTCATTTATAAAGCTCCTTAACGACCCGGTAGGTATTAATATGCGCCTCAACTGTAAGTGAGATAGGAACAGCATATCCTCCCCCCATAGCCAGCGAAACCGGTATTCCTCTTTTTTTACATTCTGATAACACCATTCTGTCACGCTCTTTTAAACCCGCGAAGGAGAGGTCAAGGCGGCCAAGCCGGTCTTCCCTGAGGGGATCAACACCTGCCTGATAAAGTACGATATCAGGATTTTGATCAAAGAGGGAGGGGAGATGCTTACCCAGAATACCGAGGTATTCATCGTCTTCCATATTATCTATGAGGGGGATGTCCAGATGAGAGTTCACCTTCTTAAACGGATAATTTTTTTCACCGTGCATGGAGAAGACAAATACATCCTCACTGTCCGAAAATATGTCAGAAGTACCATTTCCCTGATGCACATCGAGATCTACGATGAGCACTTTTTTTACCAGTTTTTGACTGAGAATCAACTGCGCGGCCACTGCCTGATCGTTAAAAACGCAGAAACCCTCTCCTGATTCCCTGAAAGCATGGTGTGTACCTCCGGCAAGGTTTCCCGAAATTCCAGTTTTTAACGCTTCAAATGCCGCAGAAATTGCTCCTCCGACTGTTGCGAACGATCTGACAGCTAGCTCCGGGCTCCACGGGAAACCGATTTTTCTGATTTGCATTGGGGTCAGGGTTCCGTTTGAAACCGATTTTATGTAAGCCGGGGAGTGTACCGAGGCGACTTCATCTTCGGAGGCTATCCGGGTCTGGTGCAGTTCGGACAACTGTAATACCCCTGCTTCAACAAGCCCCTCTCTGAGCAGACGGTATTTCTCCATTGGGAATCGGTGTCCTTCCGGAAGTGGTATGGTATAGTGGTCGGAGTAAAATATTTTCATAAAGTAAAGTTAATTATGCATTTTATTCAAAAGGCAGAGAAGCAAAAAATTGAGTGTCCGGCCTGATTTATCTTATTATACCGCTAATTCTCTATTGTTCACATATTTATGAAAAAGAGGGAATATTTACAGTTTTCTCTCTGAAACGGTGAGAAGCGGAAAAAATTTCGGAAAATTTTTAGATTTACTTTTCGGGGTGGTTTCCGTATATTTGCACTTTAATTTTTCAAAAAATAGGTCGGCATGTTAAATCTTAAGTCTCTTAACAAAAATCAGAGAGAAGCAGTTGAATATGTACAAGGACCGGCGTTAGTAGTTGCCGGCGCCGGCTCGGGGAAAACTAAAGTTCTTACTTATAAAATTGCCCACCTTATCGAGAATAATTTCAGCCCCGAAAACATTCTTGCGCTGACTTTTACCAATAAAGCAGCAAAAGAAATGAAGGAACGGATACACGGGCTGATCGGTGAAAGTGCACAGCATCTCTGGATGGGAACGTTTCACTCAATTTTTGCCAGGATTCTCAGAACAGAGGCTGCCAGCATTGGATATACCTCCAATTTTTCTATATACGATACAGAAGATACCCATTCAGCGGTATCAAATATCATCGAAGACCTTCAACTGAACAGTGATGTAATAGTTGCATCCAAAGTCCGCAGGCGCATCAGTTATCTGAAAAACCTGATGATTTTCCCTGATGAGTTCAAGAAGGATCACATTAAAAACCCAACTGACGAATATATCGCGCGAATTTATGAGGTGTACCAGCAGCGCCTTATTGAAAACAACGCGATGGATTTTGAAGATCTCATCCTTAAACCGCTTGAACTGTTTCAGAATGACAAAATTCTGAAAAAATATAAAAAGAAATTCCTATATATCCTTGTGGATGAGTTTCAGGATACCAATAAAGCGCAGTATGAAATCCTTAAAAGACTCTGTTCAAAAGAGGGTCACATTACTGTTGTAGGTGATGATTCACAGAGTATATATTCATGGAGAGGGGCTGAAATCGGAAACATACTCAGTTTTGAGTCTGATTTTACCAAAGCGAAAGTCTTTAAACTGGAGCAGAACTACCGTTCTACGCAGATGATTCTGCAGGCGGCTGATTCGGTAATCAAGAAGAATTCACGCCAGATTGAAAAAACTCTCTGGACGGAAAATCCAATAGGTGAACAGCTTTCACTGCTGAAATCCTCCGATGAAAAAGAAGAGGCTATCAGAATTGCTAAGCTGATAAAGGAAGAAATCACACGCCATAAATACGCTCATAGTGATTTTGCCATCCTTTACAGAACGAATGCCCAGTCACGCACGTTTGAAGATGTATTCCGTAGAGAAAGAATACCTTATGTAATTATCGGAGGTATTGAATTCTACAAACGCAAGGAAGTTAAAGACCTGATCGGTTACCTTAAAGTCCTGACCAATCCTCGTGATGAAGAAAGTCTGCTGCGTATCATGAACTTCCCGCAGCGGGGAATCGGCATGACCACTATTAAGCGGATGATCGGTTTTGCCAGGAAGCATGAAATAACCCTTTTTGAAACAATGACCCGTGTATTCGAGGTTATTGATATAAAAGAGCGTATTCAGAAGAATGTGAAGAATTTCAAAGGACTTCTGGATAAATATATTGTTTTACGGGAAAAACTTTCACCCGGTGAACTGACGCGTGCACTGATAGATGAACTGGGTATTGTGCAGATGTTCAAAGAGGATGCCACACATGAGTCCATGGAACGTCTTCGCAACGTTGAAGAACTGCTTTCCGCGATAACCGAATATTCTTCGGCTAACCCTGAATCTACCTTGGATGACTATCTCCAGGAGGTAGCTTTAGTTACTGATCTAGAGATGGTGGACGACAAACAGAATGTGGTAAGTCTGCTTACCGTTCACAGCGCAAAAGGACTTGAGTTCCCGCTGGTTTTTGTCAGCGGACTTGAAGAGGATATATTTCCGCTTTCAAACCGTTTCAGTTCTGAGGCGACAGAAGAGGAAGAGAGAAGATTATTCTATGTGGCAATAACCAGAGCCCAGAAGAAAGTATATCTTTCTCATGCACGTTCACGTTACAGATTTGGCGAGGTTGCATATCAGAACCGCTCTAAATTTATTGATGAGGTAAACCCTGCAACCATCAATTTTGATGATCCGCTTGCTAACAAACGCCTTGAGCGGAAATCAAAGAAGGAACTGATGGAGGAAACCTTTGCCACGATGGATTATATTGATCCGGTAATTATCAATTCAATGATAAAGATTGGAAGCAAAGTGTATCATGATACCTTCAAGATGGGCAAAGTAACTCAGATTATTGGTACCGGAGATAATCAGAAAGTTACGGTGCAGTTTGACGGTAATAACATTAAGCACCTTATGCTGAAATATGCCAAATTAAAAGTTTTGCATTAATTTTGAGGCGGGTTATTCCCGCCTTTTTTATTGGAGTTTCGATGACCAAATTTTTTGTTGTACTTTTTCTCACACTAACTTCCTTATCATTCACTCAGGAGTTCAGGGGAACCTGGATCGCCCGCAATACGCTTTCATCCAAAGAATCGCTTGCCTATGCAATGGATAGCCTTGCTAACAACAATTTTAACGTTGTGTTTATCAACGTATGGAGCAGGGGATATCCGCTCTGGAAAAGTGATGTATTCAAGCGTGAAACAGGAGTTGAAATTGACCCAACTTATGCCGGTAGAGATATCCTGGCTGAGGCAATTGCAGAGGGGCATAAACATGGTCTTCAGGTAGAAGCATGGTTTGAGTATGGATTTGTGGGAGGGTGGACTGGAAATCAGCCTGCTGGTGCAAAAGGACCGATATTTAACGCACATCCTGACTGGGTAGCAAAAAAGCAGAATGGCGAAGAAATTGACGGCAGCAATTTTTACTGGATGGTTCATACGAGAAAAGATGTTCAGGATTTCATGATTGAAATGCTGACTGAAATGTGCCGTAAATATGATCTTGATGGCATTGAACTGGACCGGATCAGATATTCAAGTACTGATTACGGATATGATGTCTACACGGATAGTTTATACCGCGCCGAGAATAACAATAATCCTCCGCCACAAATTGGTTCGGATCCTAACTGGATTCGCTGGCGGGCAGATAAACTGAATGAATTTGTGGCACGCGCTTACGATTCAATAAAATCAGTCTCGGAGCATATCAATGTTTCAAATGCTCCCTCACTCTATAGTTCCAGTTCTTATACGGCCTATAACAGTTTCTGTCAGGATTGGGTCTGGTGGGTAAATAACGGTAAGGTTGATAACGTACAGGTACAATCTTACGTCACCTCCTCTTCATCTTTTAGCGCCATACTTGACTATATATCAGGCAGCTTAATTACTGATAAATCAAAGGTTTACCCTGCGTTAGCTGTCAAACCAAATAATACACAGCTTTCCAATACCGTGATCGAAAGTATGATTCAAACAACACGGAGCAAGGGATTTAAGGGAAATGCCATCTGGTATTACACAGATCTTGTGGGTATTTTTCCTTTTATAAAGAGTTCCTTGAATCAGAATAAAGCCTACGTGCCTCACTCTTCACCAGACTGGAGGGAGCATTATGGGATTATTAATCATACCGATACTGCATTTGTAGTTAAAACGGGAGCATGGTATAGTAATGGATTAGCAGGTAATCAGGGTTTTTCACTTTCAGCTAACGGGGGTGCTCCGGCTGCAATTGATTATTATGCTGATATAGATGTGGCTGGGTACTATGATATTTACTCATTCAATGTTACAGCAACAAACAGAACAGATTCGGCTAAGGCAATCCTGACTGATACATCAGGTATGAACAGTGAATACTTTATACCTCAAAATAATCCTCTTCTTAAAAGATGGTATAAAATAGGTACGGTATTTCTCAATAACGGGAGAAAAAGAATCGTCAGGATGGAAAACTCGAACCTTTCGATCGGTGAAATAATGAATGCAGATGCTGTTTATTTCAAACTAAACCGGCTGCTTTCCCCGGAGCCTGTAACCGGAATTCATGATAAAAAAAAAGATAAATCTGAACTGAATTTCCGCCTGGGTGCATACCCAAACCCCTTTAATTCGGCCACCAGACTGCGTTTTAACCTGCCAAAAGCATCTGATTTCCGGATTAAGATTTTTGATATTCTGGGTAATACCGTGAGTAATATTAATTATGTCAATGCTGAATCCGGTGAGAAAGAATTGTCAATTACGATGAACAATTTTAGCAGTGGCATATATTTTGCTAATATCAGACAGGAAAATTTTTCACAATCAGTAAAATTAGTCTTGCAGAAATAAAAGAGAACGGAGAATAAAGAAGATGATCGCACCTAAGAGACTTGCGATACTTGTAGGCGGAGGTCCGGCGCCGGGAATAAATAGTGTTATCGGAGCAGCAACTATCCGGGCTGCAATTGAAGGAATAGAAGTTATTGGTATCAGAGACGGATTTCAATGGATAATGGAGGGGGATATTTCACATGTAAAAGAATTGACCATACAAAATGTTTCACGGATTCATTTCAGGGGCGGATCCTACATTGGCATTTCAAGAGCGAATCCTACAAAAAATCCTAAACATCTGGAAAATACCGTTACGTCGTTGTTACGCCTTAATGTTGATAAACTGATAACCATCGGCGGAGATGACACCGCTTTCAGCGCCATGAAAGTGGAAGAAATGGCCAACGGCAGGATAAAAGTGGTTCACGTGCCAAAAACCATTGATAATGATCTGGATCTGCCGCTCGGAATTCCGACTTTTGGATTTCAGACTGCACGTCATCTCGGCGTTGAGATAGTAAAAAGCCTGATGGTTGATGCCCAGACTACCAGCCGTTGGTATTTTGTGGTAACCATGGGAAGAAAAGCCGGTCATCTGGCTCTCGGGATAGGAAAGGCAACGGGTTCAACCCTGACGCTTATTCCTGAAGAGTTCCCTGAAGGTGTCAGTAAACTTTCACATGTTGTGGATATCCTGGCTGGTGCTATTATAAAACGCCTCAGCTACGGTAAAACTGACGGTGTTGCTGTTCTCGCTGAAGGATTGGTTGAGCATCTTGATCCCAAGGATCTTGACGATCTGGTGAATATTGAGCGTGATGCCCATGACAATATCAGAATAGCCGAGATAAATTTTGGAGAAATCCTGAAGGCGAAAGTTCAGAAAAGACTTAGGGACTTCAATCTCAAGGTCACTATTGTGGCTAAAAACATAGGTTACGAACTCAGATGCGCGGATCCCATTCCTTATGATATGGAATATACCCGTGATTTAGGATTCTCTGCCTCCCAGTTCATTCTTGGTGGCGGAAATGCAGCTATGGTTTCAATCCAGAGCGGTCATTTTGTGCCGCTGTATTTCACCGATATTCTGGATCCAAAGACGAAGAAAACTAAGGTTAGAATGGTTGATACCACGTCTGAGTCTTTCTACATAGCCCGCCGTTATATGCTCAGACTGAACGAGGGGGATTTTGAGGATCCGCATGAACTGGCCAAATTTGCAGCCACCTGCGGACTTTCCCTGGATAAATTCCGGGAGCAGTTCTATTATCTTATCGAAAACGATATGCTGTATCGTCACATGAAGGATGGAAAGATTAAGCTGAAGGGAACGGAGACCAATCTGGCACATCAATCCCAGCCTTACAGCGGGGATGACGACGATCATCCGATGAATATCTGATGTTATAAGGCTGTCATTAACCTGACAGCCTTTTTTTTTCTGGTCAGGAATTACTTTTATTTGTCAGAATCTTACCAAAAGTAAAGACCAGAATGGAAAGAATAATTAACCAGGCTGCTGAAAGGAAGAGAATTCCTCCTGTGCTCATTTGATCTCCTTATCTTCTTTTAGGTAAAAATACGTCAATTCCCCTAAAATTCAAAGAATTCTTTGATTTATGGGGGTATATGGATATTTTTGTTCTGTAATTTTTAACCTTATGGAGATACATGAGAACAATAATTGTTCTATTCCTTTTCGTGTGTACAGTATTTTCCGCGCAGGGTTTTCAACAGGATTCTGCATTTTATAAGAAGAATCCTAACTACAACCTAGAAACAGATTTTTATAAAATTTACAAGAAAAAACAGGCAGATATAGTCTTCCTTGGTAATTCAATTACCAAAGGAGTAAGCTGGCCGGAACTGCTTGGAAGAGATAATGTTGCCGGTCGGGGAATCCCCAGTGATGTTCTGGAAGGAATGCTTGCCCGGACAGAGACCGTTCTTAGTTTACGCCCCAAAATTGTTTTTATTATGGCAGGAATTAACGATATCTACAACTGGCTGCCAGTTGAAACTATATCTGAACAATATACCAGGCTGATTTCTGAATTCCGGGAGAAGGGCATCAGAGTTGTTGTTCAGTCCACACTTTATGTATCCCCCCGCTGGCCAAATGCCGCTGACAGAAACCGTGAGGTTGAAAAACTTAATACGCTCATGCAATCCTGGTGCAAGCAGAACGGGGTTGATTTTTTAGATCTGAATCCTGGACTCTCAATAAGTAAATTTCTCAGGGAAGAACTTACCTATGACGGCATACATCTAAAGGCAGAAGGTTACAGACTTTGGGGCAGAGAGATTGAAAAATTATTAATTAAATACGGAATATAAGGAGCGGTATCAAGGTGGTAGAAAACAAGAACGCAGTTAAACCATTTTTACTGGTAGCGATTGCGCTGGTTTTAGTTCTTTTTACTCAGTATATCCCTGAAGGAACTAAGATTTTCTTTTACGAAACAAAGGAAGTTGATTTTTTCAGCGATGTGAGGGTTGATGAAGAAGAGACTTTATTAATTGATGAATTTCCGGATAACATGACTGTTTCAGCCGGAGTTATGTCATTTTTAAACAACCCATTAAGTACTTCGTTTGTCAATACACTTGCTTATTTCCCTCCATCGGAAAAGATCGGGGGTAATACTCAGATGCTGAAGAAATTTACCGAAGCGCTCACACAATCCAAAACAAAGAAAATTCGTATAGCTCATTTCGGTGACTCGGTAATTGAAGGGGATCTCATCAGTGCTGATCTGCGTAAGAATCTCCAGTCAAAATACAGCGGTCATGGCGTTGGGTTTGTTGCAATTAATTCCATGGATATAGCATTCAGAACTACAACCAAATTGTCTTATTCTGACAACTGGAAATTCGGAGCGGTTTTCGCGCAGAATCCGGATAAACTGCCGGTTGGAATTAATGGCGCAGTCTCCTATACAAACGGCGGATCATGGGTGCAGTACGAAGTTACTAACCTTTATGGCATTAAACATTTCGTAAATGCAAAATTATATTATCAGTCTGATGCAGGCGGGCAGATTAGCATTTCAGTTAATAACGGTGCCGAAAAATCGTTCACTCTGAAGGGTTCGAAAAAAATTGAAGAACTTGATTTTTACCTGACAGGGCGGAACAAAAGTTTAAAAATTAATGTGCCCAATGGTACCAAAGGAAACTTTTACGGCGTCAGTTTTGAAGAGAATACCGGTGTATATGTAGATAACTTTCCGCTCAGGGGAAACTCTGGCATAGCATTGCGTGATATACCAGAATCGATGCTTAAAGATTTTTCAAAGTATTTAGATTATGATCTTATCGTTCTGAATTTTGGTCTTAATATGTTAGACCAGGATACAAAAGATCTGAGCTGGTATATAGCCGCGATGAATAAAAATATTGCTGCTCTGAAGGCTGCTTTTCCTGAAGCCGGAATTCTCATTATCGGAGTTCAGGATAAGGGTATTAAGAAAGGGTCAAAGTTTGTGACTGATCCTGCCGTGCTTAAAGTGCTTGATGCTCAGAAGAAGATCGCTGAACAATCAAATGTACCGTTCTGGAATCTCTATGAAGCGATGGGGGGAGAAGGCGCCATGGCTAAGTGGGTTGCTGAAAATAAAGCGTCAAAGGATTATACTCACCTGAATACTGAAGGTGCCAGGGAAGTAGCTAATCTGATTTCAAAAGCATTAGAAGATTTAAAAAACTAACACAAGATTTGTGAGTTAAACTATGGAAGCCCGGAATATTTGGGATCTTTGGAGTAAGCACGGAAGTGAGACTCCGGAGAAAGATGCTATTGTTGTTTGGAAGGCCGGAGAAGAACCATTCAGGTGGTCATTTTCTTCCATTATATCACAGGCGGAACGCTATACGCTCCACCTGAAAAAGACCGGTATTAAAAAAGGTGAAGTCGTAGCGATCATCATCCGTCATAATAAGGAATTCTTCCCATTATATATGGGAATAGTCGGGCTCGGGGCAATACCAGCGGTACTTGCTTATCCCAACCCAAGATTACATCCTGATAAATTCAGGCAGGGTATTATTGGCATGTCACACCGATCCGGCCTGGACTGGATTATGACGGAACGGGAAATTCACCCCATACTTGAACCGCTTATTTCAGAAGGTACGGTAAAAGGTGTGCATTTTCCGCTTGAATTTCCAATGGCAGTTGATTTTTCTGATGAGGAATTTAGGGCTATCCGTAATACACGGAGTCTGGTAACACCGGATGAACCGATGCTTTTACAGCATTCATCCGGTACAACAGGATTGCAAAAGCCGGTATTGCTTTCTCACGGCGCTGTGGTAAGACATGCTGATTATTATGGAAAATCCATTCAGGTTACAGGAGAAGATAAGGTGGTCTCCTGGCTTCCTCTGTATCATGATATGGGACTGATTGCAGCATTTCATATGCCTTTGGCATTTGGCATACCTTCCATTCAGATTGATCCATTTGAATGGGTGCTAGCACCGGTGCTATTATTTGAAGCATTAAGTCATGAAAAAGCTACATTAACCTGGCTTCCGAATTTTGCTTATAACCTTATGGCAGATAAAATTCATGAAGAAGAATTTGAAGGAATGAGGCTTGATTCACTGCGTATGGTCATAAATTGCAGCGAACCTGTCAGATATCAGAGCCATGAACGTTTTAAGAATCATTTTAAAGCATACGGATTTCGCGAAGAAGCACTCGCTACCTGCTATGCAATGGCTGAAACAACATACGCAGTTACGCAGTCTGAGCCGGGGAAAACTCCTGCTGTGATATACACCGACCGGGAAAAACTTGGTCAGGGAATCCTCACGTATGTGAACTCACCTGATAATGCAAGAATATGTGTTTCATCAGGAAAAGTAATTGAAGGCTGCAGGGTTGAAATAGTAGATGATCAGCGGAAACCGCTTGGTGATAATAAAATAGGGGAGATTGCAATTCAGTCAGTCTCCATGTTTGACGGGTACAGAAATTATCCTGAGAAAACCGAAGAAGTTCTTAAGGACGGATGGTATTACTCAGGCGATTTCGGATTCATGAAAGATGGTGAGTGTTTTGTTATCGGACGAAAAAAAGATATCATCATCGTTGCGGGAAAAAATATCTATCCTGAGGATGTTGAAGATACTCTGAATAAAGTACCGGGAGTACTGCCCGGCCGTGTTATTGCCTTTGGCGCGGATGATGCGGAAGTAGGAACCGAGGTGCTGTGTGTGATTGTAGAATCAGAAGCAGCAGATCAAAAGGGAAAATCTGATCTGCGGGTAAAGATACTTGAACATGCATTGGCTAATGATCAGAGTATTTCAAGGATTTATATAGTACCACCACGCTGGCTTATTAAAAGTTCAGCAGGGAAACCGAGCAGAAAGCACAATAAAGAGAGAGTTTTAGAATCAAACGAATATTTAGTGGCATAAAATGATAACACCAGAATTCAAAGCTTCAATTTTAAAGGAATTACACCTTGATGATTATGATATCAAGGATGAAACTCTTGCAAACCAGATTCCCGGATGGGATTCCATTAATCACATTAATGTGATTTCTGCAATTGAGAAGGACTTCAATGTTCGTTTTAAAAGTATAGAAATACTGAAGTGTAAAAACATTGGCGATCTGCAAAATCTGCTCACTTCAAAACTTTCGAAAAAATAAACGGATATATGCAGGTACTTCGTGTTCATTGACATAAATAAAGTTTCCGTATTATTCAAGTATGATCAGTATGATCCGCTGCTGTTTGCTTCATCCTTTTTTCTGTTTCTATTCCTGGGTCTGCTTTTAATTCTGTCGGTAATCAGAGACAGAAAAATTCAGACTTTTATTCTGATAGCTTTCTCCGTTTTCTTTTATTATAAAGCATCAGGAGATTTGCTGGGCCTGCTGATTGCGGCAGGAATCGCGAATTATTTCATCGGAAAAGGAATTTACCGGACGGAAGGCCAGGGTGGCAAGCGTGCTTTATTGCTGCTGGGTGTATTAGTAAATCTCGGTGTGCTCGTTTACTTTAAATACACAAATTTCCTGATCGAGATTTACAACTCCGCGATGAATGGATCCATTGAGGCATGGGATATCATACAGCCGCTGGGTATTTCATTTTATATTTTTAAGGCACTCAGCTATCTTTTTGATATTTATCTGGAGATGCATGAACCGGAAGAAAGCTTTTTTGATTTCTTTTTGTACCTCTCCTTTTTTCCGGCAGTTTTATCCGGACCGATTGACCGGGCTGGTGATTTCCTTACGCAAATAAAAAATCCTCTTCCTTTTACGAATGCTACCATTGCCAAGGCAGTTTTTCTGATTTCAATGGGTCTGCTTAAGAAAAATCTGATTGCAGATTATATCAGCATAAATTTTGTGGAAAGAGTCTTTGACGAGCCGGCGAGGTTCACCGGAGTTGAAAATCTTCTAGCTGTTTACGGATATACTCTTCAGATTTACTGCGATTTTTCAGGATATACCGATATGGCGATAGGGATCGGTATGCTCATGGGCTTCAAGATGATGGATAACTTTAATTATCCTTACAAAGCCGTGAGTGTAACTGATTTCTGGAGAAGATGGCACCTTTCACTTTCTGCCTGGCTGCAGAATTATTTATTTAAGCCTATTCAGATCGGTCTGCGTTCCTTTAAAATCTGGGGGAATGCTGCTGCAATTCTGATTACTTTTACGCTTTGCGGACTTTGGCATGGTGCCAGTTACAATTTTATTATCTGGGGTCTTCTTCATGCATTCTTTATGGTTTTTTCCCTTTTTACTAAGAATATCAGAGAGAGTATTGCATCGTTCTTAAGAATAAAAGACACACGGTTTCATAAGTTCCTGAAGGTTTTTATCACATTCCACCTTATTGCATTTGCCTGGATATTTTTCAGAGCATCATCCTTTGAGAAGGCTGAGACCGTTTTGAAACAGATTGCAACTTTTTTTCAGCCGGAAGTATTCCCTCAGTTTGTTGATGCATTTTTTCCTGTCTTTATCCTTATGTGCATCGGATATATAATACATTTTCTTCCATCCCGTCTGGAAAATGTTCTGCAAACATTTCTTGAGAAAATTACACTTCCCGGGCAGGCGGTTGTACTGGCCATTGCGATTTGGATTTCAGCTCAGGCCCGCTTCGCTGATCTTCAGCCATTTATATATTTTCAGTTCTGATTTATGAAAACACTTCTTCTCATTTTTTTGTGCAGTATTATGTACGCAGATTCAACCAAAGTGCTGGAGATTATTTCCAGCGTTAAAAAGAACCACGCTCCTGACAAAAGGACTGCAATATTTACGGTAGATGCGGATTTCACTAAAAGCACTCCGCTTCTTTCGGGTGAAACAAACATTCCGGATGCACTCGAAGAACTCCGGTCTAAACTTAAAGATGCAAATATAGCTTCAGATTTTGCGATTGAAGTTCTGCCCCAAAAGAACCTGGGTGAAAATACCATGGCTGTTGTCTGTATATCAGTGGCTAATCACAGAACAGACCCGAAACATTCGGCAGAAATGGCCACACAATCATTAATGGGCACTGTTGTAAAAGTATGGAAAAAAAGAGGTGAGTGGTATCTGGTTCAGACTCCGGATAATTATCTCGGATGGGTTGATGATGATGGCATCCAATTGATGAATCAGAGTCAGATCAGAGACTGGCTTGCTTCTGAAAGAGTTATAGTTACGGTTCCTTATGCACTGCTGAGAAGTGATGCTTCTGAAAAGAGTCCGGTTATTTCAGATTTAACCGCAGGCAATTTGCTGAGAAAAATCGGAATGAAGGGAGATTACTATCATCTCCGGACTCCTGACGGAAGGGAAGGCTATCTTTCAGTCAGCAATTCTGCTTCATTCACTGATTGGGTAAACGGAACTGAACTGAATGGTGAAAATATTCTTAATTCGGCAGCGGAATTTATGGGTTATCCGTATCTCTGGGGCGGAACTTCAACCAAAGGAGTAGATTGCAGCGGATTCACTAAATCCGTTTATTTCATGAACGGACTGATTACGCCCCGCGACGCTTCACAGCAGGTTTATTCAGGCATACTGGTTGATACGAAAGATGGTTTCTCGAAACTTGAACCCGGGGATCTGCTCTTCTTTGGCTTTAAGGAAACGGATACCACAAGAGAAAGAATAACTCATGTTGGCATCTATATCGGGAACGATGAATTTATTCACTCAAGCGGAAAAGTTAAAATTAACAGTCTGAATAAAACAAAACCCAACTTCAGTCCTTTCAGATTCAATACGTTTATAAGGGCCAAAAGATTTTTTATCAATCCTGAAGCAAACGGACTTACTTTCATTAAAAATAGCCCGGCTTATTTTCTGAAGGAGAATCTGCCGCAATGAGCTCATCACGCAGAGATTTTATAAAAATAGCATCTATGAGTGCAGGAGCACTGATGCTCAATCCGTTAAGTTCGATTGCTTCAGCAGCACAATCATCCATTTTTTCCGGAAAGAAAATGAAACTTCGATTCAGACCTTATACATTAGAGTTAAAACACGTTTTTACCATAGCAACAAGTTCAAGAACCACCACACCGGTGATGCTCACTGAAATTGAATATGAAGGTATAACAGGTTTTGGTGAGGCATCTATGCCGCCATATTTGGGTGAATCTCAGGAATCAGCCGCGGCATTTCTTTCTAAGGTTGATCTGGGACAATTTTCTGATCCCTTTGATCTTGAAAATATCTTAACGTATGTAGATGGAGTTGCACCTGGAAACCCTGCCGCCAAGGCATCGGTTGATATTGCTCTGCACGATCTCATAGGAAAGCTGCTTAATGCTCCTCTTTATAAAATATGGGGATTTGACAAAACAAAAACTCCGTATACCTCTTTCACCATTGGTATAGATAAACCGGATGTTGTCAGACAGAAAACTAAAGAAGCTGCTGAATTTAAGATTCTTAAAATTAAACTTGGCAGAGATACTGACAAGGAGATGATTGAGACGATACGCTCAGTTACTGATCAGCCGCTTTGCGTGGATGTAAATCAGGGATGGAAGGACAGGAACTTTGCACTGGAAATGATTCATTACTGCCAGGAACAGGGAGTTGTTTTTATAGAGCAGCCAATGCCTAAAGAAAATCTTGACGATAATGCGTGGCTTACGGAAAGAAGTCCTCTGCCTACCATTGGCGATGAAGCAGTACAACGGCTTCCTGATGTCCTTAAGGCCCATAAGATATATTCCGGAATTAATATTAAATTAATGAAAAGCACCGGGCTTCGTGAAGCTCACAAAATGCTTACTCTGGCAAGAGCTCTTGATATGAAAGTAATGCTTGGCTGCATGACAGAAACTTCATGCGCAATATCGGCCGCGGCACAAATTTCACCAATGGTTGATTGGGCGGATCTGGACGGTGCTCTTCTCATAGGTAATGATATTTATAAGGGGACTCAAATAATTGACGGCAAAGTCACCCTGAGTGACGGACCCGGTATCGGTATTTCAAAGATATAGGAGCTGCTATGTTAAAAATTTTATTGTTTTTTGTAATGTCTGCGATGATGATAACTGCAAATGATGGCGGAAAGATTTTTCCGTATAAATATGAAAACTATCTGCTTGATAACGGACTGAAAGCGATACTAATTCCCATGAAGGGAAGCGGCATAATTGCGTATTACTCCGTTGTGCGCACAGGAAGCAGGGATGAGTGGGAACCCGGTAAATCAGGATTTGCTCATTTTTTTGAACATATGATGTTCAGAGGAACAGAAAAATTTCCTGCTGATATGTATGATAGTATTGTCACCAGTATTGGAGCTGATGCAAATGCCTATACCAGTTCCGATCTGACAGTCTATCACATGAAATTTGCCTCTGATGATCTGGAAACGGTTATCAGCATTGAATCTGACCGCTTCCAGTTTCTGCGTTACACCCTTGAGCAGTTTCAGACTGAAGCAGGTGCCGTTTATGGCGAATACCGCAAAAACAGAACAAACCCCTGGTCAGTAGTTTTTGAGGAAATGGCTGATCTTGCTTATGATAAGCACACGTATAAACATACCACCATGGGTTTTGAACGGGATATAAAAGATATGCCCAATCAGTATGAATACAGTCTTTCATTCTACAACAGATACTACCGCCCGTCTAATGTAGTCCTGGTGCTTGCCGGTGACTTTGAAACCGATAAGGCAAAGGCTCTCATAACCAAATACTATGGAAACTGGAAACCCGGATATGTTGCTCCGCAGATTGAAACAGAACCGGAGCAGAAGGCCTTCAGGAAGAAGGAAGTTCAGTATGAAGGTAAATCACTCCCGTTGATCTTGTTAAGCTATAAGAGTGATGCGTTTTCCGCAAAGAATAAAAACCTTCTGTCCACAATTTATTTTGCGGAACTTGCTTTTGGTTCAACAAGTGATCTTTATAAAAAACTCGTGCTCAATGAACAGAAAGTTCAGTTTATCGGTGCTTCTCCGGCAGAAAACAGAGATCCGGGCATGTTTGATATCTATTCCATGATAAAAGATGAAAAAGATGTTGATTATGTATTGGCAGAGATAGAAAAAACGATACAACAGTTCAAGGATCAGCCGGTTGATGAAACCCGGCTCAATAACTTAAAGAAGAGGAATAAATACTCATTCATTATGGGACTTGATAACCCGAATTCTGTTGCATCTGCTCTTCCTCAGCTTATTACCGTAACAGGAGGTATTGAAGTAATTGATGAAATGTATTCAGAATTGGAAAAACTGACACCCGCAGATATACAAAATGCCGTGAAACATTATTTTACAAAGGAACGAAGCAATCTGATTATTCTGAAAGGAAGTAAATAATATGAAAACGATTTATGTTTCACTTTTACTTATCTTCAGCGGAATACTCATGTTTGGTGCAGAACAAGATAATTTGGTTATTCAAAAAAGTGATAACCCTGTCATTTCGATAAAAGTATGGTTTAAAACCGGCTGGCAGGATGATCCTGCAGATAAAAAAGGTTTATCATCAATAACTGCACAGATGCTATCAGAAGGGGGAACAAAATCTCTTACCTACGAAAAAGTACTGGATTTCTTTTTCCCTCTTGCTGCTGACTTCTCAGTCAGTTCTTCGATGGAAATGACGGTAGTTAATGCGAGGATTCATAAGGATAATCTGGAAGAGTTTTATCCTGTTTTCATTGACCATCTTCTTAATCCTGGTTTCAGAGAAGAAGATTTACAGCGTGTAAAACAGAATACATTAAACTATATAAAGACAACTCTTCGCTATTCAAGCGATGAAGAACTTGGTAAGGCAGTACTGTATAATGAGATTTTCAAAAATACTCCTTACGAAAATATAGGTGCAGGGACGGTATCCTCAATTGAAAGTATCACTATAAAAGATATACAGGAAAGCTTTACCCGGTATTTTAACCGTTCAAATTATGTTCTAGGCATCTCCGGCGCTGCAGACGAAAAATTTATTGCAAGAATACAGTCTGATTTAAATAAATTATCTGCGGGTAAAGTAAACAGTTATCCGAAGATAACTCCTGATAAGATTAACGGCCTGGAGACAGTAATTGTTAATAAAAAAGCTGCTGCAACAGCAATTTCATTTGGTTTCCCGATTAATCTAGTCCGCGGAAGCAGAGAATGGTACGCCCTGGCAATTGCTAATTCCTGGCTGGGCGAACACCGTAATTCAAGTTCACACCTCTACCAGGTAATACGGGAGAAAAGAGGGCTTAATTATGGTGATTATTCATATATCGAGAATTTCCCTAATGGCGGAAGATATCAGATGCCTCCCGCAAATGTATCAAGAAGAAATCAGATTTTTGAGATTTGGATAAGACCTGTTCCTAATGAAACCCGGCACTTTTCTTTGCGGGCAGCTATGAGAGAACTGCAACTGCTTATTGATAATGGAATGAGCAAGGAAGATTTTGAAACCACGCGCAAATTCCTTCGTAATTATGTTCTTCATTTTGCTCCGTCCGAAGATAAACAGCTTGCTTATGCCCTGGATGACAAATTCTATGGAATTAACGGTTCGCATCTTCAGAAATTCCGTCAAATGATGGCGGAAATAACTCTTGAAGAAGTTAATGCTGCAATTAAAAAGCATTTGCAGTACAATAATATGAAGATCGTATTCATCACTGAGAATGGTGAGCAGCTTAAAGATGATCTGGTAAAAAATACCTCATCACCCATTCAATACTCTTCTCCAAAATCAGCAGATATTCTTGAAGAAGATAAATTGATTATTGATTATAAACTGCCATTCAAAAGCAATTCTGTTAAAGTTGTTGCAGTTGAAGAATTGTTCAAGTGATACGAATTATTAGCTGCCGTCTTATATTATTTATCGTAATTATGTTTGCAGCAGGCTGCTCCGGAAGTTCAGCTTCAGCACTGCACTTCCGGTTTAACCACGCGGGATATTTTCCTGAAGGTTTTAAAGAAGCAATTATTTTTTCTTCTTCGGAGATTGCCGGTTCAAAAGTAAAAATGATATCTGCCGGAAGCGGAAAGACCGTAAAAGAGTTCACTCTGAGAAATAACCGTGGGACCTGGGGGAAATTCAGATACCACTATGCTGTTACCTTTTCAGATATAAAGCAGAAGGGGGAGTATTATCTGCAGATTGATAAAGTCCGCTCCGATAATTTTACCATCGGAAATGAAAAGTACCATACACTGCTCCCACAGGTGTTGGATTTTTTCAGAATCCAGCGGTGCGGTCCAACGAATCCTCATCTGCATGGTGTCTGTCATCTATATGATTCCTACAAAATAGTAGGGGATGAAGCATTCGGCAATGTTGATGTAACAGGGGGCTGGCATGACGCAGGTGATTATATAAAATTCACCAATACGACAGCAGTTTCTGCGTATCTGCTTGCCTTAAGTTATGTTCTTAATCCTTCTCTTCATGAAAAGGATATAAATAAAAACGGAGCGCCCGATATTCTTGAGGAAATAAAGGTGGCCCTTGACTGGCTGCTCAGATGCAACTATGCAGAAGGCAAACTGATTACTCAGGTTCAGGATATGAGAGATCATGACGTAGGCTGGAGATTACCGGAGAACGATACACTGAAGTTTGACCGTCCGGCCTATAAAGGGGAGGGGAAAAATATTTATGGTATTTATTCCGCGGTGATGGCTCTCGGAGCCAAAATCTGGAGTTCCAGGTTAAATGAAAAAGAATTTGCTGAGAAATGCAGGGCAGCTGCGGAAAAATTCTATTCTGCCGCTTCTTCGGTTCCTGATATTGATGTCGCTTTCACAGGTATGTATCAGGATAAAAGTCATCAGGGTAAGATGCTTCTTGGCGCTCTGGAGTTATATAATCTGACCGGCCGGCAAAAGTATCATGACGATGCCAAACGGATGTCATCAGGATTGCAGCCAGATTACTGGTGGAGCTGGGGTGACCTGAACGCGCTTGCAAGTTTCCGGTCTGCTCAATTAGTAAAAACCGGAACAGCTGTTCTGGAAATTAACCTTGGCGGCTTTAACAAAGCGAAGGATAATACTGTATATGGTGATGCCGGAGTGTATACATGGGGAACCACCACGACTTTGTTTGGTATTGCAGCAAAAGCGATGATGTATCGGTTTTTAAATTCTGCAAACACTTATGATACTCTTGCGATTAGGCAATTCGATTATATTTTTGGAAAAAATCCTTGGGGTAAATCATTCGTTGTTGGTTTAGGCAGTTCGTCTGTACGGTATTTGCATTCTCAGATCGGTTATTTTAATAACAATAATTTGCCCGGGGGGATTGCAGCAGGTCCGGCAACCACTGAAATGCTAAAAAACTACAACATCACCAGAAAGAACTTCGCCGGGCAGGAATTCAACTCGTCAGAAGTTGCTTATTATGACGACCGTGATGATTATGTAACAAATGAACCAGCAATAATCACAAATGCAACTGCTGTTTTTGCGATGACATTGCTTCTTACTTATTATTAATGATCGTCTCATATAGAGACAATAAAAATTTAAGAATCTCAAAATAAGACAATTGCAATGTTTTTATCTTGCTTTATGAGCGTTAATCGAATATGATTTTGGTATGGTTTTTGTGTGATACGGTATTATGACTAAAAAAAGAATAAATTTATTAAAAACTGGTTTGAGTATTGTTGATGAAAACTGGGGAGGTTTTTATCGTGGCGGTACCTACTTACTGATTGGGCCCCGTAAATCGGGGAGGACTCTTATGGGTCTTCAGTATGCCATGGAGGGGGCCAAAAATAAAGAGGTTTGCCTCTATTTCACCAATATGCGGCCAAAAGATCTGATGATTCATGCCGCCTCCATAGACCTTGATTTACAGACTCTGATGAATCAGAATCTGATTATAGTTGTCCGGGTATCACCACCTGCGGAGGTATACAATGCACCTAATCCGGATGACTTTCTGGTGGAATATCTTAATGATATTGTAACTGTCGTCAATCAGTATCATCCTGACCGGCTGATATTTGATGAACTGACACCATTTGTAGGATTTGAAAATCTGGGATTATTACAGCAATCATATTTAAGCATAATTGAGAGCATTGAAGAGAAAAACGTAACAAGTTTTTTTGTACTTGCCGAGCCGGCCACTTCTTTTGCGCAAATGATCGTTGATACCTGTGCACAATACTCAACCGCAATTGTCTATCTCCAGAAAGAAGCAGATGCCGATACGATTGCTCACGGCGGAAAGTGTACAATTACTCCGAATGTCGGACATACTGAAGGACAATTTACGCAGGGTTTCACCATTGAACCTTATAAAGGAGTAGTGTTTCGCGATGGCAGTTCTGATTCAGCAGGAATGAGTTCTTATGACCAGTATCCCGGCGGAGGGAAGGGTTATGATCAGCCGGCCGTTACTCAGGCACCGAGCGCAAACGGAAATTCCAAATACCGTCCGCTTTCAAATGTTGATATGGTCACTGATAAAATGACATTTTCTAACCTTTATGATCTCAGTGAATTCACACTTATCCTTAATAATCAAATTGCTCTCTACAAGAGCACCGGGCAGGCATTTACCCTGATTTCAATGAAACTTGATGTAAATGCAGAGCGTCAGAAAATTCTGACGATGAGCCAGCTTCAGAATGCGGTCAGGCTATCACTTGATAAGAAGGAAAAAATCTGCGTAGTTGATGATAAAATACTCATCCTGATCGGCCGGAGTGATGACAAGGCGCTCAATGTTCTTGTAAGCAAAATAAAATCTAACTTACCGAATAACGATCCACAATATTTAAACCTCGTGATGCAGTATCTTTTTGCATTTACTTATGAAATCAACGACCGTGTTGAAAATGCTGAAAGTATCCTAAAAGAGCTTCTTGAATAGGAGTTTCCGGTCATGAGAGGGCACAATTTATTTTTCTTCGTTCTGCTACTGAGCGTTTCAATATTTGCGCAGTCACCTGACTTCTTCAAAAAAGAAGGTCAGAATCTGATGAAAATCGGCAAATATGGTGAGGCGATTGAGCAGCTTAATAAGTATATCTCAGCAAGACCGAATAACGCTGACGGATTTTTTCTCCGTGCGCAGTGTTATGAAGCCCGGGGGCAGCTTGAATATGCAGTGTTTGATTATCGTGTTGCAATACGTATTGCTCCTAATGATAAGGAGATCAGAAGAGCATCCGATCTTGCCACAAATAAGTGGTATGCAATACTGGAAGACAAAATTGCAGGTCATAAGCGCGAAATAGCCATGGATCCTTCCATTCCTCTTAATTATCTTGAGATTGCCGAGTGTTACAAGCATATGCAGAAATGGTCTGATGCTGAAACTTGGTATGAAGCCTTCATGAAAAAACAGGAGGCAAATGCTGATGAAATTCTCAGATATACAGAGGTTCTGATTAAGTTAAGAAGTTTTGAAAAAGGGGAGAGAGTTTCCAGAGCGTATAACGCTAAGTATCCGAAAGATATAAGACTGTGGAGCAGAAACGGCTGGTTTAATGTGTGGCTGGGAAGATATAAACCTGCAGCAGAGTCATTTAAGAAAGCATTAGAGATTCGTCCTTTCTTTAAGGAAGCTCTGGAAGGACTTGAAATCTGCCAGAGTCAGGCGCCTTATATATTTACCTATTATGATACGGTAGGCCTCAGGCAGGCAGATCAGAAACCAAAGCAGGAAGAATATATCATCGACCGGTATTACCGTCTGCTGAAGAATAATCCGGACGATGATGAAACCAGATTTGCTTTAGTACTTGAGCTAAAAAAAGTTGACCGCCTGGAAGAGGTTTTTCAGCAGCTGCAGCTTCTGGCTGATGAATACTCAGGTACTGAACGGTTTGATGAGTTGTGGACTGATGTAACAAATTACCGGGATTCTTTATACGCTAAAAGGATTGAGGAGATGAGCCAGGTTTTTGAGGCAAATCCCGGTGATACAACTGCTGCAATGATGCTTGCTGAATCGTATTTCCGATTGTCTGATTTTGATTCTGCAATAGAAGTTTATCGGAAACACCTCGAGGCAAATCCGAACACGAACGATAATATCCGGTTTAATTATGCCAAATATTTAGCATATAATCAGCAGTTTGAGCCGGCTATCGAACAAATGAATATATTGCTCGGGAAGCGGCCTGATGATCTGGATTATCAGCTGGTACGAGCTCAGATTGCCGTATGGACAACTCAGGATCTTGAAATGGCAAAGGGGTATCTGAATAACATTCTTAGTAAGGATCCGAATAATCTTCAGGCAATTATAGCACTGACTACCATTTCTGTTAAAGAAAGAGATTTTGATAAAGCACTGGAGTTTCTCAATCTGGCTAAAACACTTGATCCCAAAAGCAAGGAAGTTGAAGCGATTCAGAACTATTATGACTCCAATCTGGAACTTGAAGAGGACAGAAAGAATTTTGAGATTCTCGTTGAAGCAAGAAATCTTGCGGTAGACCAGCGGTGTGAGGAGTCTCTGCTTAAGTACGAAGAGTATTTTTCAAAAATCAGCAATCCATCCCGGTTTGAACAGATTGAATACGCGGACGTAAATATCTGTGCAGGAAATTTTGACGAAGCAATCAGTATTTATAATCGTCTGCTTGAAAATGAATATGATTATGATATATCGCTGCAGCGGGCTAAGGTGTATCTCTGGGGCGGAGATTCCCTTACGGCATTAAGCGAGCTGAAGAGACTGGTTGAAGAAGATACCTCAAGTTTTGAGTCACGTTTTTATCTGGCTGAAACGTATGAAAGACTTCAGGAGTATGATGAAGCCCAGGATATGTATTACAAACTTCTTGAAAGTACTGAAGATACCGCACGGGTCAGACTTATTAATCTTCGCATTGGTTGGCTGCCAAAGGGGACAAGCCTGTTTTCAAACATTCCGTTATTCATCAGAATTTCACCACAGTTAAATTATTTTGGTGATAATCAGGGAATGAGTTTTGTAACTGCCGGAGGTAATGTTGAAATTGGTCTTCTGAGTTTTCTGTCTCTTGGAATGACCTTTACACGTTCAACTCTTGATTCCAATATCCTTAGCAACGTTTTTACAACGTTTAAGTGGAATTTATACATTTATCCTGCACCTAAAATGGTCATCAGCGCGGGAATGGGCAACCTTTCTTATCTTAATCAGATTCCGGTGCAGAGAAGAAAACCCGTCTATGATATCGGATACCGTTATATTGATGATGATTATTTTACATTTGGCCTTAGTTACGAAGCAACCGATGCAGTAATGATACTGTTTTCGAGCAAACTGCTTTATTACAATCTGCACAGTGAAATATATAAATTTGAGTCCACGTACCAGCCTAACGATCTGGTTAAACTTACTGGAAGTTTTAATTATATAACGCTGGCTGACGGAAATGCAGGAAACAATGTACTTTTCAGAGTCGGAAGATACTTAGAAAAAGATATTATGGCCGGTTATGAGTATCAGTATGCCTCATATAACCGCGCGTCAACCTTATATTATTCTCCGATAGGATTTGAAGCTCATGTGGCCTGGGCGGACTGGCTTTTACGCCCCAGACCTGATACAAGAATTACTCTTAGCGGCAAGGTTGGATATATCCCTGAAAGTGATTCTTTCCTCAGGGAAATATCTGCTTTAGTTGAATATAAACCTTCTGATACATTTATTCTTTCTCTCAGAGGAACAACCGGCGGATCGTTCCGTTATGATGCCGGTTACCGCTATTATTCAGCTTTCCTTTCTGCATTCTGGAGTTTCTGGTAAGTTTCTCAAAAATTTCTTTTTATAAATCTAAACAGTGTGGTGTGTTATTGAATAAGTTCAAGTATGTTCTGTCTCTTTGTTCTGTTTTAATCGTTTCATTTTTTGTATCCGGTTCCTTTTACGGATCAGTCCATACTCCTTCTGGAAATCCCTCAAAGGAGAAAGTATATCCGATAAAAGGAAATACCAGTCAGTTAAAATATTATTTTGATGCACTAAAAGATGCTAAAAATAAAAAAGTAAGAATAGGCCATTGGGGAGACTCAATTATTCTTGGAGATATTCTTTCAGACAGTTTCAGACGGCTTCTGCAGAAACAATTCGGCGGAAATGGTGTGGGTTTTGTATCGCTGGTTCCCGAAGATTCACCAATGCGGCTTTCGACTATAGTCACAAGCTCTGGTGACTGGATTGAAGCATCACTCTTCAAGAGAAATCCTGACAGACTGCCTCTGGGTATTAATGCATCGGTCTTTACTACAAAATCGGAAAAAAGCTGGGTTTCCTATGATGTTGGTAAGTATAATAAATCAATCAGAAATTATAATTCCATTCATCTGTTTTACGCAAACGGAAATTCCTCGGGTGAAGTTAAATTTATTACCAGCAATGGTTTTACCAAAACAGTAAAACTTGAATCCGGATCTGGCATCCGGAAGGTCTCTGTTGATTTTCCGACACCGGCGACAAGTGTTAAACTCGAATTCAGTTCTTGTAAGAACATATATTTTTACGGTGTATCCATTGAAAATTCCCATGGCGTTTATGTAGATAATTTTCCTATAAAGGGAAATAATGGAATAGGGCTGCAGGATTTATCCTCCGAAGTCCTCAGTGATTTTAAGAAACTTCAGGATTATAAACTCCTCATCCTGAATTTCGGAGTAAACGTTCTTTCGCCTGAGCATAAAGAATATGACTGGTACATGACCAGAATGGAAAAAGTCATAGCTCATATTCAAAATTCATTTCCCGGCACATCCATATTAATTATTAGTACTGGTGACAAAGGAGTAAAAAAGGGGGGTAAGTTTGTTTCTGAACCTCAGATCAGAAATCTCCTGAAAGCACAGGAGGAACTTGCAACCAGAACCGGAGTTGCTTTCTGGAATCTCTTTGAGGCAATGGGGGGCGAAAATGCAATCGTGGACTGGGTGAACAGCAGGCCTGCCCTTGCATACAAGGATTATTGTCATTTTACACCTGAAGGTGGTGACAAAGTAGCTGATATGCTGAATGAGGCACTTATGAATTTAATGAACAAGTAATGTCTCAAAATGAGACAATTGTTGAGTAAGTAAACAAAGCTAATTATCAAAATCCTTTGTTTTGTGCAAATTTCGTATCATATTTAATTGGTACGAAATTTGTGCTTTTTTGGCTAAAGAATAATAAATATTACAATGCAGGCAAGAGTCCAACAAAAACCGCAGAATGAAGAAGAGAAATCGCCTAAAATCAGGCGGACTTCTATCACTGTTCAGAACACCACAGCCGGTGAAGGTCCTAAGGAAGACAAGAAGCAGATTATTATCAGGAGAATGATATACTCTGGTACGATCTCCGCTATCATGCTTGCGATTATCATCTATACGCTTCCGATGACGGTTCTAAGCGTAAGTGCGCTTTTTGAGTATGCTACACTTGTATCGCTCTTTCTGTTCCTCCTGGTGCTGCTTTTCCGTTATTTTGCTGTACTGGTGATGGCTTATATTTATATCAGTCAATACACGTTTAACAAGAATACCGGATTTTATCCGTTTGTTTCAATCATTGTTCCTGTTTATAACGAAGGGGTCGTTTTAAAGGATTCAATAGATTCGCTGCTTCACCTGGACTATTCCAATTATGAAATTATCATCGTAAATGATGGTTCAACCGATAATACTTACGAAGTAGGGAAAACACTTGTTGGTTTTCATAAAGGCCGTTATTCTGATATTAAAGTTTCCATGATCTCAAAACCCAACGGCGGCAAAGCCAGGGCATTGAACGCGGGAATTGGTTACTCCAAGGCTGAAATCGTACTCTGCATGGATGGTGATTCACAGTTATCTGAGGATTCCATTCGTATGGCAGTCCGGCACTTTGTTGATCCTGAAATTGGAGCAGTTGCCGGAAACGTAAAAGTTCTGAACAGAAGAAAACTGTTCACCGATCTTCAGGCACTTGAGTACATTGAAGGTCTTAATTTTGCCCGGGCAGCCCAGAGTTTTCTGAAACTGGTAAATATTATTCCCGGTCCTATCGGTCTTTTCCGCAGAAAAGCGATTGAAGATGCTGGTTATTATTCGAGCGATACTTATGCTGAAGATGCTGATCTAACTCTGAAGATACTTGCCAATAACTGGAAAATCTATTACGAACCGCGCGCCATTTCTTATACCGAGGCACCAGAAACTTTGCATCAGTTGTTAAAGCAAAGATACCGCTGGACCCGGGGAATTCTGCAGGCAATCAGGAAACATAAAGTACTTCTGGTAAATCCGACTATCAACTTCGGTGATACTTTTGTCCTTTGGTCAATGTTCTATGAAGCGCTCATCTGGCCGGCAATGAACATTATCTCCAATGTGTTCTTTATTTTTGTGGCTTTGGCTTACGGCTTTTCCAGTCTTATCTTTTTCTGGTGGGCAGGCCTGGCTATACTGGATTTAACAACTGCACTTTATTGTGTAGCGGTGGAGAATGAAGAAATCCGGCTGGTGCCTTATGCTCTGGTTTACAGGATGTTTTTTATTCTTACTATTGATATTTGTAAAGCAATGTCAACCGTTGAAGAGTTCCTGGGATTTGATATGAATTGGGGGAAACTTGAACGTGTTGGTTTAGTAAAAAGTTAACGTAACGGATTTATCATGGAATTAATACCGATTCTCGCAACAATCATACTTATGGCGACCATAAGTACTTTCTTTCTTGCTATTGGAGCATACGTGCTATTTAAAATAAGAGAAAGAAGAGGAGTGCTTGCCAAACTGGAAGCTCCTTCAACCGTACAAGCAGAATTGGTAACACCGGAAGCTGTTCAGGAACAGATGCAGGCACCAGAAATGCAGCGCGCTCCGGCACAGCCGGTTCGTCCGCCGGTATTTGCACGGCCCAATGCTCCTTCTTATAAACCGGCACCAGAACCAATAATTGTTCAAAGAAGGAATCCCCAGCAGATAGTTACTCCTCAGCCGGTTCAGCAGCCAAGATATACTCCCGCACCTGCAGCAGCCCGTCAGGTTGCTGCCAGACCAGGACCGGCACAGAGTGCACCTGTTGAACAAAAATTTAAAAAATATACTGCCGAAGGATATGCTGCTAAGGCAGAAGAAAAGAAACAAAGTCCGGCCAAATGGAGATAGTAAATCCTAATCCAGGTAAGCATCCTCAGGAGTCAGAAGACCAGGGTAAGAAAACCCGGGCTGAAGAGACTGAAGCAAAAAAGAAGAAAGAAAAAGGTGTCGGCTTTTTCCCTCTGATGGGATTTGGCCTCTTTTTTATCGTTACAGGCCTGTATATATATATGTATATCATGCAGGGTGTTTTTGGCAATGACGACTACATGGAGTACCTGACCCCGGCCGGTTTTATGGGACTGTTAAAAGGGGAAGAGAAAATTAAAATCGGAATTCTCTATTCCCAGTATACCGAAAACCTCCTGCCTCCAGGTAATACTTCACTTAATGATAACATTGTCATCTGGAAACGGTTTTTGTCACAGTATAAACTTACTTATACCGTGCTTGCAGATTCAGATATAGAAAAAGGACATCATAAGGAATATTCTCTCCTTATTTTGCCCAGTTCGAAAGCGTTAAGTGATCTTCAGTACCGGAATCTGAAATCATATATAGACCGAGGCGGTTCCATTTTTGCGACCGCTGGTACTGCATCCTTCACTGAAAAAGCAAAATGGCGCGGCTGGATATTCTTTAATGAAATATTCGGAGTGAAATTCCGTGCTGAAATTCCGCATGATATTGTAACCCGAATCCATACACTACGAGGCGGGCTGCCAATAACATCAAATATACCAGCCGGATATCCTCTTAAAATTGCCACATGGGATCGTCCTATTGCAGTTGAAGTGCTTGAACCGCGTGCGGAACAGGCGAGTTTTTGGTATAACTACCGTTTTGATGAAGGCCTCGTAAGAGAAGGACTTACAAAAAGCGCAGGAATAGTCTTTGGAACCTACGGTAAGGGACGCTTTGTATGGATGGGTTTTGATGTAAACTCAGTAATTGGACGGCAGGAAGACTACGTTAATTTTGATAAACTTTTTAATAACTCAGTCAACTGGCTTCTCCGGCTTCCGATAGCTTATGTGAAAGACTGGCCAGGGGATTATAAAGCTGCTGCTCTGATTACTCCGACTGTCGTTGAGCAGCCCGGAAATATTGCCAATCTTTTTCCCATATTAAGTTCTGAAAATGTAAAGGCAAACTTTTTTGTTGATCCTTCGGTAGCTGAATCCTATCCTGATCTCATAAGAAGGATGGCAGGGTACGGAAATATCGGAGCGATAGGGGATATAGGTTTTATGTTATCAATTAACGATACCATAAATAAACTGAATGACCTGCCAACACAGTTTAATAAGGTAAAGAGTGCAAGAGATAAACTCTCAGCGATATCAAATACAAAAGTTTATAGTTTCCTTCCGGCAAACGGATTGCTGAATGATGACACCTATATGGCGCTTATCAGAAGCGGTTATAAAGTTGTTCTAACCGATTCTCTTACAGACCGTTCAGTTCCGCGTGTTGTTATTAAAGGTGACAGCGCAGTTATTGCAATCACCAAGACCGCCAGAGATGATTATGAAGTAATCAGGGATTATGGTCTGTATCAGCAGGAATTCCAGGTTTACACATACAGAGAAGATATTGAACGGGTTCTTTTTGAAAGGGGTTTGTATATCTTTAAGATGCACACAGAATATCAGTGTCTTCCTGAAAATGTCTGGGTAGCAAGAAATGTTATCCGGATGTTAAAGGAAAGACAATTCTGGATGACTGATATTAATAAACTGTATGACTGGTGGGTGCAAAGGAACAGAATTGAAATCAGAGTTATGCCCCGGAGTTCATCCAGAGTAGCGGTTGTTGTTACAAACCCCGGCAGTGATCTGATAAAAGAGTTTACTCTTTCGGTTGAACTTGAAAGTAAAACAGATAATTTTAAGATTTCATCAGAAATTATCGGTACCAAGATTCCGAAGTTCAATTTTAACCCCGCGTCAAAGAAGCTCGATCTTTTTATCAAAGATTTGAAAGCGGGACAGTCAAGAAGTTATTTAGTAGATTTTGAACGCGTTGATGTCTGAAATGTATCGTAAAAAATTAATGAGATTATTGGCAGCAGCGGTGCTGTTATCAGGAGTATTTTTAAACTACAACTGTGCAGATAGTGTAACGGGCTCGGATAAACTTCCGCCGAATGTAATACTCTATAAACCCTCATCAAATGATACACTTCTTGTTCAGCGCTATGAAGTTATTTATGATGCAAGCGATGATCAGAAAATTGCATCGGTCGATCTCTATATTAATGATCAGTTCAGAGAGAGATTTGCACCACCGCCTAACGCAGCAAGACCAGCGGTGTACTGGAATATGGACACTACTTTGGCCGGAAATACCCATACAGTTCATCTGATAGTAACTGACGCAAGCGGAAACAGCGTAAAAAGTGAAGTAAAAACCAATATCTTCGTAACTTTAACAAAGGATCCTCCGTCTGCTCCGTTCGATCTGCAGTTAAAAAATCTTACGAGCACCCTTGTAAATATTTCCTGGAAAGATACGTCAAGATTTTCCAAGGGATATGAACTGTGGAAAAAAACCGGGTTCTCAGGGAATTATGTTAAATACAGAACATTTCCTGCCGGGAGTTTTAATACAAATGATGTATTGTCAGATCCTGAAGGGGAATACTATTACAAGATACGTTCGTTTAATGAATATGGTTACTCTATTTTCGGAGAAGAAGTAAATACCTCCGGAGCAGGCGGTTCCATAAATGTTTCGCCTCCGACAAAACTTACAGTAAAAGTATTTGGAACCCAAAAGACCGTGTTGACATGGCAGGATAATGCAAATAATGAAAATTACTTTGGTATAGAGCGTTCAAGGGAATCTGGAGAATTTGAACAGGTTGGAGTAGTGCCTCTGAATTCTACAGGTTTTACTGATTCTGCAAGGGGTCTTGCAGCCAATGTAACCTATACATACAGAATAAAAGCATATTCAACAACAGATTCATCCTGGTCTGGAGGCAGGACGGTTACTATGTCTTCCTTTAACATTAACCGGCCAAGCGGTCTCACTGCTCAGCAGGTTTCACCAACCAGAATAAATCTGACATGGGTTGATAACAGTAATTTTGAAATCCGGACATTTGTTGAACGTAAGGAAGGTCCTGCAGGTCAGTTCGTGGTCGTAGGCAGTTCAGGCACCGATATATCAGCATATAGTGATACTACATTTCCTTCAGGAACATTATTATATTACAGGCTTCAGGCATTTGACGGCAACGGTTACTCTGAGTATTCAAATGAATTAAACATCATTTCCTCAGGTAAACCCGTTATTCTTCAGGATAAAAAACAATTAAAGACGAGATAACGTGGCACCATCAAAGGATATAAGACTTCCTTCTGAGATAATTATACCTCTCATTGAAGGTCAGCCGTTCCCGGGAATCATTATTAACAGGAATGGCAACATACTTGCTGCGAATAAACCGGCAAGATCGTTTTTCTCAATGCAGAGTGACGATCTTACTTTGTTTGAATTATTCGATGCTGAAGACAGGGAAAAAATCACCCGGATAATTGAGTCGGCATTAAAATTCAATGGTGAGACAGTAGAGTATGCCGAGGTAACCCTGCAGGGGAAAAAAGTATCTCTTGAACTCTCAATCAATGCAGTTAAGGATGAGACCGGAAGCAAATATCTTTTTGTGAAAGTGAACCTTCCTTTTCAGGGAGGAACCGCGAACAGAGGGAAAGCCGGTTTCGGTCTGACCATTTCATCTGAAGATCTTTCCGGTCTGATCAGAAATAAAAAAATTGTCTCGGTCATCGAAAGCGTTAAATCATCGTTCCCGTTTACCTTTTTAGGTAAAAGTAAAATACAGAATGAGATTAATAAACTAGCTGAGCTGTTTTGGATAAAAGACAGTAATAATAATTTTCTGCTTGTTAATAACCGGTTTTCTTCACTGTTAGGACTGAAATCCGCACAGTTGGAAGGCCGTTCTGAAAGAAATTTTCTTCCCCAGTATTATCTGGATTTATATAAGACAATAGATCAGTACGTAAAGGAGACACTCAGTTATTTTATTCTCGAAGGGATTCCGCTTAAAGGTTTTGCATCCTTAAAAAATTATCAGTCAATTGAGTTTCCTCTTGTTGATGCAGAAAACCGGGTACAGGCAATTATAGGAATCGGTCAGAAGAGGGAGAGCGGCACTGAAGGCAGTTCGGAGAGTGATGAGTCAGGCAATCTTCAGCTTTTCAGACATCTTCCAAAGCCGTATTGCATTATTGATGAGGCCGGATCCATAAAAACTATTTCATCTTCATTCGAAAGTTTATTCTCCGTTGAAGAATCATTCATCACCGGAAGACAATATTCGGATGTGTTTCCTGAACAGCTATCCCATGCAATACGCGGTTTTCTGAGCGCAGGCAGGCAGTCACAGGAAATTAATCTTTCACTTACTCAGCAAAATGGGGAACAGACACAATTTCATGTTACTCTGACAAAAGTAATAAACGAAGTATCCGCTTCTTTCAGAATTATCGTCGGAATTGAAAGGACAGCAGACTTTGATAATCTTGAAGAACTGCTTAAAAGCAGGGGAAAAATGTATGATATTCTTATTCAGAGCAACCCGGAACCGATTTATGTTTACAGCACAGAGAATCTCCGTTTCATAGAAGCTAACCCTTCCGCCCTGGAATTATATGGGTATACCCGGGATGAATTCCTGCAGATGGATCTTACAGACTTATATACACCTGAGGATATACAGTCCCTACTTGAATCAGGGCAGGGCAGTGCTCCCGTAAACCGGTTTAACGGACCGTATAAACACCGTAGAAAAGACGGGGAAACCTTACATATTGAGCTTTGTAAAACAACATTTCTTTTTGAAGGTAAGGAAGCTCACTTTAATGTAGTCCGTGATGTGAGTGAAAAGCTAACTATTGAAAAGAAATTCACGGCATTCAGAAATGTTGTCGAAAACACGAGTGATATCATAATCGTTACGGATAATGTCGGCTTCATCAGAGAAGTGAATGCCTCAGTGATGGAAAATCTTGGTTATCGTCCCGCCGAACTTATTGAATCAAGTTTTATTTCTCTGGCATCAGATGAACACAGAGGACTGATTAATACATCCGTGTTCTATTCCCAGACAGCAGTATCAGGCAGGATTTCTGTTGATCTGAAGAAAAAAGACGGTTCGGTAATCCCCGCGAATATAGCATTTATACCTGTGGAGGGTGAGAATAATCAGATTGAGTCCTTTAATCTGATAGTTTCCACAAAACAATCAGGCGGTGAAACTGTACGTGAAGTTGAAAAAGTTGTAATCAAGGAAGTTGTTAAAGAAGTAGAAAAAATTGTTCCTGGTCCTGCAGGTACTGATGTTCTCACCAGAAAAGGCGGACTGGATCCTGCCCAAATTGGTACAATTTTTCATGAAATCCTCACACCGATTAATGTGATACTCGGCTTTGTTCAGGAAATTAAGGAAAGCCTTGGTGCTCCGAACTCTGAGCAGCAGGAGGCAATGGACTATATATCCCAGAACCGGGATAATCTTCTTGACACGATGAATACCATTGCGGAATATGCCAAACTGAATCTGGTGCCTGAAGAATCAATTTCTGAACTCAGAGCTACTCTGCTTCTTGAGGAGGTAGCGGAAGAACTTGAAAGTCTCACAGATTCACTGAAAAAGAGTCTGGTCTTTTCAAAAGTCTCTGCATCGCTCAGTTTTGAAGGATACCCGTCGCTTTATAAGAGTTTCATTGTTTCACTTGTAAAAATCTGCTTTAAGATTTCAGTTGAAGAGCAAATTTATATCTCCGCGCAGGCGGTTGATAACAACAGATTTGTGATTTCGCTAAAAGACAATATCGGAAAAGTTTCAAGTGAATTACTCAATAATCTGGTTAATTTATTTAATCAGAATGATATTTCCTTCGTACGTTCCTTCAATGTTTCACGTTATGCAGCATTAGCAGTCAAAAAACTGGTTTCGATGCTCGGCGGAAAAGTTGAAATACTTGGCAAAGGTGGAAAACCATTTGAAGTTGGAATCATCTTCCCTTATAAAGCCGAGCCGATATTGCCTGAAACTGCAGAAGCAGAAGTCCGGCCGGAGGAACCTGTTCTCTCAGAAGAACATGAAGAAGAAAATGAGCCTCTTACTGTACTTCAATCTCCTATGAGCGAGCCGGCTATTCAAACGCCATTTGCTGAAAGGCAAATGACCGCAGGATTTGAACGTCAGACTCCTGAAGTGCCTTATACACCCAGTCATATTCCTCCTGTTGTGCAGAATCAGCCGCCTCCGCCTCCCAGAAGTACTCAAATGGCACCTCCTGTTCATGCACCGGTTACACCGGTTTCTCATCCCGGCATGACTCCGGTTGTTTCGGCGAGCCATCAGGAGCCTGTGCAGCAGATTTTGGAATTGTCATCACTTTCTTGTCTCTACATAGAAGATCAGGTAGATTCACAAATTCTGTTCAAGGTTCAGATGAAGGAACTTGGAAAGATGGAATTTGCGGTGAGTTTTGAGGACGCCCTGCCAATTATTACTTCACAGAAATTTGATTTTATCGTGATGGATATCAATCTGCAGGGAGAGTATAATGGCCTTGATGCATTAAAAATGATACATAAAATGCCGGGCTTTGAAACTTTGCCGATTATCGCAGTAACTGCTTATGTTCTTCCAGGCGACAGAGAGAAATTCATTGCAGCAGGCTTCAACGATTTCATCTCAAAACCAATTTTCCGTGAAAAAATGATTGAGGCAATGGAAAAAATATTCAGGAAAAAAATCGTTTAATTTTCTTTGAAATCTCATTAAAATACCATAAATATGTATGGTGTTTTAATATTATTATGAGATGACAAAACTACTTAGTCCTGTTCAAAAGAAGATTCTGGATTATCTGTTATGGAAAAAAGATAAAGACGGAATCCCTCCTACGCTCGCAGAAATAGCTGAGCACTTTGGCTATAAAAACCGTTCAACGGTAAAGCAGCATCTTGAAGCCCTCCATAAAAAGAAGTATATCCGTAAAATTGATAAGATAAACAGGGGAATAGAGATTCTTAAGAAAGACCTTTTCTTTAAGAGTTATCCTCTGCATGGTGAAGTTGCCGCCGGCGATCCGATTCTCTATTATAACAACGTGTTAAATACTGCAGAACTGCCTTCTGCTCTGAGAATTCCATCCGACTCCTTCCTTTTGAAGGTGAGGGGTGACAGTATGAAGGATGCATACATCTTTAACGGAGACGTTTTAATAGTGAAACCTGCTCAGGAGGTTATAAATGGTCAGCTCATTGTCGGGGTGTTTGAGGATTCCGCTTTAGTAAAGAAAATATTTGTGCTCAAAGATTCCATTGAACTTCACCCTGAAAACCCTGATTTTAAGCCAATTGTCATAAAAGAAAAAGATACAGCAAAATTTCGGCTTATCGGACTGGTAGTCGGGGTATACCGCACCGTTGCCCCTCCGCGGCAGGTGTCATGAACTGGCATATTGGTACTGCAGGCTGGTCTTATAAAGATTGGGAGGGCAGTATTTACCCCAAAAGCAAAAAAGCCGGCAGCGATTACCTTGAGTATTATGCGCAGCTCTTTTCTGTTGTAGAGGTGAATGCAACCTATTATTCGTATTTGAATCCGGATTATGCTTTATCCTGGGTAAAAAAAACTGCGGACAATCAGGAATTTGTTTTCACCATCAAACTGCATCAGGATTTTACGCATAAACGCCATTACTCTAGTCAAAACGTTAAATCCGTCCGTTCGTTATTCGATAACTTGTCCGGAGAGGGAAAACTTGGCGGGGTGTTAATACAGTTTCCCTACTCTTTTGTAAAAAATCACGATAATGCCCGTTATGTTAACGATCTGGATGCTCTTTTTAATGAATACCGGCTTTTTTATGAGTTCAGGCACAAATCCTGGTTTTGCGAACTGCCATTATTATTAACCTCCGGGAGGCAGATTAATGTTTGCTCAATAGACCAGCCGGTAATAGGGGAGGCGCTTCCGTTCAACGTACAGACAGTGATACGTGACGGATATGTCAGGCTGCATGGAAGGAATAAACCTGCCTGGGAAGAATCTATCAAAAAATTCTCCCAGAATCTGCAAATGAAAGATCCAAATGCCAGGTATCATTACTATTACAGTCCGTCTGAAATGCAGGAAATCCGGCTAAAAATAGAAAAAAAGGCAGAAAACGCAACGGGAGATGTTTTTGTAATCTTTAATAACCACCCTTTCGGATATGCGCCGGCAAATGCGCTGGAATTAAAAATACTGCTGGAATCCTTAAAACCAGAGATTCCGATGCACATTGCCCTGAATTTTCCGCGGCTTGCCGGTTTAATAAAATAATAATGTTAATGAAAAATTAACCTGTCAGGGGAGGGGGAATGAAAAAATTTAGAAAAATTTGGATTATTTTGCATGTTAATTCTAAACTATTTTGAAAGATCTGCCTGATGAGAATTTTAAGACTTTTAATAATTATGGCCATAGCATTGCCACTGCACGCACAGATTTTACTTGAAGAGAATTTTGATTATCCCGCCGGAGACTCACTCAGAGCACATGGCTGGAATATCACCGGAACCTCAACATTAAATACTGTCCTTGTTTCAAACGCAGGACTTACATATCCCGGATATCCACTCAATTCCGGTAATAGTGCTGTTCTGCAGACAACAGGTCAGGATGTAAACCGGGGTTTCCTGAATAATGATTCGGTTACCTCAGGCAGTGTTTATGCTTCCTTTTTGGTAAATATATCAGCGGCCCAGACAGCGGGAGACTATTTCTTCCACTTTGGCATAGCAACCGATAATTCATCAATCTTTCTGGGAAGAGTATTTGCAAAACTTGATAACGGAAATGTTGCTTTTGGGCTTTCTAAATCATCCACAAATGCAACCGTACTTCCGGTATATACAACCACCACGTATCCGCTGAATACTACACATCTGATTGTACTTAAGTACACATTCTTCCCGGAAGCCACGGATGATTCAGTATATCTTTTTATTAACCCTGTGTTAAATTCATCAGAGCCCCTGCCGAATCTGGCGCATAGTACTCTTACTACTGGCAGTGATCCTTTGGTACTTAAGACTGTATGCCTCAGACAAGGATCCTCAGCGAATGCAGCTAATCTGATTCTTGACGGAATAAAAGTCTCCAGATCATGGAGCATGATTGTGCCCGTTGAACTTACTTCATTTACTGCCTCAGCTAAAGGCAGATCGGTTACTCTTAACTGGACAACAGCATCTGAAATAAATAATAAGGGATTCTATGTTGAGTTTGCGAAAAAAGGATCCGAATTCAGAGAGGCGCTCTTCATTGAAGGTAAAGGTTCAACCACTGAAAAAAATGATTATTCTGCCGTGATACCGAATCTCAGTTATGGCAGATATGAGTTCAGACTCCGCCAGGTAGATTTTGACGGTACCATTACTTATTCACCTGTGGTAGAAGCAACGATTCTTACTACCGGAAGTTTTGTGCTTGATCAGAACTACCCGAATCCTTTTAATCCTTCAACAACCATTACTTTCCAGCTTCCTGAAGATGCTGATGTTTCCCTCAAACTTTATAATGTAATGGGTCAGGAAATTAAAACAGTATTGAACAAAAGAATGACAGCCGGCTCACACAGCATCGCGCTTGATGCTGACGACCTTTCAGCTGGTGTATATCTTTATCAGTTAAAAGCAGGTTCTTATACCTCAACAAAAAAGCTTACCTTGGTTAAGTAAGGTTATAAATTATTATAATGCCGGGCAAATTGCCCGGCTTTTTTTTTGCCCTTATACGCATCCGCCGGAAAGCAATTTCCTCCGCTTATCAATAATCTGCTTCTCACAGTATGTGCATGCGTTATTTTGCAGTTCAAAAATATTCGAATACCATGCTCAGGAAAATTATACTATTAGTCTTTATTATATCTTCTTCAATCTTTCCGCAATGGATGTTCGAAGAAGGTCCGGGACAGACATACATATTTGATGTTCAGGTATATGATAACAAGCTCTATGTTGTTACTGACTCAGTATTATTCGTGAAGTCTGATGAAATATGGAAACGAATTTCTCTCAATGGTCATCCTGCACAGTCCTTGTATTCCGTCTTTGTTCAGAATGATATTATTCTCTTAGGAACCTCCAATAATGGTGTCTTCATCAGCAGAAATGCGGGTGAAACATGGTCACACTTCGCAAACGGGCTTCCTGATAATGCGTTAACGGTTTCAGGATTTGCAACCCTTGGTGATTACCTGTATATTTCCACTGTAGGCGGAGGAGTCTACAGATCTGCCCTTTCTCAGCTGACTGCATGGACCGGATATAATGAGGGAATACTATCAGGTCTGGACTTTAATATTAACGGAATTTATTCTGAAAATGGGAGGATCTTTATTTCAGCCGGGGGAAACGGATATGTCTATTACAGGGATCATGGTGCTGACTCATGGATGCCGAGATTTGTAGCGTCAATTCTCCCTGAGATTACATTGTTTCCGGAGTTTGTTTCAGTGGACGGCAGTCTTTATGTTGCCGGTTCAGCTGGTCTTTATAAGAGTCTGGATAGGGGAGAAACCTGGGTGAAAGTTGAAGGTTTAAATGGCAGTTTTAATCCGCTTCTAATTAAAGCCGGCGGGCAGGTAATTTATTCTCCATTAAAACTCACCTCGACTGCAATGCTCTACCGTATTGAGAATGGTTTAACATCTCCTCAGCCTCTTTTTGAGGCGCCTGTATTCGCTGATGGTAATGGAGTTTATTACTCAGGGAAAATTTATCAGCCGACGGCAGCAGGTCTTTATTCGAAAATGTATGATGTTACATCCGGTGAACCGGTTGTCAGTCCCTCGCAATTTCAACTTTCATCCGTGTATCCAAATCCTTTTAACAGCACAGGAACTGTAAACGTCAGTATTGAACTGCCGGGGGAATATCTATTCGAGATTATTTCGGTTACAGGGGAGGTACTTAATTCAACCACTCATTTTTCTGAAGGGAAGCAATATTTTCAGTACAGAATTGATGGAAAGAACTTGTCATCTGGAACATATTTTCTGAGGGTGAGCGGTTTACAGGAATCGCTGTTACAAAAATTCATTATTCTGAAGTGAAAAACTTTAGTGAATCAGGATTAATTCGTAAATTTACACTTCGAATTTTACCATGCCGGAGTGGCGGAATTGGTAGACGCACTGGACTCAAAATCCAGCGAGGCTCAAACCTCGTGCCGGTTCGAGTCCGGCCTTCGGTACAAAAAAAAGAAACCCTGCGGTTTCTTTTTTTATTTTAAAGCATTCCTATATTTCAATTCCGACCGGACAATGGTCTGATCCCATAACTTCCGGCATAATCCAGGCAGACTTAACTTTTTTCCTAAAGTTGTTACTCACAAAAAAGTAGTCAATTCTCCAGCCTACATTTCTTTCCCTCGAACGTGTCACCTGATCCCACCAGGTATAGTTTTTGCCTTCATTATTAAACATCCTGAAGGTATCAGTGTATCCTGCTTCAGTGAATTTATCCATCCACGCCCTCTCTTCGGGAAGGAACCCGGAAACTTTTTCGTTTTCTTTCGGGCGTTCCAGGTCAATTGCTTTGTGTGCGGTATTAAAATCGCCGCAAATGACGAGTTTTTTTCCTTCAGATGTCAGCTTTTGGGCATAATCCAGAAATGCATCATAGAAATCGAGTTTATATTTTAGCCGTTCAGCATTCTTTTTCCCGTTAGGGTAATAGTTGTTTATAAGAATGAAATCTTTATAGTGAGCAATAATGATTCTTCCCTCGTCATCAAATTCAGGAATGCCGTATCCATGTTCCACCCTGACGGGTTTCTTTTTTGTATATATAGCTACTCCGCTGTATCCTTTCTTAACAATGGAAGAGGAAAAATATGACGTGTATCCCTCAATGTTCAGAAGTTCATCGGAAAGCTGTTCAGGTGATGCTTTGGTTTCCTGGAGGCAGAGGATATCCGGATTCTCTTTTTTCATCCATTCGATAAAACCTTTTTTTTGGATCGCCCTGATTCCATTAACGTTCCAGCAGAGTAATTTCATCTTTTAAGATTCCTATTTAACAAAATATAAATAATTGGGGAGTTTTACCCTTATGCCGTAATTTTCAATTTCGCAGTCACTGAATTGATCTCCGACACACATAACGAAGGTGTAGCCTTTTGCAGATAACTCCCTGCGTTTGTCTGCTTTAAATTCTGCCGCACTCTGATAATTGTGGTTCATCGGTTTGGTTATCAGTGTATCAAAGGTACTATAACCTTCAGCGGTCAAATTTCTGAAAGTCGGCTCATACTGGGAATCATTTCGTCCGGTTATAAACAGTACCTTCAGACCCTTTTCTACGGCTTTTTTATATAAAAGAAATACGGGCTCAATTTTAACTGCTTTTTCTTCCCGGATCCATGAATCCCAAAGAGAGGGGATATATCCAAATCCGACGGATTTTATATGGGAATAGTTCGACAGGGCAGTTTCATCAATGTCAAAAACGACAGCCTGTTTACCTGCTGCTGAAATATTTTCAAGTTGCAGCAGCGCAGAGTCAATAATCTGCCTGACTTCCAAATCATACTGCCCTTGTTCGTAATAATTGGCAATACGGTCCTTAACAAAATCCAGGTTATCAAAATCCTGGCCGGATATAATGGTCAGGAGAAATAACCAAAGTAGAAGAGATTTCTTCATTTTATCACTAAAAAGGTTTTAAAGAATGCAAAGTTACAAAACTTGAAGGAAATGAGATAGCTCACTGAACAATCAGAGTCTGCTTTAGCTGACTCCTGATAACCACAACATACGATAACGGAGACTTTCTGAGATGTAACAGGGTGAGTCATGGAATGGAATATGATTTGAAAATTAAAGAAAATATTGCTTTATTTGGAATTGAACTTTAAAATTATACTGGCGCGTTCGTCTAGTGGCTTAGGACGCTGCCCTCTCAAGGCAGAGATCACGGGTTCGAATCCCGTACGCGCTACCAGATTCTCCGGTCAAAGTTCCTCTTCAAATTAACAATAAACCCGCAATTTTTATTAATTCGAATAATGCGCTTTAAAAAACATATTTTTATTTGTGAAAATAAGAGGCCTGATGGACATCCCAGAGGCTGCTGTGCTTCAAAGGGTTCTCCTGAAATTAAGGAATACCTCAAAAACCGCCTTAAAGAAGAGGGAATGCTCTCTGAATACCGTTCAAATACAGCTGGTTGTCTTGATGCCTGTGAATATGGTCCTGCAATGGTGGTTTATCCCGAACAAATCTGGTACGGGGCAGTTACTAAAGCTGACGTGGATGAGATTATTGAATCACATCTTAAGGGTGGCACGCCTGTTGAAAGGCTGAGAATAAAAGACAGCCGTTTTGAAAGAAAATTTGAAGTCTAAGCCTGAATCAGCCCGGCTTTCGAGAATTATTAAGATTCTTAAGCAGGAATATCCGGAAGCCAGGATAGCGTTAGATTTCCAGAGCCCCTTTCAGCTTCTGATTGCGACCATTCTTTCGGCTCAATGTACAGACGAAAGGGTTAATCAGGTTACTCCGGCACTTTTCAGGAAATACCCGGATCCTGAGAGTTTTGCAAATGCAGACCGCGCTGAACTGGAGAAGGATATCTTTTCAACAGGTTTTTACCATCAAAAGGCAAAGAATATAATCCTCTGCTCGAGGGAGATTTTGGATACCTATCAGGGTTCGGTTCCAAATGATATGGAACAATTGATTAAGCTGCCCGGCGTGGGTAGAAAAACAGCTTCTGTGGTCATGGGTAATGGTTATGGTATACCTGCAATTGCAGTTGATACTCATTGTGTCCGCCTTTCAAACCTGCTTGGATTTGTTGAAACAAAGGATGCGGTTAAAATTGAAATGCGGTTACGGGAGCTCGCCGAACCAGAGGATTGGATTATTCTCAGCCATCTTTTTGCATATCACGGACGAAAAACCTGCATTGCCCGGAGACCCGACTGCCAAAATTGTGTCATTTCTTCACTTTGCCCCTCTGCACAAAAGTAATTTACTACCGGAATTTTAGACCTTGACTAATATCTTAAAACTTCGCTATGTTTGCCAAAAACAAGGAAAAAACTTAGAGATTTTTGATACCATATTAACTAATTTCAGAACTGAATTCTGACATGGCACTCAAAAGTCTATTTTTTCTGTTTACCCTCAGCACTCTTACACTGATTGCTTCCGATGTACGGGTACTCCAGACCGGGAAAGATTTCCTCATTATTGAGTACACTCCCAGATACACAGACACCTCTTTCAGTCCTCTTAACCCTGAAATGCGTGACATCCGCTTTTTGAACATGTCTGTCCTCAACCCCATGGAGTTCGGAATATATCCGGTCAGTTTCAGGAAATTACTTATCGGACTTCCCTCAAATCAAAATCCTGTAGCAGAAATCCTTAGTACCGAATTCATTTCTCTGGGAGGTAAATTATTACCAGTTCCTCGCACTATTAAAACTGATGGGAGGTTAAGCTTTGAATATGCAGAGGCCCCGGCTGAAATTCTGAGCGCACAGCCTGGATTCCCAAAGGATCAGATTGTCAGTCTCGGGGAAACCACTACACTGCGGGATTTGAATGTTCAGGAATTATTCGTTTATCCGGTTGGCAGGGGACCTCAAGGAAATATAAAACTTTTGAAGCGGCTTGTTCTCAGAATTACGTTCAGAGGAGTTCCTTCTCAATTAAAAGAAGGGTATACTGATGATCTCCTGGATGGGGTAATTATTAATTATCAGCAGGCGGTTTCATGGATGGATAAACCTATGCGGTTTAACAAAGTACTCACTCCTTCCGTTTTTGCAACAGGGAAGTGGGTTAAATTTACGGTACCGCAGGAAGGAATCTACCGGATAACCAGATCATCACTTGCTTCCTATGGCATTGATGCATCAACGGTAGATCCCCGTACTATTAAGATTTATAACAATGGCGGCAAAGTGCTTCCTGAATCAAATGCAGCCGATAGTCCGGTTGATCCTCAGGAAATAGCGATACAGATTGTCGGAGAATCTGACGGAAAATTTGATGAAGGGGATTATATACTTTTTTACGCAAGGTCAGTTAATTTTTGGGAGTATAATAGTCAGCAAAAGAAATACATAAGGAATATACAGCCGTATACTGATAATAATTTTTATTTCATCACTTCAGGCGGCACACCCGGTAAACGCATGCTGAGTGTTTCCGGCGCTGATTTGCCCGGTGCCATTCCGGTGACAACTTCGAAAGCTTTCAAACACCTTGATGAATATAAAATCAATATTGGTAAAAGCGGTAGGAATTTTATGGGGGATGAGTTCAGCGAATATGCTAAAACCAGAACCTATATGAACCGCCTGGAAGGTTATATACCCGGTTCTCAGATTCGTTACCGTTACCGTTTTGCGAACTCATTTTCCGGAGGAGTACGGTTTCAGATTAGTGAAAGTAATCAAATTTTTGTAGACAAAATTATTTCAGGCTATGGTAACAGCCAATATACCTTTGCACAAGCTGATACGGGTAATGTTCTGTTTTCCGGTTCTATTCAGGATGGCCGTAGTGTACTTAAATTTTCTTATGATTCTCCCGGCGCCTCAGCTAAAGGATATTTAGACTTTTTTGAGATACATTATGACCGGTCATTAAGTGCAACTGATACTGATGAAATATTGTTTTTTTCACCGGAAACACCGGGTACCTATGAGTATCAATTAAATAACTTTTCGACTTCCGCGATATCCGTATATGATGTTTCTGATTTTTCAGACGTACGCATTCTTACGCACCCATCATATCCGTCAGGCGGTGATTTCAGGTTTTCATCAACGGTAGAACCGGGTGTTAGAAAAAAATACCTTGCAATACATGAGTCACGAATTTTAACTCCGCAGGTAACCGGCGAAATAAAAAATCAGGATCTTAAGTCATATTCAGAAGGTGTCCGGTTTATTATCATCACACCAGATGAATTCAGAGAGCAGGCAGAACGGTTAAGTGAGTATCGTGCAAATGGTTCGCGCTTTCCCATTACTTCGAAAGTATTCGATGTAAATGAAATATTTACTGAGTTTGGATGCGGAATAAGGGATATTTCAGCAATCAGAAATTTTATCCGGTATGCCATGCAAAATTGGTCAGTAAAACCTGAATTTGTACTATTATTTGGTGACGGTGATTATGACTATAAGAATATTGAAAAAGCGAATGTGAATTTTATTCCGCCTTTCCAGACGGAAGAATCGTTTGATGAAGTAGGTTCATATAATGCTGATGATTACTTCGGGACTACTTCTCCCACATCTTCCTATCTTCAGATACCTGTTGGCAGAATTCCGGTTCAGAATCTGAAAGAAGCCAAAAATGCTGTTGATAAAATAATTGCCTATGAGAAAAATGATGAACAGACTCTCTGGCGAAATCTTATAACACTGGTTGCCGATGACGGTCTTACTTCAACAGGCAACGAAGGTTCACTGCACACGGGTCAGTCGGAAACTCTTTCTACACTGATTCCTCAGTCCTTTGATATAAAGAAGATATATCTTGCAAGTTATCCCACTGTTCTGTCAAGTTTCGGGAGAAGGAAGCCTGCGGTTAATGATGCAATAGTAAACGCCGTTAACGAAGGTACCCTCATTTTGAATTATATCGGACATGGCAGTCCTGAACTATGGGCGCATGAGCAGGTTTTTGTAAAAGATGTAACTATTCCCCAGATGGTTAACAAAGATTTTTTCTTTGTAACCGCGGCTACTTGTGATTTTGGATATTTTGATAAAACCAATGCTCAGAGTTCAGCCGAAGTGCTGCTTCATAAGGAAAATTCAGGAGCAATCGGAGTATTTACTGCATCACGCCCCGTGTATTCGTTTTTTAATGCTGCGCTTAATGAGAAATTTTTTACCGGACTCCTCAATCCCGGACGGGACAATCAGGGAGTGCCTGTTACAGTCGGTAAGGCATACTTTGCAGCCAAATCATCATCCACGATTGATAACGACCGGAAATTTCACCTGCTTGGAGATCCTTCTTTACGATTGCACATACCGGTCCTGACGGGAAGCATTGACTCAGTAAATTCCCAATCCACTGCTTCAGTTGTCCAGATAGATGCATTGAATAGTGTACGAGTCAAAGGCACTATTAAGAATTTCAACGGAACTCCGAATACATCCTTTAACGGGGAAGGTATTTTAACCGTTTATGACTCCGACCGTTTTGCTCCAATTCCGGAATTCGGAAGCAATTATACCATTCGTCAGCAGGGGGGGGTAATATTTAAGGGTAAGGTTTCTGTGGTTAGCGGAAGTTTTCAGGCATCATTTGTTGTTCCGAAGGATATCTCCTACGAAACCAGAAACGGAAAGGTTGTCCTTTATTTTTATGATGATGATTTAGACGGTCTTGCATTTACAAAAAACATCGTCGTTGGCGGGGGAGGCAGCCCAATTCCTAACGATGGGCAGGGTCCGGAGGTTGAGATTTATTTTGATTCATTTGAAAATATTTCAGGTAGTCTCGTCCGGCCCAATTCAACTTTATTGCTTAAACTTTCAGATGAAACAGGAATCAATACTACCGGTCTGGGGCTCGGTCATAAAATGGAAGCTACTCTGAATGATAATGAGGCCGCTTCCATAGACCTTTCCGAATATTTTACTGGTGACCTGGATTCCGGGGGCAAAACAGGTATTGTCCAGTTCCCGATGAACGGTATGCAGCAGGGGAAATACAAAATTCAGGTATCTGCGTGGGATGTTTTTAACAACAACACACGGGAAATCTCATACTTTGAGGTTGGTTCTGAATCAGGAACCGATGTTACGGAAGTCTATAATTATCCGAATCCCTTCAGTTCTGGTACCTATTTCACTCTGCAGCATAATTATCCGGAGCCGGTTCGCGTAAAGATCCGTGTCTTTACCGTTGCGGGACGTCAGGTTTATTCTGATGAACAGGTTAATCTTTCTGACCGTTTTGTCCGCATCCCCTGGGATGGCCGGGATAACGATGGAAATTTACTGGCAAATGGTACGTATCTTTATAAAATTATAGTTTCCGGAATGAGCGGAAACGGCAGCCGCGAGTTTTTAAGCAAATTATCAATCCTTAAATAGGTATATTACTAGTCTTGTTTAAAATAATAGCCGGCTTCAGGCACAAAACAGGTTTTTTATTAAACGGAGATCTCTTTACATGAAGTTCAAAAATCAATTAATCGTTGCAGCATTATTCCTGATGCTTTTCCCGGGCAGGGTCTTTGCCCAGGGTGAAGCGGCTGTACCGTTTCTTCTGCTTGCACCCGACTCACGGTTTAGTGCATTAGGTGAATCCGGTACCGGTCTGGCTGATAATGCCTCAGCAATTTTTTGGAACCCGGCAGGTATCGCATTTTTAAGCGGCCAGGAGTTTACTTTTACCCACAGTAACTGGTTACCGCAGTTTAAGCTTGACCTGTTTTATGACTATGCAACCTACAGAAATTACATTCCTGAGATTGACGGAAGTGTAACGGCGAGCATCACCTATATGAACTATGGTGAATTCGTAAGAACCGGAGAGACAGGTCCTGAACCACTCGGAACTTTCCGTTCATTTGATGCAGCCCTTACTTTAGGCTACGCTACAAAACTTTCCAAGGACTGGGGATTAGGATTCAATTTCCGTATAATTCACAGTAATCTTTCAGACCAGCCGACAGCTGAGGAAAAAGGTTCCGGAGTGGCAACTACAGTATCTTTCGACGTGGGGGCAATGTGGCGTCCCACCTCGCTGCCAATTCCGTTCACGGGAGTTGATATTGGCAATCAATTCAGTATGGGATTAAATTTAAGCAATCTCGGCCCGAAGATTTTCTATATTGATAAAGCACAGGCAGACCCGATTCCGACCAATCTCAGACTTGGCTTTGCCCACAGAATTTTCGCTGATGAATATAACTCCCTTACCTGGACGCTTGATTTCAGCAAACTCCTTGTTAAAAAGGATACAACAGGTCAGAGCGAAGAGTTTTACCAGGCTCTCTTTACTTCCTGGATTGATAAGCCATTCGCGGATGAACTTCGTGATATCGTTACATCGTTCGGACTCGAATACTGGTATGGTCAGCCGGGCGACTTCCTCTTTGCATTAAGAGGCGGTTTTTTCTATGAAGACCCGTCATACGGCAATAGAAAGTTTATGACCCTGGGAGCAGGAATCAGATACGATATATACGGTTTTGATTTCAGCTATATTTCAACATCGGTTTTTAAGGGGGGCGAAAATCATCCATTGTCAGACACTCTCCGTTTTACATTCCTTGTTGGCTGGGGTGCTCTTCCTGAAAGCATTAAAGGATTACCCAGAGGTCTTTGATTTTGCATCCCCGCGCGTTAGTTTTAATTATTTTAGCAATTCTGAGCCACGTTTCCGTGGCTCAGCGCTATATACCAGCACCGGAATCCTTCAGCACAACCAGAGGCATTAAACCTGCCCCGGCTTCGGGTACACTTAGAGTACTTGCTATCATGGTTGAATTTCAGCGTGATAATGACAGGACTACGGTAGGGAATGGTCAGTTTGACTCAATTTATACCCGGAACTGGGGAAGCAGTATTCTTGATCCCTTACCGCATGATTCAGCATACTTTTCCGCGCATCTGGAATTTGCCAAAAATTATTATGCAAAGGTCTCGCGCGGTTCTCTTGCTTTACAGTATACTGTTCTGCCGCAGGTAATTACTCTCAGTAAAACTATGCGCGAATATTCTCCTCCAATCAGATCAACCGATTTCACCCCCATGGTAAATTTTTATGAAGAGTCGTGGCAGAAAGCGGATGAATTGTATCCCGGTTTTGATTTTTCAGCTTATGATCTCTTTTGTGTTTTTCATGCGGGAGTAGGAAGGGATGTTAGTCTTCCAGGCAGTTTGAATAATGAAAGAGACCTGCCATCGGTTTATTTTAATCTTGAATCGTTCAGAAAGTACAAAGGGGCAGGATATAGTGGAGTTCCGGTTTCCGGCGGTAGTTTTACAATTAAAAACTCAATGATTCTTCCTCAGACACAAAACAGGGAAATTGAATCGTTTGGAAATTATTTCCTGGTAGAACTTACTATCAACGGACTTTTGGTTTCTTCAATTGCCAGTCATTTAGGGCTTCCTGATTTATTTGATACCAAAACCGGGCTGAGTGCAATCGGCAGGTTCGGATTGATGGACGGTCAGTCAATATTTGCATACAATGGAGTATTTCCGCCAAATCCTTCCGCCTGGGAAAGAATTCAATTAGGATGGGATTCTGCTATTCCCCTTAATGATACTTTAAGCAGAAACAATGCTTTATATAAGTTAATGGCAGTTTCTACCTCCGCTCCTAATGATACCACAGTTTATAAAGTAAGCCTCTCTGCTGATGAGCATTATTATATAGAAAACCGTATCAAAGACGGCAATGGTGATGGAATCACTTTCACCATCTGGAATAATGGTTCTGTGTATCAGAAGAGCTTTACAAAAGATACATCGTGGTTTAACAGTTTCACTGTTGATTCACTTGAAGGTGTAATCATTGATGTAGATGATTTTGACTGGGCACTTCCCGGAAGCGGAATTCTTGTCTGGCATATTGATGAAAAAGTAATACGTGAAAATATTGCATCAAATCAGGTAAATGCTGATAAACTGAGAAGGGGAGTGGATCTTGAAGAAGCTGACGGAATTCAGGATATCGGAGAGCAGTTCACAACGATATTTGGTGATGTTCTGGTCGGGGAAGGAGATGATCTTGATCTGTGGTATAGCACAAATGAAGCTGATCTCTATAAAAACGAATTCTCGGATGTAACAAGGCCCGATACCAGAAGTAATGCCGGTGCGTTTTCACAGATAAAGTTATTTGATTTTTCCGCGATCGGGATGACAGCCTCATTCCGTTTGGGATATACCTCAACAGGAATTGAGCCAGTAATCTCAGTGAGAAATTACCCTTCCGGTCTTGCTACGGTGAGATATTTTACAGCGGGCTCAAACAGTTATAAAGTTGAAGAATTTGACACGGTTATTGTAATCTCATCTTTGTCAGTTCATTCAGTAGTAAAGAGCAGCGGCGGAGCTGCATATTATACAGACGGAACAGATCTTGTTATTATTACAGCTGATGACTCTACCATTACTCAGTCAGTCATTGGTGGAACTGTCGTTACAAAAAATACGTATAAGCCAGGCTTTACGATAAATGCGGGACCGGTGATGGCCGGAAATATTATTTATATCGGGAGCAAATCCGGATTACTTCACTCATTCAAAATGAGTAAAAACGGTACTATTGAAATAATTGCAGATTATAATTTCCCGGGCTCCGAGGTTCGGAAAATTTATCCCTATCCGCTTATTGCCTATACGGTTGTTAAAAGTGGTGATAAATATATTGTATATGCAGCAAACTCAGAAATTTTTTCAGGAAATGAAGAGATAACATCATTGTTTGTGGCAAACGTATCGGATGGATCGGAAGATATTTATCTGTTGACATCATCAAATGAGATGATTGTTATAAACAGAACTTTAGCCGGCTCAGCTGCATCCTTAAAATATCGGTTTATGGGAAATCCGAATACCGCATTCGGAATAAATACTGGTGCCAATGAAGTTGTCTTGTTTTCTGCAAACGATAACAGTATAGAGGCGGATAATGTATATAATATCCCGGCTGAAAACTTTCCTGTAATACTTTCAGCAGATATAAATTCAAATATTGCCATCGCCAGAAAATCGTCGAATGAAAGTGTGATCTTTGCGATTACCAATGACGGACTTTTAAATGGTATTTCACTGAAATCCGGCAGACAGATACCGGGCTTTCCGCTTGCTTATGCAAATGGAGATTCTTCCAGAATCATGCTCCGGAGAACTGATAACAAGACTGCGCTTATTGCATATTCAGAAAACGAATCATATGCAGAATGGTATCTTACGGATATTGCCGATAATATTATTTGGTCAGGAGATCAGGGTGAAGATGGTTTGTACGATGCAGTTTTTCTTACACAAAAGAATCTTGCAAACAGTGAACTTTTGGATAAAGTAAAAACATATAATTACCCCAATCCGGTAAGTGAAGGAAACACTCAAATACGTTTTTTCACAAGTGAAGATGCTGTTATAACCGTAAGGATATTTGATCTTGCCGGGGATCTGGCTGCAGAACTGAAAGCAAATGCTATTGGCGGATTTGATCAGGAAATTAGCTGGAATGTTACTGAAATTGAAAGCGGAGTCTATCTTGCGCGGATTGAAGCAGAAAACTCATCCGGTAAGAAGGATTTTAAAATTATTAAGATTGCTGTCGTTAAATAGACCTCCCCATAGGAGCTGATGAGAAAAATTTTCCCTCTATTTGTAGTTCTTTTATTTATTCCCTTTACACAGGCACAGTTTACTGAATTCCATCCTGAACTGGAGTGGTACACTATAAAGGGTGAAAACTGTGTAGTTCATTATCATAAAGAGGCTGAACGTACTGCTAAAGTAACTGCCAAAATCTGTGATGAAATTTGGGAGCCGATTACACGGCTGTACGGGTATGAGCCTGAAACGGTTCATTTTGTTATAAAAGACATTGATGATTATTCCAACGGTGCAACTTATTTCTTTGATAACAAGATTGAAATATGGACCAGCGCTTTGGACTTTGATTTAAGAGGGACACATAACTGGCTCCGCAATGTTATTAGTCATGAATTCACTCATCTTGTCCAGATTCAGGCGGCATTAAAAACCGGGAGAAGAGTGCCGGCTGTGTATCTGCAGTGGCTGAATTATGAAGACAAACGCAGACCGGATATTCTTTATGGTTTCCCGAATGTGATTGTCTCTTATCCGTTGGCAACATTAAATATGCCTGCCTGGTTTGCAGAAGGCACTGCCCAGTATATGAGAGAAGAATTTAACTATGATTACTGGGATGCTCACCGGGATATGATACTTCGTTCATATGTAACGGGCGGAAATATGTTAACCTGGAATCAGATGGGTGTATTTGAAAAAACCAGTCTTGGTAATGAATCAGTTTATAACTCAGGATTCGCGCTGACCCGCTATATTTCTCAAAAATATGGAGAAGATAAACTAAGGGAGATTACCAACCGGCTTGGTGTATGGTCAAATTTTACTATTGATGCTGCAATAGAAGATGTGCTCGGCATTACCGGCAGGCAATTATATAATGAATGGAAGAGCTATCTGGAAAATTATTACAAAACAGCTCTGGAGCCGGTAAGAAGTAATGCTGTTACAGGTACCCAGTTGAATATGGAGGGCTTTGGAAATTTTTACCCGGTCTTTGCTGACAGCGGAAGAAAAGTACTTTATATCTCCAATTCAGGTAACGACTACATGAGTTTAACCTCACTTTATGAATACGACCTGGAGAAAAAGCAGACAAAAAGGATTACCGGACCCGTCAGGTCTACTTTCGGTTTGTTTGATAGTGAGAATAAAATTCTGTATGCAAAAATCACGGATGACAACGAGAACTGGTACAATGTCCATGATTTGTTTGTTTATGACAGAAAAACGGAGGAAGAAACACGTCTTACCTTTAATCTGAGAGCGAATCAGCCGTCACTTTCTCATAAAAAAGATAAAGTGGTTTTTGTTTTCCAGAAAGACGGCACTACTAATCTTGCGACAGTAAATATTGACGGAACCGGGTTCACCCAGCTTACTTTTTTTGCTAATGGAGAGCAGGTTTATAACCCTTCCTTTTCTCCTGATGATTCCAGGATAATCTTTGATTATTCAGATTTTGATAATCGTGATGTGGCGGTATATTCATTCAAAACAGGAAAGCATGATTTCCTGCTTGAAGCAAGAAATGATGAGCGAAATGCATTTTTTCTGAATGATACAACTGTAGTTTTTTCAGCTGACTATAATGGCATATTCAATATCCATAAATTTATTATAAATAAAGGCCAGATAATACAATTAACGAATGTTGAGGGGGGGGCATTTATGCCTGCGATTGATCGTAATGGAGATATCGCTTACAGCGGTTATACATCAACAGGTTATAAAATATTTCATCTGTCTGCGGATAGTTTAAGATCCATCGCCAAAAATGACAATTATAAAGGTGTTAAGGAATTCCCCTTAAATGAATTTAAACCAATTGGCGATTTAACCGATGATCAGATTCAGAACTTCAGGAATTTTAAGGATAACATCCTTCCGGAGTATGAATCATCCCGCTATAGCGGAGCATTTTCCAAACTTACTTTTTTTCCGGTCTTACGGCTCGATAATTACAATACCGGCAATACTCCTTTTCAGCGTCTGAAACCCGGGGTTTATTTTACTTCTTCAGATATGCTTAACCGTTATTCTATTTTCGGCGGGGCGACTATCAACACGAGATTCGAACGCGATCTTTTCATGATGTTCGAGTATAAGAATAAGATTCCGCTTTTGTATGACATTGGCATAAAACCTGAAATTGCTCTTGAATTGTTCAACGTAAGCAGAAAAGCTGATGTTGATATTATTTTTGATGAGGACCTGCCGACCGTCACTACTGATGTTACCTATAATCTTTTTGAGGTTGGACTTAAGGCAAGTCACAGAATTTTTACACGCGATCAGAATCTGGAGTTCCGTTATGCCTTCTCACGGTATACAGCCTCACTCGGAAGTTTTATTCTCCCGCTTGAAGGTGACCCCCAGCTTTATCCTACTACTAATGATGAGTATCTGATTGGCAATAACTTTATGCTGAAATACACGTATTCATCACTATTTCCTTATGTAGATTCTGATATTAATCCTGTGGGTACTCAGATTGATCTGACATACAACCTGGAGCTGAATAAATATAATCCTGACGGAAACTACACAATTGATAATGGCATACTTGTTCCGTTATACAGTAATTTTAATTTTTCACGTCTTGAATTGCTCGCCAAGCATAACTGGCGTCTGACAGGAAGCCATGGTCTTGAACTGACCATCAGAGGGGGAACTATCATAGGCGCTGAGGTACCTGACTTTTTCGACTTCTACCTGGGCGGACTTGTTGGAATGCGATCCTATCCTTTTTATTCTCTTAGCGGCAATGAAATCGCGATGGTAAAAACTGCTTACCGTTTTCCGCTGTTTAAAAATATTGATTTTAGTGACGGTCACCTTTATCTGGATAAGATATTCCTCGAGGTATTTGCTGAAGCTGGAAATGCATGGAATTCTTATGCAACAACGATAAATGATATAAAAAAAGGTGCAGGGGCTGAATTACGTTTCTCGTTAAATTCCTTTTATCTCTTTCCAACCGCAATTTTCCTGAATGCAGCATACGGTTTTGATTCCTTTGAAAGAAATGTCAGGGATGAAAAAGTCATGTATGGAAAAGAATGGAATTTTTATGCAGGTGTTCTTTTTGGATTTGACATTTAGAATTATATGAACAAGACACTATTCATACTTATATTTAGCTATCTTTCACTTACAGCACAGCAGAGTGAAGTGCTTACCGGAAGTATAACATTTGACAGCAAAACGATCGGGATACTTCCTGCGGTGACAAAAAATTCAGTTCTGCCGGTTTCCGAAAAGAAAAAGCCAATCGTTAATGGACTTCTTTCTTTAGTATTACCGGGAGCGGGACAGTATATGGCTGAGTCATATATTGAAGCCGGAATTTTCGCGGCATTAGAAGTTACTGCAATAACCATAGCTGTAATAAATGACGGCAAAGGGGATGATCAGACAACAGAATTCCAAAAAGTAGCTGATGAGCGCTGGAGTGTTGTAAAGTATGCAGAATGGCTGAATACGTATAAAAGTGCTTCGATTCCCATAAATCCAAATACTTCTTTGCGGCCATGGGAAAGAGTAAACTGGGATTCACTTAATGCGTATGAAAGTACGTTCTCTCACCGCCTTCCAAAGCATGGTGAACAGCAATATTACGAACTGATCGGCAAATATCATCAGTATAGCCCTGGCTGGGATGAATTTAATCCCGCTAACAGTAATAATGCGGATATACCGCCAATCTTTCTTTCCTATGCAAGCATGCGGGGTAAAGCAAATGATTTTTACAACAACGCTTCCAAAGCAGTAATAGCCCTCTATATAAATCATTTTTTAAGCGCAGTACATGCGGTCTGGGCAACAGCATTGTATAATAATTCCGTTTCAGTAAAGCTTCAGTTTGATGAACAGGAATTGCGATATGCCGGTGCTCTGTCTCCGAGATTAACCCTGAAAGCAAATTTCTAATGTCAAAAATTCCGATTGTTGTAATAGCCGGCCGGCCAAATGTAGGCAAATCAACTTTGTTTAACCGCCTTACCAAAAGCAAGGAAGCAATAGTAGATGATGTGTCCGGAGTAACACGGGACAGGAATTATGGCGAGGTTGAATGGGATAATAAGCTTTTTCGTCTTATTGATACAGGAGGCTATGTCCCTGAATCGAAAGATGTATTTGAAACTGCTATACGTGAGCAGGTTCATATAGCTGTGGATGAGGCTGACGCCGTAATATTCGTGGTAGACAGCAGAACGGGTATTACTCCTTTAGATTTTGAAATAGCAAAAATATTCCGTTCATCATCAAAAAAAATATTTCTGGCTGTTAATAAAGTTGACTCAGAGAATTATGATCCGCTGACCTCAGATTTTTATAAGTTGGGACTTGGTGAGCCATATGGTATCAGTGCAATAGGGGGAAGGAGACTGGGTGATTTTCTTGATGCCGTCACTCATGATTTTCCTCCAAAAGAGGAGGAATCATTAGATGATACTCAGTTAAAAATAGCCCTCGTAGGAAGACCTAACGTAGGAAAATCTTCTCTTACCAATGCACTGCTCGGTTACGACAGAAGCATTGTTACTGATATCCCCGGTACAACACGTGACAGTATAAACTCTGTTTTGAAGTATTACGGCAGAGAAATAGTTTTGGTTGATACTGCAGGTCTTAGAAAAAAAGCCAAGGTCAAAGAAAACATAGAGTTTTATTCTTCAGTAAGGACCTTGCGCGCAATTGCAGAATCCACCGTTGTCGTCCTCATGCTTGATGCGACAACCGGATTAGAAAATCAGGATCAGAAAATCCTAGAGGAAGCTGTCAACCGCCGCAGGGGTATCATCATCGCGGTTAATAAATGGGATTTGATTGAGAAAGATACTAACACAGCAAGGCAGTGGGAACTGGCTCTCTATAAAATGCTTGGTAAGTACGATTATGTTCCCGTCATTTTCGTTTCTGCACTCACAAAACAGAGAATCTTTAAACTGGTTGATCTGGCTCAGGAAGTACATGACGAAAGGATGAAAAAAATCCCGACTGATGAACTAAATGAGATTTTGCAGGAAGAAATTCAGAAAACTCCTCCTCCTGCAGGACCTACGGGAAAAGAAATTAAAATAAAATACATAACTCAGGTTGGAACATATTATCCGGTTTTTCTATTTTTCGGTACACAGCCAAAATATCTTCCGGATCACTATAAACGTTTTCTTGAAAAGAAAATCCGGGAAAAATTCGGCTTTAAAGGAGTTCCCATGACACTGAGTTTCCGTCAAAAATGAAGCCGCTTACCATTGCGGTAATAGGGGGTAATGCTGCGGGCGCTGCTGCTGCTGCTAAGGCGAAGCGGGTTAATCCGCAAGCAAGGGTTGTACTTTTTGAAAAAACCGATTATATCTCTGTTGGGGTTTGTGAATTCCCATTTGTACTTTCCGGTGAAATCTCGGATCCCGCATCTCTTATTTTTTACACTCCTGAAAAATTCTCCGAAGAAAAGAAAGTAGAAGTATTCATCGGCTCTGAGGTCATCTCTGTTGATACCAAAGAACGGGTTCTTACTTTTACTGATAAGAATTCATCCGGGTCAATCCGGATGCCTTATGACAGATTAATAATTGCAACGGGCTCCCGCCAGAGTGAGGTAGCCGGGCTGGATGCTGGCTTAGAAAATGTTCTTTGGCTGAAAAAATATCCTGATCTTTTAAGAACAAAAGATTTTCTTGATCATAAATCACCTGAACATGGTATTGTTATAGGATCGGGGTATCTGGGTTTGGAAATTGCCGAAGCCCTGGTTAAAAGGGGAATGGAGGTTTCAATTATCGAGAAGGAATCAAGAGTTTTGCCAGGTGCAGAACCTGAGTTTTCAGGAATAATAGGAGAGATCTTAAAGGAGAAACAAATTGCAGTTTACTCAGGAATAACGACATTATCTTTCATTACGGATCACAGAAGTGTAAAATCTGTTAAGGTCGGCTCAAGGGTATTGGAATCTAACGCACTTTTTCCGGCTACAGGATTCAGACCAGACACAAGATTTATTGCGGGACTTGATTTCAGAAGGGGGGCATTTGGTGAAATTATAACCGACACATTTTTACGCACAAGTATTCCATATGTATATGCTGCTGGTGACTCTGCAGGTATTAAAAATTTTCTTACCGGTAAGAGTCAGGTTTTTTATAGCGCCAAGGTTGCTCATAATACCGGGCATATAGCCGGGAGCAACGCAGCTGGAAAACCGGAGCAATTTAAAGGAGCAATCCCGGTAACAAGTTTCAGAATTTTTGATAATTACTTTAGTCAGACAGGGCTCACTGAAAAAGCAGCCCGGGAGCATGGTTTTGTTGTTAAAACCGCTTTTGCAATCATGCCCAATCTTGTACACATTATGCCGGAAGTATCGAACACCGCCGCGAAACTTATCATTAACAAATTAAATAAACAGATTCTCGGGGCTTCATTCTTAGGGGCCAAAGAAGTCTCAGGTTTTTCTGATCTGATCACATTTATGATAAGAAATAGAATGAGTTATGATATTATATCTGAGACCGATTTTAACTATACACCGGCACTTTCACCATTCAGAAATATTCTGATATCATTGAAGAACAAATTAGACAAGGGTTAGAATGAGTTTATTTGTATGTGATTTTCCGCTTGTTAAAACAGCTATCACCCGGCTAAGAGACCGGAATTCGGAGCATACTGAATTCCGCAGAAATGTGCGTTATATTTCAAGAGTACTTGCTCTGGAGGTTTCTAAGAAATTCACACTCAGCGAGTATCAGGTTGAAACACCCCTTGAAAAGACAACGGGATTCAGGTTTGAAAAAGAGGTAATCCTGCTCCCGATTCTTCGGGCCGGTCTGGGGATGCTTGATGGGTTCCTTGATATCATCCCGGGTGCCAAGGCGGGTCATATAGGCCTGCAGAGAAATGAAGTGACGCTTCAACCGGAAAAGTATTATTTCAAAGTACCTGAAATGGTTGATCCTATTGTTATCATTCTCGATCCGATGCTTGCGACCGGAGGAAGCGCTTCTGCCGCCATTAATAAAGTTAAGCAACTGACCTCCGGCTCAGTTTATCTGGTATCGGTAATCTCTGCACCTGAAGGCGTTAAACGTGTTGAATCAGATTTCCCTGATGTGCAGATTTATACTGCGACTCTGGACAGACAACTGAATGATAAGGGTTATATTCTCCCCGGGCTCGGGGATGCCGGAGACAGAATTTTTGGCACATAAGGTTTTTTTCTGGATCCTTTTATTCAGTTCTTTTCTTTTTCCGCAAAAGTTTCCTGACCCTGCTGTTGACAAAGTTTTCAGAGAAGGAATAACTCTTGCTCTTAACGGGGATTATGAAGAAGCAAAAATACTTCTTGAAAACCCTGATTTTAAGAATTCAAAATTTCCGTTTTATGAAATACTTTCTGCCGCATCTGAAATCGGTATTTCGTATGATTATGCACTGCCGGCTAATAACAAATTAATTCATTCTTACCTAGATGAAGCATCACGTAAACTGAAGAAAATTACTTCTGACCAGAATTCAATACTCTGGATACATTATTGCAGCGGTCTTATTAATGGTTACCGTGCTATTCTCTATGCATACAATTCAGAATGGATTTCCTTCATCAATACCGGTCTTGATGCAGTTTCTTATTATGAAAAATGTATTGCCATTGATCCGGAGTTTGGGGATGCGTATGCTTCAATTGGCGCGTTTAAGTTCTGGAGAAGTGAGAAACTTTCTTTCCTGAACTGGATGCCATTTGTTGACGATGAGCGAGAACTTGGCAAAAGCATGCTTGAAAAAGCACGTAAAGCGGGTACCTATCACTCCTACTTTATTTATAAAAACCTCTTCGATATTTATTATCTGAGAGAGGAATATAAAAAAGCCAGAGAGGTGCTGAACGAGGCAATTGCAAAATATCCGAAATCCAGGATGTTCCAGTATGATTTAGCCAGATTTCTGGGAAGAGAAAAACCTCTTGATGCCATCAAAGTTTTGCAGCAGATTATGAATTCGTTTGATCCGGCTAAAGTTAAAAACAGAATAAACGAACTTAGGATAAAGGGGAGGATGGTCAACCTCTACAACAAGGCCGGCCAGAAGGATAAAGCCAGGGCATTGGCTGATGAAATTCTTTCAGCCCGCAATCTTTCTGATTATGAGTTATCGAAACTTGAGAGGTCAATTGAAAGAGTGAAAGAGATCAGGGAGGAACTAAACTAAAAGGGGGATTTTTTAGGGAAAATTAAGTTAACCCTTGAATATCTGCTGAAAAAATGACATATTTGAGGCTAAACAAAAGGTCTCAAAAATTGGCTTCCGCTCCCGTATCGTTTAAGGCAGAAAAAGACGAACTGCTTCAGCTTTGTTCCCGGAATATTCCCTCATTCCGGCCGGATGTTGTTGACAAGGCATTCGATTTTGCCATGGAAGCCCATAAGAACTTTGTCAGAAAGTCAAATGAACCCTTCTTTTCACATCCGATAGCAGTAGCCAGGATTCTTGCCTCAGAACTTCCCCTTGATGATGTCTCGGTTGCCTGCGGGCTGCTTCATGATGTTGTTGAGGACAACGACAATTATAACATTGATATAATTAAAAAGAATTTTGGGCATGATATTGCTGTCATAGTTGACGGTTTGACAAAAATTAAGAACCTGTTTAAGGGAACCGAATTTGATCAGGCCGAATACTACCGCAAACTCCTCCTTTCTATTACAAAGGATATACGGGTAATTATTGTTAAACTAGCCGACCGGCTAAATAATATGAGGACTCTGGAGTTTCTCGATTCAGACAAGCGTAAGAAGATTGCTAAAGAGACTCTTGAAATTTATGCCCCGCTTTCACATCGTTTCGGACTTGGTCAGCTTAAATGGGAATTAGAGGACCTGGCATTTAAGGAACTGAACAAACAGGCATACGAGGATCTTAAAAGAAAGATCAATGCTAAACGGGCTGAGCGTGAAGACTATATAGAACGGTTCAAACAGCCCCTGGTAAAAGAACTGGCCCAGTACAATATCAAATATGAAATAAGCGGCAGGGCTAAGCATCTTTATAGTATCTACCGGAAAATGATCAAAAGAAATAAACCGTTCAGTGAAATCTATGATCTTTTCGCGATACGGATTATCCTCGACTCGGAATCCAGAACTGATTGTTATACGGTGCACGGTGTCGTAAATGGAATTTATACACCCGTTCCTGACCGGTTTAAGGACTATATAGCAATTCCAAAAGCGAATAATTATCAGTCCCTGCATACAACAGTGGTCGGTCCGGACGGGAAAAAGGTTGAAGTACAAATCCGCAATAAGAAGATGCATGAGGTGGCCGAGCAGGGAGTTGCCGCCCACTGGAAGTATAAGGAAGGAAAATCCGGGGATGATCCGCAAATGGTCAGTTATATTGCCTGGATCAGGGATATTCTTGAATCATCCTCAGATGATGAATACAAAAAAGGTGTTGTAGACAATTTCAAGCTGGACCTTTATTCAGATGAGATTTTTATATTCACCCCAAAAGGAGACTTAAAAAGACTTCCGGTCGGATCCACACCGGTAGATTTTGCGTTTCAGGTGCATTCAAAAGTGGGCCATCACTGTATTGGTGCAAAGGTTAATCACAAGCTTGTTCCTCTGGATTTTGTCCTTAAAAGCGGGGATCAGGTTGAGATTCTGACTTCAAAAAATCAGCACCCTAATAAAAACTGGCTTAAATTTGTCAAAACCTCCAAAGCTATTTCAGATATCAAAAAATGGCTGAATAAAGAAGATGAAACCCTTTTCAATGCCGGAAAAGATCTTTGGGAGAAAAAACTTAAAAAACTGAAACTCTCCTTTACAAGCCAGGAGTTAAATAAACTGATTCAGTCCATAAAAATGGATAATACCCGCCAGTTCTTTATGGCTGTAGGTCAGGCAAAAATCAATGTTGATGAACTCCTGACTACTTCAATGGAAAAGGAGCGGAAGAGTAAAGATGTAACCAGCAGTTATGAAAACTTTAAGGATTTTGCCCGCTCAAGCGGTGGACAGCTTGCAATCAGCGGTGAAAACTTTAAGATGCTGGTTTCCTATTCAAAATGCTGCAGTCCGATTCCGGGAGATGATGTACTGGGTTTTGTCTCAATAGGTGGCGGAATAAGAATTCACCGGGCAGATTGCAAAAATATGGGTGATCTGGCCAAAAGAGATCCTGAGAAAGTGGTGAGTATTTACTGGCCTGAAATAGAAGGTTCATCCTTTATCGTAGGACTTTCGATCAGCGGGCTGGATTCTCCGGGTATTCTTAATAATATTTCAAATACCATTCTAAACGTCAAAACCACCAATATTAAGTCCATTAACATTGATACCCATAATGGTGTTTTTAAGGGAATTGTCACACTATATGTCATGAATAAGGAACACCTGAATACAATAATTGAAAAGGTCAGGTCCATCGAAGGGGTATATGAAGTCAGAAGATTAGATGAAATTATCTGAAAACGGGGAATTGACCGGAGGCGAGCGTGTTTTAGCGGTTGATTACGGACACGTACGGGTTGGGCTGGCCATCTCAGACCCTCTTAAAATCATCGCTTCACCCCTTACGACTCTAAAAAACGATGCGACTCTGCTTCAGGAAATAACCAGGATTATAAAAACTGAAGGAGTGAAAATCGTAATACTTGGTGATCCGGGTGAAAAGCCATCGAATAAGGAGATCCGGGATAAAATTATCCAGTTTAAGAGTTTTCTGGAATCCAGAAATTGCCGGGTAATTCTCTGGGACGAAACCTATACCTCAGAGATGGCTAAAAAGATGGTTCTCGAGACAGTAAAAAGCCGCAAAAAAAGGCAGAATAAGGGGTTGGTGGACATGAACGCGGCTATCATAATTTTGCAGGAATATCTAAGAACAGTTTGATAATTATCTGTAATCCAAGTAATTTGAATATCATTAAAACAAAACTTATTAACGGAGTCTGAATATGACATTAGATGCTTTGGGAATGATTGAAACCAAAGGTCTCGTCGGCGCAATTGAAGCAGCCGATGCAATGGTAAAGGCCGCTAAAGTTGAACTTATCGGTAAAGAAACTATTGGCGGTGGGTATGTAACCGTCATGGTCAGAGGTGATGTTGGCGCAGTTAAAGCTGCCACTGATGCCGGTGCAGCCGCAGCTCAGCGTGTTGGTGAATTAGTATCAGTTCATGTAATCCCAAGACCTCATACAGAAGTTGAATTAATACTCCCTAAGAAAAATAAATAATCCTTTAGCATAATGTCCCGTGCTCTCGGATTAATTGAAACAAAGGGGTTGGTAGGTGCAATTGAGGCCGCTGACGCGATGGTGAAAGCGGCCAATGTTACCATAATCGGTAAGGAAAAAACCGTCCCCGCAATGATAACGATTCAAATCGCCGGTGATGTGGCGGCCGTCAGGTCAGCAATTGACGCAGGCGCTGCAGCAGCTCAGCGGGTTGGGCAGTTGCTCTCTGTACACATCATTCCTCAGCCCGATGATCAGATTGAAACAATTATTCCTCAGCTTTTTTCTGAAGCAGACGATCTTTCCGGACCGCTTCCTGCTGAAGGATCTTTTGAGAAATCAGATGAGATAGCTGTTGAGCAAAAAGATGCGGAGAGTTTACCAGAAATTACTCAGGCTGCATCTGATACTCCAGTTACTGAACAGATTCTCTTACCAGGATTTAAATCGCAGGAAGAAATTTCTTTAAAAGAAGATAAATCTGAAACTCAATCAGAGCCGATCAGTGAAGTCGAAACGATTTCCGCAACAGTAATGGAAGAACAGGCACCTCAGATTGTTCAAGAGGCAGAATTCATTCTGGAAGAACTGCCTGAGGAAAACGTTTTACCTGCAGAGTCTTCAACTGAAGAGGTTGAAGAAATTACTCAAGAAACGGTGTCACCGGAGATTATTGAGGTAGCTTCTCAGGAAACCGTCAGTGCAGAAACCGATTTTATTGATGATGTTTCGGAGAAGATGTTTGAAGATCTTCCCGATAATTTCAGCATTATGGAAAGTGATATTTACTCACTAAATGTTCATCAGCTCAGAAAACTGGCAAGACAAATTGACAATTTTCCGATTCAGGGGAGGGAAATATCTAAAGCTAACCGCAACGAACTTCTCAGGCATTTTGAAGCTCTCAGATCCCCATGAGAGAAACCTAAAGCAGAATAGTTTTCTGCTGAGATGAAACAATGAAAAAGCTCCCTCTTTTCATAGTCTCATTCGTAATAGCTCTGATTATCTGGGTTGGAGTTTCTCTTTCTTATGAGTATTATTATACTCTCAGTCTTCCTCTCAAAATAACTAATCTTGGAAACGAATTTGCAGTCGCGGAAGAACTTCCTGAGAGAATGACTATTAAACTTAAAGCCAGAGGATGGAAACTGGCAGCGCTCCTTGCTTCCGGCAATAATGAGTTCTTAATTGATGCACGGAAAGATACTGGAAAAATTACCCTGAAGGTTGCTAATGCTGTTGATGAAAACAGCTGGCTTACTTCTGATATACAGGTACTTGAATATCAGCCTTCGGTAATAAATCTTAAACTTGAAAGACTGATTTGGAAGAGTGTTCCGGTACTGCCCGAAATTGAGAATTCATTCAAATCAGGTTACGGTCTTGCAGGAAAAATTATGATACAGCCGGATAGTGTAACTGTTGCAGGAGCCAAATCTTATATTGAAAGACTGCGATACCTGACAACAGAAAAATATGTTTTCGAAAATCTGTCCTCCCAGACTACAGAATTGATTCCTGTAGACTACCCGAAACATATATCGGTGTTTCCCCAGTCTGTGTCAGTAACTATTGATGCACAGAAAATTGTTGATAAGGAGTTCCAGGATATCCCCGTTGCGATTCTGGATGTACCTGGTGACAGGCAGGTGCTTATTATTCCGGATAAAATTACGGTTGGTGTTGAAGGGGGAGTCTCCTTACTGGGTTCAATGGATCCTGCAAATATCAAAGCCGAATTGCATTATAAGGAAATAATTGCGGATTCCCTCGGATTCGTATTTCCAAAGATCACCGTTCCCCAATATCTGAGGGTGGTTTCGCAGAAACCAGAACGTTTAAGATATATATTAAAAAAGTTTTAATGTTTATTACATTTGAAGGAATAGATTTTTCCGGTAAATCAACCCAGATTCAGCTTTTGAAGGAGCATCTGACTGCAAAAGGCAGGGATGTTCTGGTTATCAGAGAACCGGGCGGTGGAGAAATTGAAGAAAAAATCAGGACAATACTTCTTGATAAAAAGAACCTTGAGATGACATCTGAGACAGAAATTTTATTATTCTCAGCATCCAGGGCTCAGTTAGTGAGGAAAACTATTCTCCCTTCTTTAGAACGGGGGACGATAGTTATTTCTGACAGGTTTCATGATTCTACCACGGCTTATCAGGGTTACGGCAGACAACTTCCTCTGGAAATGGTGAAAAAAATAAGTGAGTTCGCTATTCAGGAGGCCGTTCCTGATATAACATTCTTTATTGATATCCCGGTTGCAGAGGCAAGGAAAAGAAAGCTGGCTCACGGGCAGGAGTCACTTGACAGAATTGAAAATATGAATGATGATTTCTACAGCAGGGTAAGAAATGGCTACCTTGAGATAGCTAAATCCGAATCCAGATTCAGAGTGGTTAATGGCTGCGAGAAAAAAGATGAAGTGCATGCAATGATTGTTAATGAATTACAAAAAGCCGGTTTACACGATGTTTAGAAAAAGAATTATTATTGCTCTGATTGTCGCCCCTATAATTTTCACAGGCGCGTGGCTTTACAAATCTGGTGATATCTATTTTGAAATTGCCAGAAATATTGATCTCTTTACCAGGATTTATAAAGAGGTTACTCTTAATTATGTGGATGATATTAATCCGGATGAGTTTCTGCGCTCCGGGATAAAAGGAATGCTTCAGAATCTTGATCCCTATACGGTCTTCATTGATGAAAAAAGGCAGGATGACATTGAGATGATGACCACCGGCAAGTATGGCGGTGTTGGGATTTCAGTTGGTATCCGTGATGAAAAAATAACTATTGTAGAAATCATGGACGGTTACTCAGCGCAGCGTCAGGGGCTGATGATTGGCGATGAGATAGTTGCTGTTGATTCAGTAAAACTTGATAAGTCAATGTTTGATGATGTCTCACTTTATGTTAAAGGGGAACCTGGAACTTTTGTTGGTCTGAAGATTGTGCGGCCGGGAGTAACGGATACTCTGCTTTTCAGTCTTGTGCGGGAAGAAATTCAGGTGAAGAATGTAACATTTGCTGATTTTGTCCCAGCTGAATCAGGTACCGCTTATATAAAGCTTAGCGGATTTAACCGGGGAGCCGGTGACGAATTGCGCAGATCAATACTAAATATTCAGAAAAAGGGGGAGATTAAAGAGATTGTGCTTGACTTACGTGGAAATCCGGGGGGTCTGCTCGAAAGCGCCGTTGATATATCCTCTGTCTTTTTACCAAAAGGGACTCTTATTGTTTCTACCATGGGAAAAGATTCAACAAGCTACAAAGCGTATTTTTCTAGTAAAGAACCAATTCTCCCTGAGACTCCACTTGCTGTTCTGGTAAACGGCAGCAGTGCATCAGCTTCTGAAATTGTTGCAGGTGCTATTCAGGATCATGACAGAGGCATTATTGTTGGTGAAAGATCATTTGGCAAAGGACTTGTTCAGACGATTTCGCCGTTGTCTAATAATACTTCGCTTAAAATAACTACCTCAAAATATTATACACCAAGCGGCAGATGTATTCAGAAAGTTGACTACGCAAAGGATAATAAAGTAATTACCAATTCAGCTGAAACGTTACCCGAAAAATATTTAACTGATAATAAACGCACTGTTTTCGCTTCTGGCGGAATTTTGCCTGATTCATCAGTTACTTTGTCTGAACTCTCGGATTTCACAAGAGATCTGCTTGCAAAGGGCTATATATTCCGGATATCTTCTGAACTTATTGCGGTTGCCAATGAAAAACGATACACAGAATCTGACAGTTCGCTGATCAGAGAAAAAACCGGAAGATATTTAAAGGAAAAGGGGTACGTGTATAAACCTCAGATTGTGAAGAAACTTGAAGAGATCAGAGAATCATTCAAATCAAAAGATGATTTTGCCGCAATCAGTGCTGAGTTTAATCAGCTGATCTCCAAAGCAGAATCAGCCGGTAGTGCAAATACACTTGCTTTGCCATCAGACGGGGTCAGAGAGGTGCTGAGTGATATTATTAACCGGCAGGGAGGCAGTTCTGAGAAAATCAGATATCAGCTCAGGTTTGACCATCAATATGTAACTTCGGTTGCTTTAGTGAAAAACAGAAATTATATAGCAAAAATACTTAACAGAAAATGAGCAAAAAGAAATTAGTCCGTTCAGGAAATATTATATTCAAACGGGATCCAAGTTTTTCAAAATGTCCATCCTGCGGAGAACAGTTCTCATTGCGCAGATCACGGGCAAGAAACCTGTTCGAAAATCTTGTAAGAAGCCTGACATTTTATAAAACCTACCGGTGTAATAAATGCGGTTGGCGCGGATTCCGTTCGACAATCATTATGACCTGGCAGTCGGTTAAAAATCTCATCATCTATCTGCTTATTGCCGGAGCCACGATAATCGTAGTAAGAATTGTATTACAGCGAATGGTTGGGTAATGAATTCGGCCACTCTTTCAGCAATTTCGCGCATCGTTGGGGGAGATAATCTTTTAACTTCCGAGGAAGACAAAATTGTCTATTCCTATGACGGAACTCCGCTGCTTCAACAAAAACCAGAAGCAGTTGTTTTTCCTGAGAATCCAACTCAGATTTCGGCTTTGTTTAAATTGGCAAAAGAGGATGGATTTAAAATTGTACCGCGCGGTTCCGGGACCGGTTTAAGCGGAGGATCTATTCCTGTCGAGAATAGTATTGCACTGGTTATGACCCGCTGGAATAAAATTCTTGAAGTTGATGAACTTAACCTTACTGCAACGGTTGAACCTGGTGTGGTTACCTCACAATTACACAAGGAAGTTGAGAAGCGGGGACTGTTTTATCCTCCCGATCCCGGCAGTATGAATATCTGCACACTGGGAGGTAATGTTGCCGAAAATGCCGGTGGATTGCGCGGACTGAAATATGGAGTTACCAAGGATTATGTTCTTGGATTGGAACTGGTACTACCGGATGGCGAAATACTCTCAATCGGCGGAAAAAATTTCAAAGATGTTGCGGGGTATAGCATAAAGGATATATTTATCGGAAGTGAAGGGACTTTAGGTATCATTACTAAAATCCAGTTTAAGTTAATTCCCAAACCGACCTCTGCTGTTACTCTTTTAGCTTTTTTTGATTCTGTTCCTCAGGCAGGGGAGGCGGTTGCTGAAATTATAGCGGCCAAAATTACCCCTTGCATGTTGGAATTTCTTGATAATACAACACTCCGGTGTGTTGAGGATTACACTAAACTCGGATTGCCGACCGATAAAGAAGCTGTGTTGCTCATAGAGGTTGACGGCAGGGGAAGCAGTGTAATGGAAGATGCAAATCAGGTTGAGCAGATTCTCATGAAGAACGGAGGTCAGTATATATCCAAGTCAGAGGATCCCGCGGAGTCATTACGGTTGAAGTCGGCAAGAAGAACTGCATTTTCAGCATTGGCAAGGCAGAGGCCTACTACTATACTTGAAGACGCAACGGTTCCCAGAAGCAAACTTCCGGAGATGCTTGAAAAAATTCAGTACGCGGCTAAGAAGTATGACCTGATTATAGGAAATTTCGGACATGCCGGAGATGGCAATCTGCATCCGACCTGTCTGACGGATGAACGTGATCATAAAGAAATTGAAAGAGTTCATAAGGCATTTGACTATATATTTGAGCAGGCAGTCGCTCTTGGCGGCACTATTACAGGAGAGCATGGTACCGGACTTGCAAAGAAACAATTCTTTGAAAAAATTGCTTCAAGACCTGCACTTCATGTCATGAATTCCCTTAAACTGGTTCTTGATCCGGATAACATACTAAATCCCGGTAAGATTTTTACCTTTAAGCCAAAATGCGAATCACTGATTTATGGCCGGCAAAGGTAATAGAATAACATATATCCAGTTCCTATTTCTCCTGGTGTTTTCAATTGTTCAGGTACAAGGCCAGGAGTGGAAAGAGATATATTCTGATTCAGAATTGCGTAAAGATACAGTTTTGATGACAAGGGACCTCAGAGATAAACAGCCCGTAGCTGATACTCTGGCTAATTATACAAAAGGGGAATGCACCATATTCATGCTTTACACACCTGAAATCATTCTCACCTTTGAAACTTCTGAGTATACTCTGCTCATGAATAGTAAGAGTGAAAAATTTGAAGATTATTTATATTTCCTGACTGACAACGATGTGTTGGAATCCCTTTTTATGGTTGTCTACGATAGTTTAATGAATCCTATCCGGATTGACAGGATAAGCACCGATATTAATATAAATTTTGGGGAGCATATTTATTCTTATTTCCTTGATTCGCTCGGCAGGGTAACAAATGTACTGGACTGGATCTGTCGCCGAGATGAAGGTAATGTAATCCTCTACACGATTGCATATGATAGATTTTTTCCAAAAGATATTTCATATTCGATTCATGAACGCAATTAATTCTGGACAGAGCAGAGAGTTACTCTCTAAGGTCATGCCGCACAGTGATATACTTACTCAGTGTATGCACTGCGGGCTCTGCCTGGCTGTATGTCCGACATATGATATTACAAAACTTGAGCGTTCATCGCCGAGGGGAAGAATCAGACTTATCAAAGAACTTGCGGAGGGGAAAAGTGAGATTTCTGATACTTTTATTAAGGAAATGAATTTCTGTCTGGATTGTCAGGCATGTGAAACCGCCTGTCCGGCAGGTGTGAAATACGGCCAGATGGTGGAGGCTGCAAGAAACTATATTACGGAAGTTGAAGCTGAAAAAGGGTTAAAAAATAGAATAAAAAGATTCTTCTTAAACCGGATACTTGCAAACGCACCGGCCCTTTCAGTTTTCTCATTCTTCATGGCTCTTTATAGAAAGAGCGGCTTACAGTGGCTGATAAGAAAAACTTCTATATTAAAAGTACTCCCCGGTAATCTTGCTGAGGTAGAATCGCTTTCACCTGAATTCGAATTTTTCCCTCCGAAGTATAGAGAAATTGAAAAGGTGTATGGAGCATCCGCGGCCGGAACCATGGCTTTTCATACCGGCTGTCTGATGAAACACGCTTTTGGGAATATTAATAATGACACCGTGAAACTTATGCAGATTAACGGCTTTGATGTCCTGATTCCTGAAGACCAGGTATGCTGCGGCTCACTGCATGCTCATAATGGGGAAGGAAAGATGGCGATTGAACTGGCAAAAAAGAATATTGACCGTTTTACCGGAAAAGAATATCAGTTTCTCATCTCTAATTCAGCCGGCTGCGGTGCTTTTATGAAGGAATATGGTCATTTGTTTGAAGATGACCCTGAGTATCGTGAGAAAGCCAGGGTTTTTTCTCAAAAGGTTAAGGATATTTCAGAATTACTCGCTGAAATCAACTTCGAGCAACATTGCGTCTCCATTGCCGGAGAAGTAACCTATCATGATGCATGCCACTTGTGCCACACCCAAAAAATCACTCAGCAGCCAAGGCAGGTGATAAAGAGGATTCCGGGCATAGAGTATAAAGAACTTGAAGATTCAACCTGGTGCTGTGGCAGTGCGGGGATCTATAATGTTATGGAATATGAATCCTCAATGAAATTTCTGCAGAAAAAGTTGACAAAAATTCAGGATACAAGAGCGAAAATCGTCCTGACGGGAAATCCGGGCTGTATCGGTCAGATTAAAGCAGGATTTCAGCGGGGAACAGAGAAAATAGAGGTATTACACCCTGTCGAGCTGATAATGAGGGCTCATAAAAAGGGCTAATTCAATTAAAAACGGGGATATTTTGTTTTTTTTTGACTTCTTAATTTTATAAGTTTGAACCTTATCTTATAAAAGTCTTTAAAGAATTCTTTGTTTCAGAAAGGCACTTTTCTGTGCCTTTAACACCTTACTATTAATAGAAAATTAGGTAAAGATGTCAAACAACTTCCTCGATTACCTGCTTCGAATAAGACTGCCTATCACTGTATTTGTGGTACTAACCTCGTTTGCAGTGACATACTTCATCTCCAGAGCTGAACGGGATGGGGTAGGCTATACCCCGGATCAACCTGTTGCATTTTCACATGCACTGCATGCAGGTCAGATGGGCATAGACTGCCAGTATTGCCACACCAGCGTTGAAAAATCACGACATGCCAGTATCCCTCAGGTAGCTACCTGTATGAACTGCCATGCTATAGCCAGAAAAGACCGGCCAGAAATTATAAAACTTACCAATTATTACAATTCCGGTGAAAAGCTCCCCTGGGTTAGAATTCACAAAGTGCCTGATTATGCATACTTTAGCCACGCTTCCCACGTAAATAAGGGGATTCAGTGCCAGAGCTGCCATGGTGATGTGGAGTTAATGGACAAAGTAGGACAGGTAAACTCTTTTACCATGGGTGCTTGTCTGGATTGTCATCGTAATCCGGAAGAGAAGATGCCATATTTGAAATCCGTAAACAAAGGACCTGACTACTGTTGGGCTTGCCACAGATAGGAGAGAACAACATGAAATCTGAACCAACAAATAAGTCACTTCATTCAAGAAAGAAATTCTTCGGACTTCTCAGCGGTGGTGTTATCGGAACATTATTGCTGCAGAACGTTTTTACAGGAAGAGCAATATCATCAGTTTCCAGAGTGGAAAACAACACTAAAATTATAGTAAAGCCAGAACCACTCGCTGTTCAAAGAAAATCGTCAGGAAAGAATGATGTCAGAGCTTAATAAAAATAACGATTCTCAGAAACAACAAAACGACCCCCACTATTGGAGAAGTTTTGAAGAACTCCAGAATGATTCTGGATTCAAAAAGATTAAAGAAAATGAATTTTTTGATGGTGTAACCAAGGATTTTGATCCTAACACAGACTTGAGCGGTGTTTCAAGAAGGAAATTTTTAGCACTGCTCGGTGCATCAGCCGCCTTAGCTGGTGCCGGCTGTTCGGATTATCGTGAGAAGGGTGATATCATTCCTTACAACAAACAGCCGGAAGAAATTACACTTGGCCGCCCTAATTATTATGCCTCCTCCTGTACAGGTTGTGAACAATCCTGCGGAGTTCTTATCAAGACCAGAGAAGGAAGACCGATTAAGGTAACAGGTAACCCTCAGCATCCTGTTAATAAGGGTAAAATTTGTTCAAAAGGGGAAGCATCCATCCTTAATCTTTACGATCCTTCAAGAATCCAGGATCCGGCAATGAACTCAACCGGTTTCCTGAATAAGGTTTCATGGAGCGATGCTGATAATGCTGTAGTTTCGGCACTTCTGACTGCCGGTTCAAAAGAAATTGCCGTTATTACTCATACCATAACTTCGCCGACATTCCTTAAACTCATTAATGATTTTAAGGTAAAATATCCAACTACGAAGGTTTATACAGTAAATCAGTTTAATGAATCAGTAAGAAAAGCTGCCTGGGAAAAATGTTATCCTGGAAATCAGGTACCACTGATTCAGTGGGATAAAGCAAAAGTTATCGTTGCACTTGAAGGAGATTTTCTTGGTAAAGAAGGTAATCAGGTTGAGAACAACCGACTCTTTGTAAAAAACCGTAATGTAGATGACCTAAAGAATTTCAGCCGTCTTTATGCTGTTGAAGGAAATTTTTCACTTACCGGATTAAATGCAGATCATAGATTCAGACTTCGTCCGGATAAGCAGGCGGAATTCGTGCTTTCACTTTTGCAGTATATTGTTTCCGTAGGTGGTTTGGCAGTTCCTTCTTCATTGAGTGATCTCTCGTCAGTTCTTACAAAATATGACCTTAATAAATTCTGTGATGAAAACGGTCTTAATTTTACTGACATTGTTAATATGACATCTGATCTGCTGAACAACAGAGGAAGATCAATTGTATATGCCGGAAGTGCATTAAGTGAAAAAACTCATATAGCTGTAAATCTTCTGAATGAGTTATTAGGCAATTCGGCGTTATATAACACATCTTCCGGTTCAGTTGAACTCACACAGGCTTCTTCAGTTTCAGAATTGGAAGAACTGGTTAATAAACTTAATGCCGGTAATGTTGCATTGGTAATTACTATTGATGCAAATCCGGTTTACAATCTTCCTGAAGACCTTGGGTTAAAAGATGCACTAAAAAAGGCAGGACTTGTAGTGTCTTTAACTGAACAGTTAAGCGAAACTACATTTGTCAGTAATTATGTGCTTCCGATAAATCACAATTTCGAAAGCTGGGGTGATGCACAGACCAGAACCGGTGTCTATAGCTTAATTCAGCCGGTAATAGCCCCGTTATATAACACCCGCCAGAAAGAATCAATATTGCTCAACTGGCTCAGCGGTGATGTTAAAAATTACGATGACCGTAATTATTATAACTATCTTAAGAATGCATGGTCTTCGACAGTATTTCCAAAGTCAATGTCCCTTGCGTCATTTGAGAAATACTGGCTTGGCTCTTTACATGACGGATATACGGTTCTAAATGAAACTCCTGACTATTCACTTGCCGTGAACTCAGATGCAGTTAATCAGCTTGCTTCTATTGAGACTGATTATCAGGGATTTGTGGTATTGATAACCGAAGGTCATGCAACCGGTGATGGAAAGTTCGCCGGAAACGGATGGCTGCAGGAAAATCCTCATCCGGTTTCAAAAGTCGCCTGGGATAACTATGCAGCGGTATCTTACAAAACTTCCAAAGAGCTTAATGTAAAAACCGGTGATGTTCTGGAAGTTAAAAGAGATAACAGATCATTAAAAATTCCGGCACTTGTTCAGCCTGGCCTTGCAGATAATTTTATAAGTATTGAAGCCGGATATGGCCGAACTAATTCATCAGTAGTTGCTAATGGGATAGGGTTTAACGCAAACACTCTGCTATCCAAAACACAATCCGCAAACCCTCTGATGTTCGGGTCAGTATCAGTATCCGTGACAGGTGAATATCGTGGTGTTGTATCCACTCAGGACCATCATGCATTTGATGATGACCTTATAGCTGATCAGCATCTGAAGAGAAATATCATTCGTGAGGCAACAGTTGCCCAGTATATGAAAGATCCCCATGTTATTCATCACGGCGGTCATACGCTTCATACGTTGTATGCTGATCATGAGTATCCTGATGTAAAATGGGCTATGGCAATTGACTTAAATAAATGCACCGGCTGTGGACAGTGTGTTATTGCCTGCAATTCTGAAAATAATATACCGATAGTTGGAAAGGATCAGGTTGCAGCCGGCAGAGAAATGCAATGGATAAAAATTGACCGCTATTATTCAGGCAGCCCCGAGAATCCATCAGCTAAATTGCAGCCGATGCTTTGCCAGCACTGCGACAATGCACCTTGCGAAAATGTCTGCCCCGTAGTCGCTACGACTCACAGTCCGGATGGTCTGAACCAGATGATTTATAACAGATGCGTCGGTACCCGTTATTGCTCTAACAACTGTCCTTACAAAGTAAGACGATTCAATTTCTTTAATTTCCGTGATCATTTTGCTAATGGATATCAGCTGTCACCATCGTTTGAACTGATAGCTAATCCTGAAGTAACTATTCGTTCACGCGGTGTTATGGAAAAATGCACATTTTGTATACAGCGCATATCTGATGCTAGAATGGTTGCAACGATTGAAGGCAGAAAGCTAAAAGGTGATGATGTGGTTACTGCATGCCAGGAAGCATGCGGCACCGAGGCAATTGTCTTTGGCGATATGAATGATAAAGAATCAAAAGTCTCTAAACTCCGTGAACATAATCTTGGATATCATCTCCTTGAGGAGCTTAATACCAGGCCTAATGTCACTTACATAGCAAAGCTCACGAATACCTACTCGGAGGAAGTCTAAGTGAATATAGATTATTCAAAAGAAGAGTCCATAGTAAGCGGCCGGTTAAGTATTGCTCAGATCGAAGATCTGATCGCAAAACCTCTTGAAACGAAAGTTGACAAGAAGTTTTTTATTGCTTTATCAGTATCTGTTACTGCACTTCTGATTGGAGCGGTTGCGCTCGGGTTCTCTTTCTTGTATGGCACCGGTCTTTGGGGCAACAATCAGCCGGTAGGCTGGGCCTTTCCGATTGTTAACTTTGTATTTTGGGTTGGTATTGGTCACGCAGGTACCCTTATTTCTGCAATTCTCTACCTGTTACGCCAGAAATGGAGAAACGGCATAGCCCGCTTTGCTGAAGCAATGACAATCTTCGCAGTTATGACAGCCGGAATTTTTCCGGTAATTCATACAGGGCGGCCCTGGTTAGCAGGATATCTTTTTCCTTATCCTAATCAGCATAGTCTCTGGGTTAATTTTACCTCCCCTCTTATTTGGGACGTATTTGCGGTTTCAACATATTTTACGGTATCTTTTGTTTTCTGGTATGTTGGACTTATCCCGGATTTTGCTTCAATGCGTGACAGAACAAAAGAGGGGATCAGAAAAACGATTTATAAAATTTTCAGTTTAGGATGGAGACATTCACACAGGAATTGGCAGCATTATGAAAAAGCATATATGCTTTTAGCGGGATTTGCTACCCCATTGGTGCTTTCGGTTCATACCATTGTATCTTTTGACTTTGCAGTTTCCATTATGCCGGGATGGCATACAACTATTTTCCCGCCATACTTTGTAGCTGGTGCGATTTTTTCCGGATTTGCAATGGTGGTAACGGTACTGATATTTGTAAGAAAGGTGTTTGATCTGGAACATCTTATCACGGTTGATCATCTCGAGAAAATGAATAAAATTATACTGGCTACCGGAATGATGGTTGGATATGCTTATGCAATGGAATTCTTTATTGCATGGTACAGCGGTAATCAGACTGAAGCTTTTGTATTTGTTAACAGAGCTTTTGGACCATACGCCTGGGCTTACTGGATTATGGTGAGCTGCAATGTAATATTCCCGCAGTTTTTCTGGGTTAGAAAACTCAGGAGATCAATTCCTGTCATGTTTATAATAGTAATTTTTGTAAATGTTGGTATGTGGTTCGAGCGTTTTGTAATTACGGTTACCTCGTTGCACAGAGATTTTCTCCCATCAAGCTGGGGTTATTATACTCCGACCATGTATGACTTTGGAATTCTGTTAGGCAGTTTCGGTCTTTTCTTTACACTTGTAATTTTATTTACGAAGGCACTTCCGGTTGTATCGATTGCAGAAATTAAAGCGGTTGCTGATGATGCACAACCAAGCCATCACGGAGATCATTAATGGAACGAACTAATAAATTATTCGCGGTTACTGCGTTATTTAATACTCCAAATGAAATCATTTCAGCAGCAGCTAAAACTGCTGAAAAAGGTTACACTAAGTTTGATGTTCATACACCATATCCGGTACACGGAATGGACAGAGCTATGCAATTAGAACCATCAAAATTAGGATTTATAACACTTGCATTCGGTTTATCAGGTACTGGTCTTGCATTAATGCTGGCATATTGGACCATGAATGTGGATTATCCAATGAATATTGGAGGAAAGCCGCTTTTTGCGTTTCCGGCTTATGTGCCTGTTTTATTTGAAGTTACGGTTCTTCTTGCTACGCTTGCCACCGTAATTGGCATGCTTACATTCTTCTTTAAGTTTCCGTCAAACTCGCATCCAGTTCATGATACTGACTTTATGAAGGCAGTCTCACTGGATAAGTTTGGTGTAATTATCGAAAGTGAAGATCCTCTTTTTAACGAAGAAGATGCTGTTTCATTTTTGTCCAGTATCGGCGGAACGCACATTGAGAGAATTTATTATCCTGTAAAAGAAACATATCCTGTTCTCGATAAAAAGTTTATCGGACTTCAGTTTACCATCGCTTTAGTGGTTTCCGGATTAACATATGTGACACTTAATAAGGTTGTATATCTTGAACCATTTACCTGGATGAGTGCACAGTTTAAGAGTAATGTTCAGTCTTCAAGCACGTTTTTTGCCGATGGCAGGACAATGAGAACTCCTGTAAGCGGAACAGTAGCACGCGGGTATATGCCCTATGAATTTGCTGGATTAACGACCCAGCCTGAGAATCCACTCAGCAATCCTTTTTCACCCTCAAAAGCTTTTTTGGAAAAGGGGAAGAAGAAATATGAAACATTCTGCTCTCCATGCCATGGTAATTATGGAGACGGTGACAGCCGTCTGAGAGAGCAGTTCCCGAATCCTCCAAGTCTGCATTCTGAAAAAATACGCACTTGGAAAGACGGAAATATCTACCATGTGATAGTGAATGGCCAGAATGTTATGCCATCCTATTCTGCACAATTAAATGACGAGGAACGCTGGGCCATTACATCATACATCCGTGTTCTGCAGAAAGCTAAAAATTCAACTGAAGATGATGTAAAACTGGTAAGAAAGGAGATCTCCTCTAATGTCGCACAATGATCATATGTGGGTGAAAAAAGATTTACCAGTCCGGGTACAGAATCTAGGGTTTATTCTGTTTGGAGTAGGCCTGGCAGCAGGAATTGCCGGTTTGCTTATTGATTCACATAGATTCATGATGAGCTATGTTATTGGTTTTATGCTGCTGTTGAGTATTGGAGCAGGAAGTTTATTCATGGTTGCTCTTGAGTATATAGCAGGAGCTGACTGGAGCGTTCCAATCAGAAGAATAAATGAATTTTATGCTGCTTCTGTTTTGTTTATTATCGTTCTTGCAGTTCCGGTACTTCTTAATTTGGAAAGTGTCTTTCACTGGGCACAGCCTGAAGCCGTAAATCAGGATAAAATTCTTAAGTGGAAAGCCCCATATCTCGATACTACTTTCTTCATTGTAAGAATTTTGGTGGCGGGCGGCCTATGGAGTTTATTTTATGGACTGTTAAGCAGGAATTCGAAAACTCAGGATCTTACGAAAGACCAAAATCTTACCCGTAAGAATATTGTTATCAGTGCGGTTTTTGTTCCTTTATTCGCAATAACCGTTTCGGTAGTTTCAATTGACTGGCTGATGAGTGTTGAGCCTCACTGGTTCTCAACAATTTTTGGTGTCTATTTCTTCTCCGGAAGTGTTCTGGCATCTCTTGCAATTGTGACTTACACAACGGTCTGGCTAAAGGAGCACGGCTATCTGCATCCCAAAATGACCAATGATCATCTATACTCACTTGGCGCTCTGTTGTTTGCCTTTATAAACTTTTGGGCTTACATTGCATTTTCACAATACCTTCTCATATGGTACGCCAATCTTCCGGAAGAAAATTTCTGGTTTATTCAGCGTTGGGAAGGCGGCTGGATGGTAATGTCGCTATTGCTGATTATCATTCATTTTCTGGTCCCTTATTCTGTTCTTTTATCGCAGCCGGCAAAGATGGATCCAAAACGTCTTAAATTTGCGAGTCTCTGGATTTTATTTGCACATGTCCTTGATTTATACTGGCTTGTAATGCCAAGCTATCATGGAGAGCAAAAAGCAGGTTTCCTGACTTATGCTCTTGAGTTTGGATTTCCATTAGCTGCATTGGGTCTGGTTATTCTGATTTTCTATTTTAAGACAAAGAAGAATAATCTTATACCAATCGGTGATCCAAAACTGGATAAAAGTCTCAACTTCAGATTATAAACATTAGTATTTAAGATGAATATTTTCAATAAGCTTTTTGAGAAACCGGTCGGTTTGATATCCGCTTTCTATCTGATTGTTTTCCTTTCTGTTCTGGGATTGGGTCTTTTTTACATATCCCACAATAATTCAGTCGTTCAAAATACGTTTCCGCCTAAGATGACAGATACACTGGGAGTCGTAAAAGAGCTGGATATTCTTGAGCCGATGATCAGCGCAGCTGTTGATATGAGCCTGATAAATAATGCAGATCAGGCAACTCTTGATAAAGGCAAGCAATTATATACTACAATCTGTGCTTCTTGTCATGGTAATGACGGCAAGGGAGACGGACCAGCGGGTGCTGCTCTGAATCCCAAGCCCAGAAATTTTCATGAAACCGAAGGCTGGAAAAACGGAAGAAAGTTTACGGAACTTTATAATACACTTCAGAAAGGTATCCTTACCAGCGGAATGCCTGCTTATGATTATATGCCTGCAATGGACAGGGTAGCTATCATTAGTTATGTTCAGACCTTTATGCCGGAGCCGCCGGTGGACACACCTGATGAACTGGCAAAACTGGATCAGACTTATGGACTCTCAGCAGGAACAAAGCAACCTGGTCAGATTCCGCTTGCTTCAGCAATCTCCCTGGTAGTAAATCAGAACTCTTCCGTTGAAACTAAAATTTTAAATGTACTCGATAAGGTTAGTGATCCGTCACTTGAGAGTCAGTTTACTTTATTCAAATCAGTCACTGATAACTATCGTACAGCGTTAACCTCGGTATTAAATACACCAGAGGCATTAGCAAGTGTTGATAGTTTTAAGTCGCTGATTTTTTCTAACGCAGGAAGAAACGGTTTTAGTGCTTCGGTACTCCGTCTTTCTAATAATGAAATAACATCACTTTACACGCTCTTAAAGACTGTGTTAGCATAATGAAAAGATATTTTTTTCTATTGGTTTTTCTCCTAAGTTCAGGTGTTCTTACGCCTGAGTCTATGGATGACTTTATAGGCATTAATGAACAGTTAGGCAAGAAGATTCCCCTTAATCTTACTTTTAAGGATGAGCAGGGAATAGATGTTTCACTTGCCAAACTTGTTGATAAGCCGACTATATTCATGTTCGTTTATTATGAGTGCCCCGGAATTTGCTCTCCTCTTATGTCAGAAGTTGCTGCAGAGATTGAGCAGGTTGATTTAGTGGCCGGTAAAGATTATCAGTTAGTGGCTATTTCCTTTGATCAAACCGAAGGTCCGGCACTTGCTTATGCAAAAAAAGTTAATTACATGGATATCTTCAAGAAGCCGATTCCTGAAGATGCCTGGAGGTTTCTGACCGGAGACAGTGCAAGCATAGCTGCTATTACCGGTTCGGTTGGCTTTGGTTTTAAGAAGGAAGGCGAAGATTTCGTCCATCCTGGCGGTCTGGTAATAGTCTCGAAGGATGGTATTATCACCAGATATTTACTCGGAACTGATTTTATGCCATTTGATTTAAAGATGGCTGTTATCGAAGCGTCTGAAGGAAGGGTAACACCAACCATCGCGAAGATGCTGAAATTTTGTTATAGTTATGACAGAGAAGGCAAGAGATATGCACTTAATATTACCCGTATTGCCGGTATAGTAACGCTGCTGGCTGTTGGAGTATTTGTATTAGTGTTCATCAGGAAGCCAAAGAAACAAACTACTGAAAAAGGATCTCAATAGTATGTCAACACACTCCTCAATGGTAGATAATTCAGTTAGCTATCTTGAGTATCAAGGTAAACACAAGGGATTGAAGTCCTGGATATTCTCGACCGATCATAAGAGAATAGGCCTGCTTTATCTCATTTCAATGATGTTCTTTTTCTCAATCGGAGTAACCTTCGGTTTTCTGATGAGGCTGGAACTGTTAACACCCGGCAAGACCATCATTGATCCGCAGACGTATAATTCATTTTTTACGCTGCATGGCATTATCATGATATTTCTTTTCATTATTCCCGGATTACCGGCAGTTTTTGGAAACTTTTTTCTGCCTATAATGATAGGAGCGAAAGACGTTTCCTTCCCGAGAATTAACCTGCTGAGCTGGTGGTTATTTGTCATCGGCGGTATTCTCGCGATTATATCTGTTATAATGCCGGGCGGTGCAGTTGACACAGGATGGACCTTTTATGTTCCATACAGCGTAAGAACCGGAACTAATGTGTGGCCTGCTCTTATGGCTGCTTTTATTCTTGGATTTTCTTCAATTCTGACAGGATTAAATTTCGTGACGACGGTTCACCGGCTTAAAGCCCCGGGAATGACCTGGTTCAGACTTCCGCTGTTTATCTGGTCACTGTATTCAACTGCATGGATTCAGATTCTTGCAACTCCGATTATCGGAATCACACTTTTGATGGTGTTCTTTGAAAGAGTTCTCGGCTTTGGTGTGTTTGATCCAACGCTGGGCGGTGACCCGGTACTGTATCAGCATCTTTTCTGGATATATTCACATCCTGCCGTATATATTATGATTCTTCCGGCAATGGGTGTAATCTCAGAAATTATTCCGGTCTTTTCACGCAGAACAATATTTGGTTATAAATTTATCGCATTTTCAAGCGTAGCGATTGCATTGTTCGGCTCACTCGTCTGGGCACATCATATGTTCACCGCCGGAATGAGCTCACCAGCAATGTTTATCTTCTCCTTTTTGACTTTTATCGTCGCAATACCGAGCGCTATAAAAGTTTTCAACTGGGTTTCCACATTGTATAAGGGTTCAATTCAGACAGATCCGCCTCTGTTGTATGCTCTTGCATTCATCTTTTTATTCTCAATCGGCGGTTTTACCGGACTGATTCAGGGTGCGCTTTCGGTGAATATGCACATTCATGATACTTCATTTATTGTTGCACATTTTCACTATGTAATGTTTGGCGGTACCGGTTTTGGAATTTTTGCTGCTTTGCATTATTGGTTCCCGAAAATGTTCGGAAGAAAATATAATATAAAAACGGCAAAAGCAGGTTTCTGGACTTTATTTGTCGGCTTCAATGTTCTTTATTTCCCGATGTTTATCATGGGCTGGCTTGGAATGCCCCGCAGATATTATGACTATCTGCCTGAGTTCCATATTTATCACAGCATATCTACCTATGGTTCCTGGATTCTGATAACCGGACTGATCATTATGTTTGGTAATCTCTATCTAGGATACAAGAGGGGAGAAGTAACTACGGAAGAGAACCCATGGGGAGGAGAAACTTTAGAGTGGCAGACTATGACACCTCCGCCTCTTGAGAATTTTGAGGTGATTCCAGAAGTGTCAGGTGATCCTTATGGATACAAACAGAATGATGAAAATGAACCAGTTAAACTAAAGGAGGCGCATTGAGTTCCACTGAACACACCGCTGCAGCAGCCCACGTACACCGTGATGATGAAGGTGCACGCCTTGGGATGTGGCTATTCCTTTTTACCGAATTACTCTTATTCGGAGGTTTGTTTCTTTTATATTCTGTATACCGGTACCTGAATCAGGATGCTTTTCATCTGGCTGCTAAAGAGTTAAACACTCTTTTCGGTACCTTTAATACGGTCATACTGCTTACGTCGAGTCTTACCATGGCTCTTGCAATAGCTGCAATTCAGAGAGGGAAGAAAACCCTGTCAATAATTCTGCAGTTTGCAACACTTTTTATGGCTCTGGGATTTCTTGTAAATAAGTATTTTGAATGGTCTGCTAAAATTCATCACGGCATTTTCCCTGGGTCGGAAATTCTTCTTGAAAAATCATCAGGAGAAATTCTCTTCTTTGGATTATACTATTCAATGACCGGACTTCACGGATTGCACGTTATCATAGGCATGGCTCTGATCGGTTACATGACCCGTCTTACGATGAACGGAGTAATCAACAAGGACAGTTTTGTAAAACTTGAATCAGCCGGCCTTTACTGGCATCTGGTAGATTTAATCTGGATTTTCCTTTTCCCGTTATTTTATTTAATAACCTGAGTTTATAATGAGTGGCGATCACAATTCACATCATCATGAAGAAAAGCACGTAACCAGCTATTCGACCTATTTTTTCGTCTGGTTCGCGCTACTTATGCTTACAGTAATTACTGTTGCGGTTGCTGGAATAAATTTTGGCAATCTGACTGTAGCAACCGCGCTTTTTGTTGCTTCAGTTAAGTCATATCTGGTGCTGACGATATTCATGCATCTTAAAGCAGAAAGCAAAATCTTTAAGGGTTTTGTGGGCGTTGCCATGTTCTTTCTGCTAATATCACTTATTCTTTTGTTTTCAGATTACTCTTTTTTATAAAAAGGCAAACAGCAGATGTTTTCAGCTAGTAATTATGTTGATAAAGTAGATTTTGCATTTTTCTTTATCACAGCAATATCTTTCGCATTGCTGATTTTAATAACCATTCTGATGATATACTTTGTATTTAAGTATAACAGAAAGAAGGGTGTAAAACCGGTTAATATACACGGCAATACGACTCTTGAAATTGTGTGGACGGCTATACCGGTTCTGCTGGTTATTCCAATGTTTTATTATGGCTGGGTCGGCTTCGTCGAGGGAAATAATCCTCCTAAGGATGCTATCCCGGTTAAAGCCACAGCACAGATGTGGAAATGGACCTTTGAATATCCTAACGGAGTTAAAACTGACACAATGTATGTGCCTCAGAACAGACCGGTTAAGGTAGATCTTGTTTCCATAGATGTAAATCACGCTTTTTTTGTACCGGCATTCAGAATTAAAAGAGACGTAGTTCCTAACAGGACAAATATGGTATGGTTCACTTCAGAAAATACCGGTTCTTTTGATGTAGCCTGCGCTGAATACTGCGGGTTGAACCATGCTTATATGTACACAAAGGTTGTGGTTCTTAAAGAATCCGATTACGCAGACTGGCTTAAAGTGCAGACTGATAAAATGAATGCCGCGGCAGTAACTCAATAGAAGCGACTGAATTGAAAAAGAAGATTTCAGCAATACTCGAATTATTCAAAATCCGGATAACCCTTTTTGTGGCTATTACGACCGGTTTTGGATATCTGCTCTTTAAAGGGAGCTTCGACAGCGGTATGGCTGTTTCTTCTATTGGTATTCTGCTTCTTGCATTCTCTTCTGCAGCCCTGAATCATATTCAGGAACGGAAGACAGATGCTCTGATGAATCGTACGAAATCGAGGCCCTTGCCGTCAGGGAGACTAAAGACCTGGGAAGCGCTGATATATTCATCAGCTGCATTTATCGCGGGTACGGTTTTGCTGCTGCTATATTTTAATCCGCTTGCGTATATAGCCGGGCTTACCTGTCTGATCTGGTATAATCTTATTTATACACCTATGAAAAAGTTAAATTCGCTGGCAATCATACCAGGGTCAGTTATTGGTGCTTTGCCGCCGGTGGCAGGCTGGCTTGCGGCAGGGGGCGGAATTCTTGATCCGCAGGTTCTGCTGATCGCATTTTTCTTTTTCATCTGGCAGATTCCTCATTTCTGGCTTCTGCTGCTGATTTTTAATAATGATTATGAACAGGCTGGATTTCCAACACTTATAGGAATGTTTAATGATAAACAGCTTGCCAGAATTACATTTATCTGGACAGCAGTTACTGCATTGACCCTGTTGTTGTTTCCAGTCTTTAAGGTTACGGCAATTTCATTTTTTTCATTCACACTGCCTGCACTCGCCATCTGGCTTTTGGTTAGTGCAAGTGCCTTGCTGAAGAATGATCTGAGCCGTCTTTCCTTTAATCTGATTTTCCGGAGAATAAATTATTTTGCTCTTCTGGCAATCGTATTTATTTCTATAGATAAAATTTTATTAAGTTAATTTGAACAGAGGATAGTCGTAAATGAATTTTTTCGACAATTTAGTATTACCGCAGTCAACAGAGCATATCATACTTCTGCATTATCTGGCGATTATGCTTCAGTTTTTATTCCTCCCATTCTTCAGTCTTTTGATTGCTGGTACAGTTCTTTCAATTTATCATAAGAACAAGGCCCGTAAAACAGGAGATGCACGGTATCTCCGTTTTGCCTCTGAAATAATTGAAATTGCAGCAATGAATAAAAGTATGGGTATTATTCTCGGAATAGTACCTGTTGCCGCATTAATCATGATCTATGCTCAGCTGCTTCATACAATGGAGGTTGGCACTGTTACATACCTGCTCATTTCTCTGGTTTTTCTGACCTGTGCAGTGATTGCGATTTACTCATATCGTTACGCATTCAAGTACTCAAATCTCTTTGCAAAGCTTTCTGAATCAGGTGTAAGCGGTGAAGCATCTGATAAACTGAAGGAAGCTGACAGTAATGTAAAAAAACTTAACTCTCAGGCAGGCAAATGGGGTGTGCTCCTGCTTTTGGCTGGAACTTATTTCCTTACAGCAGCTTTATACATCGCTGGTCATCCTGACTACTGGAATGAAAACAGTAACTGGGTAGCAATTATTTCTTCAACCGGAATTTATCTGAAATGGCTGCAGCTTTTAAGTTTTGCTTTTACCATAACTGCAGCTGTCATGTTGTTTGTCTATTTCTTTTGGGAGGGAGGAAGACTTAAGAATGATGCTGAATATGGTGATTTTGTAAAAGGGAAGCTTTTCAGAATTCTTTTTATCTCCGGCATTTTACAGCCTTTGTTTATTACCGGTGTTTTTGTTTCATATCCCGCAAGCGCTCTTTCTAATCTTGTATTTCTGTTTGTGATAATAATGCTTTTTGCATTTTTTGCCGCGTTTCATCTTCTTTACGATATGTATAAGAACGGACATCTGAAACATACCGTTTCCCTGATGGCTCTGCTCTTTGTATCGCTCTATTCAGGAGCAATTGCTGAACAGTTCTCAGTAAAAAATTCTACCGTAAAAAACTCAGTTCTGATGAATGTTGTGTTTGAAGAATCAGTAAAAAATCTTGAAAAGCTTACTGCTTCGGCAGCAGGACTGACAGGTGAAGAGATTTTTACGCAAAAATGCAGCGCCTGCCACAAGTACGATCAGAAAGTAGTGGGACCGGCATATAATGATGTACTGCCAAAATATGAGGGAAAAATGGCAGAACTGGTTGAATTTGTAAAGAACCCGGTTAAGGTTGACCCTGCGTATCCGCCAATGCCCAACCAGGGTTTGAAGCCGCAGGAGGCAAAAGCCATAGCCAAATACATCATGGAAAATTATAAAAAGTAATCAAAAAGCCGTCGAAAGACGGCTTTTTTGCAGCTGCTTATGGAGAAAATGTTGGGAGAATCTTGATAAAATCCCCCGGATTAGGTATATTTAAAGTCTTAAATTTTCAGCTAACGGAGAGATGGGTGAGTGGCTGAAACCAACGGTTTGCTAAACCGTCGTAGGGTGTAAAGCTCTACCGAGGGTTCGAATCCCTCTCTCTCCGCACAAATTAACCCTGCCTGATCGGCAGGGTTTTTTGTTTTAAATTAATGAACTGACGGCCTAAAAATAAAGTCTGTATATAAATTTAAGATTAACACCACTCTCCGGTAAAATTACTTTAATTCTTGAGAGGTGATTTCTGTACTCTTTATTGAAGATGTTTTCGACATTCAGACTTACATTATGAATAAAATATTCCGAAATCAACGAGTATTGGGTAAAAACATTATGCACACCATAGCCTGCAGTCGGTTGTTCAAAATTGTCAGTTCTCTTCTGCGCGGTACCAAATTCACTCTGCCATCCGAGAGTAAAATTATTAATTGAGTAATTGACACTCGTTATATTTCTTAACGGGGGAATAGCCGGTAATGGCGAACCATCAGAAAATTCACCACGGGTATAACTGAAAGAAGAAGAGATCCTTATGTTCTCACTTATATCCAAATCAATTTCAGATTCAATTCCGGTTAATAGTGCTTTGGCTCCAGTAGTTTCATAGACGGGAAGGAGAGTTGCAAAATTTAATCTTCCGCTGTTCCGGGGAATGATAAAGTTATCATAAGGATTGTAAAAGAGATTCAGACTGAATGAAAATCCGGATAATTTCAGGATTCCAAATAATTCTGCTCCATAACCTAATTCAGCAGTGAGAGCCGGATTTCCGGTTTCGTAGGAATACGCAGCCAGATGAGGGCCTGCTGAATAAAGTTCTTCAGTTGAAGGGAGACGGGTTGTGCGGCTGAGATTTACACCGAGAGAAACTTTATTTGTTAATTCTCTTAATAACGAAACTGAAAAACTATATAGATTGAAATTACGGTTTACAATATACCGGTTGTTAAAACTTTGTGTTGATTTTCTTGGGAAAAAATCACCATAGGTATATCTTAATGATGCCTCTAAGAAATACTTTCCAAAATCCTTACTTTGATAAAAATACAAAGCAGCATTCCGGGAAACGGTGTGCGGAGTAAATACAAACCCACCGATATTAAAGTCTCTGTACTCAAACGATATTCCGGCAGATCCATTATCAAAAAAAGAAAAATGATTCATAAGCAGATCAAGAGAACCTGTATAATGAAATATGCCAAATTCTGCTCCGGTTAGACCATTTGACTCTTTTTCTGTCTGTGAAAAGTAGTTTCTGCTCAGGCGGAGGGTCACTGAAGGGAAATGATGTGACGGGAGATCTACATGCAAGAGTCCGGTGTATTCTCTCTTGAACATTCTGATATTTACGCCGTTAGGATGTGCCCCTGTGAAACCACCTGGTACACCATAATCAAGTGAAAAATTTCTTACGGCAGCACCTGTATATCCATTAGAAAAACGGTAGGAGAGCGAGCCGCTGAGATTTGATAGTCCCAGTCCGGAATTCTTAAGAACTCCCGTTCGGGTAGAAACGTCACTTGAACTTCTTCTTCCAAACTCGAAGCGCCCTAGAAAATTGCCATAGGGAATCTTCAAAACTCCGGCTCCTAAAGCTCCATTATTTACGGTTTCATAATACGATCCCAGAAGACCGCTGATGCTGGAAGGGAAATTATCAGTGATTTCATTCCTGACGGCATTAACCACTCCTCCGGTTGCTGATGAACTATGAATTAATACAGATGGTCCTCTTGTTACTTCAATCCTGTCCACAGTAAACGGATCAAGTGATACCGCATGATCAGCTGAAGTTGCTGAAAGGTCGATCGTGGAAAAGCCGTCAGCTTTGATTACCACTCTGTCACCGCCAAGCCCTCTGATAACCGGACGGGAAGGAGCAGGACCCATAGAACGCATTGAAAGTCCCGTTTCATTTTTTAGCGTTGATGCTATGGTTGAACCCATCATTCTTTCTAGCTCTTTGCCTCGCAAGACTTCAGAGAATGAATGTAGGTCTTCATGAGTTGAATTTTTATGCTGACCGGATACAATAATCGTTTCTGTGTTAAAGGCTGCGGGTGTCAGATGAATAATTACATTCTTCCTGATACTGTCCGAATGAGCGAAATGCATTTTAACAGGTTTATAACCAATGTGATATACTTCAAACTCACATCCCGGACTGGGGAAAACAACTATTGAAAAATGACCATTTTTGTCAGATGTGGTATAAGAATCAGTTGCACTTGCTTTAACGATTGCGTAGGGCACCGGGTAATCATTCGTTATATCAAGAATGATTCCGTTTATGGTATCTCTCTGCACCTCAGCCGGGTGCAGAGAGTAAACCGAAATAATTAAGAGACAAAAGAGGAACAATTAGTTGACCACAGTCACGGGTAAAGCAGGTGATATATATTCTTCTTCCGAGCCTACGAGTACTTTAAGCCTGAACGAAGTTGCTCCGGCATTTTTTCCGCGGATTTTTATAACCCATGGCTCACCAGCTTCGGGAAGTACTTCTATTATGTTCCCATCAGTTACGCTTATTCCTAATGTATGTAATGGATGCTCCGGCTGAAAATACCTTCCGTTTTCATCAACAAATTCAATTTTTATATGTTCGGAAAGAGAATCCTTTCTTATCTCAAACGAACCTGTAACAGCAGCACCTGATGCTGAGAAAATGATGCCTGATCCATCCTCATAAGAAAGCCTGAGGCCGACCGGTTCTCCATGAGCAGATGTATCCTCAACAACTACAACAGGAATTTTGGGAGTTTTAACATCAGCATGATTACTGTGCACTACCTGAAGTTCAACGGTAGTAGCGCTGAGTTTTTTACCCTTCAGGTGAAAGGCCCAGTCTGTAGGAGAATCCTTAACATAACCGGCAACAGAGGTATCAGTTATCACAACTCCTAAAGAATAACCTGTGCCGGACGGCTGATTGATAATCTCCTTATTAGCATTAAGGAATTTTACGGAATAGTGATCTGACAATGCATTGAGAGGAGCTTTAAATATTGTATCTACAGCTGTTCCGTTCCAGGTACTCTGTATTACACCCTGAAAAACTACCAGAACCGGTTTAAGTGTTGCGTCTCTTATCAGCCATCCTTCCGGCTCAAAATGCTCTTCAGGAGGAGTGACAGGGTTGGTTTCATCTGAACATCCATTAAACAGTGCTGCACTTAATAACAGAAAGAGTAATATAAATTTATTGAATTTCATAAGGTGACTTTCCTAAAATTATAAATAATATTAATAGTATTATTTGCCGGACGGTTTAGCCGCTGGCAAAAGTAAATAATAATTAAATGATTTTAAGAAAGAGCAGGGGGAGCCCGGAGTGAGACGGACGTTAGATTCGGAAATAAAAATGTCTGTGACGGATATTCAAAAACCTGATTTTCTGCTGGGAAAAGAGGAGCAACCGGAATACCCTGACTGGAATAATATACTGACAGATTCTGGCTGACACGGGGCAGCTGACAATTGCTTAAATCAGAATATGAACCATGACTGCCTGATTCATTTTTTTCATAAAACGCCGCAGTAGCATGAATATTAATGCTGTGAAAATGGAGCGCACTAAAGGAAAGCAGAAGTGCATGTCCAATCAGCAGAATATAAATGACCGGGGTTTTACTCAGTTTTTGAAAATTCATCCCGCAAATATCGGTAAGCGCAGTAAACCTGACAAGGTAAAATAAAAAATCCTGTTTCACCCCCGTTATCGTCGTTTTACCCCCTGCTTACCGGTTGTTTATCAGTCCCCAGAATGATAAGTTTGGAGATTAAAATTTTTGGAGCTTGAATGCAGAATTATACGGGTGTTGATTATTTCAACATGGATGAGTTACTTTCAGAAGATGAAATTATGGTCAGAGATTCGGTCAGGGATTTTGTTTCTGCCGAGGTTATCCCCATCATTGAAGAATACAACAGAGAATCAAAATTTCCGCACCACCTTATCCCCAAAATGGCCGAATTAGGTCTCTTTGGTATTACACTGCCACAGAAATACGGCTGTGCAGGTATGAACAGTGTAGTCTACGGACTTGCTATGCAGGAACTGGAAAGAGGGGATAGCGGCATCAGAAGTTTTGTATCGGTACAAAGTTCTTTAGTAATGTATCCGATCTATACCTTCGGCAGCGAGGAACAGAAGGATTTCTGGCTTCCGAAACTGGCTACCGGTGAGAAAATCGGCTGTTTTGGGCTTACCGAGCCGGATTTTGGCTCAAACCCTGGCGGAATGATAACCAAAGCTGAAAAAGTTGACGGCGGCTATCTGTTAAACGGCGCCAAAATGTGGATTACCAACGGTACTATTGCCGATGTTGCCGTTGTCTGGGCAAAACTTGACGGCAAAGTTAAAGGATTCCTTGTCGAAAAAGGGACAAAGGGATTTACCGCCCCTGAGATGAAAGGTAAACACTCCCTTCGCGCTTCTGTAACCTCAGAATTGATTTTTGATAATGTTTTTATCCCTGAAAGCAACCTGCTTCCGAATAGTGACGGACTTAAAAGCCCCCTCATGTGCCTGAACCAGGCGCGTTACGGCATTGCATGGGGTGTGGTTGGTTCTATGATGGCTTGTTATGACTCAGCCCTGAACTACGCAAAAAGCCGGGTTCAGTTCGGTAAACCGATTGCCGGATTCCAGATGACCCAGGAAAAACTGGTATTCTTCCTTACTGAAATCACCAAAGCACAGCTTCTTAACCTTCAGTTAGGACGGCTGAAAGACAGCGGAAAACTGAGATTCCAGCATGTGAGTATGGCAAAAAGAAATAACTGTGAAATGGCTTTAACCATCGCAAGAATGTCCCGTGAAATACTTGGTGCAAACGGAATTCTTGATGAGTATCCGGTAATGAGACATGCGGCTAATCTTGAGTCAGTAAAAACCTACGAAGGTACTCATGAGATGCATACGCTCATCATCGGAGAAGATATAACCGGAATGCCGGCTTTTAACTGATAAGAAAGATTAATTTCCGTGAAAAGCAAAAAGCAAGACAAAATACTTTACGAAGGTATAACCTTTGATGATATACTACTACTGCCGGGCAAGTCATCCGTGCTCCCGAGGGAAACGGATATATCAACCCGCTTTTCACGGAATATCCGGATAAACTCACCATTTATCTCTGCTGCCATGGATACGGTAACTGAATCCTCGATGGCGATTGCAATGGCGCGTGAAGGCGGTATTGGTATTCTTCATAAAAACATGAGCATAGAAAATCAGCGCTCTGAGGTTGATAAGGTTAAACGTTCTGAAAGCGGAATGATACTTAACCCGGTCACGCTAAAAGGTGATGATACAATAGGTTATGCACTTGAGCTTATGAGGAAATATACCATTTCTGGCATTCCTGTTATTGATGATCAGAATACACTGATTGGTATTCTTACCAACAGAGACCTCAGATTCAAACCGGATTTGAGCAGAAAAGTTTATGAGTTAATGACTTCTCAAAATCTTATTACTGCTCCGGTTGGTACTACCCTGGAGGGAGCAGAAGAGATATTACAGGAGCACAAAATTGAAAAGCTCCCTGTTGTTGACCGTAACTTAAAACTTAAAGGGTTAATCACTTTTAAAGATATACAAAAAAAGAAGCGGTTCCCTTATGCATCAAAGGATGGCCACGGTCGTCTGAGAGTGGGAGCAGCAGTGGGTATTACTGCTGATACTGTTGACCGTGTAAATGCATTGGTTGAAGTAGGTGTTGATGCAATTGTGGTGGACACTGCTCACGGACACAGTGAGGGCGTTCTTAAAATGGTAAAACACCTGCGCAAAAAGTTTAAGGATATAGACCTGATTGCAGGAAATATCGCAACCTACGAGGCAGCGGTTGACCTCATTAAATGTGGGGTTGATGCGGTAAAAGTTGGTATTGGCCCTGGTTCGATTTGCACCACCAGAATCATTGCAGGAATTGGCGTTCCGCAGATTTCAGCAATCATGGAAGTAAGAAAAGCCACTGAAAAAAAGGATATACCGCTCATTGCAGACGGCGGAATTAAATTCACCGGTGATGTTGCTAAAGCCATTGCCGCCGGTGCCGACTCAGTTATGATTGGCGGCCTCTTTGCCGGAGTAGATGAAAGTCCGGGTGAGAAAATTCTCTATGAAGGACGCAGCTTTAAACTCTACCGCGGCATGGGCTCCATGGAAGCAATGAAAAGCGGAAGCAAAGACCGCTATTTTCAGGACGCGGAAGATGACATAGCAAAACTGGTTCCTGAAGGCGTTGAAGGAAGAGTGCCTTATAAAGGACCACTTTCAGAAACCATATATCAACTGCAGGGAGGTCTGCGTGCCGCAATGGGATACTGCGGCGCAAAAAATATAAAAGAGCTTCAGACAAAAACATCTTTTGTTAAGATTACAGCAGCAGGACTTAAAGAGTCTCACCCGCATGATGTTTTTATAACCAAAGAAGCTCCCAACTATCATCTCTGATGAACGCTGAATATTTTCTTGACAGGGGAAAGGAATTAGTACGCCTGCTTAAAAGCAGAAAAGTGCATTCTTTTCTCTCAAAAAACCCTTCATTAATTTTTCACCTTACCGGTCTGCATGAAACCCCTGGCTATCTGCTTGTATTAAATGGTGAAGTAAGGTTCGTAACTGATCGCAGATTCCAGAAGGAAGCTGCGGAAATTAAACATTTTATTTCTTCTGACATATTCACCAATTCAATAGTTACCTATCTGAAGCCGCTCAGAAAGGAATTTAAACAGCCAGCTATCGAATACGGAAGAGTAACTCATGCTGAGTATCTCAGTTTATCTGAAAGTTTAAAATGCACGTTTACTGATGCGGGGGATGCGGTTAATCAATTCCTCTCTGTAACTGACGGACTTCAGCTTGATTCATTTATACGCGCGGCAGATGTAACAAGTGAGTTGTTCAATTATTGCAAGAAGGTATTTGATGAAAACCTGGCAATTACTGAAAAAGAACTTGCCTATGAGCTACAAAGCATACTTGTCAGGAATGCCGCGCAAAAATATTCATTTGAGCCGATTATAGCTGCTGATGAAAATTCTGCAAAGCCGCATCATACTCCTTCTGACAGAAATATACAAGACTGCAAAGTGCTTCTTGTTGATCTCGGTGTGATTTATTCCGGTATATGTTCAGATGTAACCAGAACGTATATAAGAAACCATCCTAAAGCCGGACGAATAGAAAAAATAGTTCACAACGGCTTTAAGCGTGTTTTGGGCAAAGTAAATGCAGGCGTTAAGGTAAGTGAACTTGCACAGATGTGGAAAGCAGAACTTGAGAAAGTGAATATGACACATAACTTTACCCATGCCCTGGGGCACGGTCTTGGATATGAAGTTCACCAGATTCCACGAATCAGTGAATATTCTAAAGAAACTTTAAAAGAAAACCAGATCATTACCCTTGAACCCGCGTTGTATTTCGAAAATGAATTCGGCTACCGCTATGAGTGTGATATTCTGGTTACAAAAGATTCAGGGATAAATTTAACAGTATTCTGATGTTTAATGTATTAGTACTAGCATATTATTTTCCGCCGCTTGGTTTAAGCGGGGTTCAAAGAACTCTCAAGTTCGTGAAATATCTTCCGGTAAATGGCTGGAAACCGACAGTGGTAACCTGCGAACCGGGAGCTTATTATGCGTTTGATGAGACCCTGCTTGATGATCTTAAAGAGAAGGATGTGGAAATCCACAGGGTAAAAGGGAAAGAGATAAATTCCCGTATGAGAAAAAAGGGGGTGGTAGAAATGCCTCCTGAATTTATCAGAAAGACCCTCAAGTTTATCAGCAGTATATTTTATGTGACTGATAATAAAAAATCCTGGTCGGTGCAGGCATATCAATACTGCCGTAAAATGATGTCAGAGTATAAATATGACCTGATATTCATCAGCGGTCCGCCGTTTTCCATGTTTGAGTATGCCGCTCTGCTTAAAACCGAGTTTGATGTTCCGCTGATCATTGATTACCGTGACCTCTGGCTTGGCAACCACTTTGCTATATATCCAACTCCGCTTCATAAATCGCTTAACAGGAAAAAGGAATATGAAGTGTTGAAATCAGCGGATAAGATTATTGTGACGAACAGAAAAATAAAAGAACGGCTGATGGAATACTATCAGTTTCTTAAGTTTCCTGATGTTACCATATTGCCTCACGGTTATGATCCTGAGGATTTTAATAATAACCCGCAGAATATAACTCTTGAAAAAGGGTATTTCCATCTGACATATTCCGGCATATTTTACGAACATATCACGCCGAAATATTTTCTTGAAGCATTCCGGATGATTGCGGATGAAAAACCGGAAGCAGCTAAAAAAATGAAGCTTCATTTCGCCGGAATACTCCGTAAAGAAAACCGCAAATTGATAACCAGACTTGGCCTGAGTGAATATGTTGTTGAGCATGGCTATCTGAACCATACTGACGCAGTCGGGATTCTTAAATCAAGTTCAGCACTCTGGTTCATGGTTGGGGAAGGCAAAAACAGTGATACTATTTCAAGCGGAAAAATGTTTGAATATATCGGTTCCGGAAAACCAATTCTTGCATGTCTGGCTGATGGTGCATTAAAATCAACGTTACAGGAGTATAATGCTGCTGTGATCGTACCGCCGGCTGATGTGCTGGCTATTAAAAATGCAATTCTATCATTGTACGCTGATTTCCAGAAATCATCGCTGTCTGAGGGAAGCACAGAGTTCCGTGATAAGTTTCGAAGAGATTACCTCACTGATATATTAGCAAAGGAGTTTAATGCAGCATTACGAGTCTGAAAGCGCAATACTCATCATTGGCTCTGGAGCGCGTGAGCATGCATTAGCCAGAAGGATTAAAGAGGGTAAGCCGGAAAGAATAATCTATTTCCTCCCCGGTAACGGCGGTACTGAAGACACAGGCACCAATTTAACCAGCATCTCTTCCTCTGATTTTAACGCAATTCATCAGTTCATCATTGATAAAAAGATTGAACTTGTTGTAATAGGACCTGAAAAGCCGCTGGTGGACGGGCTTTCAGACTTTCTCCGTGAAAAAGGAATTCCCGTTTTTGGTCCTTCAAAAGAAGCCGCAAAAATAGAATCTGATAAAAGTTTTGCTAAAAAACTGATGATACGGGCCGGTGTTCCGACTGCTTTCTTCAGAGAGTTCACCCGGTCTGAATGGAAAGAAGCAGAGGAATATATAGGACAACATTCCATGCCTGTGGTGATCAAGGCATCAGGTCTTGCAGCAGGCAAGGGTGTAATTATTGCAGAAACAACAGCAGAAGCAAATGCGGCTATTAAAGATATATTTGAGAAGAACATCTTTGGTAAGGCCGGTGATACGATTGTTATCGAAGAGTTTATGGAGGGGGAAGAAGCATCAGTTTTCGCTATTACTGATGGTCAGTCATTTGTATTACTCCCGCCCGCTCAGGATCATAAAAGAATCGGGGATAATGATACCGGTAAAAATACCGGCGGTATGGGTGCTTATGCTCCGGCACCGCTCGTTAATGATTCAATGATGCAGATTATTGGTGAAAAAATTATCAAACCCGTGCTGTATCAGATGCTTATTGAAGGTTATCCTTTCAGCGGTTGTCTTTATGCTGGTCTGATGCTTACGGAGAGCGGTCCCAAAGTTGTTGAATTTAACTGTCGTTTTGGTGACCCTGAAACCCAGGCGGTAATGGAAGTTATAGAAGGGGATTTTCTTAAACTCCTGAGTGATTCAGCCAAGGGTAAGGTTGAGCAAGAAACCGTCCGGCATAACGGAAAATGTGCGGTGACGGTTGTAACTGGCTCTGCAGGATATCCTGACTCATTTGAAACTGGTTTTGAAATCTCGGGGCTGAACGAAATTCCTGACAAAGTATCAATATATCACGCCGGTACGAAATCTGCTGATGGTAAAATTATCACCAGCGGAGGCAGAGTCTTAAGCGTGACCGGAGTTTCTGAAAAGGGCTCTCTGGCCGAAGCTATATACACAGCATATTCAGCAGTTCAGAAAATATCCTATCAAAACATCTATTATCGTAAGGATATCGGGGGAAAAGGATTGAAATACAGCGGGGATTAAATGATACCGCTCAGGATACACACCCACCACTCTCTGCTGCGCTCCGCGGTAGCAGTAAAATCACTTGTTGAAAAGGCAGCGGAATATAAACTTTCCGCGCTTGCAATTACTGATTATAATTCCATGGCCGGCTTTGTTCAGTTGGCCAAGGCCTGCAAAGAAAACAACATCAAGCCGATTTACGGAGTATATCTTGATGACCCGCAGAAACCGGAGCAGTATATCTGCCTGCTTGCCAAAAACAGGGAAGGGTATAATGATATATGCCGCCTGATTACCTCCAGAAAACTGCAGACAGATTTTTCACTTGGTGCATCAATCAGGGGGCTCTCTTCTAACCTTTTTGCGTTCAGTGCTTCTCCTGAAATAGTTGAAAGCCAGAATAATAATCCCTTTTTTTTTGTTGAGCTGATTGATTCTGTCTATTATAAAAAGCAGAACAAAATTCTGTTTGATTATTGCGAAAAACATCAGCTCAGATATATTGTTTCACCTTCAGTATATTTTTTGCGGAAAGATGATTTTATTCTCTACCAGGTTCTTAATGCAATGCGCATCAAAGGTACGGTTGAAAATCTTGAACCGGAATATCAGCATAATGATCTCTGGCTGAAAAATCCTTCTGATGTTGAGAAACGGTGGCAGAAGATAACAGGTGCATCTGAAAATACTGAACTGATAGCAGAGCAGTGTTCTGTTGATATAGAACTGGGGAAATATAAATTCCCGGAATTTCAGCTTCCCGATGGGGAAGATGCCTATTCAAAACTTTATGGCATTTGTTCAGCCGGACTGAGCAAAAGAAAAACCATTGACCGCCAGAAGGCAAATGAACGGCTGCTTTATGAACTGAGTGTAATAAAAGACCTGAAATTTCTTGATTATTTTCTTGTTGTTTGGGATATCATTGAGTCGGCCAAAAAGCGCGGAATGTATTTTATTGGCCGTGGTTCTGCGGCTAACAGTATCGTTTCTTATGCTATGGGGCTTACAGGAGTTGACCCTCTTGAGCATGATCTTTATTTTGAAAGGTTTCTTAATAGGGGTCGGCTCTCTCCGCCTGATATAGATATTGATTTTTCCTGGAAGGAGCGGGATGAAATCATAAAGTATGTATTTAAGAAGTACGGGTACGAAAAAACCGCGATGATCTGCACTACGGTTACATTCCGCGGCCGTTCAGCATTCCGTGAAGTTGCAAAGGTATATGGATTTTCTGACAGGGAAATCTCAAAATTCAGTAAATTTATACCCTGGACTTCAGCCGCTAATTTACCAGAGATTCATAACTTGTATCCCGAATCAAGAAATCTTCCATTTGACAAAGAACCCTGGAAATCAATCGTTCTGCTTGCCTCGCAGCTTGGCGGTTACCCGAGGCATTTAAGCATACATCCGGGGGGTATTGTTATTGCGCCTGACAGAATTACCAATCATGTTGCGCTCGACTACGCACAGAATAAAGGACTGGGGCTTGTTGTTACGCAGACTGATATGTACAGCATTGAAGATCTCGGACTGGTAAAAATTGACCTTCTCAGCCAGCGCTCACTCGGCGTGCTTAAAACAACACTGACTATGCTTAACGAAGAATAACGCTGAATGATATTTCATCTTGACCTTGATGCGTTTTTTGTTTCCGTTGAAAGGATACTTGACCCATCACTTAATGACAAACCGGTGATCGTGGGCGGAGACCCTCACGGCCGGGGAGTGGTTGCCGCCTGTTCGTATGAAGCACGGAAGTTCGGACTCCACTCTGCCATGCCAATCCGCCAGGCCTACAGGTTATGCCCTCAGGGGATATATATCCACGGGCATCACGAAGAATACAGCAGGTATTCCGGTCTGGTTAAGGAAATTCTTCAGAGATATGCACCCATACTTGAACAGGCATCTGTGGATGAGTTTTATATGGATTTCAGCGGCTGCGGAAAAATCTATGGCTCCCTTTTTAAACTGGCTACTGAACTTCAGGCCGTCATAAAAAAAGAAACCGGTTTGCCTTGTTCCATTGGAATAGGAGCAAATAAAACCATTGCAAAAATTGCCTCTGATTTTAATAAACCTGCCGGAATTACTTTTGTGATTAAAGGAAGAGAAAAAGAATTTCTTCATCCGCTTCCTGTTGAGGTAATACCGGGTGTCGGCAAAAAATTCCTGGCACAGCTTAACGCAAGAGCGATATATAAGATTGGCGATGTGCTTAAACTTCCGCTTGATTTTATTACCTCTTCATTCGGTAAAGCGGGGATGGATTTATGGGAAAAAGCACAGGGTAGGGGGAATACCATACTCACCGTTGAGCGTGAGCAAAAAAGTATTTCAAAAGAAGTTACCTTATCAAATGATTCATCGGACAAAAAAGAACTGATAAAAGTGCTGTTTATGCTGACCGGAAGAGTCTGCCAGACGCTGCGTGATCAGTATTCGCTTGCATCAACCATCTCAGTAAAGATCAGGTATTCAGATTTTGAAACGGTACTCCGCTCCCACACCATAAAATCAACTGACGATGATCAGACGGTATTTGAAACCGCAAAAGAGTTGTTTGAAAATGCGTATCAGAGAAGAGTTGCGCTGCGCCTGATTGGAATAAAATTATCCAACTTTACTTCCTCAGGCCGTCAGGAGCAGTTATTTGAAGAAGTGCAGGAAAAGCGGGATAAACTCATTGAAGCAGTGAATGTCCTGCGGGAAAAATACGGCTATTCCGCCCTGAAACTGGGAATTACGACAGATTCTGAGATAACGAAAAGATTTAACAAGGATTGAATGGGGAGATAAATCTCAGCTAAACAACAGCGATAGTATTTTTAAGAAGGAAAGTGAGGGGAAATGTATTGCAGATTATATTTGTGATTTATCTCACACCTCTGCTCCTGAGAACAGAATTTTCTTGTACTAATTTTCTGACTTTGCTAATTTAGAGCAAATAATCATCAAAACAGGCGGAAACTTCCAATGCTTAAAAGAATTATCCAATGAAGAACGAACTCCCACTTGCATATCTTCTTGTTTACCCTCTCTCTATTGGTAATAAACTGAGTAATGATGATAATATGGGGTATTATGAGGCGAACTACTCCACCGACAGCCGGGGCAACATAACCGCAGACGAATACCGTTCAACTTCTAACATTACCTATGACAACAGGAATTTGCCCTTGCAGTTCAGCGCAAACGGAACAACGGTCAAGTATTCATACGATGACAACGGCAACCGTATATATAAAGAATTTGGTACAACTAAGGAGTTTTACCTTCGTGATCATACTGGTCAGGAACTTGCAATATTCAAAGTTAGCGGGAGTTCAGATACGCTCATGTTTTATAACATTTACGGTCTTGGCTTGGAAGGCAGAGCAGAGCAAACCTGGAGTTGGAACTATGAAACCGAACCACCGCAGATTGAACGGAGTGAGGAGCCGATATTTTATATCAAAGACCATCTGGGCACCATACGGGTGACCATAAATAAACAAGGCACCATTCTATTTGCAGCAGACTACTGGCCTTACGGCGAAAAAATGGCAGAATATAACTCAGGAACCGGAACCGTACAGAGGTATATATTTACCGAAAAGGAACGCGATACCGAAACCGGCTACGATTATTTTGGAGCGCGGTTTTATGACAGTGACCTGGGCAGATGGATGACGGTTGACCCGCTGATGGATAAATACCCCGGCTGGAGCCCTTATAATTATGTGATGGGGAACCCGCTGAGGTTGGTGGATCCGGATGGGATGAAGGTGAACGATGGCGATGAAGATAAAAAGGATAAAGAGAAAAAAAATATAAATCTGTTGCAGGCTTTGTCAGATGCATGGTATGAACTTCAAATAACATTTACAGGTAGTGTTGTGAATCCAAGCGGAGGGAGTGAAATATCAAATCAAGCCGAGATAAGAAAGATCGTTTCAAGTGGAACAAAAGCAAAAGCAGTTAAGAAAAAAGTTGAAGAATCTGCCTATAAAGGATTGGAAGAAGTGGAAAATTATTCTGCCGAAACCTCAAGAATTGCAGGAGGAATTGCTTTATTTACGGTCTGGGCTCCACCAGTATCGGGTACATTTTTTACTATCTCAAATATTTCAGGGAATATTAGTATGACAGCGGGAGTATTAAAGGCAGGTATATCACAATCATCATCTGATGGAATTAATGCAAGTGTAGATGCGGGAGTCTATTTCTTTGGGGCATTTATCGATCGAAAGATAGGAGCATCAAAAATTCTCTCCGATCAAGAAATAAAATTGACCAAGAATGTTTTTGGGAGTAGTTATAATGTGATAACTAATTCTTTAGGATTTTGATATGTTGGTTGCAGATATAATTATTGGTTTTGTACTTTTAGGATCGCTCTATCTGGAATTTAAGGATCCAACTGCTGGGGTTGACGAAAAAGATTCTAATACTGATCTTGTATCCCGCATGGCTCAGTTTTCCATTAGAATAAAAACTATAAGTTTAATAGTAATAGGAATTATATATTTTATTATGCGATTATATACAATTTGGTGATAACAACCTGATTCTAGATTTAATTAACTTATTATTACTGGGATTATGGATAATAGTTGCATATTATCTTGAACCTTTTAGAGAAGCAAAGCATTGGTCAGAGAAATTAAGATTCAGTTTAATTTGGTTTCAGATAGTAATGCTTTCTCTTAACTACATTGCTAAAGCCCTAAAATTGACAATACCAATGGATCAATAACAAAATAGTCAGTTTTATAAAAGAATGTAAAAAATAGTGATTAATATACCTAGATGTTAATAGAAATATTGAAAGCATTAGCAATGAAGAATTTTGAGAAGAAACTCTCAACTTTCAATTCTCAACTTTCAACTTGTTCCGGCGGCTACGATTATTTTGGAGCAAGGTTTTATGACTCTGACCTTGCCAGGTGGATGAGTGTTGATCCCATGGCAGATAAATACCCTGGCTGGAGCCCGTATAATTATGTGATGGGTAATCCGTTGAATAGTATTGATCCAGATGGCAAGGAGGTACGACTAAATAACAGAAAGGATGCTGAAAGATTAGCGAAAGAGATAAACAAAGTACTTGGGGGAGAACACGTCTTTATTGTAGAAATCAAAATTAATGATGGGGATAATAATCAACACTATTTTAGGATTGATGCAAATGAAAGTAGTTTAGATTGGGGAAAGGACAAATACTTATCCGCAGCTTATGATGTTTTTGCTTCTACAGAACACATTTACAATGTTGTGTTCTCAGAAACCGCTGATAATAGAGGCGGAGGGTATTATAGATCGGATGGTGAAAGCATAATTGGCCAAATCAACCGAAACGAGAATAATCATGATGTAGTGCTTTCAAAGAGTGAAGCCCAATACAAGAATGGGACAGTTGGGGTAGTATTTTTTCATGAAGCAGTTGGACACGGACACCCAGTTACAGGGAGTGAGTTTAATGGTAATGCAACCAAAATAAGTGAATATTTTGGGTATAACAAGCATTTGTTTCACAAAGGATATGTTAAGGAAACTGGGTGGAAAAGTAGTCAGTTGAATCTTTGGCGAAGGAAATGAAATGAAAGAGCAAATTCAGTATTTTTTCTTATCAGCCGTAGTAATTCTAATAATAGTTCTTAACTATATCTATTTTAAAATTAGTCCTTCCGGAGAAATAGTTCATTTAGTAGATGGATATTCAACATTCTTCGGAACAAGTAATGGTCTTGGAATTGATGGAATGTTTACTAAAGACTATGCAATATTTGGATTCTCTCCTTCAATACTATTTATTATAGTTACAACAATATTTTTACAGAATAGCAAACTTCAGGAGAAAATAAGCAAATCAAATAGTGAGAATATTCAATTAAGCTCAATACTTGTAATTTCTTTAACTATTTTAACGATCTCGATACTTTGTAGCCCATATTTTGTAAGTATGAGATTTTTTGAAAATCCTTATTATTTTATCGTTATTGGAGTATTCTTCTGTTTTGTACTTACAAATATATTTAATATGAAAGATATTCTTGAGGGAGATGGTAATAGAATTATAAAGATTGGAATCACGAGTTTTTTAATTGGGTGTTCATTAGCTATTGAAACTTCAAATTATTTTGATTTTTTTCATAATGAAGGAACAAATATTCACCGTGATATCAATGGTGCAATCATTGTACCTTATAATTTTATGTCTCATTTAAATTTACCTGGATATTTTTTATGGCGTGGATTATTATATTTTAATATTATAACCTTATTCTACCAATTATGCAGGATGTATAGCAAACGTTAAGGAATATATAAACTTGAAATATAACGATTAAGGATAAAAATATTTTTTACGATGTGCTGCGATAAAACCCGGATAGATTCTATTTTGATCGAGCGGAGTGATGAACCATATTACTACATCAAAGACCATCTGGGTACCATACGAGTTACTTTGAATAAGCAGGGTACGGTGGTGTTTGCCGCAGATTACTGGCCGTACGGAGAAAAAATGGCAGAGTATGTTTCCGGAGGTACCGCCGCGCAGAAATATGTGTTTACAGAAAAAGAAAGAGATATTGAAACCGGTTACGATTATTTTGGCGCAAGGTATTATGACTCAGATCTGGGCAGGTGGATGACCGTTGACCCTTTGGCTGATAAATACCCCGGCTGGAGCCCGTATAATTATGTGATGGGCAATCCGCTGAATAGTTATGACCCGGATGGACGGGATGTTATTGTATTGCTTGCGCCAAAAGGGGCTAATAGAGCCGGGCACTCTGCAATACTTATCGGGAATAGTAAAACAGGTTGGACTTATATATCCAAAAACGGTACACTGGAGGGAGAAAAAGATTTATATGGGAAGTCAGATTTTACTTATTTAGTACAAGAAGAAGGAGAAACTTTTAATCAATTCCTTGCAGAAGTTGAGGACAGGGATAGGCAAGATTATGAGGTGGGTTATTGGATGATTTCCGATACAGACGAAGATAGAAAAATGATTAATGCAGCCTTAACAAATGCTAAGGAACTTTATAAATTGCTCACAAACAACTGCATGGATGTTGTTACAAAAGCTCTTGAGTCTATAGCATTACACGGTGGCCATGTCAACATGCCCATGAATGGGAATGGAATTAGTAGTGGTGTTACCTATAAAGACTATAATGCGATACCAAATATTCGATATGAAATTATAAAAGCTAATAATGTGGGATTTGAGTTAATCTTATCAAATGATACGGTTTATAAGAGAAAAAAAGCCGAAGCAGGGTTAGAATAATATAAAATGCATATTTTACATGAAGTTAAAATCTTATTTGTTGGGCACGTTTATTTTTGCCGTAATACTTATAACTATTTATGTAATTGTGAATATTTATACTTCTTATTTTGACTATGGTGGAGCAGGTTTATCAGATGATATTGAATTTTCAAAACGGCTCGGTGTATTTAGTTATGAGTATGTTGTTGAACCTGAAATATTAAAAATTGACAGCACTTTCACTCTTCGATTCGGAGAGGCATGGGCTGAAAAAAGTTGGGTTCACGGCAACTATTTTAAACCTGTAAAGGAACCTTCACGTGATGAATGGAAGGGGTACACACTGTACATCGAAATAATAGAAACCGTGGACTTTTCAATAGAATTCTATAAAAAATATTCAGTGCATACGATAGACAATGACTCTACAAAAAATAGTTTTGCCATGACATATGTAGGCGGCGAAAAAAGTTTTCTGAGAAGCTCTTTTCGGAAACTTGATAAAAATGAAATTATCATTCATATAAAAGAAAGAAAGACGGACAGCACTAAAGCCGATAGGCGAACTGCTTTTTTCACCATACGAAAAAAATAACTATATTATTATATAATGGATCACTTTGGTACGATACGGGTAACTCTGAATAAGCAGGGGACGCTTGTGTTCGCAGCAGACTACTGGCCTTACGGTGAGAAGATAGCCGAGTATTAGATAGTTTAGAATTGAGAATTGAGAATTGAGAACTGATAATTTTAAGCGGAATTAAAATCCATGATTGAATCCATTATTAGAGAAAAATCGTTTAATTTTGCGGTAAGAATAATAAAATTATCTCAGTACTTACAAAAACAAGGCGAGTTTATTCTTGCTCGTCAATTGCTGCGATCTGGTACTTCGATTGGTGCAAATGTCCGGGAAGCGAAACACGCTGAGTCAAGAGCTGACTTTATTCACAAAATGAACATAGCTTTAAAAGAGTCAGAGGAAACCGGATATTGGCTTGATTTATTATTAGCTGGTGGGATTTTAAAAACTGAAGAACATCAATCAATAAAGCAAGACGCAGATGAGTTGACTAAAATATTGCATTCCATTGTGAAAACATCAAAAAAGAAGAAATTTGAATAATAAATTCTCAACTTTCAATTTTCAACTCTCAACTAATTCCCTCATCCCGGGGGCCAGTTCATTTTTCTGCCGCCAAGCAGGTGCAGGTGAAGGTGATATACTTCCTGTCCGCCGTTTTTGTCGCAGTTTATTACTAATCTGAATCCGTCTTCTTTTATGCCTTCCTGTTCTGCAATGGTGTTTGCTGCAGCAATAAGCTCACCCAGCAATGTGGTGTGGTCAGGCAGCCGGATTTCGCGTATGGTGGGTATTTCTAATTTAGGAATTATCAGTATATGTACCGGTGCCTGCGGGTTGATATCCCTGAAGGCAAGTACCGAATCTGTTTCATAAACGATATTTGCCGGGATTTCTTTTCTGATAATTTTTGAAAAAATTGTTTCTGCCATAGCACTATTCTCCTTTTTCTATGCCATATTTTTTCATTTTGTTGTAGAGGTGGCTCCGCTGAATCTCAAGCAGCTCTGCTGTTTTTGAAACATTCCATCCGTTTGCCTCAAGCTGCTTCAGGATAAATGCTTTTTCGGCTTTTTCCTTAAAATCCTGGAACGAGTTGCTCTGGTCAATTAAATCATTGATGGACTGTTTTTCATAAGGGAGCAGACTTTCCAGGTCACTTTTCTGAATCACCGGTTTGTCAATAATGATGATGATCCGCTCAACAATGTTTCTCAATTCACGGATGTTTCCTTTCCAGGGGAGCTGCTTCATCAGCTCGATGGCATCGTTTGAAAAATGTTTGGTTTTCTTTTTATACTTTTCTGAAATTCTTTCCGTGAAAGCTTTTACCAGAATGGGTATATCCTCAGTCCTTTCCCTGAGCGGGGGGATTACGATGGGGATTACATTCAGCCGGTGGAATAAATCTTCCCTGAAGTTGCCTTTTTCAATTTCTTCTTTCAGATTTTTATTCGTTGCGCTTATGATCCTCACATCAACTTCGGTTTTTTTATTTCCCCCTACTTTTTCAACTTTTCCTTCTTCTATGATGCGTAAAACCTTTGCCTGTGCCTGAAGTGACATATCTCCAATTTCATCAAGGAATAGCGTGCCTTTATGGGCAAGTTCAAATTTACCGGTTTTATTTTGTATTGCACCGGTGAAGGCGCCTTTTTCGTGCCCAAAAAGTTCTGACTCAATCAGCTCATTTGGTATGGCTGCACAATTAATGTCAACATAGGGGGAGTTTTTCCTCTGGCTCATTTCATGAATTGCCTTGGCAACCAGCTCCTTGCCGGTACCATTTTCGCCGGTAATAAATACTCGCACATCGGTTTCGGCAACTTTGGCTATAAGGTCTAATACCTTTTTTATGGCAGAGCTTTCCCCCAGGATTTTTGTGTCAGAAAGAGATTCAATCCTAAGACGTTCATTTTCCCGCGCCAGATTAATCTGAGAAAGAGCATTGCGGACCGTTATAAGAAGTTTGTCGCGGTCAATCGGTTTTTCGAGGAAGTCAAAAGCCCCAAGCCGGGTTGCCTGCACTGCATTCTGAATATTTCCGTATGCTGAGATCATTACCACCGGCAGGGCAGGGTGAACTGCTTTAATCTGCTGCAGGATTTCAAATCCGTTTGAGTTGCCCATCTGGATATCCAGCAGCACCATATCGTAAGCTTCTTCACTCAGAACTGAAGGCGCCAGATTGCCGTCATTGATATATCCGGCGGTGTAATCTTCAAATTCAAGAATCAGCTTTATGCTTTCGCAGATTTCTTTTTCGTCGTCAACTATCAGGATTCGGTTCATAGATAAAAAAACAGATGATAAATATTATAACCGGTTATAAATACCGAGGGCACGGTCTTTTGTGAGAGCAGATGCCAGCCATAACGCACGCCAAGTTCGTTTATGTTTACATCACGCAAATCAATATCGGCTTCGGTATTAAAGTTTTTTTCGAATAACTCTACAAAGTTACCAAAAAAGCGTACAACGCTGTTACTTCGCATCCGGTAAGCAGCCGAAGCATTTCCAAAAAAATGGGCTAATTTGTCAGCATCTCCAAAATGATCGGCGGGGGAGTCAAAAAGAAATCGCCGGGGGATGTTTCTGTTTTTTGCGTCATACGTGGTCAGATCAGCAGCAGGAAGCGGATAACGGAGGGTACCCAGCCCGAAGGGAAGCTCCATGGGAACCTCCCGGTAGGGTATAAGTGTAAAACAGAGAACCAGGAGCGCTTCAGCGGCGTCATCAGGATACATAGTATCCGCTTTTATAAAGAGGGAGTCAATAAGTTCAAGTTCGGTCAGGCCCGGGTTACTCACCGTGTCAACTCCTGCCAGATATTCTGAAAGCCGGTCTATGCTAAGACCAAGCTGGCTTCTGTTTTGCGGTTCTGCCGTGTCCTGTAAAAGCAGGAGAAGCTGGCAGAAAATAAAAAAGGTGAGTGACCTTATGTTTGAATCACTCCGGTCCTGAAGGAATCAAACTCCGGATTATTATCCGCTATCTGAATACACCTGCTGACAAATTCACGGGTCTGAGCCGGGTCAATAATCTCATCAATCCACAATCTTGCCGCTGCGTAAAGAGGAGTGCTGTGCTTCTCATAAAGATGCAGTATTTCCGTTTTAAGCTTGTTTTTGTCTTCATCAGAGAGCACTTTACCGGTTTTTTCAAGCTGTTTCACTTTAATATCCGTCAGCACAGATGATGCCTGGTTGCCTCCCATAACGGAGATCTTAGCCGAAGGGTATGCTGCAATAAAACGCGGGTCATAAGCTTTGCCGCACATTGCATAGTTGCCAGCACCAAAGCTGTTTCCGGTGATGATGGTGATTTTTGGTACAACTGAGTTTGCAACTGCATTCACCATTTTAGCGCCATCCTTGATAATGCCGCCGTGCTCCGCCCGTTTGCCCACCATAAATCCGGTAACATCCTGAAGAAAAAGCAGCGGAATTTTTTTCTGATTGCAATTCAGAATGAATCGTGTTGCTTTATCCGCGCTGTCAGAATAGATAACGCCCCCCACCTGCATCTCGCCGGCAGCGCTTTTAATAACCTCTCTCTGGTTTGCCACAATGCCCACCGACCAACCCTCAATGCGGGCGTAAGCAGTTATTAAACTTTTTCCGTATCCGGCTTTGTATTCATCTATTTCAGAATTATCGGTAATGCGCGCAATCAGTTCGTAGGTGTCGTATGGCTTTATAATTTCATCAGGAAGAACGCCATAAATCTCTTTATTGCTGAACTTAGGGGGTTTCGGCTGAATACGGTTGAAACCGGCTTTGTCTCCTGTTTTAATTTTTGAGATAAGATTTCTTAAGAGCTGCAAACACTCAGCATCATTCTCTGCGATATAATCAGTCACGCCTGATATATTGGACTGCACCTGTGCTCCTCCCAAAGACTCATTATCAATCACTTCACCGATTGCGGCTTTCACCAGATGCGACCCGGCAAGAAAAACTGAGCCCTGGTTTCTCACGATAATCGTTTCATCACTCATGATAGGGAGATATGCTCCGCCGGCAACACATGCTCCCATAATTGCGGCCAATTGCGGAATACCCTTTGCTGAAAGCCGTGCGTTATTGCGGAAGATTCTGCCGAAGTGTTCTTTATCAGGAAAAATTTCTTCCTGCAAAGGGAGAAACACTCCCGCACTGTCAACCAGATATATGATAGGTATGTTATTCTCTAAGGCAATCTCCTGAGCGCGGAGATTCTTTTTGCAGGTAATGGGGAACCAGGCACCAGCTTTCACGGAAGCATCATTTGAAACGATGACGCACTCCTGGTTATAAATTTTGCCAATGCCGAAGATGGTACCGGAAGAAGGGGCTCCGCCATACTCCATATACATATCGTATGCGGCAAAAGTATTCAGTTCAAAGAATTGGGTTCCGGGATCAAGCAGACCGGCAATTCTTTCACGTGCGGTTAGCCGGCCTTTTGCACGGTGTTTTTCGAGTGCATCCTTGCCTCCGCCGAGTTTAACCTTTTCACGCTCCGCTTCAATTTTACGGAGTTTCTCCTTATTTGCATCCTCACGGATGTGAAAATCAGGAAGCTGTTCAGCCGGTTTTCCAATTAATCCCATAAGCATCACTCCTGCAGAAATTTTCTGGCTATTACTAATCTTTGTACCTCGCTTGTGCCTTCACCAATGGTAAGCAGTTTCACATCACGGTAAAACTTTTCAACCGGGTAGTCTTTGGTAAATCCATAACCGCCGAATATCTGCACTGCCTCAATCGCACATTTTTCCGCCGTTTCAGAGGAGAAAAGTTTTGCGATTGCTGCATCATGCATGATTGGTTTCTGGTTATCCTTAAGCCATGCTGCTTTATAGGTAAGCAATCTGGATGCTTCAATCCCGACAGCCATATCAGCAAGTTTAAACTGAATCGCCTGAAAACTATTTATTGGCTTTCCGAACTGCTGGCGTTCACCTGAGTATTTCACTGAATTAAGCAATGCACCTTCAGCAAGCCCGACACTAAGAGCAGCGATTGAAATTCTGCCCCCTTCAAGTATTTTCATCGTCTGTATGAAACCTTCACCTTCTGTGCCGATAAGGTTTTCTGCGGGAACTGAGCAATTATCAAAAATCAATTGTGCTGTGTCTGATGCTCTCATTCCCAGTTTGTTTTCTTTTTTTCCTGTGCTGAATCCGGACATTCCTTTTTCAAGGATAAAAGCGGAAATTCCTTTTTTTCCTTTCGAAGCATCAGAGACTGCCATTACCACAGCAGTCTGGCCGACTGAAGCATGGGTGATAAAATTTTTGCTTCCGTTCAGTATATACTTGTCTGCTTCTTTTTTGGCAGTGGTTCTCATTGCAGCAGCGTCACTGCCGGAGAATGATTCAGTAAGCCCCCACATCCCGATTTTTTTTCCGGTTGCAAGATCCGGCAGATATTTTTTCTTTTGTGCTTCACTTCCGTTTACGAGTATATGATTTGTGCACAGGCCGTTATGAGCAGCAACGGAAAGGGCAAGTGAAGGGTCAACTTTCGCCAGTTCTTCAACCACAATCACAAATTCCGTATATCCGAGTCCTGAGCCGCCATATTCCTGAGGAACAAGGATGCCCAGATATCCCATCTCGCCAAGCTCTCTCATTAAGTCGTGCTGGAACTCCTGTTTTTCATCAAACTCCATTACAACCGGCTGCACTTTTTGTTCAGCAAAGTCACGGATATTTTCCTGAATCATTAATTGTTCCTCTGTAAAAGACAGCAGGAAGTTTCCTGAAGAACTGCTCATGTGTTTTCCTCTTTTGTGAAATTATCTTTGAACTCCTGCAGAAGCAACTCTGCTATATGATAAGGGGAGTCTGATTTGCTTTTTTCCGAAGCTGAAGCTGCAACGGTGTCAATGGAGTGGTTACCCCATAAGTAAGAAAGTATTCTTGTTTCTACAATGCCTTTTATCCGGTCGTTTCTGCGTTCCATCCGTTTTTTCAGGAAACTGCCTGATTCATCCAGATATTTGTGGTGTCTTGCTATTTCTTCCGCAATTTCTTTAGTGCCTTTATTTTCAGAAGCAACTGCTTTAATGATATCAGGCATCCATGAGTGTTCGTCATGGTCTCTCAGCCCCAGTATTGTTCTGATTGCTGAAACTGCCTGCTCAGAGCCGGGGCGGTCAGATTTATTAACTATATATGAGTCAGCAATTTCCATCAGTCCGGCTTTCATTGCCTGAACTGCATCACCAGACTCCGGCACGAGCACTACGAGCGTGGTATCTGCTGCTTTTACGATATCAAGTTCAGACTGTCCTACGCCAACCGTTTCGAACAATATATAATCATAACCTGCTGCATCAAGCACGTCTGCTGCATCAATTGCTTTTTTACTTAAGCCGCCTAAGCTCCCTCTGGTTGCCATACTCCGTATGAAGATGCCGTCAAGATTACCTGTTTCAGCCATACGGACACGGTCACCAAGCAGCGCACCGCCTGAGAAGGGGGAAGTAGGATCAACAGCAATAATACCGACTTTTTTACCCTGACTAAGATAAAACTTTGCAAGCTGATTGGTCAGAGTGCTTTTACCTGCGCCGGGAGGTCCGGTAATTCCGATTCGGTATGCACTGCCGGTGTGTTTATATAACATGGCAATAAGTTCTTCTGAAAGGGGAGACTCTGATTCAATCAGGGAAATAACCCGCGCGACAGCCCGTTTTTCATTACGGATAACCCGTTCAAATAACGTTTCGGTATGATTCTGACTCATAGATACAAATTGTTCGTTTTTATATATTCCTCAACCGCAGGGGGGATGAGAAATGAAACAGGCAGGTGGTTCTGAATTCTCTCTCTGATAAACGTGCTGCTTATTTCAATAAAGGGGGTATTAATCTGAATTACCTTTCCGGTTGAGTGATATTCAGAGTATTCCGTATCAATAAAACTTCTTTTGAGTACCACCACATCGCAGGTATTTAATATACCTTCCGGATCCTTAAATGAATGAAAACCGGCAAAAGTATCCTGACCGAGAATTAATTCGATATTGCCGTATTCTTCCCTGAAGTATTTAACGGTATCAATGGTGTAGGATACACCTCCGCGGGAAACTTCATAATCTGACACGGAAAAAAGCGGGAAATCCTTTACCGCCAGTTTTGTCATATTCATTCTGTGTTCAGTTGAAGGAACATCCACTCCGACCTTAAAAGGGGAGATACTGTTCGGCACGAATACAACTCTTTCATATTTACGCGCTTCCGCTGCAAACATGAGTGGAATAAGATGACCGTAATGAATGGGATTAAAGGTGCCTCCAAAAATCCCGGTTTTTTTTCGTTTCAAACCAGTTTTGCCGGAAAAATATTAATCAGAAAATTTTACTTAGGAATTCAACTTTTAAGAAATTGATTATTAAAGAATTGAATATTGTTCAAAATTAAAACTATTTATTTTTGAAATATACAACATGTGAATCATAGTGCCGATTTTTCTTCCTTCAGCCCGGCGCTCTCCTCAGGAGGGAAAGTTTCTAAAAACCACTTCCTCAGATCTCCTATTTCAGCCAGTTGTTGTTCGGCTGCTTTACCCTGTGAAAATTTTATCTGCTCTTTCCTGAACGCAAGCTTTACGCCATTCTGTTTCAGGCCTTTGGCAGTCTCCGCATCAAGGGAAAAATACGAAGCCGGTTTTTCCAGCAGGACTACGGGGAGTAAAAAGGCAGGGAAGTACCCAAGTGCTGATTCTTCCTGAAGCTCACGGTTGATCAGCTTATACTCCTGATTAATTGAGTACCGGAATAGCGCCCTGAACAGGTATACTGACCCGATCATGAAAAGTGGTCCAAGCCATACGGATTCTTCCACAACCACCGCTGAGTTCCAGGTAAAATGAATAAGGATAGCAAGAAGATACCCGGTCATGGCCAGAGTGTATTTAAGCGAACTGCCCTTAAATTTTGATATTCCCAGGAATGCACCAAAAACCGCTGTGCTGATAAAATGCATTACGCACGAAAAAAGGGTACGGGTAATAACCAGGAAGACCCATTCCGCACCGCTTGAGGCCCCTAAAAAATAGAGGAAATTTTCTGTCATCCCGAATCCCAGACCTATGGCACCCCCATAAACCAGTCCGTCGGTCATATTATCAAAATCACGTTTACCAATAGTCGAAAAGAGAAAAACTCCTTTCATGAATTCTTCCACTACCGGAGCCACAAAAACGGTATCAGCCAGATCGGAAACCGCTTCACTGGCTATAAAACCGGAGAGAAAAGAACTGACCAGCGCACTGCCAATGAGGGTGAAAAATACCGCTCCGAGAGAACCCCAGGCAAAATTCTTCAGGTAGAGCCGGACAGGTTCTTTATCGTATTTGTCGGCTTTTCTTAACCAGATCAGGTAGAGCGAAACGGGTATAACCGCCGCAAGTAATGAAATAATAACCATTAAGTAATATAATGCCCCCGGCTTTCCGCAGGACAATCAGGGGAGGCCGGCAGGGTAATTTTAATAATGTTCTATAAAATTATGATGATTTTTCGTAAATTTAGCGTTTGCTTAGCAGAAATTGTAGAAAATTGCAGTTTCGACGTATGAGTTAACTGATGCAGGATTTGGCAATGAGTATGATTATAAAACTGAATACCTTATCTGCCGGTAAAAATCAGCTTGAATTTCCGTTCAAATTATCAGAGGCCGGACTTCAGGAGCCGTTCACCGGAGAAGGTTTTGCAAAGTTTACGTTTGAGAAGACTCACCACCAGCTTTTAATGCATTGTGAACTCACTACTGAAATTCAGACAGTCTGTGACCGGTGTAGTTCACCGATTCAGAGGAAACTTCAGAACAATTTTGATTTTGTCTATCTGTTTGAGGTTCCTGAGGAGGAAGATGACAGTTTTAACGTCCGTTACCTCGCTCCTGAAACTGACCGGGTTGATATAACTCAGGAAATATTTGATTATGCAAATCTCAGCATTCCGCTGAAGATTTTATGTGATGAAGAATGCAAAGGGCTCTGCCCGCACTGCGGATGCAACCTGAACGAAACATCATGTTCCTGTGCTGATTCCCAGAAGGGAACGCTTTATGATAAGCTGCAGGATATTAAGAAGAAATTAGAAAACAAATAATAAATAAAGGTTAGATCATGCCAAATCCAAAACGTAAAATGTCGAAGACCAGACGCGATAAAAGGCGTACACATTATAAAGCTACCGCTTCAACTCTGGGTAAATGCAGCAATTGTAACGAACTGAAACTTGCCCATCATGCATGCCCCTCATGCGGCTATTATGACGGAAAATCAGTACTTCTTCCCGGTAAATAATTAAGAAAGCTCAAATGGGTTCAGCTAACCCGTCTAAGTATAGGATTGTTCTTGATGCGATGGGAGGGGATTTTTCGCCTGTCAATGAGGTAATCGCTGCAGGTGAAATTGTCAAAAATCATCCGGAAATTGATTTAATCCTGACCGGGGATAAACAGGCAATTCAAAAGGTTATGGCTGAGAAGGGAATATCATTTCCCGAGGCAAATATTATACATGCTTCGCAAAAAATTGATATGTCCGACTCACCGGTGGCAGCTCTTAAAAAGAAGCCTGATTCTTCAATCTCAGTTGGCTGTAAATATGTCGCTGAGGGGAATGCTCAGGCGTTCGTGAGTGCCGGTAATACCGGCGCGGTTGTTACTGCCTCAACCTTTATTCTTGGAAGGATTAGCGGAATAGAGCGCCCCACCATGGGTACCTTCTTTCCTAATGAAGCCGGTGTAAGCACAATATTTGACGTTGGGGCTTTTGTTGATTCAAAGCCCCAGCATCTGCTTGGTTATGCCAGAATGAGCACTATTTATGTCAGGGAAATCTATAACATGCCTGCTCCCAAAATCGGGCTGCTCACCGTAGGTGAGGAATCCGAAAAAGGGGGAAAAACCATTAAAGAAACACACGGACTGCTTAAAGACTCAGGACTTAACTTTTTTGGAAACATCGAAGGAAGAGATATCCTTAAAGGAACAGTGAATATCGTCCTTTGTGACGGATTTGTCGGAAATATCGTCCTTAAATTTGGCGAAAGTGTGCCCAAGTTCCTCAAAACTCTCCTGAAGGATTACGCTTCAAAAAGTATCTGGAATAAACTGAAAGTACTGATCGTTAGAAATGTACTCCGCGAGGCACTTAAGCCGTTGGATTATCAGTATTACGGAGGAGTTTTATTACTGGGTGTAAAAAGTGTAAGCATCATCGGACATGGTTCAAGCACTCCGCTCGCTATTACCAATATGGTGCTCCGCGCTAAGGATTGTATTGAAAAAGAGGTTGTGAAAAAAATAGAAGCTGCTATAGCTGAATCACCTATGAAGGAAACTGAATGAGAAAAAGATTGAATGCCCAGATTACCGGTGTTGGAATGTACGTTCCTGATGAAGTGCTGGACAATAAATTTTTTGAGAATATTTTAGAAACTAATGACGAATGGATCCGGACGCGTACCGGAATTCAGGAGAGAAGAAGATTACAGAAAGGTGCAACCAGTGATTTGGCCGCAGAAGCAGCAAAGGATCTCATGGAAAAGCACAAGTTAAACCCTGAAGAAATTGATGCTATTATTGTTGCGACGGTAACACCGGATATGTTTTTCCCGGCTACCGCCTGCCTTGTTCAGGAAAAAATCGGCGCCAAAAACGCATGGGGATATGATCTTTCGGCTGCCTGTTCAGGATTTCTCTTTGCACTGCAGTCCGGCGCCTCACTCATTGAAAGCGGAAACTATAAAAAAGTGCTGGTAATCGGCGCTGATAAAATGAGCGCCATCGTTGATTATTCTGACCGCAATACAGCTATTCTTTTTGGAGATGGTGCATCAGCGGTCCTGCTCGAACCCACCGAAGATGAATCGCTGGGTATGCAGGATTCTATCCTCCGTACAGACGGAAGCGGAAAAGAATTTTTATACATGAAAGGGGGAGGAAGTCTTAACCCCCCGACACATCAGACTATTGACGATAAAATGCATGTACTGTATCAGGACGGCAAGGCAGTATTTAAGGTTGCTGTAAAAGGCATGGCAGACGTTTCTTATGAACTTATGCAGAAAAATAACCTCAAATCTGAGGATATAGCGTATCTGGTGCCTCATCAGGCAAATTTAAGAATAATTGATGCCACCGCAGACCGTATGGGTGTAACCCGTGATAAGGTGATGATAAACATCAATAAATATGGAAATACAACCGCTGCGACTATTCCGCTCTGTCTGACAGAATACTACCGCGAGGGTAAGATTAAAAAAGGGGATAAACTGATTCTGGCTGCTTTTGGTGCAGGTTTTACCTGGGGAGCATCATATCTGGTGTGGAGTCTTGACTGATGGGTAAAAGAGCATTTTTATTTCCCGGTCAGGGTTCTCAGTATGTAGGAATGGCCAAGGATCTGTATGAGAATTCTGTTGAAGCTAGGGAAATGGTTAAAACAGCCGATGGTGTTTTAGGTATTCCTCTTTCCTATATCATGTTTAACGGGCCTGAAGAAGAGCTCAAACAGACTGAAATTACGCAGCCGGCCATTTTTCTGCACAGTGTTATTGTCGCATCACTGATCAGAACACTGGATAAAGACGCCACTGCCGGACACTCTCTCGGTGAATATTCAGCATTGGTAAGTGCCGGCGCTCTGCAGTTCTATGAAGCCATACAGCTTGTCCGTTTCCGTGGGCAGGGAATGCAGGTTTCTGGTGTGGAAAATCCCGGAACCATGGCAGCAGTCGTTGGTCTTGACGGTGAAACGCTTACAAAAGTTTGTGAAGAGTCATCAGCCGAAGGAATTGTACAGTGTGCAAATTTCAACTCTCCGGGCCAGATTGTGATCTCCGGAAGCGTTTCAGGAGTTAAAAAAGCCATGGAACTGGCAAAGGCCCATAAAGCTAAACTGGTTAAGGAACTGGTTGTAAGCGGAGCTTTCCACTCGCCGCTAATGCAGAGCGCTAAAGACAAACTGCAAGGGGAGCTTGATAAATACAATTTTTATGATTCACGGGTACCTGTTTATGTGAATGTTACCGGTGAACCAGTTGTCAGAAAAGAAGAATTTAAAGTAATGCTGCACCGTCAGGTGACCGAACCTGTTCTCTGGGAACAGACTATCAGAAGTATGGTCCGTGATGGGTTTGATGAGTTTTATGAAATCGGGCCGGGAAAAGTGCTTCAGGGACTGGTCAAGAGGATAAGTCCGGAATCAAAATGCTCCGGAATTGATACCTTTAAGGATTTGGAGCCGTTTCTTTGAGTACCCCTGAAACTCCAAAAAAAATGATCAAAGGTTTGTATATTGATCCTTTGATTTTCAGTTTCCCCTTCGGATGCCGGTGTTCAGGCGAATGCTGCCATTACGGAGTTTATATGGATAAGGCCGAGTATCTGAATACCCTTACCCTTAAAGATGAGCTGCTGGAAATTTTTGACGAATCCCAGACCAAGGATATTTCCAAATGGTTTGAGCCCGAGGAGGAAGATAAAGATTTTCCTTCCGGAATTGCAGTAGGAACTGAATTACATAACGGCAAATGTGTTTTCCTGGATAAAGAAGGACTTTGTTCAATACAAAAGCTTTCGATGATGAAGGGTGAACCCAAATGGAAGAACAAGCCGCTCTATTGTGTTCTCTTTCCTCTCACAATCTATGAGAACACTCTGACGATTGATACCGATCATATTGACCGTCTTAAAACCTGCAATAAGGATGGTGCTTCGATGAGTATATATGATGCATGCTCGGAGGAGATTTTGCATTTGTTTGGTTCTGATGGATTTGAAGAATTGAAGACGTATAAAAAAGAATTTGAGTCAGCAAATAAAACTGCATGAGTGATTTAATGATGAATGGAAAAACCGCACTCGTTACCGGAGGCAGCAGAGGGATTGGAAGAGCTATTCTCGACAGCCTGGCAAGAAATGGCTGTCAGGTTGTATTTACCTACCTCAGTTCACAGGAAACCGCCCAAAAGATAGAAGAAGAATATACCTCGCAGGGAATGAAAGTCTACGGGGTTAAAGCTGACGGTTCAAAAGCCGAAGAAGTTGAAGCATCTGTCAGGTTCGCTGTTGAAAAAACCGGGTCTGTTGATATACTTATTAATAACGCAGGAATTACAAAAGATACTCTGCTGATGCGTATGACAGCTCAGGATTTTGAAGCAGTTCTTTCTGCAAATCTTAACAGTGTGTTTTATTATACTAAAGCTGCTACTAAAATAATGATGCAGAAGCGGTGGGGGAGAATCATCAATATTACTTCAGTTGTGGGATTAATGGGGAATGCCGGCCAAAGCAACTATGCTGCTTCAAAAGCCGGTGTGATCGGGTTTACAAAGTCAATCGCCAAAGAACTTGCTTCCCGTAATATAACAGCAAACTGCATAGCCCCCGGATTTATTGAGACAGATATGACAGCAAAACTGAAAGACGAGCAGAAAGATGCTCTGCTGAATCTTATCCCTCTCAGGAAATTTGGCCAGGCAGATGATATCGCAAAAGTCACAGCGTTTCTGTGTTCTGATGCAGCCGGATATATAACCGGCCAGACCATTGCCGTTGACGGCGGAATGACAATGTAATTTTTCACTAACAACAAAAACAACTATAGGAGTACAACAATGGATGTCGAAGCAAGAGTAAAAGAAATCATCATGGATAAGTTAGGAGTTGAGGAGTCAGCAATTACCCCGACAGCATCTTTCCAGCATGATCTCGGTGCAGATTCCCTTGATACCGTAGAACTGATTATGGGTTTTGAAACCGCTTTCAACATTCAGATTCCGGATGATGAAGCTGAAAAAATCACCACAGTCGGTGATGCAGTTACTTATCTGAAATCAAAAGCAGCCAACTAACGATTACGTTTTAAAGTGGAAATCAGCAGGGGGTGAAAAAATACTTCATCCCTTGCTGAAAACTGCAGGAGGTTTCTGTGCGTAAAAGAGTAGTCGTTACAGGTCTTGGTACGGTCAATCCGGTTGGATTAGATACTAACGCTTTCTGGGAATCTCTTGTATCCGCCAGAAACGGAATCGGTCTAATCTCCCGTTTTGATACTTCGAAATTCGATACAAAGTTTGCCGCTGAAGTTAAGAATTTCGACCCTTCCCTTTACCTTGATAAAAAGGCAGTAAGACGTCTCGATCTTTTTTCGCAATTTGCCATTGCCTCTTCTGATCAGGCACTTAAAGATGCAGCCATTACCAAGAACGGCTTTGACCCCGATCGTATCGGAATAGTTTTTGGCAGCGGTATCGGTGGTGTTCAGACCATGCAGGAGCAGCACCGGGTATATTTCGATGGCCTTGACCCCTCAAAGATATCTCCTTTTTTTATAACCATGATGATAGCTGATATAGCCGCCGGACATATATCAATCCGTCATGGCTTTAAGGGACCTAACTATTCAACCACGTCTGCCTGCGCAACATCATCTCATTCCATTGCCGATGCTTTCATGATAATTCAGCGCGGCAGTGCTGATATTATGCTTTGCGGCGGGAGCGAAGCATCAATTACTGAAATTGCAATCGGCGGTTTTAACGCAATGCGGGCACTTTCGGTTGATAATGAAAATTATCAGACTGCCTCAAAACCATTTGATCTTAACCGCAGTGGTTTTGTTATGGGAGAAGGAGCAGGAACACTTGTCCTTGAAGAACTGGAACATGCACGTAAAAGAGGGGCAAGAATATACGCGGAACTTAAAGGAATCGGCCTGACCGCTGATGCCTACCATATGACTCAGCCTCATCCTGACGGTGATGGTGCGGTTCGTTCAATGAAACTTTCAATAAAAGATGCCGGGATATCTGAAGAGGAAATTGACTATATAAACGCACACGGTACGTCAACTCCGTTCAATGATGTCACTGAAACCAAAGCAATAAAAACCGTCTTTGGTCAGCATGCTTACAATCTCCATATCTCTTCCATTAAATCCATGACCGGACATCTCCTTGGCGCAGCCGGAGCGATAGAAGCGATTGCCACTGTTTTGGCAGTACACCATGATACCATCCCGCCAACAATAAATTATAAAACTCCCGATCCTGATTGTGATCTCAATTACACACCGAATAAAGCAGTTCAAAAGAAGGTCAGAAATGCGATAAGCAACACCTTCGGTTTTGGTGGTCACAATGCTTCACTTTTGTTCAGTAAATTTATCAACTGAGTATGATAGGGCTTTTAAGAAATTTTTTACGAAGATCCCGTAATAAAAAGATCCTGTCCAGAGACAGAATAAAAAAAATTGAAGCATTGACAGGAGAGGAAATAACTCAGCCTGAAATCTTTATGGAAGCACTGACACACCGCTCCCATCTTGATAATAAAAAATTTATCGTTTCCAACGAACGGCTTGAGTTTTTGGGAGATGCGCTTCTTGGATTTGTGGTAGCTGAGGTGTTATCATCACATTTTAATGATAAGGACGAAGGTTTCTTAACGCGTGTAAGAGCAAACTTTGTAAATAAGCAGACTCTTTTTTCCGTGGCTTATAAGATCGGTATTCATGACCTGCTTTTTATGAGTGATGAAATCAAACTTTCAGAGGGGAGTCCTGGTTTTCAAACCATTCTTGCGGATGCATTTGAGGCATTTATCGGGGCAATTTATATAAATCACGGTCTTCCCACAGCAAAAGAGTTTATTACTCAGAAACTTATCCGCCCCAATCTTGATTCCGGTCTGCATTTGGTAGATAATAATTACAAAAGCCGGCTTTTAGAGCTTATTCAGTCTCTAAAACTGGAAATTCCCAAGTACAGAGTAGTTAAAGAGGAAGGCCCCGAACATGACAGGGTTTTCACCGTTCAGGCTCTGGTAGGAGAAAGAGTACTCGGTCTTGGAGCCGGGAAGAATAAAAAGGCAGCTGAGCAGGAAGCCGCAAAAGTAGCTTACCTGAATCTGACGACCGCGAGTAATCTGACAGAGAACTGATTTTCATGCTTTACTGTTTATACGATTAAATCATCTTTATATTTGTTTATTATTTTTTTCATTCTATGCACTCACGATGAATAATTCCATTTTTGATACAGATATATTTAAGAACCGCCATAACGGACCCTCAGCAGATGAAACCACAGCCATGCTCAAAACGATTGGTGTGGATTCACTTGATACTCTGATAAATGAAACCGTACCTGAAAAAATAAGACTGAAACATGAGCTTAAGTTAGGCAGGGGAGTTTCTGAGTTTGAGTACCTTAATCATCTCAGAGAGCTTTCTGCCAGAAATAAGGTGAGTAACTCATTTATTGGAATGGGTTATTATCCTACAATCACTCCACCGGTCATTCAGCGTAACATATTTGAAAATCCGGGCTGGTACACACAGTATACACCCTATCAGGCAGAGATTGCCCAGGGGCGGCTTGAAGCTCTTGTGAATTATCAGACAATGGTGAGTGATCTGACCGGATTGCCCATTGCCAATGCCTCATTGCTTGATGAGGGAACTGCAGCTGCGGAGGCAATGCAGCTTCTTCACGCATATACACGTGCAGCCAAAAAGGACTGCCACAAGTTCTTTGTTGCGAGTGATATATTCCCGCAGACTAAAGATGTAATAATCACCCGTGCTGAGCCACTGGATATTGAAATAATTGAGGGAGAACCGGAAGACGCTCTTAAACATGAGGGATTATTCGGAGTTTTGTTCGGTTATCCTGACGGTTATGGAAAAGTACGCAATCTTGAACCTCTTATTCAGCAGTTAGCATCCGCTAAGATATACAGTGTTATTGCATCCGATCTTCTTGCTTTGGCATTGCTCAGACCTCCCGGTGAGTTTGGTGCTGATATCGTTATTGGTACCAGTCAGCGTTTCGGGGTCCCGATGGGATTTGGAGGTCCTCATGCAGCTTTCTTTGCAACAAAAGACGAATATAAAAGACTGATCCCAGGAAGAATTATCGGGGCATCCATAGACGCGGAAGGCAATAATGCTTACCGCATGGCTCTGCAAACCAGAGAGCAGCATATCCGCAGAGAGAAGGCGACAAGCAATATCTGTACGGCACAGGTTCTCCTTTCCGTTATGGCGGGAATGTATGCAGTATATCATGGTTCGCAGGGTATACGGCGGATTTCCGTTAAAGTGCATTCTCTTGCTTCAAAGTTTAATGAAATACTTGCACATGCCGGTTATAAGCAGGTAAACACTGATTTCTTTGATACACTGAGAATTCAGACTGGTGCCTCAACCAAGATGATTTATAACAAAGCAATTGATAAAGGATTTAATCTCAGATTAATTTCAGATAGTGAAATTGGCATCTCGATGCATGAAGCTGTCTCCGTCACGGATTTTAATGAACTGGCAAAGATCTTTACTGATGCGGCGAATAAACAATTTACTCTGTTTAGCGAAAAGGATTTTAGTTATTCACCTTCCTTTGATTCTGCTTTCATAAGAACATCTGAGTATCTCACTCATCCGGTATTTAACAGCTACTACTCAGAGCATGAATTTTTAAGGTATGTCAAAAAGCTTGAGAGTAAAGATTTATCGCTTACTTCTTCAATGATACCGCTTGGTTCATGCACCATGAAACTGAATGCTGCCGCAGAGATGTTGGGTGTAAGTTACCCGGGATTTTCATCCATTCATCCTTTTGTTCCTAAGGATCAGGTACCCGGATATATTGACCTTATTTCCGAACTTGAATCTGCGCTTAAAGAAATTACTGGTTTTGCCGGAGTTTCGCTTCAGCCAAATTCCGGTGCCCAGGGTGAATATGCAGGATTGATGGTAATCCGCAAATATCATCATGCACGCAAAGACTTTCAGAGGAAAGTGATCCTAATACCTTCTTCAGCACACGGAACCAATCCTGCAAGCGCGGTCATGGCTGGATTGCAGGTTGTGGTAGTTGAGTGCGATGATCGCGGCAATATTAATGTGGAAGACCTTGCCTCAAAAGCAAAGAAACATAACAATGAATTAGCCGGATTGATGGTAACGTATCCATCTACTCACGGTGTATTTGAGGAATCCATTACGGAGATTTGTGATATTATTCATAAGAACGGCGGACTCGTTTATATGGATGGCGCAAATATGAATGCTCAGGTTGGTCTGACCAGTCCTGCGGCTATCGGCGCTGACGTATGTCATCTGAATCTGCATAAGACCTTTGCAATACCGCACGGCGGCGGCGGGCCTGGCATGGGACCAATTTGTGTTGCGGCACATCTTGTTGATTATTTGCCCGGGCATACCGTAGTTGAAACCGGAGGCAAAGAAGGTATTTCAGCAGTCTCATCAGCACCGTACGGCAGTGCAAGCATTCTGGTAATCTCCTTGGGATATATTAAAATGCTTGGTGCAAGGGGTGTTACTGAAGCCACGAAGTATGCAATTCTGAACGCAAATTATATCAAGGCAAGACTCGAAAACTATTATAAAGTTCTGTATACGGGTACAAAAGGCCGTGCAGCGCATGAACTGATTTTCGACATGAGAGACTTTAAGAAAACCGCCGGCATAGAAGTTGAAGATATTGCAAAGAGACTGATGGATTATGGTTTCCATGCTCCGACGGTTTCTTTCCCGGTGGCGGGAACACTTATGGTTGAACCAACTGAAAGTGAATCAAAAGCTGAACTCGACCGTTTCTGTGACGCAATGATAAGTATACGGCAGGAAATTGCAGAAATTGAAACCGGACAGTTCAACCAGGCAGATAATGTTCTTAAAAACTCACCCCATACAATGAGTGCTGTTATGAGCAGTGATTGGCAGCGGCCCTATTCCCGTGAAAAAGCTGCTTTCCCTCTGCCGTATGTAAAAGATAAAAAATTCTGGCCGTCTTCAGCCAGAATCAATAATGCTTACGGCGACAGAAATCTGGTATGTACCTGTCTGCCTGTCAGCGAATATACGCATTAACCAATTTTTAGAGAAGCACACAAATACCATGTTAGCTGATTACTGCAAAATTTTGTCTGATGTTAAATCAATAGCCGTTGTTGGCATTTCTGACAAGCCTGAAAGAGACAGCGGTGCAATTGCAAAAATGCTTAAGGAAAAAGGATTTACGATCTACGGTGTTCATCCGGTACTTAAGGAAGTGTTTGGCATTCCTGTATATCCATCACTTGCGGAATTACCAGAAAAAGTTGACCTGGTTGATGTATTTCTTTCATCTGATAAAGTACCTGCCATTCTTAAAGGAGTTCAAAAATCAGGAGCTAGGTATCTCTGGCTCCAGCTGGGAGTATCAAGTAACGAAGCTGAACAGTTTTGTTCTTCTGAAAAAATAGGTTTCGTACAGAACCGTTGCATAGCGGTTGAATACAGAAACTGTAATGCACTCAAAGGACTTCTCTGATAAGAACCTTTGTACTCTTACTTTTCTTATTATGTTGCAGCTTTTCCCGGAGCAATGCAGACACTGTAGTTGAGAATAAAACTCCCCCGGCAGACTCTCTCAATTCCGGTTATACGGTTATTGATTCAATATTCATAAGCGGGAATGATATAACCATTGAAGAAATCATTCTTAAGGAACTTCCGTTTACTACAGGGGATACAATTCAGGTAAACCGGCTCTTCTTTTTTGAAGAAAGAGTTTTCAGTCTTGGTATATTCAATGACGTAAAAATGCGTCTCAAGAAATCAGAGACAAAGACCATTCTGCATATTCATGTTGATGAAAGCTGGTATATCTATCCTCTCCCTTTTGTTGATTTCAAGGAAAATGACTGGAGCAAGATTTCTTACGGAATGAATATTCTCATCAAAAACTTCCGGGGAAGAAACGAGGATTTATCATTTTCATTCGGACTTGGGTATGATCCGTTTTATTCCGCTACTTATATAAAACCCTATCTGGTACGCAGCCAGAATATCAGTCTTTATTTTTATTCGCAGTATGCAACCGTATCAAATAAAAGTCTGCAGGCTGAAGCTATTGCAGGTACTAAATTCGATAATACTGTTTTTACATTTGATATTGGTTTAGGTAAAAGGTTCGATATTTATAATAAACTTGAAGTTTTTACCAGTTACCGGATGATAAAATCACCATTTGCCATAAAAGGAATTACGGCATCGGGGAAAGAGACAGATATCGTGCCAGCCTTGGCGTTCCAGTATTCACACGATTCCCGCGATCTGAAGCAATTCCCTGACAGGGGATTGTTTTATTCCGTTTCTTCTTTCTACTATGGTTTCAACATTGATGATGTTAGTTATACTGCCTTTAACAGCGATTTCAGATACTACTTTCCGCTGATCTCCTCTTTTACTGGAAAAATAAGATTAGCTACCCGTCAGAGATATGGTAAAAATATTCCTTATTATAACTACGCTTTTATCGGACTGGATGATGAGGTCAGGGGACATATCACTGACAGAGCTGAAGGGAAAAAAAGCTATGTAGGGTCATTTGAAATAAAATACCCGATCATTCCGATGTTTGATTTGTTCCTGGATCTTCCGCTGATTCCCAGACAGCTTCAGCAGGCAAAAACTGCACTCTATCTTACGCTTTTTGCTGATGCCGGATTTGTCCAGAATGATGGTATTTCTGTAAACTGGGCCAGTGTTTATTCAGGTTATGGGGTAGGAATTGCCATTCCCGCGCTCCCATTTAATTTGGGCAGGATCGAATATGCAATCAATAAATTTGGAAAAGGAGAACTGATACTTGATCTCGGCATCTCCTTCTGATACAGGATTATTCTATTTCCCCGATTGTAGATTTGAAGAAGAGTGCCTGATTACTGAAGGGGAGGAAGAACTTAATCATCTGCTCCGGGTGATGAGAAAACAGGCAGGGGATCAGATATTTGTGACCGATGGAAAAGGACAATTAATCTTTGGGGAAATCGTCAGCATAGCAAAAAAAATACTGACATTAAAGATTATCCAAAAATCTCAGAAAATGAACCCTTATGGACGGTTCACGGTTTTTCTTCCGATCCTTAAAAATCCGGACAGGTTTGAATTTGCACTCGAAAAATCAGTCGAATTAGGGTTTACAGACTTCCTGGCAGTCAGATACCACCATTCCATTAAACCAAAAGTTAATCTGGAGAGACTTCAGCTCAAAGCAGTTTCGGCTATGAAGCAATCTCTCAGAACTTTTTTACCCTCCGTAGGGTATGTTGATTCTCTTGAATCAGGTCTGCAGAGGGGCATGGTTCCGCTTTGGTTTGACCAAAATGCAGAAAAAGGGCTGATAAAGGATTTTTTAGACACCGGAGGCAATTATTCGCTGGTTGTAGGTCCGGAGGGAGGATTTTCTGCACAGGAACTTGACCAGCTCAGGAATTGGGAATGTTTCAGGACGTCCGATGGAAGGCTCAGAGCTGAAACTGCTGTTATAACCGCTGCTTCTTTACTTGCATATAAGATAGAATTTCAATAAAATTGATAGTTAAAAAACACAATCTATCAACTTTTCCGGGAGGAATACATGGCCTTCAGTTTAAATAAAATTCAGCTTATTGGTAATCTTGGACAGGATGCTGAAACAAGAACTACTACAACACAGGTTGCAGTGACTAATTTCAGTGTAGCTACTGAAAATAGTTATAAAAACAAGGATGGCGAATGGGTTCGTGAAACCACATGGCATCGGGTGACCTATTTTAATGCATCAGATTTTCTCAGAGAGAATCTTCGAAAAGGTTCTAAGGTATATGTCGAAGGCCGTTACCGTTCAAGAGAGTATACTGATAAAGATAACATAAAGAAGACTGCATGGGAAGTAATCGCCGAGCAGATAATTCCTTTATCAGCCAGAGGAAATCGTCCGGAAGAACCTTCTGCCGAATATAATGCAGGTGGCGTTTCTTCTGCACCTCCTGCTGCGGACGCACCTCCTGCTGATGCAGACCTCCCGTTTTAATAAAAACATTGGACACTGAATTACTTTTACAGACCGGAGCACTCATACTTTTGTTTGGGTGCTCTGCTTTTTTTTCATCATCTGAGGTTGCTCTCTTTTCATTAAAAAAGAATAAGCTGTCAACAGTGTATTCCAGGCATCCGATGGCACTCAGATATATTGAATTTCTTCTTCAGTATCAGAAAAACCTGCTTGTAACTATTCTTGTAGGTAACACTGCCGTAAATGTTGCGGCATCAATTCTCTCGGTTTCCATCATTCTGGAACTTGCTGAGCAGTTCAGCATAGCACCTCATATTGCTCTTACTTTTGAAATAGTTGTCCTAACATTTCTGATATTAATCTTTGGTGAAATTCTTCCGAAGGTTGCTGCAAGAAAAAATCCTGAAAAGATTGCAAGGATTTTTTCATATCCTCTCTACTGGATAAATGCACTTCTTTTTCCGCTGGCTGAGTTTCTGACACAGTTGTTATCAGCCGTCTTTTCAAAATTGCGGATTTCTGATACTGTAGGTGTTTTGTCACAAAAGGATATCAAAAACATTACAGAACTTGGAAAAACAAAAGGCGGCCTGGTTGATGATGAACATGACCTGATTCAGAGTGTTTTGGAGTCCAGAGAACTTACAGTCGAAGAAATAATGACACCCAGAGTGGATGTTATTGCAGTTCAGGAAAACACGAATCTTCTGGAATTTGTATCACTCTCCCTTTCTTCATCGCATAGCAGGATTCCGGTATACCGGAACAGCATTGATACAATCATTGGTCTTGTTTATGGAAAAGACATCATACCTTTGATGGGGGATATTAAAAGTTTTGAACAATATTCAATCTCACGTTTTATAAGACCCGCGATCTTTGTTCCTGCACAGAAAAAAATACGTGAGATGTTCAGAGATTTTCAGGAAAAGAAAATTCATTTTGCTGTAGTAGTAGATGAATTCGGCGGCACTCTTGGGGTAATTACACTTGAGGATGTAATTCAGGTACTTATCGGAGAGGATGATGCAGAAGTAGAAAGAGGTGATACGCTCATTCTCAAACTGCGTGAAGGCGTCTACGAGGTTGATGCAAGGGCAAGACTTTCAGTAATTTTTGAGTATTTAAAAATTCCTTTTGTTGAATCAGAATACGAGGCCGATACCGTCGGAGGACTTATACTTGAAAGGGCAGGGAGAATTCCTCAAAAAGGGTTTTCAATCGAGTGCAGTAATTTCCGTCTGACTGTTCTTGAGAGGTCTCAAAATCGTCTTACAAAAATTCAATTTTATAAAACCAAATGAAAACAGGCTGTTTTCTTAAAGGATTTATCTTCGCAACTATTCTGCTTGCGGCTGCACTTTATATCCTGATGAATAAATTTGATGATTATATTGCAAAACCGGCAAAGGAATATCTTGTATCCGCGGCTAAGACTGAGTTTCTGGAGCAGCTTGACAGCATTACCATCGAGGTACCTAAGGATTCATTAGCTGCACTGCTTAATACTGCAGGTGAGACAATTATTGCCTTGCCCGGCTTTGGGAATGAAAAGATTACAGTTTTTGCAGATTCATTAAGCAGGTTTTTTACCGACAAGGTAATTTCACAAAAAGAGTTTAACAGTTTACAATATTTACTAAAAGAGATGAAAACCAATGAAAAATGACAGAAAGACAGAATTAAAGGTTGGGATTACTGTTACAGTTGCGATATTGTTCTTTTTGTGGGTTTTTGGATGGGCTAAAAATTATTCATTAGCTGATTCAAGAAAAGAAGTCTCGGTTCTATTTGATAATGTTGCCGGTCTTGAGATAGGTGATCAGGCAACGGTTAATGGAGTCAGAAAGGGCTTTGTTGAATCGGTAACGATTCATAATGACGGCGTGCATGTCATTCTTTCTTTTGATTCAGATACAAAACTGCAATCAGATGCTTCATTCTCAGTAACGATGCTTGATCTGATGGGAGGAAAGCGGGTTGAAGTTTATCCTGGTCTGGCTTCCAGTGAACTTGATTATACTAAAACTCATCAGGGGCAGTTTGTTGCAGATATCCCAAAGGTTATGGAATTGGTTGGGAATTTCAGCGGTTCCATTCCTTCCATAATGAATAAAGTTGATTCATCATTGACCGCACTGAACAATCTGGTTTCAGATATTCAGATGCAAAACAGTATAAAGAACTCAGTCAGCAATCTTGAAGATATTTCTGTTAAGCTGAATGCCATGATTAATGAAAACAGGAATGGCATAAAAACTCTTGTGCAAAATTCTGTTGACCTTACTAATGAAACAAAGGTTTTGATTGGTGACAATAAAGAGCTGATTAATTCAACACTTCGTGATGTAAATACTCTTCTGCAGACTACTGACAGAGTAGTAAAAGAAATTGAAGGACTGCTTACTGAAACTAAAAATAAGAATAATTCACTCGGCAAAGCCCTTTACGATGAAAAACTCATAAGCGATTTGCAGGAAACTCTTACCACTGTGAAAGAGTTAACAAAAGTACTGGTTGATCAGCTTAAAGGTGAAGGAGTGAACGTTAATGCTAAGATTGACTTATTCTAAATTTTTTCTTCTTCTACTTTTACTTGTAACCACTGCTTTTCCGCAGAACGGCCCGTTAATCCGTTCTGAAAACGGAATGGTTGTTTCAGCTGAGAAACTTGCTTCCAAAGTAGGGATTACCATATTAAGGCAGGGGGGAAATGCTATAGATGCAGCCGTTGCGGTTGGATTTGCTCTTTCTGTAACATATCCGGTCGCAGGCAATATCGGCGGCGGAGGATATATGGTTATTGTATTTCCTGACGGGAAAAGCACAACGATAGATTACAGAGAAACTGCGCCGTTTTTGGCGACAAGAGATATGTATCTGGATGAGAAAGGGGAATTTCTACCGAATCTTAGCCAGAAAGGTGCTCTTTCCGCTGGTGTTCCGGGGTCAGTTGCCGGTCTTATTTACGCACATCAAAAGTATGGAAAACTTCCATTTGCAAAAGTCATTCAGCCGGCCATAAATCTTGCATCAGACGGTTTTCCGCTCCCTTATGAAACTGCTGAGTCATTTCAGAATAATCAGAATTCATTCAAAGAGTTTTCTTCCACAATGAAAATTTTCAGCAGGGGAGGAGAACTATACAAGCGCGGTGATATTTTCAGACAACAGGAACTTGCAAAAACACTGACAAGAATAAAAGAAGCCGGCTTTTCTGGTTTTTATGAAGGTGAAACTGCCGATTTAATAGTTGCCTGCATGAAGAATAACGGCGGCATAATAACTCACGATGATTTGCGCCGTTATAAGCCTGTTGAACGCGAAGCTCTGCGGAGTACTTTTCATGATTATGAAATAATCTCCATGGGACCATCAAGTTCCGGTGGTGTTACTCTGATAAACATGCTAAATATTCTTGAGAATTTCAAGATTGAAAAAAATGAATGGGGAAGCAGTCGTTACATGCATTTATTAACCGAAACCATGAAACTGGCTTACGCAGACAGGGCAGAACATCTTGGTGATCCTGACTTTTTTCCTGTCCCGACCGGAGGATTAATTTCCAAAGAATATGCTCAATCCAGATCTAAACTCATTGGCGAAAATGCGGTTAGATCATCAGGTGTTACTTTTGGCAAACCGGAAAGTGAACAGACTACTCACTACTCTGTTCTTGATAAAAACGGAATTGCGGTAAGTGTGACAACAACAATTAATTCTGGTTACGGGTCCAAACTGGTTGTTGATGGTGCAGGATTTCTGCTGAATAATGAAATGGATGATTTTTCAGCAAAACCTGGTGTACCCAATCAGTTTGGGTTGGTCGGAAATGAAGCAAACTCTATCCAACCCTTCAAACGGATGCTCAGTTCAATGACTCCGACTGTTGTCTTGAAGAATAAAAGACCATTTTTGGTAATAGGCACACCCGGAGGTTCTACAATTATTACCGGGGTACTTCAGGTAGTAGTGAATGCTGCTGTATTTGGAATGGATCTGCGTCAGGCAATCGATATGCCAAGAATTCATCATCAATGGCTGCCAGACCAGATTTTGCATGAGAAATATGCACTCAGCCGGGATGTCCTTGAGAATTTAAAGAAACGGGGTCATTTGATTGGTCCGGAGCGTCAGCTGAATCTAATGGAAGGGATACTGATTGATCAGGAAAAAGGCATTATTTGGGGTTATAGCGATTCACGAGGCAGCGGTTCTGCCGAGGGTTATTAGTTGATCGTCGGAATCGGAACAGACGTTATTGAGATCGCCCGGATACGGGAGAGCATCGGGAAATTCGGGGATCGTTTTATCAGTAAAATCTTTACGGATGCCGAAATTGCTTATTGTAAGTCAAAAGCCGACCCTCCTCTTCACTATTCAGGAAGGTTTGCGGCAAAAGAGGCAGTAGTAAAGGCCTTGTCACACATTTATAAAGGGGCTTTTTCCTTTCCGGAAATTGAAATATTGAATGAAAGTGACGGAATACCGAAAGTATACCTTAGGGGAAGATTAGTCCATGTTTTGCCCCCAGATCTGGTTATTCACGTGTCTCTAAGCCATTCGATCACGGTTGCCTCAGGATTGGCAGTTATCAGCCGCGGCTGAACGCCAAACTCTCGCAAAAATACTTATAGCAGAAATTTGCCTTAGAATGGCACCTCCAATTTTAATATATTTAAAGTTTGGGTAGGCAAAAATATCCCAAAAATAGCTAAAAAACGTACAAACAGAGCACTGTAATAATCCGGCGATAACCATAAAAGTGAGGTGGTCTTCGAAGCAAGAGAAAAAAAATTCGGTTCGCTCAATGCTAAGGTTCTGGTTCTTAACCAGAGCTATGAGCCTCTTACGCTTTGTACGGTTAAAAAAGCAATTGTTTTGCTTCTGCTCGGTAAAGCTGAATATGTTATAAAAGACTCCCGCAAACAGATAAATTCTGTAAGCCGGGCTCTTGAATATCCGAGCGTGATAAGACTGAAGCGTTATATTCATATGCCTTATAAAAAGGTTGTACTTACAAGAAAAAACATACTTCGCCGTGATGGCTACCGATGCGGGTACTGCGGACGAGGTGATCTTCCTCTCACAGTTGATCACATTGTTCCGAAAGCCAGAAATGGTGCCGATTCATGGGAAAATCTGGTCTGTGCCTGTACCTCCTGTAACAATAGAAAAGGAGACCGTACACCGGCGGAGGCTAATATGAAGCTGCTCATTCGTCCTACTGTACCCAGTCACATATTGTTCATTAAAAACAGTATGGGAAGGATAGAAGATGCCTGGAAACCTTACTTATATTTAAGCTGAATTATTAATAGCACGATGAATAAAAAGAGAATCCTCAGCGGAATGCGTCCGACAGGAAAACTTCACCTTGGCCATTATGTCGGAGCCCTTGAGAACTGGATATCACTCCAAAACGAATATGATAATTTCCATTTGATTGCGGATTATCATGTTCTGACTACCCGTCTTGAAACAGAGGGAATTTATCAGGATTCCATTGACATGCTTATAGACTGGCTTGCAGCAGGACTTGATCCTGAAAAGAGCCCGATGTTCCGTCAGTCACAAATAAAGGAACACGCCGAACTCCACCTGATCTTTTCGATGCTCATCGCAGAAAGCAGATTAAAAAGAAATCCCTCTCTGAAAGATCAGATCAGGGATCTTCATATTGAAAATGTATCATATGGTCATCTTGGATATCCTGTTTTGCAGGCGGCTGATATTTTGCTGTATAAAGGTGATTTAGTACCGGTCGGTGAGGACCAGCTTCCGCATATTGAGATTACCCGCGAAATATCCCGTTCATTTAACAGGACATATGGGGAAGTATTTCCTGAACCTGAACCGAAATTGTCAGTATTTGCACGTCTCACGGGGCTTGATGGCAATGCAAAAATGAGTAAATCGCTTAATAACAGCATTTTACTTTCGGATGAACCTGCTGTTGTGGAAGCAAAAATAAAAAAAGCAGTTACTGATACTCAAAAAATAAGAAAAGGTGATCCGGGAAGACCTGAGATATGTACAATATTCTCGTATCACAAGAAATTCAATCCTGCTGAAGTACCGGATATAGACACCAATTGCAGGAGCGGCGCGCTGGGTTGTGTGGATTGCAAAAAGAAATGCATATCTTCAATAAATGGTTTTCTGGAACCATTTATCGCGAAAAGAAAAGAAATTGAGGCAAAACCCGATCATGTTCTCAATATCCTTCACGACGGAGAGACGAAGGCAAGAAAAGTGGCTTCTGATACCATGCAGCAGGTCCGTCAGGTAATGAGGATAGGCTGATTGTATAAAGTACGGTTGGACCTGTTTGAAGGTCCGCTCGATCTTCTTCTGTTTTTTATCAAGCGTGATGAGATTGATATATACGATATACCCATTGCCAGGATAACCGGTGAGTTTCTTGAATATGTAAATCTTATTCAAATGCTGGATCTTGAAACGGCAGGGGATTTTATCCTTATGGCTTCGATGCTGATGCATATTAAAGTAAGAATGCTTCTGCCAAGAGAGGTTAATGAGAAAGGGGAGGAGATAGATCCCCGTGCGGAACTGGTCGCGCGTCTGCTGGAATATAAAAGATATAAGGAAATGTCTGAAGATCTTGGTTTTATGGAATCAGCAGCCAGGAAAATTTCTTTCCGCGGCTATTATGATGAAGATGTAACAGAAACATTTGCAGATACGGAGAAATTCCTTAAAAATATCACGGTATTCGACCTGGCAAAAGCATTTAAACGTGTGATGGATCAGCAGAAACCTGAAGTCATTCATGAGATCAAAAAAGTCAGCGTAACTATTGATGAACAGATTGGTTATGTTAAATCAAAATTACAAGAGTACAAGGAACTCCATTTCCTGAGTCTGATAACAAGCATGAAAGAAAAAATCAGAATTGTAGTTACATTTATCGCATTGCTTGAATTAACCAAAATGGGGGAGATAGGGATTCGCGAATCCTCTGAATTTAATGATTTTGTGGTTTACAGTTTAAATTAATGGATAGTCTTTATAATAATATCGTTGAAGCTCTTATTTTTTCTTCGGATGAACCTATACCCCCGAAGCAAATTATTGAAGCTATAAAGGGAATTGATGGTGAGGATATTGAAATCTCTGAGGAGGATATTGAACTTTGTGTTGATGAGCTCAATAAAAAATATGAAGAATATAATCTTTCTTTCCGGGTTACAAGAATTGCCAGGGGGCTAACATTTGCAACTAAACCAGAGTTTGCAAAGTATCTGGGTTTTCTTTCCACAGAAAAAAGTAAGAGAAGACTAAGCCCGGCTGCATTAGAAACACTTGCCATTATAGCATATAAACAGCCGCTTACCAAGCCTGAACTTGAAGCGATCCGCGGGGTGAATTCAGATTATATTATGAATATGCTTCTTGAGAAATCACTTATCACTATAACCGGAAGAGCTGAACGAATCGGACGGCCTCTCCTGTATGGTACTACCGATGAATTCCTTAAGTATTTCGGACTTTACAAGATTTCTGATCTGCCAAAACCAAGGGAGATTGAAGAAATCATGCAGGATGAAGACTTCCAGGAGCAGCGAAGGAAAATTTATATGAACGCACTGGAGGAAGCGGCGGAAGCTTCTGAATCTGCAAACAGCAATCAGGAGTCAACACAAAGTGCAGTTGATGATATAGAAAATGAAATAGAAATGATACTTCCTGAAATAAATGAAACGGAATCAGATGATACGGCTCAATAACTTTATAGCAGCATCGGGGATTTGTTCCCGGAGGCAGGCAGACGAATACATCAGGCAGGGAAGGATAGATGTAAATCGTAAAACCGTTACTGATTTTGGTATCTTTATTGAACCTGAGAAAGATGATGTCCGTTTTGATGGTCAAAGAATAAAACCCAAAGAACACATCTATATACTGCTTAATAAACCAAAGGGTGTAGTTTCTACTACTGCAGACGAAAAGGGAAGAAAAACAGTAATCAATCTGATTAAGACTAAAGAGCGTATTTTTCCTGTCGGCAGACTTGACTTCAATACTACAGGAGTAATTCTTCTGACTAATGATGGTGACTTTACGAATGTAATGCTTCATCCCGGTCATAAAATTCCAAGAACCTATGTTGCCGAAATTCACAAACCTCTTTCAGAAGAAGATCAGCTGAAACTGCAAAAAGGATTTGTCTATGAAGGTAAGTTTTCCAAATTCGACAAGGTTAGTGTACATAAAAGGGGGCTGGTTGCTGAGGTTACAGTAACAGAGGGCCGCAATCACTTCGTAAAAAACCTGTTTAAGAAACTCGGTTATTTTGTGAACGAGCTTCATCGTAAATCATATGCAAACTTCACTGACAGAGATTTACCGATAGGAGCATACAGATTTATCACCAAAAGTGAGATAAAGGCATTTTATAAAAAATATGAACCGGCTGAATAATTTTCTTGTCCTCATAGGATTAGTTTTCCTTTCTGAAGCAGCTTTTGCTCAGAAAGAAACCTTTACCAATACTGCCTCAACAACGCTTGAAGAATTGCGTAATGAATTTGATCAGTTATTTGAGGATCCTGATTTTTATAATGCCCAGTGGGGAGTTTGCATTCAGTCTCTTGAAACAGGTGAGTTTCTTTACCGCCGTAATGAAAATAAACTTCTGATGCCTGCTTCAAATCTTAAGCTTCTCACAACTGCCTCGGGATTACAGTTTTTAGGTTCAGATTTCAGATTCAAAACGGAAATTGGATATTCAGGTAAGATTGAAGGAACAACACTTAAAGGAGATCTGATTATCAGAGGGTACGGTGATCCTACAATCAGCGGCAGATATACCAAGGATGACGTACTGAAATATTTTAATGACTGGGCAGATAGTCTCATAAATGCCGGAATTGAAGAGATCACAGGAAATGTAATAGGAGATGACAATGCCTTTGATGATATTGGATTGGGAAGCGGCTGGTCCTGGGATTATGAAAGCTACTGGTATTCTGCACCTTCCGGAGCTTTATCATTAAATGACAATTGTGTTGACATAGTTGCTTCTCCGGCTAAAAATGGGGATAAAGCAGAAATTAAGCTGATACCTGACAATAAATATACCGTAATTGTTAACCGTGTTATCACAGTGCCATTTGATTCTTCGGCAGGAATAGAAATTTACAGAGAGAGAGGAACAAATGTCATCACTGTTTCAGGCAAAATTCGTGAAGGCAGTAAACCTGTTAAACTCTATGCCACAGTAAACAATCCTACACAGTTTTTTGTTGTGGTACTTAAAGAGGTTTTAAAAGCAAAAGGAATTAACGTTCGCGGATTTGCAATTGATATAGATGATCAGCAGAGTGAAACGGAATCCGATTTCAACCTCCTGTTTATGCATGAATCTCTCCCATTGAGTGAGATAATCAAGGTTATTAATAAAAACAGTCAGAACTTTTTTGCTGAACAGCTGCTGAAGGCGATAGCGTATTATAAAACAGGATTAGGAACTTCAACAAGAGGTATCCGCCAGATAAAGCAGATTACACCCCGGATGGGAATCAATTCTGATAATTTTACCATGGTTGACGGGTCTGGCTTATCGCGCTTAAATTTAATTTCTGCCCAGCAGATGGTCGCTGTTTTACGATATATGTATCAGTCAGAGTATTTTAATGATTATTATAATTCACTGCCAATTGCCGGCCGAGATGGAACACTTGCAGACAGGATGAGAAAATCTGCTGCATTTGAGAAAATCAGAGCCAAAACAGGATTTATTGGGGGAGTGAGAAGCCTGTCCGGTTATGCAGTAACTGCCGATGGAGAAACCATTGCCTTCTCCATGATTGTGAACAATTTTACCGTACCTTTGGTACTTGCAGAGAATTTGCAGGATATGATATGCCTGCGGTTATCAACACTTAGAAGAAAATAGGAGAATTTTTGGAACAATATATTATTGAAGATGCCAATAGTCTGGTTGAACGCAGACTTGAAGAGATAAAACTGCTTCAGGAACGCGGTGTTACTGTATTTGCCTACTCATTTGAAACTGATTCAAATGCAGCAAAAATTAAAGCAGAATTTTCAGACGAATCTTCTGCAAACGTTTCAATTGCAGGAAGAATTATGGCTATCCGCCGAATGGGGAAAGCAAGTTTCGCCGCTATTCAGGATCAGACCGGAAAAATTCAGATTTATATCAAAAAGGATGATATTGGGGATATGTATGAGAATTTCAAACTCATGGATATCGGTGATATTATTGGCGTTAAAGGTTTTACATTCAGAACCAAGACAGGGGAAATTTCAGTGCATTGTAAAGAACTTACGCTTCTCTCTAAAGCAGTTAGACCCATACCGATCGCGAAAGAAGTAATTGACGATCAGGGAAATAAAACGGTATTTGACCAGTTTGCGGATAAAGAACTTCGTTATCGTCAGCGTTATGTTGATCTGATAGTTAATCCTGAAGTCCGTGATGTTTTTGTAAAGCGGAGTAAAATAATCTCTGCAATGAGACGCTTTCTCGACGAGAAGGGACTCCTTGAAGTTGAAACACCTGTTTTGCAGCCGCAATACGGCGGAGCTTCGGCACGACCTTTTATTACCAAGCATAATGCTCTTGGCATTCCTCTATATCTCAGAATAGCAGATGAGCTCTATCTTAAACGCCTGATCGTTGGCGGTTTTGAAGGAGTATATGAGATTTCAAAAGACTTCAGAAATGAAGGAATGGATAAAACACACAATCCTGAATTCACCATGATGGAGTGCTATGTTGCCTATAAAGACTACAACTGGATGATGAATTTTGTTGAAGAAATGGTGAATTACATTGTTGCAAATGTTTTTGCAAACAGTTCGTTTGATGTGGATGGAGTTACCATAACATTTGGCGGAAAATGGAAACGTGTGAGCATGGTAAATGAAATTAAGAATAAAACCGGACTGGACATTTTAACTGCAACAACTGATCAACTTGCAGAAGCAGTGAAGAAGTTTGGTGGTGAAGTTGGAGAAGTTCGGACTCGGGGTAAACTGATTGATGAACTTTTCAGTGTTACTGTTCAGCCAGAACTGATCCAGCCATCATTCGTTATTGATTATCCGGTTGAAATTTCTCCGCTCGCCAAAAAACACAGAGAAATACCAGGCCTCGTTGAGAGGTTTGAAGGATATATCTGCGGAAGGGAAATCTGCAATGCTTTTAGCGAATTAAATGATCCTTTTGATCAGTTTGACCGGTTCAGCCAGCAGTTGTCAGACAGGGATTCCGGAGATGATGAAGCTCAGGTAATGGATGAGGATTTTATAAATGCTCTGCAGTATGGCATGCCGCCAACCGCAGGACTCGGCATTGGCATTGACCGGTTGGTTATGCTTTTAACGAATCAGCCATCCATACGCGATGTTATATTATTCCCGACGATGAAACCGCTTTAGCAGATGAAGCAAATAATTATTCTGTTTTTCATTGTATTGAGTTCAGTAGCCGTATCTCAGGTTATTCCTGAAAAACGGGATACGACTGTTCTCATGAGCAAACTTGAGCTTCTGAATTCAATGAGCAGCAGTACTTCTCTTTCTTATGAAATGAATCTGGTTGAAAAATACCCGTCTGTGGACGTAAATGCCCAGAATATTGATTACCTGCGGTTAGGATTGATATCAACAGTTACTCTTGGTTCAGGTCTTGCGGTTCATATATATCAGGCAAATGCCTGGTGGAAGGATCAGAGAACTCCGTTCAAAATTGTCAATGACTGGGAATATGCTTTATGGATTGATAAAATTGGTCATTTCTATGCAACTTCATTATTGCAGCATGCGTTTTCAGCAGCGCTGGAGGGTGCAGGTTTTAATCTTGAAAATTCAGCCTGGATTGGAGCCGGTACTGCATTAGGCTATCAATTGTTTATCGAGATTGAAGACGGTTTTGGTCCGCAATGGGGTTTCAGTCCCGGAGATGCCGTATTTGATTTACTTGGAGCTTCGTACCCGGTCTTTCAGCATTATTATCCTTTTCTGAAGAACTTTCAGATGAAGTTCAGTTATTATCCGGTTGATCTTAACAAGGTCAGTCCGAAATCCGGCCAGAGACATATTATGATTGATGATTATTCCGGTCAAAAATTCTGGCTGTCATTCCGGATGAAGAATCTACTTCCTTATGAGATTGCAAAAATCTGGCCTTCATGGCTGGCATTGGCAGTTGGTTATGGAGTAAAGAATCTTGACGGATCAGGTGGAGGTCAGAAGGATGTTTATATAGCCATGGATCTGGATTTAGAGGCTCTCCCATTGCATGGCAAAACATGGGGATTTATTAAGAATACTTTAAACTATGCACATTTTCCGATGCCGGGTATCCGGATTACCAATAATGTGGCTTTTTTTGGTCTTTGTTATTAGAAAGATTTGAAACTTAGCATTGTTATACCAACTCTGAATGAAGAAAAACTTCTTCCGGTTCTCCTGAGTCAATTACAGGATGTAAGGAGGAAATATTCTAATACTGAAATCATAGTATCCGATGGCGGAAGTAAGGATAATACTCTTCAGATAGCAAAAGAGTTTGAATGTAAGATCGTGAATGATAATTCTGTTAACGGAAATATTGCCTCAGGGAGAAATTTTGGGGCAGCTCATTCTTCCGGTGATATACTTCTTTTTATTAATGCAGATATTAGATTTAAGTCTCCGGAATCGTTTTTTGATTATGCCTATAATCAGTTTTTAACGACCGGCTGCGCTGCAATGACCTGTTACGTTACAACATTTCCTGAAGAGTCACGTATTGCCGATAAATTATTCCATACATTTTATAATGCGTATTTTATTCTTCTTAATAAAATAGGAGTCGGCATGGGGAGGGGTGAATGCCAGCTGGTAAAAAAGGATATTTTTGAGAGTGTGGGAGGATATAATATTCACTTAGCCGCCGGGGAAGATTTTGATCTCTTCAGAAGAATTAAAAACTGCGGAAATAAGATACTCTTCAATACAGGTTTTACGGTGTTCGAATCTCCGAGAAGATACCGGAAACTTGGATATATAGGAGTTGCATTATTATGGACAAAAAATGCAGTGTCCATACTTCTTAAAAACAAATCAATCTCTAAAGTCTGGGAGCAGGTCAGATAAATGATACGTATATTCTTGCTACTTTTGATTATTTTACCAGGTTATATCATCTCTCAGGAATTTCAGATAAACAAATCTCATCCTGTTAACGGATTTTTAGACAGATACTATACCATAACGGGAAGAACAATTGAAAATTTCTTGTATCCGGTGCATAGAGATGTCATTTTTTCGCGGCTTAATGAACTTTCAGTTTATGATTCATTATTTACCAAGACTGATAAAGAACTGTTCAATCAGTTTATATCAGAGTTTGGTCCTCAGACAGATGTAAATGTCAAGCAGCTTACTTCATTTGAGAATTATGAATTCCTTTCTGAAAAGGAAAGTTACTTCTACTTCAGCAATTCATCGGATTCATTCTCGGTGGGGATCAATCTCATTGCGGAAATTGGTTATCATTCTAATTTTTCAGATGGTTCATCGGCGAATACTGTACTGCTTGGCGGTGATTTATCTGCAAGATTTGGAAAGCATGTGACCTTTAATCTAAGAGGATTGAACGGTATTTTTTCAGGCAATAAATCGGCGATCAGAGATCAGAGAAGGTATAATTCCAATTATAAACTTACTGATGACCCCAACTCTGCATTTTATGATGAAACAGAAGGCAATATTTCCTTAACCTATCCTGGTGTAAGTTTTACGCTTGCAAGAGGAGATTTATCTGCTGGTCTGGGTCAGTTTTCCCCGATGATTCGTGACCTTTATCCCCGGAGTGACTTTTTCTCTCTCAATCTCAGTTATGGGATATTAAACTACACTTTTGCCCATGGTTCTCTCCTGGCAGAATCCGTTTATCTGGGAGATAGCATTACCGGTGGAATAAGAGAAATACCGGAGAAATACATCGTATTCCACAAGGCTTCATTCAGTATAAGTGAGGCTGTAAAAATGCATTTTGGGGAGATGGTGGTCTATTCGGGACGGGGAATGGATCCCGGTTACTTGAACCCCTTTAATTTTTATAAAACAGTGGAACATTCAAGGGTTGACCGTGATAATACAGCGCTATTCACTGCTTTTGAGTCGGTATTGCCCTATTCATCGAAATTTTATCTGACCCTTCTGATGGATGATATTGATTATGCCAAACTTGGCAGCGGATGGTGGGGGAACCAGACTCTGCTACATGGCGGAATTACCTCATTTCCGGTCATATCATACGTACCCACGGAAATTAGTCTTGAAATTCTGCAAATTCAGCCCTATGTTTTCTCTCACAGGATTAAAAGAAATAATTTTGCTAACTTATCCGTACCGGTTTGGGGGGAGTTTTCTCCTAATTCGGTGAATTACCTCATTTCAGCCGGAGGGTGGTTTTCTGACAAGTTTTACTCAAAAATGAGTTATACCTTTACTCAAAGAGCGCTGAATGAATATGATTCAGCAGGAAACCTGGTTAAAAATTACGGGTCTAATGTGAATGAGGGGCACAGATCCTTCGATTCGGAAACCATTGGATTTCTGGAAGGGATAAAGGATAAGGTGCATTCTTTTGAAGCCGGAGTGATTTATCAGCCGGTAAATAATTATTTTCTGAAACTGATTTATAAGTTTTCTGATTCTTCAGTCGGAAATACTAATTTTGCTTCATTTTATTTAACAATTAAACTCTGAAAAGGGCAACATGAATTTTCGAAAATTCCGGATACCTCTTCTGGTAGTAGTTCTGACAACCGGTATCCTCCTTGGTACCCAGATTCAAAAGGTGATATCAGGAGATAATCTACTTGAGAACATCAAGAAATTTAACGATGTTCTCACTTTTACCCAGAGATATTACGTTGAGGATGTTGATACCCAGAAACTTGTGGAATCAGCCATTAAAGGGATGCTCGATGAACTCGATCCTCACTCCGTTTATATCCCGGCCAAACAGATGCAGTCTGTTGAAGAGGAATTCCGCGGCGATTTCGAAGGCATCGGGATAGAATTCCAGATTGTTAATGATACTTTAACGGTTGTAACTCCGATTACCGGAGGTCCCAGTGAAGCATTGGGAATTATGGCCGGTGACCGTATTGTAAAGATTGATAGTACTAATGCTGTCGGATTTACAAATGATGATGTAAGAAAGCGGCTCAGAGGACCGGCAGGTACAAAGGTAAAGGTTCTGGTGGTCCGGGCTGGAGTAAAAGATCCTATTGAATACGAAATTACCAGGGATAAAATACCCCTCTATTCCGTTGATACCCATCTTATGCTTGATGATAAGACCGGTTATGTAAGTATTTCCCGTTTTGCTGAAAAGACCACAGATGAACTGATGGAGGCACTTGTGGATCTTGATAAAAAAGGTATGCAGCAGTTAGTACTTGATTTAAGAAACAATCCGGGCGGTTATCTTAATCAGGCTTTCCAGATTGCAGACTTATTTATTGAAGGGAATAAAAAGATTGTTTATACCCGCGGCAGAAGACCTGAATTTAATGAAGATTACTTCTCAAGCAGAACGTATCCCTATGAAAAACTGCCAATTGTCATCCTGATCAATCGCGGAAGCGCATCGGCTAGTGAAATTGTTTCCGGTGCTGTTCAGGATTGGGACAGAGGCCTTGTTGTTGGTGAAACCTCCTTTGGAAAAGGTCTTGTGCAGAGGCAGTTTCCGCTTCCCGATGGAAGTGCGATCCGGCTGACGATTTCTGAATATTTTACACCATCAGGCCGTTTGATTCAAAGGAAGTATAAAGATAAAAAAGAATATTATGAAGAAATAGCTGAACGGGAAGAGGAGCCGGAAGGGGAAAATATTGATCATACATCAGAAAAAGACTCTACAAAGCCCGTATATAAAACTAACAAAGGTAGAGTTGTTTACGGCGGAGGAGGCATTACGCCTGATTATCTGGTGAAGAATGATAAAATAACAGATCTGACAACATCTCTTCTCCGTAAGAATGTATTTTACCTATTCTCATTACAGTACCTTGATAAAAACGGTAATTCGATAAAGAGTACGTATAACGGAGACCTCGCAAAATTTAAGAGTGAGTTTAAAATTACTTCTGATCTTTTTAATCAGTTCCTCAGTTTTGCTAAGGAGAAGGAAGTGAAGGTTGATGATGATGATTTGAAAGCAGACAGAAGTTATATAGAAGCCAGGCTTAAAGCTCAAATTGCCCGCAGTTACTGGAAGAATGAAGGATGGTATTCAGTTCTCTTAACCCAGGACAATTACATCAGCGAAGCCATGACTTTGTTTGACCGCGCGAAAGAAATGGCAGGAATCTGATTTAATGAAAAAGATTCTGCTTTTTTGCGGAATTGCAGTCCTGCTCCTGTCCGCCGGATTTATTGAGTACTCCTCTTCGGCACAGGCATCTGCACCTGTTGCTGCTGAATTCAGATCAAACGAGGCAGGTCTGATGCCAGGTGAAGAAATAACTTATCTGGTAAGATATGGATTTGTTAAACTAGGTGAAATCCGGCTAAAGGTCATCAACCGGAAAACAGAAAAAGGTGAGATCATTTATAATACGATAGGATATATTGATTCTTATCCCGGGCTTCCTTTTGTAAACCTTCATCAGATTTATGAAAGCAAGGTAAATAAAAACTATTTTAGCAATTTTTTCCGCGGAACTGTTAAAAAGGAAGAATATACAACTTTCACTGAATACTATTTTGATTATCCTAAGAAATCATTAAGAGTAAAAAAAGGGAAGGTCTTTCCTTTTGAATTATGGACAGACTCAACCGGAATTGCTGAAACAGAATTTCATGACGGGCTCTCTATTTTTTATTGGGCAAGAATGAATCTTGGTCAGAAAAAAACTGTTAAAGTTCCCTGTTTTGTGAATGAAGAGAAAGTATTTACACTGGTTAATTATTATTCCAGGCCGGAAACCATGGAAATTGATGCAGTGGACTATAAAATTCCTGTCTGGCGGCTGGACGGGCATACGGACTTTGTTAGTGTTTTCGGTCTGACGGGGCATTTTGAAGGCTGGTTCTCTCAGGATGAAGCCTGTATTCCAATTGTTGCTAAACTCAATGTTATCATAGGTAAAGTAACGGTTGAATTGATAAAATGGAACCGGAGCGGCTGGAATCCGCCAAAGGCAGAAAGTTAAAATGAAAACAATAATACCATATAAAGGTAAATCTCCCCGATTTGACCAAAGTGTATTCATTGCTGATGGTGTTAGAATGACAGGGGATGTAGAAATTGGACCAAACAGCAGCATTTGGTATAATACAGTTATCAGAGGAGATGTAAATCATGTGAGGATTGGCACAAATACTAATATTCAGGATAACGCCACCTTACATGTTTCATACGATTCAACCCCGCTTATCATTGGTGACAATGTTACTGTTGGCCATAATGCCATTCTCCATAGTTGTGTGGTCGGTAATAATGTATTAATTGGTATGGGGGCTATCGTTCTGGATAATGCAATTGTCGAGAATTTTTCTATGATAGCAGCAGGTGCATTAGTAAGACCTCATTCAAAAATTGAGACAGGTAAACTCTACGGTGGAATACCAGCCAAATTCATCAGGGATCTGACTCAGGAGGAATTGGATTACTTCCAGAAATCAGCTGATAATTATGCAATGTATGCTGCTGAATATAAGAAAGCGACCTGATGAAAAAGGGGAGAGTGCATGTTTCTTTTCAGAAAAGAATTAGTTTTTCTGCGAAAGAAGTTCGTCGGATTGTCAGAAAAATTCAGGAGGAAGTTGGTTTTCATTTATCTGAATTAACCATTTCCTTTATTGATGATGCTTCAATTCATGAAGTTAACAGGGAGTATTTGAATCACGACTATCCGACTGATATTATAACTTTTGATTATTCTGAAAAGAATAAAACATTCATTGAGGGCGAAATTCTTATATCGTTTGATACTGCGATCATGAATGCAAAAAAGTTTAAAGTGACCCCGGAAAATGAGTATACAAGGCTTATTATCCACGGTATTCTTCATTTGCTGGGATATGATGACAGAACTGCCGCAAAGAAAAAAATTATGAAAAACAAAGAGAACTCACTTCTGAAACTGGTTCTTGATTCTGTTAATAAGTTTTAATGTTATTAGATGGCAAAAAAATTAGTACTTGTTGAGTCTCCCTCAAAAGCCAAAACGATTAATAAATATCTTGGCAAAGATTATGTGGTTGAAGCTACAGTAGGGCATATTAAAAATCTTCCTAAATCGAAATTAGGGATTGACGTTGATAACGGATTTCAGCCTCAGTTTGTTACCATACGGGGCAAAGGAGATACCGTTAAGAAAATAAAGGACCTTGCTAACAAGAGCTCTCATATTTATATCGCGACTGACCCTGACCGCGAAGGCGAAGCAATAGCGCAGGACATTGCTGATGTAATGGATATAAAGAACTCAGATAAGATATCACGTGTCCTTTTCAATGAAATTACCAAAAACGGTGTTAAAAAAGGAATGGATGAACCCAGACCAATTAATACCGATTTAGTGGCATCACAGCGCGCAAGAAGAGTAATGGACCGCATTATTGGATATAAGATCAGTCCGTTTTTATGGCGATCTGTAGTTTCAGAAGCTGCTAACTCATTATCAGCCGGAAGGGTTCAGTCCGTCGCACTTCGTCTTGTTTGTGAACGTGATGCTGAGATTGATGCGTTTATTGAACAGGAATATTGGTCAGTCGGATCAATTTTCCTTACTGCGAAAAAAGATGAAATCCATTCAAAACTGCATAGTATTGATGGGGTGCAGATCAAATCTCCTGCTAAGGATAAGAAAGGGGACGAAAAAAGTGAGAATGATGGAGCAGATGTAAAGCACTCCAAATCGATGATTATTCAGAACTCAGGTGAAGCTGATGCAATCATTGAACGTATAAAAAAAGTCAAAAACTTTGAAATTAGTAATATCGCGCGAAAGCATACTAAAAGAAATGCTCCGCCGCCGTTCATTACAAGTACCATGCAGGCAGAATCATCAAAGATGCTGCGAATGAGAGCAAAGCAGACCATGATGTACGCTCAGCGGTTATACGAAGGAGTAACTCTTGGTAATGAAGGGTTGGTGGGTCTTATTACGTATATGAGAACAGATTCCACAAGACTGAGTGATGATATCTGCAAAGAAGCTTCAGAATATTTGAAATCTGTTTACGGAAACCAGTATGCTCCCGATACCATTCCGGTTTATGGAAAGAAAAAAGGTTCAAACGTTCAGGATGCGCACGAAGCAATAAGACCGACTTCATTGAAATATACGCCGGAATATGTAAAGCCTTATCTTGATGATCATTCATTCAAACTCTACAGTCTTATCTGGAAGCGGTTTTTAGCTTCTCAGATGAAGCCGGCTGAATTTGAGACTACAGTTGTTGAGATTACCGGTGATGAATTTTTATTTAAAGCATACGGACAGGTTTTATTATTCGACGGTTTTATGAAACTATATGTCGAGCAGGAAGAATCAACCAAGGAAGAAGACCGTGAAGAGGCTAAAAATGACAAGATTCCTGCAGGCTTAAATAAACATGATAATCTTGATTTAAAGGAAGTTACACCGCATCAGCATTTTACAAAACCTCCGGGCAGATATACTGAGAGTACACTGATAAAAGAACTGGAAAGTCTCGGAATAGGAAGACCAAGTACTTACTCCATGATAGTCAGTACAATTGTTGACCGCAAATATGTTGAAACCCGTGAGCGCAAAATTTACGCTACCGATCTTGGAAAAAAGATCAATGGAATACTGATCGAAAACTTCCCTGGTATTATTGATACCGGTTTTACCGCGAGAATGGAATCCGAACTCGATCAGATTGCACAGGGTGAATATACCTATAGTGGTGTTCTCAATGATTTTTATAATCCTTTTTCTTCAGCGCTTTCTGAGGTAGAAGATAAAATTGAAAAAATAGTTTGTGAACTCTGCGGCGGGGAAATGGTTATCCGATATGGTAGATTTGGTAAGTTCCTCTCATGCAATAATTATCCGGAATGCAAAAATATAAAATCGTTAAAGGAACTTGCTGCAGCCAATTCTGAACCTGAATATACCGGCGATACTTGCGAAAAATGCGGTGCCCGGACAATCTACAGAAACGGCAGGTTCGGAAAATTCATCGGATGCGAAAAATATCCTGAATGTGATTTTATAAAGAATATCACCCTTAATATATCCTGTCCTAAGTGCAAGGAGGGAGAGGTTCTTGAAAGAAGATCCAAACGAGGTAAGATTTTCTTTGGCTGCTCAAGATATCCTGATTGTGATTTTGTAGCATGGAATAAACCAAATCCCACGCAGTGTCAGTCATGCGGATCAGCTTACATGGAAGAAAAATATTCGAAAAAAAAGGGGAAATATCTGCAATGCCCGTCCTGTAAGGAGGAGATAATTCTTGAATCTGCAGAGGAAGAATCTTGAATGATCTCAGGTCTCTGACAGAGAGTTTTCTCATTTATGCTGAAAATGTACTGAGGTATTCTCAGAACACTATTACAGCTTATGGGAGTGATCTTGCCAGGTTTACTGATTTTTGTCTGAGGACCGGAAAGAGTGATATAAATCTGCATTCTGCCCGGACAATTATGGGCTTTATGGCTGAGATGAACAGGGATAGCCTTTCAAAAACTTCCATATCGAGGTATTTGGCAACGATACGGAAGTTTTATGCCTATTGTCTTGAACAGGGAATAATCACAAATTCGCCAGTCAAGGGTATCTCTAATCCCAAACAGAAAAAACTGCTTCCGGATACCTTCTCCCAAACCGAATATGAAAATCTTATAAAAAAGATGCAAATAGCCCTTGACTCTCAGTCAAATTATATTAAGTTTATGGTAGCATCTGTTTTTGAATTATTATACGGGTGTTCAATGCGAGTATCTGAAGTCTGTTCCGCGAAGCTGCATGACTATAACAGCCGGGAAGGAACACTTAAAATTACCGGAAAGGGAAGCAAAACACGTATTGTGCCTGTCGGGGCAAAAAGCAGGGATATACTTAACAAATATTTAAGTTTAAGGACAACTGGTTCAGATTATCTGATAGCAGATGAGAACGGAAATGCAGTCTATCCGAGAAAAGTGCAGCGCTGGACGGAGAAATATCTCGGAATGGTAACCGGAATCAGCAAAAAAAGTCCGCATATTCTCAGGCATAGTTCGGCAACTCATATGCTTGATAATGGGGCTGCATTAACAGCAATTAAAGAGATTTTAGGTCATTCCGACCTTAAAACAACCCAAATTTATACTCAGGTGAGTATAGACCGGCTGAAAAAAGTCCACAAACAATCACATCCAAAATCTTAATTCCTCAGGAGGATTTATGCAAGTACTTATAACAGCAAGAAAATTCACGGCAAGAGAAACACTCAAAGATTTTATTGACGCTGAAGTCAGATCTTTGGAAAAAATTGCCGATGATATATTGGATGCTGAGATGATTCTAAGCTTCGAAAACAACAATAACAGCGTTAAAACCGCTGAACTCATACTTAAAATTCCGGGTCACTTGGTGACCGCAAATGACAGTTCTGACGAATTCGAAAAAGCGGTCAGAGGTGCTGTTGAAAAAGCAGAAAGACAGATTATTAAACTTAAAGGGAAAAAACAGAACCACTAATATGACCTTAATTAATGAAAAATCCATAACCGTTAAGAATTTTATTGACGTACGATTTTTCTATGAAAATGTAAGAAACCGGTTTAACCTGAATCTGCTTACCTCTGAAGAGGGATTTGACAGAAAAATTCAGGATCCGAATGTTCACCGGCCAGGCTTAGCCCTGGCCGGTTATCTTGATATTTTTTCCTACCACCGGATACAGATTTTCGGCAATACGGAAATGAAATATCTTAAAAGTCTTACCACGGAAGTAAGAAGGGCCTCACTTGAAAAATTCTTCTCTTTTGATATCCCTTGTATCGTGATTACAAATGAGAACAAAATTTTTGATGAAATGGCCGAACTTGCAACTAAATTTAAGGTGCCGGTTTTTGTTTCTCCTTTTTCAACGACAAAACTGGTCTATTTCATCAGTGACTTTCTTGATGACCAGTTTGCACCCAAAGTCTCAATTCATGGATCTTTTGTTGATGTGTATGGTGTGGGGGTACTTTTTATTGGAAAATCGGGTATCGGTAAAAGCGAGGTGGCACTTGACCTTATTGAAAGGGGACATCGTCTGGTAGCAGATGATCTGGTTATCCTGACAAAAAAAGGGGAGGGGATTCTCATGGGTTCAGGAACAGATGTTGTAAAGCATTTTATGGAAATAAGGGGCCTGGGACTGATTAATATCGAAAAAATGTTCGGGATAAGGGCTATTAGGTATCAGAAACGCGCGGAAGTAATAGTTGAACTTGAAAACTGGGATCCCGGCGGAGACTACGACCGCACCGGTCTTGACGAAAACACCATGTCCATTTTGGGGGTTAATATTCCTCATATTAAGCTTCCTATTATACCGGGAAAGAATATTACGGTTATTTCGGAGGTAATTAGTCTCAATTATCTCCTTAAACATTACGGTTACGACGCAGCCCGGGTACTCCAGCATAAGCTCACTGACCGGCTTCGGCAAAAAAAGGGGGAAATTGGCAGAGGTGTCGATTATTTCGAGCATGATTTTGAGTAATTCTGTGTAGTTTAGTTTGTCAGGAAACTTGACTCACATCACACTTTTCTTTATCTTCGCACCTGACTATGCCAAAAATTTATTACTTCTCTGAAAATAAGCTCAAGATCGTTGAACTTAAGAAGACCAAGCTAAAAAGTGCTGTTTTTGCGGTTTTTAGCCTGATTTTAACAGGTTCATTGCTGGTTTTTGGACTCAGTTATTTCGGTGTTTTGAACACTGAAGGTAATGTCTCTTCTATAAAGAATGAGAACGCCCTTCTCTTATCAAAATTACAGGAAATTACCTCCAAATACCAAAATCTTAATGCTGAACTGGACAGTTTAATTACTGTTAACAATGACCTCCGGATTGCCGCAAATCTCCCCCCCTTAGAGCCTGAAGACAGGACTTTAGGAAAAGGAGGTAGCATTTCTTCCGGACTGTTTGACTTCCTGAGCAGCAATAACAAGAAGGAAATTCAGGCTTCTTTAAGCTTCATTGATGAGGTTGAGAAGAAGTTGGAATTCGAAAAAAACAACTTCATTGAGATTGCTAACACTCTAAAATCTAACCAGGAATTATACCGATCCATACCCGCAATTAAACCTTGTGCAGGAACGCTGGCGTTACACGGATTTGGAATGAGGCTTCATCCTATCCTGAATGTGAGAAGGATGCATGAAGGTATTGATATTATAACACCCGTCGGCACTCCTGTCTATGCTTCAGCAGATGGTGAGGTTGTATTTGCCGGACGCAACAGCGGATACGGGCTTATGGTTGAAATTGATCATGGTTTTGGTTACAGAACTATTTATGCCCACCTTTCGAGTGTGCAGACCAGAGAGGGAGCAAAAATTAAAAGAGGAACATTTATTGCAAAAACGGGGAACACAGGTCTTTCAACAGGACCTCATTTGCATTACGAGATTATACATAATGGGGTTAAATTGAATCCGGAAGAATTTATGTTTGATAGTTCAGAATTATTTATCACCGATATCTCATCTGCCAGGAATAATAAATGATTTGGACGATTGAATTAGCGAATTATCTTGATGATGCTCCCTGGCCCGCAACCAAGGAAGAACTTATTGACTATGCCGAGAGAATTGGCGCTCCTATTGAGGTCATCGAAAATCTTAAAGAACTTGAAGATTCAGATGAACCCTATGATGCAATAGAAGATATCTGGCCGGATTATCCGACAGATGAAGATTTCTTCTATAACGAAGATGAATTATAAGGCACTGTTAAGTGCCTTTTTCGTTTTATGAGTAATTTATTCTGGAATGGGTTAAAGGGTCACAAGGGAGCCAAAGAGTTATTCGAAACTCTGGTTCTTAATAATAAAATCCCAGCCGGAATAATATTAGCCGGGGATCATGGTAATGGCTCTGATTATTTAGCTCTTAAATTCTCCCATCTTTTGCAGCTCGCACACAATGGCTTGATACCCGAAACGGATACTATACCGGTTCGTTTTGAGGAACCGTATATAAAATATATATTTCCGCTGATGTCAGGCACAGGTGAGGATAATAAGAGCGATGACCCGTTCGCCAAACTCAGTTCAAAAGATATTGAGAGAATTAAATCCGAACTTGAGCTGAAAAATAAGAATCCTTATTATCAGCTTGATATTCCAAGAGCCAATGTCATCAGGATCAACTCCATCAGAAGTATAAGAAACTATCTCAGTATTAACTATAATGAGCTGCCTTACAGAACAGTACTCATATCACGAGCTGAGGAGATGGGGGATGAAGCTCAAAATGCGCTTCTTAAATCACTGGAAGAACCCCCTGAAAGGGTTATATTTATTCTCACCGCTAATCGCATGGATTCTCTGCTTCCCACTATCCGATCCAGATGTTGGGAAATTACATTACCGCTTTTAAATGACGCTGATATGTACTCAGTATTGACTGAAAACTTTGAATTTGGTCATGAGGAGGTTCAGTCTGTCATTCCATTCGCTGAAGGAAGTATATCTGAAGCTGTCCATCTCATTGATTCGGAATTACCATTAATCACTGAAAATGGAATGGATATACTGCTGCAGGCCACTGCCGGAAATATGAATACAGCAGCCGAAAAAATGGATGAACTTACCCGAAAAGCAGGGGACCAGTGCCTTCCGCTTTTTTTCCGATTCATACTTGGCTGGTTCAGAGATGCTTTCAGATATAAAAACGGGAATTCGCTGCTCGTTATGCCGCAATACAGGGAACGCTATGAGAAATTCGTTATGCGTTTTCCCGATGTAGATTTTAACAATCTCATATATAAAATTGAATCACTCTACAGAGTGATGAATGACAGTTACATGAATAAAAACGGTATACAATACCGCTTGTTTTTTGAACTGGCATCAGTAATTAACCCTCACATAAAAAATTCTACCAAAGTAAAGGCCATTTGACATGAAAAAAGTAGTAATAACTCATTTAACAAGAACTGCAATTGGTTCCTTTAACGGATCACTTGCTGCATTTACCGCACCCCAGTTGGGCAGTGTTGTCATCAAAAAACTTATGGAAACCAGCGGGCTTAAACATGATGCCGTTGATGAGGTTATCATGGGAAATGTTCTTAGTGCCGGCATCGGACAGGCGCCTGCAAGACAAGCAGCTCTGTTTGCAGGATTACCTGAAAAAACGGAAACAATGACAATCAATAAAATGTGCGGCAGCGGATTGAAAGCAGTTATGCTTGCAGCACAGGCCATTCAGACCGGGGATGCTGATGTAATTATAGCCGGAGGAATGGAGAGTATGTCAAATGCGCCATACCTTCTCTCTAAAGCACGCAGCGGGTATAAACTTGGCCATGGTCAGCTTCTTGACTCCATGATTATTGACGGCTTATGGGATGTATATAATAATATTCATATGGGCAGTTGCGCTGAAAAATGTGCAAAAGATTTTAATATGACAAGAAAAGAAGTTGATGATTTCGCGATACAATCTTATAAACATGCGCAGGAAGCTCAGAAGAATGGAAAATTCAAAGATGAAATAACTCCGGTTGAAATTAAAACTAAGGATGGTGTAACGTACTTTGAAACTGATGAAGATGTAAATAAAGTAAATTTTGATAAAATGCCCGGACTACGTCCGGTATTTGAAAAAGACGGTGTGGTAACAGCTGCAAATGCTTCAAATCTTAATGACGGAGCTGCTGCTGTAATCGTAACCTCTGAAGAAAAGGCAAAGGAATTAGGTCTCAGGCCTGCATTTGAAATTATTGCACAGTCATCAGCTGCAAAAGCACCTGTTGATTTCACAACAGCTCCTGCTGATGCAATCTTGAAAGTACTTAAAAAGGCAAATCTTTCTGCAAACGACATCGGACTTTATGAGATAAATGAAGCATTTGCAGTAGTTTCACTTGCGGTAAATAAACTGGCAGGACTCAATCCTGATAAAGTGAATGTGAATGGTGGAGCTATTGCCATGGGGCATCCAATTGGTGCCAGCGGAGCAAGAATACTGGCAACTCTTGGCTATGAGATGAAAAGAAGAAACACGGAATTTGGACTCGCCTCCCTATGCATCGGAGGGGGAGAGGCATCTGCAGTTATCATAAGAAATTTACAGTAAAAAGGAGGATGTCGTGATTAAAAAAGTTGCAGTAATTGGTGCAGGAACTATGGGGAATGGAATAGCCCAGGTTTTTGCAAGTAAAGATTTCTCTGTTCAGCTAATTGATCAGAATGAAAAACTTCTCGAAAAAGGACTTCAGAATATTTCCGGAAGTCTGGATCGAATCATTAAAAAGGGAAATCTTACCGAGGAACAAAAAGTCCGGATAATTGGAAATATCACCTCTGGCTCAAGTTTACATAATATAAGTCCTGATTCCGACCTTATTATTGAAGCAGTTTTTGAGAATAAAGCTGTTAAACAGGAAATATTTGGAACTCTCGAAAAGACCGTTAAAAAAGAGTGTATTTTCGCATCCAATACAAGTTCTATCTCAATCACTGAAATTGGCTCTGTATGCCGTCAGGATCGTTTTATTGGCATGCATTTTATGAATCCGGTTCCTGTAATGAAACTTGTTGAAATTATCCGCGGATATGCGACCAGTGACGAAACCTATCAGGCCATAAAGGATATTTCTATTGCACTCGATAAAGTACCTGTTGAAGTAAGGGATTATCCTGGATTTATCTCGAACAGAATACTTATGCCAATGATCAATGAGGCCATCTACTGTCTGATGGAAGGTGTTGCGAACAAGGAAGATATTGATACCGTAATGAAACTTGGTATGGCTCATCCCATGGGACCTCTCACACTGGCTGATTTCATCGGCTTGGATGTCTGTCTTGCAATAATGGAAGTGCTGTATAATGGGTTTTCTGACTCAAAATACAGACCTTGTCCGCTGTTAAAGCAGATGGTTGCCTCTGGAAAGCTCGGCAGAAAAACAGGAGAAGGCTTCTTTAAGTACTAAAAGACTAATAGCCGGAAGAAATTCCGGCTATTTATATGAAATAACTGTCGCATAATGTATATTATGTAAACTATTTAGATCTCTTAAATGATCTTCATAACACGCAGATAAATAAGGACTATAACAAGCAGGATCAGGATATTCCTGAATATATTTGATTTTTTAACAATGAATTTCCTTCCCCTGCTGAAGTTTAGTTTTCTTTTTTTTCTTTCATCAGGATCTTTAACAGGATCGTAATATCTGGGTGAATAATTGAATTGCCGGATTTTAGGTCTTTTCATTAACATACGTATCAGTACACGATAAAAGTTATCTTTTCAGGAAAAAGATGTATCTCGATATTGTTGGCCGAAGGTGAAAGAAATTCTCCATCCGAATGCAGCGGGACATTATTTTCTGTGGAAAGTTTAAGAAATTGAGTTCGGATGTAAGTAACTTCCGGACGGTGAATATGTTTGCCAATTATCGCCAAAGGCAAAATCTGAAGGAGTTTTGCGCGGGAGCATTTCCCTGCTATCATTACATCCGCAAGTCCGTCATCAATCACAGCATGAGGAGTCAGCTTAAATCCCCCGCCCGCAGTGGAAGTATTTCCGGTTGTTATTAGAGTGAAATCTCCTGTAATTTCACCTTCGCCATATAATACTTTACCCCGGTACTGTTTTAATTTTAACAGCGCTTTTAATGTTGAATAAAGATACAAAATGAGTCCCCGCAGAACTTTGTTCTCAGAACTAAGTTTGCTTACTTCTGCATCAAATCCGGCACCGCAGCTGCTCAAGAATTTTCTTTTAATCAATGAGCCATCCGGAAAAGAATTATAGGTCAATTCAAGAATATCAAACGGTTTACGAAAAATCTTAAAATCCGAAATTTCTAAAAATTTTCTCACGCTGATATCAAGTGATCGCCCGATATCATTGCCTGACCCGGCTGGTATTAGCAGAAACGGAATCTTTGCTCTCTCTGAGAATCCATTAACTATTTCATTCATAAATCCGTCACCGCCGACTACTGTGATGAAGTCTGTTTCAGCTAAATCAAGTTTCGGAAATTCATGAAAAAAATGTTTCGGTTTTTCAGAGAAAACAACTGAATGATTAATACCCAGTGCTGACAACTTATTCTCTATCTCAGGGAGGATTTTTTTTGTGTACCCTTTTCCTGAAACCGGATTAACAAGTAATACTGTTTTCATTATCTTCTGATCAGTTTCCGAAAATAGCGCTTACATAAGACTGAGGATCAAAATTCTGGAGATCATCAATCCCCTCACCTACTCCGATAAATCGAACCGGAATTTTATATTTAGAGGAAATCTGTAATAAAGCTCCACCTTTAGCTGTACCATCAAGCTTTGTAATGATCAGGCCCGTTACTTTAATTGCTTTATTAAACTCTTCCATCTGTACCAGAGTATTCTGTCCTGAATTTCCGTCAAGAACTAAGAATACCTCATGCGGTGCAGAAGGTACAAGCTTCTTAATAACCCGGTCAATCTTTTTCAGCTCTTCCATCAGTTCAGACTTGGTATGCAGCCTTCCGGCAGTATCAAGCAAAACAACATCATATTTTTCTTTAAGAGCAAAATCAACGGTTTCAAAGACCACTGAGGATGGATCAGATTTTTCTTTCTGGATAATTTTTACTCCTGCCCTTTGAGCCCAGACTTCAAGCTGATTATTCGCAGCAGCGCGGAATGTATCAGCTGCACCTACCACGACTTTCAGCCCTTCCTTCTTAAGATTATTTGCAAGTTTGCCAATGGTAGTTGTTTTTCCGGCGCCGTTCACACCCATTACAAGAATGATTTTAGGCCTGCTGCTGAGATCAAGCAGATCATAAGAAGTATCTGCTCCGGTTTCACTGAGAATTTCTATGCAAACCTCTTTTATTGCAGAAATCAGCTCCTCTGAAGTTCTTGTCTTAGACTGAACTATTTTTCCTCTTACGGAGGTAATTATTCTCTCCGATGTCTCAGCGCCAAAATCACTCTGAATTAATTTTTCTTCAAGTGATTCCAGAGTAGTATTGTCAAGAACTGCCTTACCGGTGACTGTTTCGGTAATTGAATTGACAATTTTGTCTCTGGTTTTACTAAGACCGTCTTTAAGTTTAGATAAACTGAAATTTCCGAAAAAACCCATTTAATCCTTCTCCACAAATTCCTTAGCCCGGATACCGTAACCAATCAGAGATATAAATATCATACTTACACTGGCATAAAGGAAAGACATATTAAGCATATGATCTTTAGGTACGCCATAAAGCACTATTAAAATGTAAAAACAGATAACTAAGACAGTTATTTTTCCCAGCATATTGGACGGAAGAACTTTTTTAATCCTTTTAGATACCAATAAAGCAGCAATCACAATAAGAACATCCCTGCCTACCACAACCGCAGTTAGGAACAGCGGAATCTCACCGAGGAGATAGAGTTTCAGAAAGATAGCGGCGACACATATTTTATCTGCTAAAGGATCAAGTATTTTTCCTAATTCAGTTATTTGATTCAGCTTTCTTGCAAGATATCCGTCTAATATATCAGTCACGCCTGCAAAAAGACAAAGTCCTATCAGAATAATACGGTTTTGATCGTAAACAGATGCCTCCATCATCAACCAGAATGGAATGACCAGAAATATTCTTAGAAGACTTAATAGATTGGATATCTGAAATAATTCTCTTATCATGTTTTACCTGACCACTGTAAACTTTTCAATTTTTGAGGATAATTCATTACCCTCAGCATCGGTTTGAATGATTTTATAAAAATAAACCCCGCTTGGTATTACTTCATTGTTTCGGTCTCGTAAGTTCCATGTCAATCCCCCGTTACCGTCTCTTTCAGTCAATTCATTAACAGACTTTCCTGTCAGCGAATAAATATAAATTTTAGCTCTTTGAGGAAGATTGGCAAAAGTAATTACGCTTGTTCGCTGCAAGGATGCCGGAGACGGATAGACATATACATTCGAAAGGTCACTTTCAAATGAAGACAGGATGACAATACTCCCCGACTCACTAAGCACCGGAAGATTACCGGATGCTGCGTCAGAAAACAGATTTTTTACCTGAAGTCTGTATTCAAGACCTAAACTGCCGACCGGCTTATTTCCTCTTGTTGATAAATAGATTTTCTTTTTTGAATTATCAGCAAATCTGATTGAGGATATTGCATTAGCTGGAGAAAAAATATAATTTTCTGTTTTGAATGCCTGAGTACTGTCAACCGGGTAGTTAAACTCAAGTTCAATAGTGTATTGGTCAATTATAGACGAAGAAACAATATACAATCCGCCGGATTGGGTAACGGGTGTATAAACGAAACGTAGTGAATCAGAAACTATCGGAGCACCAAAGTAGTCCCTTAAGTCATCCCAGATTAACACGTTAGTATCTGCAAACTGCTCAGAAAAACTCACCAGATAGCTAAACTGATCATAGGGAGTGATTGACGAGAGCCTGTTCAAGCCACCAGAAGATAAAAGCTTAAACACTTCAGGATTTGGGATGGTAGTATTAATTCTTTCTGAAAAATTCAGACGTATGCTTTTGGGAGTAACTACCTGATGCGAAAGTAACCGACCTGGCAAATGATGATAAACCAGTATATTCCCCGGACTATTGCCGGGAAGAAGCACATTACTTTTTGAAACAGTATAATTGTAGGATTTGCCTAATACTGCAGATCTGTCAAAATAACTCATCCCTGAAACGGAATCAAGAATACTGAGAGATTCACCTTCTTCTCCTCTGAAAATATATACATTTCCAGTTGTATTTTTCCAGTTAAGAAAGACAACTGAATCCAGAGTACTGTACCCTTTCAGAGCAAAGGGTATCACATTTGAAGACTGGAACTCATAAAACCGGAGACTATCAATTTCTGAAACAGCAAATTCTATTAAACCATTATTATTAAGATCGCCGGTAAAGACCGAGTTCGAATTTACGCCATCCCTGTAAAAAATAACATCACTTCCCCCTGTTTGATACTGCATGATGTAGCTGTATGGAAAAGCAAATAAGATAAGTTCATCTTTTCCATCAGCATCAAGATCTGTCAGCTTTACTGTGTTATATGCTTTTCTTGAGAATAAATTAAATTCTCCTGACGGATCAACAAATGCCTGGTCCAGATGAATGAGCAAACTGCCCGGCAGATAAGAAAATACAATAAGTCGGTGGAATCTTGCAATATCCAGTTCTGGAACTGATTGCAGCAGAAGTGCAAAGTCCTTAATACCATCTCCATTGTAATCCCCTGCCGCTAAATAGGCGGATGAGGATAAAAAACCAGTCGAGAATGAGTAATTAGAATCCGGGACAGCAGTATTATTGATAATTCTGTATACAAGAACATCTCCGTCACTGTCGGTCATTATGAGTTCATCAATCCCATCTCCGCTTATATCTCCCGTAACAGCAGCGGGATAATCAAATGCATTACCGCCAAAACCAAACGGACTGAAATTATAGAATTTCGATACAGAATCCAGTGTACCTGAACTATTTATCCTGGTAATATAGCCGGTAGTATCATCTGCGATAAAGAGTATTTCGGTTTTACCGTCAAAATCAATATCTTCAGCCATTACAGGCCATGATCTGGAATTTTCTCTTTTTATGATATCCCTGAAGGATGAACCTGAGTTTGTTTCCTGTTCGAGGATAAATCCATCACGCCCCCAGTTGGCCAAAATATCCTTCTTCCCGTTATTATTAAAGTCCCCAAAATCTTTAATAATTCTTTCACTAATCGAGTCAGTTAAACTTAACCCTGTTGCGTCGAGTGTATACAAGTATGTCCGTGAAAGATTGCGCAGATCGGAGTAGAATACCTGATTAGGTGAAGAAACGGAGACCGGTTCATTAAACAAGGCTCCTGATGGCAATGAATAACTGAGTTGCGTGTGTTCTCTCAGGTTGAACGACGAAAGTGTTTTAATTCGAAAATAATTTCCGCTTGAATCCTTCAGAATAGAAGATAACCCTGCCACATTAATTGTTTCATAATATACTTCATAGGTTTTATTAAATTCGGTAAAACCAGGAGGAGTGAACCCATAATGCAGGCGTTTTACAAAAAAATTATTCTGAGTGAAGGCGTCAAGAGATACTGACGAGAAAACCCCTGATCCTTCGGTCCTGTAATACATCTTAACAATTGAAGGCTCCCTGGTAAAAAAGGCACTCACCAGGGATGCTTTATTACCATAATAAGCAGGTATAAGTGATACAAGTTCTCCTGAAGGTGCTGAACTGCTTTTCCTGAAGTTAACACGCTCTTCGAGATAAAAACCGTTTGATTGCAGCATTCTTAACCGGAGTGTGTATACTGTATCGGGCATACCGGTTAAAAAAAGAGTGTAAACATTCTCCCGGAAAACCTGTCGCGTTGAGATTGGAATAATTTCTTCCCATACCACAGGGTTGAGACCCGTGCCAAAGGATATCGTATAATTTCTGAAATTGGGTGAAAGCACTGTAGCAGTAACCGTAAGGGTATCATTTACTACCGCGTGATCCTGCAGCGGAAAATCAAACTTGACAATACTTGCTCCAAGCTGAGCAATTGCTTTTAACAAATTGAGTCTTCCTGAACCGCTTCTCAGGTCCCAGCCTGGTTCTCCAAGATCATCGGCTGATGATTTAATGATCTGCTTTACTTCTTCATTTGTAAAATTACCCTTTGAAAGGACTAAAGCTGCGGCGGCGGCTACAAAAGGAGCTGCAGCACTTGTCCCATTAAATTCTGAGTACTTCCCTTTTCTTATCGTGGTTAGGATTGAAGTTCCGGGAGCAACAAGATCAAGGGTAGAGCCGTAATTCGAGGAGGATGCAACATAATCTTCACTTGTTGAATTGCCTACACAGATAACTTCCGAATAACCGCTTGGATAATGAGGTGATGTGGAATTAGAATTTCCAGAACTGGCGACAAGGACTACATTGCGGCTGTAAGCATATCTGATAACATCCCTTAATACATATGAAAATGAATTATCACCGAAGCTCATGTTTACGACTTTAGCACCATTCAGAACTGCGTAGAGAAGTGCCGATGCCACATCATCTTCTTCGCCAAAGCCATCAGGATCAAACGAACGGAGATTCATTAACCGGACTCCCGGAGCAGTACCTGCTATACCGCTTAAATTATTAGTCTGAGCTCCGATAATACCAGCAACTGCGGTACCATGTGAAAAAATATTATCATCAAGAGGATCATTATCCCAGTTCAGATAATCACCGCCGGTAGAATCGTATGGAAATCCATTACGGTCTGTAAAATCCCACCCCATATAATCGTCAATAAATCCATTCCCGTCGTCATCAATTTTATTGAATCTCTTATCATTACCAAAAGCATCAGTACCGGTTTCGCCAGAATTGAAATGGATTTTGTTCGTCAGATCAGGATGGAGATAATCAATCCCCGTATCAATAATCGCAACTATGATTGAGTCTTCGGTACCGGTTAACTGCCAGGCAGCAGGTGCCTGTATTTTTGTTAAAGCCCATTGCGAAGCATATAAACTGTCATTTGGATTTGAATCAACTTTGTAGATTACTGCAGGCTGCAGATATTCAATACCGCCGGCCAGTTTTGAATCAAACCATGATTCATCCAGATCGAATGAAGTATTACTTGTAATTTTAATTATTCTGTCTAAGCCATGTATCTCTCTTGCCATTCCATTGGCAAGATATGTTACTTTATACGAATCCGGACTTAAAGATTTATTTCTGCTGAGAAGATTCATTTCCTCAACAGCAGTCTGAATTAATTGTTTATCTGTTGTATCTGTAAATTTGACAAACCAGCTCTGCTGGGCGAACAGATGAGAGCTGATGAATAATAAAAATAAAATTGATTTAAGATTCATGCATCTCTTTGTTAAATTGAGCATTAACTGACAGCGGATAGTTCCCTGTGAAACAAGCAGTACAAAAATTATCAGGATTCTCTTCGTAAACTGATTTCAGAAGTTCATCAGGGGTAAGATACTCCAACGATTCAACGCCAAGGTATTCTCTTATTGCATCAATGCTACCATTCATCTTATTCGCAATAAGTTCACCTTTGCTTGGAAAATCCATTCCATAATAACAGGGGCTTGAAATCGGAGGTGAAGATATTCTCATATGTATCTGCTTTGGCTTAGCAGACCGGATGAGATTTATTAACAGTTTGGAAGTTGTTCCTCTTACAATTGAATCATCAATAACAACTACGGTTTTACCCTCAATAACACCCTTAACAACATTAAATTTTATTCGTACATCCATTTCCCGCTTTGTTTGTCCAGGCTGGATAAAAGTCCTTCCGATGTAGTGACTGCGTATTAGTCCAATTTCAAGTTTGGCATTTATTCCGTTATCCTGAAGACGAGTAGCATAACCGAGCGCTGCTGTATTTGAGCTGTCCGGCACACTTATAACAATTACTTTTTCACCATCAGGGTCTTTGACCGGGTGATAATCAGCAAGAATCTTACCGAGTCTTCTCCTGATTTTATCAACGCTGTGTCCGAAGATCCGGCTGTCCGGCCGTGAAAAATATACAAATTCGAATATACAGTGTTTTTTTTCAGCTGCGGGCTGGTTTAGTCTGTAAGATTTTATTTCCCCTGTCGAGATGACTTCATCATCTATTACAACTATTTCTCCCGGTTCAATATCCCGTATATATTCCGCGGAAATCATATCAAAAGCACAGGTTTCTGATGCAATCACAAACGAATTATCTTTCTTTCCCAGAGCTAGCGGTCTGAATCCGTTCGGATCACGTGCCGCAATCAGTTTGTCATCCGTAAGCAATAAAAGGCAGTATGCACCTTCAATCTTCCCAAGAGCTTCCTGAATCTGATCAATCTGATTATCAAGCCGGCTCTTTGCTATTAAATGGAGAATAACCTCAGTATCTGTAGTAGTCTGAAAGATCGAGCCCTCATGAACCAGCTGATTTCGTAATTGCGTTTCATTTGTAAGATTGCCATTGTGCGCTACGGCGAGATTGCCATTTCTGTAATTCACATAAAGCGGCTGTATGTTTTTACCATGGAACGATGAGCCTGTTGTAGAATACCTGTTGTGCCCGATTGCAGCATTACCGCAGAGGTGTGAGGTGAGGGTTGACTGATCCGGAAAAACCTCCGAAACTAATCCGTCTCCCTTTTGAATGTTAAAAACAATTTTCCCGCTGTCAGTCTGGTTTCTGGTGATTATACCGGAAGCTTCCTGTCCTCTGTGCTGCAGGGCATGCAAACCATAATAGGTATCAATTGATGCAAAGGGGGTTCCATACACTCCAAAAATGCCACAGAAGGATTTTGGCTTATCATTCTGGTAACTGTCTATTTTCATGTTTATGGGCTGCAAGTTATAAATGGATAAAATGAAAAAAGGTACTAATGGTTAGTACCTTTTCAAGTCGGAACGGCGGGATTTGAACCCGCGACCCCTACCACCCCAAGGTAGTGCGCTACCGGGCTGCGCCACGTTCCGTTATAATTTTTTGAGTATGTCTTCCAGTATGGTTCTGATCTCAAGCAAATCTGACTGAATACTGGTTTTCTGAAAATTCTTGAGCGGTTCAAGAGGCTTATCCGGAGGATTTTTAGATTCATACTTCTTGAGTTCTTCTAATGTAGCAACTTCAGTCAGAATCTGCTTTGCACCCTCAATGGTGTATTTCTTTTCTCTGATCAGCTCTTTAATAACAAGAATAAGCTGAATATCCTGATTGGTATACGCTCTGTTTCCGGATCTGTTTTTTTGAGGTTTCAGACCGTCAAACTCAGTCTCCCAGTAACGAAGCACATAATCCTCAACTTCGGTAATCTTGCTTACCTCGCTGATTGAGTAGTACAGTTTTTGAATATTATAGTCTTTTACCACAGAAATCCGAAAGAATTCTCAGCAATTTTATTGCCGAAATATAGTGAAAGAGGGGCGGAAATAAAAGAAACCACCCTATTCCTTTTCCTTAATAATATCCAAAATCTGAGAAATGTCGGTCAGTTCATAGTCAGCATTATGTGTTTGGGTATTAAAGGTATCCCCATAACGGGCAAACGCGGTTTTCATTCCAACTCCGCTGGCTCCCAGAATATCTCTTTCTGCCCAGTCCCCCACCATTAAGGCCTCTTTTGGCTCTACTTTAAGTCTTCTGAGGATTTCAAGAAATGGAGCAGCATTGGGTTTACGCTGACCGGTTTCTTCAAACGTCACAACTTCGTCAAAATAATGATGAAAATTCAAATATGCCAGTCTGAGCCAGGCTTCTCTGCGGGGGGCGTCTGAGACGATACCCAGTTTCAAGCCGCTTTTTATTAATTTATTAAGTGTTGAGTATACATGCGGATATGGGATCAGGGCGGCTTCCCGTTCACGTCTGTACGCGACAATACCGGCAGCCAGAATTTTATGATCTATTTTTCCGAGGGTTTGCTGAAGAAATAAATCAAACACCTGCTGATACTCTATCCCCTGTTCTTTGTAGATTTTATCAATCTGCTGAGTCGCTTCAAAAACAGTAAGATTAAGCCCTGCATCTACCATAGCTATCATGGCAGCTTCAATTGCCCGGCTTTTCATCCTCATGAAGTCAACTAGGGTATTATCAAGATCAAATACGATTGCCTTTACCATTTATTGTGCCTTTTTTATCAATTTAAGCAAAATATACACTGCGGCAGAGTAACCATCTGCCTTAAATCCGGAAATATAACCGTCACAAGCCCTTGCTGTAAGCAATATCTGCCTGAAATCTTCCCTTTGGGCTAAATGCGAAAGATGAACCTCAATCTTTGGTGCAGAAATGAGGGAAAGTGCATCCATGATAGCCACGGAAGTATGGCTGAAACCCCCAAAGTTTACAATAAATCCATCAAAAACACTCCTGTTTTCCTGTAAATACTGAATCAGCTCACCTTCAAGATTCGACTGAAAAAACGAAAACTCCACCCCGTTAAATTCAGATTCAAGACTTGTGCGGATATTTTCCAGCGAAAAATTGCCATAATGAGAGGGGTCCCGTTCCTGAATCAGGTTCAAATTTGGGCCATTAATGACTCCGATTTTAAGATTGCTTTTCATCAACCTCTACCATTTCATCAATCACCTCTCTGAGTCTAGGCGTAAGAAACATATTATCAATCCCAATTTCTTTTAACGCTTTGGATAGGATAATGGCTTTACGCTGGGTATTTGCCATTTTATTAATGACAATGACTCTGCTATCCTTTAAAACACAATACCCGCCTTTGAAATCCCCTTTCTCGAACCTTACAGTGGCTCCTAGTTCTGAAGCCAGGGCTCTCAGCTCTTCTATAATCTGTTCAAACTCTTTTTCTTTAATCTTCATTATTGAATTGGGTTTTTACCAGTGGTTTATAAATGGCTAAAAATATAATGGCGGCATAGCTGCAAATCTGAATTATCGGAAAACCGCTCATTTTATCAATCCTCGTAATCAGATTCTGCAACAGCAGATTTGAATCAAATTGTCCGGATAGTCCTGCATTCAAATATGCCCAGTCATAGGTTACTATGCTGTAAATCTCGAAAGGCGAGGTAATGAGTATTGAGGCAAGACTGATGAATAACCAGCCATTTTTCCTGAGAGACGGCCGGGCAACAGAAATTGTAATTATCAGTAAAACCAGAAAGAAAAGGAAACTCACGGTTGTGAGGTTAACCAGTGGTATTAAAACTTGAAATACCGCCGTGAGATCAGTATTCTGAAATTCCGGTCTGAGATTCAGAGTAGGAGGAACAAAAAAACTGTAGGACATAAACAGTCTTGCTACATAAGCTCCCAGCCAGGCCACACCTGCTAAAGAGGTCAGGAAAATGAGTATTTTTAGGTATAGTTTCATTTAAAAATCATATAAATAAGGCTCAAAAATAAGAAAAATGCCCAAGATTGCCTCAATTGATATTGGTACAAATACCGCCCTCATGCTGATCTCGGAATATAACGAAAGCAGGTTCTCATTTTTTGAAGACTACTATGAAATCCCAAGGATTGGCCAGGGTGTTGCCAATTCCGGAGTAATTAGTGACCAGAAAACAGAATTACTCAAAACTGTTCTGCTTAATTTTAAGAAAATCGCGGAGCAAAAAGGAGTTGAACGCTTTCTTATTTCCGGGACGAATGCTTTCCGTATTGCCCGAAATAGCAGTGAAGTAATCGCAAAAGTTAAAAGTTCGACAAATCTGGAAATTCAGGTATTAAGCGGCGAGGAAGAAGCAAGACTATCCTATTTGGGCGCTACATGGCTTAATGAGGGAGAGAACTTTATCGTTATAGATATTGGCGGTGGCAGCACCGAACTAATCAAGGGTACTAAAAATAAAATTTCACAGTCTGTCAGCCTCCCTCTCGGGGTTGTCGCGCTCACTGAATCTTTCGGGAGAAAAGTTCCGCCGGTATTTAATGACATGGATAAATTACAAGCTGAAGTGTACAAAGTTTTTAAGAATATACCATTAACTGTTAATGGTGATGAGAAGGTAATTGCAGTCGCCGGAACTCCGACTACTCTTGCTGCTATTAAAGCCGGACTGACTATATATGATGAAAACAGTATCGAAGGATTTGTGTTAAAAAATCACGAACTGCAGGAGTTTTCAAAAGTTCTAAATAATATGAGTTCTGATAAAATTCTAAGCAATTATCCGATTGTTAAGGGAAGAGAAGACGTCATTACAGCCGGAAATATCATACTCTCAATGTTAGGTAATTATCTGGGCATAAAGGAAATCCAGGTAAGCACCAGAGGACTTCGTTATGGTATGCTCTTTGAATATATCAGGTTACATTCTCAAACTTAGACTGAATAGTATATTCCCCCTGCTCTTTAGGCAAACCGGGATAATTAATATTATAATGCAATCCCCTGCTCTCCTTTCGCATCTGTGCTCCTTTTACAATCAGCGATGCAGTCTGAATAAGATTCCGTAACTCAAGCAGACCGGAAAAAACTTTTGTTCTTCTGTAAATCTCACTGACTTCCTGAAGCAGATTCATTATTCTTCTGTCCGCATACTGCAGCCGAAGATCCGACCTTACTATTCCAACATAATTCCACATAAGAAGTTTTAACTCTTTCACTGCATGAGAAATGAGTACTTTTTCATCGGATGTTATGGTGTCACTATCGTCCCATTCCGGAATTACTTCATTGCTTACCGTTTCAGTCATTCTGCTTTTTATATCCAGAGCAGCATGCTTTCCGAATATAAGAGCCTCAAGAAGCGAATTGCTCGCAAGTCTGTTTGCGCCGTGAACTCCTGTCATGGTAACTTCACCAACTGCGTATAGTCGGTTAAGTGAACTTCTCGAATTCTTGTCAACAACAATCCCGCCGCAGGAATAGTGGGCTGCAGGCACTACCGGGATGTAATCAGTGCTGGCATCAATGCCGAGTTCAAGACACTTTTTATAAATATTCGGGAAATGTTCTGTGATATCGCTTTTAGGAAAATGCGTCATATCGATATACACAAAATCGTCACCATGCTTTTTTAATTCAGCATCAATGGCTCGTGCAACGATATCTCTGGGTGCTAATTCCTTACGGCTGTCGTAATCAGACATAAATAATCTGCCATTTTTATTACGCAGCAATGCCCCGTGCCCTCTGACTGCCTCAGAGATCAGGAATGCGTAATTTTTCTTGCGTGTGCCGTCAGGTTCGTATAGTGATGTCGGATGGAACTGCACAAATTCCATATTCGCCATTTTTGCCCCAGCGCGATAAGCCATCGCATAACCGTCACCGGTAGCTATTTCAGGATTGGTGGTATGCAAGTATATCTGTCCAAGTCCGCCGGTTGCCAGTAAGGTGAATTTCGATCGTATGATATTAATTTTACCTGATACAGGATCATGAACATATGCACCGTAGCAATTACTATTTTGACCTTTAGAACCGTATACATGATGTTCAGTTATAAGATCAATTGCGAAGGAATTTTCAACCATTCTGATTGATGGAGTTTGAGCAATTTTTTCAAGTAACGAACGTTCAACTTCCTTCCCGGTCAGATCCTTAGCATGTACAATTCTTGAAGCCGAATGTCCGCCTTCTTTTGCTAGATGAAGACTGCCATCCTTGTAGGTAAACTGAGTCCCAATTTCGATAAGTTCGAGTATCCTATCAGGACCTTCTCTTACCATCATTTCAACAGAATTTCTGTCACAAAGACCTGCCCCGGCTATCAGTGTGTCGCTGATATGTTTATCAAATGTATCTTCCTTCCCAAATACTGATGCAATACCTCCCTGAGCATAATTCGTGTTAGAATCAGATGATCCTTTTTTGGTTACCAGAATCACATCCGCAAATTCAGAACATTGCAGAGCGGTAAATAAGCCGGCAATTCCCGATCCAATAATCAGAACATCAGTTTCAGTTGCCATAAATACCTAAAGTAACAAAATAGAGAGAAACAAAAATCAGAGAAGTAAATAATGAAAGAAGTACTGAGAATGCTTTGTGATTGCTGTAAATTTTTATGAAAACAAACAACAGGTATAAATAATGCACGAATAAAAGAAATTCCATCCCGATAAATATCCATGCAACTATATCGTTAATCATGAACGCATTAGGATATATTGAGAAAAGATATTTACCGAAGAAGATGTATTCAAGAAGAAACAAAAAAATACCGGCAAACAGCAAAGGCAAAGCGGCATAGGCTGAACAGGCAAGAACATCTGTAAAGCGGACTTCGGCTCCGGCCTTCCTGTGCATTTTTTTCAAAATAAAATAGAGAGGTAGTAATGCTAATAAATAAATAACAATTGAAAATAGTGAGTGTATCGCAGGGACGTTGTTTTTCAAGACAAAAACAGCAAAAAATTCACCATACGAGGCAAATCTTACAGCCAAAAGAAGTAACAGGAGGAATACAAAGTTCTTATTTTCTGCCCGAATAATCCACTTAAAGGCAACAGCAGGATTCTCAATAATTCCCGCAATCGTCGTCCACAAGTCCAGATTCGGAAACCGGTTATCTAAAACAGAGCCGCACTCAGAGCAGTTTAACCTAAAGAGTTCATTCTGTCTCTGACAACTCTGGCAGCCTACAAAATATTCTGAGTTCTGTTTTTTCATCAGAAGTAAATCTTCATACGGACATGATAAAAATTTCCTGGCCGGTAAAAATCTTCCTCAACATTGAAATCAAATAAGTGAGCATCCACATATGCATCTATGAGATTCGCAACATAGAGAATCCCCAGATATATCGCAAAATTATCACGCTGATCACGATAAAACTCCCTGTTCAGATAATAAAGCCGGTTGCCGGTATTCTGATAAAGTGTTTTGTAGTCATTATAGAGATTATTATTTGAAAAATAATTATAGCCAAACCAGGCAGCAAGCCCCGCGATTACAGGTACTTTATAATAAGATTCATTATAGAACTGACCCCAGCCGGGCAGAACCGCGCTCCTGAATAACGCACCGGTTGGTGATTTGGTAAATGAATATTCAGTAGTATCACTTGCAACAGAATCAGAATTCTGGCTAAACGTCAGTGAAGTTAAGAGAATGAACAGGAGAGGTATACTACTTCGTAATTGTAAATAGTTGTTCAACAATTCCTTCAAACTCCTGGGATGAGTAATATTCAATGATAATCTCACCTGAACCATCTTTTTTTAATCTGCAGCTTACTTTAGTTCCCAATAAGCGTTTCAAACGATCTTCAATATCCCTTAATTCATATGATTTGACAGTGCTGCCATCAATGGTCTGAATTTTTTTCTTTTTCTTTGCATGCGCCTCCCCTGATAGAAGTTCTCTTACAAGCGATTCAACTTTCCGCACTGAGAGGTTATCCTGAAGGATTCTACCAAGGACATAAAGCTGCTTATCCTTTTCAGGTAAATTAATAAGAGCTCTTGCCTGCCCCATGGAAATTTCTTCGGAAATAAGTTTTTGTTTTATCTCTTCAGGGAGTTTCAGTATCCTGAGTGAATTGGCAATAGTTGAACGGTCTTTTCCAACTCTGTCTGCTATTTCATCCTGCGTAAGGCCGCAATCTTCCATCAGTCGGCGATAAGCGATTCCAATTTCAACAGGATTAAGTTTTTCCCTCTGAATGTTTTCGATGAGTGCCATCGCAAGCATAACATCATCAGATTCAACATTGATGATATATGCAGGAATCTCGGGATACCCGATTTCCTTAAATGCCCGCAGGCGTCTTTCACCAGATATCAGCTGGTATCTGTTATTAAAATTTCTGACTGTAACCGGTGTAATCAGACCATTTTTAAGAATTGAAACTTTTAGTTCATCCAGAGGCTTCTGGTCAAAAACTGTCCGCGGCTGAAAGGGATTTGGGTCTATCAGTTCAACGTCAAGATTCCTGAAATTAACATTTGTATCGGTTACAATCGCGGGAGCCGGTTCAGTTTCATGTCGGGTTTCAATATCACGCTGCACCTTGATTAAGGCATCCAACCCTCTTCCCAGAACTAATTTGCTTTTACTCATTGCAGGTTCACTTCATGTTATTTCTGGTAAGAATTTCTTCAGCCAGGCTCAGGTAGTCTCTTGCCCCTATTGACATAGCGTCGTAAAGCAGAATGGGTTTGCCGTGACTTGGCGCTTCAGAAATACGGACATTTCTGTGAATTATTGCATTAAACACTTTATCCCCGAAATATTTTTTTACCTCGTCTGATACCTGTGTCGAAAGACGAAGTCTCTGATCAAACATCGTAAGAAGAACTCCCTCAATGGTAAGCTGCTTATTAAGATTCTGTTTAACGATATTAATGGTGTTAAGAAGTGCACCAAGCCCTTCAAGCGCGAAATATTCGCACTGAACAGGTATCAGAACGCTATTAGCTGCAGTCAGAGCATTCAGCGTCAGTAATGAGAGAGATGGAGGACAGTCAATAAGGATAAAATCATAGGCCGGCGCAAGGTCCTTCAAAGCAAAAGAAAGCCGTCTTTCTCTATCTTCCATATCAACCAGTTCAATTTCAGCTCCGACGAGGTCTATTGAGGAAGGAATTAAATCCATAAACGGCATAATTGATCGTATTATGGTTTTTTCTGCCTGTTTTTTTCCAATCAGGACTTCATAAATCGTAGATTCAGAGTCATGAATTCCGATTCCGGAAGAGGAATTCGCCTGAGGGTCTATGTCAATAAGGAGGATCTTCTTCTCAGCCGCGGCCAGGGATGCAGCAAGATTGATGGATGTAGATGTTTTACCTACACCCCCTTTTTGATTTGCTATGGCAATTATTTTGCCCATTTTTCTCACATTTACTGAAAATTAACCCGTTAAAATAAATAAAACTGCCCCCAGAATGAAGTAATAAACTGCTCCATTCGGATGATACACAGGTGTTACTGTAGAATAACCCTTAAAAAGCCACGTATTGCCTGAATGTAGTTCATTTTACTTGGAAACTCAGTGTAAATCGTAGGAATTTCTACCTCAGATACTGTTAATCCTTTTCTCGAAGCATTGATTAGAATTTCAGTTTCTGCTTCATACCCTGGGGCTTCGGGTAAAATATCTATAATCCTGTTCAGGCGGTAACCTCTGAATCCTGACTGACTGTCATGAAGCCGGTATCCCGTCTTGATGTTCACTAAAAGAGAAGTGAGAAAATTGCTTAACCTTCTGTGGACAGGCATTTGGCTTCCTGTTTTCTTCCTCTTTCCGATGACAATATCTGAGTGTTTTAGCGCCTCAACAAAATCGGGAATCAATTCGGGCTGGTGCTGTAAATCTCCATCAAGAGTTACAACGATTTCTGAACCAAATTTGGCTGCTTCCCTGAAACCTTCATTGAGACTATACCCTTTTCCTCTGTTCACCTCTCTTGCTATGAGTGTAATCTTGCTTTCATTTGGAATTCTTTTTACTGTGTTATCAGTAGAGCCATCATTAATCACAATAATCTGATCGACCAAAGGAAGGGTTCTTTTGAGTAATTCACCGATTGTGTTTTCCTCATTATAACAAGGTATTATAGCAACTATTTTATCGGACAGAGTTACATACCAGGTTAATTTGAAGCAATTGGCTTCCCCTTGGTGCGATATACCGCAAGAAGTCGGTTTCTTAAGGCATCCCTTGAAAGCCCTCGGTAAAGTTTGCCATCATCAGCAACGGAAATACTCCCTGTTTCCTCGGAAACGATAACACTAATTACATCAGCGACTTCTGATATTCCAAGACCAGCCCGGTGCCTCATCCCCAGGGTTTCTCCGTTAACCAGTGTGATCGTAGAAAGAGGCAACGTAGCCCGTGCAGCTTCCACAATGTCATTTTTAATAATAACTGCGCCGTCATGAAGCGGTGAACGGGGATAAAATATTGAGCGGAGCAGGTTCTTTGTAACTTTTGCGTTCAATAGTTCACCTGTTTCGCTGAATCCCCTGATTCCGCTTGATTTATTCAGAACAATTAATGCCCCATGCTGGAACTGAGCCATCTCAAAAGCAGCATCAGTCACAATATCAGGTACCTCTGAGCTTTCAGATTTCAGACCAAATCGGAGGAACGGACTTTTAGCAACAAATACCAGCAATCGCCTGATTTCCGGCTGGAAAAGAATAATGAACGCAATGATCCAGATATCTGTAATAAACTTAAGAAGCCAGCTCAGCGCTTTAAGGTTTATTAACTGTGCTCCGAACGAAAGAAACAGAACCACCAGTAGTCCAAGAAAAATCTGAGCGGCTATTGTACCACGGAGCAGGGTATAAAGTTTATATATGATAAACGTTACAATTGCTATATCAATAAGATCAAGCAATGTAACATTAAGAAATCCTATTCTGAAAATATCAAACATTTTAATGCCCGAGATACCCGAATAGTTTTTTTATGTAATAGCCATTTCTGGTATTATGTGTACGTATGATAGAGGCTCCCTTAAACAGGAGCATACTTTCCAATAGTGCAGAAGGTATATCGCGTTCTGTTACTTCCAGATCGAAAAGTGACTTGAACAAAGACTTACGGGATATGCCGATAAGCAGCGGAAGATTAAAAGAGGTAAATCTATCTAAATTATTCAGAATCAACCTGTTATGCTCTGGAGTTTTACCAAATCCTATACCCGGATCTACGGCATAAACCTTAACATTTAACGAATCACAGATCGAAATCTTTGCTGCAAGATATTCAGATATTTCAGTTATCACATTCTGATAAACGGGATTATTCTGCATAGTAAGGGGTGTCCCTTTCATATGCATAATGATTATCGGAATACCTGTCTTACTCAGAGAATTTACCATTAATGGATCATAATCGCCACCGGAAATATCGTTTATAATATCTGCTCCGGCATCAATTGATCGAACCGCTATTTCTGATTTAACCGTATCAATTGAAATTTTTAGATTTGGATAATTCTTTTTGCAATATAAAATCGCAGGTTCTATCCGTCTCCACTCCTCATCAACCGGCACTTGCTGTGCTCCCGGTCTGGATGATTCTCCGCCGATATCAATAATATCAGTCTCGTCCGATGCTATTTCATCAATTCTGCTCTTTAGTGCATCAATATTCATAAACCTGCCGCCATCGCTGAAAGAATCAGGCGTACAGTTGAGTATACCCATTATTTCAATTTTACGATTATTCGGCTTGTTCATGTCAAATTTCTGATGGAATCAGACTGCTGAAATATTAGTTAAACTCTTTCAATAAAAGTTCTTATGATAATCTAATTAGAATTTTTCTGATGACGTATCTCACCATTGAGAACTGTCATAACAACATCATAATGGTCATTAAGCACGGTAATATCTGCTGCTTTTCCTACTGCAAGAATACCTTTCTTATTCTCTATGTTTAAGACTTTTGCCCCATTCAGTGAAGCCATTCTAATTGCATCGGTTATGCGTGCTCCGGCAGTTTCCATCAGATGTTTAATAGCAAGATTAAGTGTGAGTGTGCTCCCTGCAAGTGTTCCATCTGCAAGATACGCTTTCTTATCTTTCATAAACACTTTCTGATCTGCAAACTCATACTCTCCTTCATGCATACCGCCTGCTCTGATGGAATCAGTTATCAGGATGATTCCATTTGCTCCTTTTAGTTTTAGCAGTAATTCCATAACCGCCGGATGAACATGAAGCGTATCGGCAATAAGTTCGATCTTTAGTTCATTACGCAGCAGTGCCCCAAGCACAACACCAGGAGTTCGATGATGGAATGGTTTCATTGCATTAAAAATATGCGTAACATGAGCTGCCCCGTTATCAATAGCAAGTTCTATCTGTTCGTACGAAGCGGTTGAATGGCCAATAGAAAGAACAACTCCTTTTTTTGCTGCAGCTCTCATAACCTCAAGTGCACCAGGTAATTCAGGTGCAATGGTCATAATCTTTATATTACCCTCAGAAGCCTCCCACATTGCTTCCCAGGATTCAACACTTGGCTTCCATAAGTACCCTTCGTTCATTGCTCCTTTGAGCTCCGGATTCAGATATGGTCCTTCCATGTGTATCCCATATACATTGGAATTAGGATTTTCTCTTATAAACTGAGCTACTCTTCTGAGATCGCCCAATAATTGTTCCGTGGGCTTGGCGTAGAGGGATGCAAGTAATGTTGTTGAGCCATGTCTGAGGAAATATTCAGAAGCATTTTTAATACTTTCAAGTGACTGGTCAGCAAATCCGTAACCGCCGCCGCCATGGACAAGGAGATCAACAAAACCTGGAGCCACGGTATATCCGCTCACATCAATTACCCGGCTGTTGGCAGGGATATCAACATCAGCAACTTTACCAAGTTCTGCAATCTGACCATCTTCTATAATGATAGTTCCGTTTTTTACTATTCTGAAAGGCGTTATTATTCTTCCGCCAACTAATGCTATGCTCATTTTATGGTATTTCCTTCATAATTCAATAATTTTTTCAATCTCATGGTTGCAGCAGTCGGATTATCATCACTAAAAATAGATGACCCGGCAACAAATATATCGCATCCGGCTGACTGAAGCTCCTTTATATTGCTCTCCCCTATCCCTCCGTCCATCTCAATTTTAAATGTTAGTCCATGTTTTTCACGAAACGCTGCAAGCCATTCAGTCTTCCTGAGCGTGTAATCAATAAATTTCTGTCCACCGAACCCCGGATTAACTGACATTACAAGAACTAGATCAATTTTCTCCAGTAAATATTCAATAGCAGAAATGTGTGTGGATGGATTGAGGGAAAGACCTGCCTTTACACCAGATTCTTTTATTCGTTGGACTGTCCTGTCAGCATGGACTGATGCCTCGATATGAAAGGTAAGGAACTCTGGTTTAAGCCTAAGGAAAGATTCAAGATGCTCCTCTGGCTGAACGATCATCAAATGGACATCCATCGGTATTTTTGTGCATCGTTGAGCAGCACTGATAATCATGGGTCCAAAACTGATGTTGGGTACGAATCTTCCATCCATGACATCACAATGGATGAGATCAGCTCCGCCTAATTCAACATGACGAATGGACTTTGCAAGATTTGAAAAATCTGCAGATAATAGAGATGGAGCTATCATATTTCCATTAATCCTGTCCGGTTTCATCACGCAATTGTGATTCTTTTGTTACGAATAATTCAACAGCGTCACCCGGATTAAGTTTAGTGCCTGCGGCAGGATACTGATCAATTATGGTATTCGGTGCCAATTGAAACGATGGCTGGAAATTGATTTTACCAACCTTTAAGTTTATTTGTCTTAGAATGGCTTCTGCTTCAGAAAGGAGCTTTCCTGCCAAAATCGGAACCTCAATACTGCCAGGCAACTCCCCTTTACTTACTGAAATGCCAACTTTGGTACCCTCTTTTAAGAAAGTCCCGGCCGGATACTGTTGTGAGAGAATTTTATCCTTATTTTCAACGATCTCGACTATTTCTATTGATCCAAGTTCCAGGTTCATTCTTTCAAGAGCTAGTTTTGCCTCATTTATAGTTTTACCCAGTAAATCAGGCACCAATACTCTCTGGGCTCCTCCGCTCACAACCAGATGAACCCTTCTTCCGTCCTTAACCTGCTCACCCTGCTTCGGACGTTGATTTAGAACCAAACCTGCCTCCTTTCTGGGCTGAGCCATAGTATCACTTACAATGGGAGTAAGTCCGGCTTCAGTCAGAATCTGTTTAGCTTTTTCTATCTGGAGGCCCTCAACTTTAGGGACCGTTCTGATTTCAGAACTCACATACCAGGGGAAAAAGAAAAAGTTCAGGATGAGGAGAATAATACCGAAAGTCCCCAAAAAGTAGAGAAGTTTTAACAAAAACTGACTATTAATCTTCATTTTCATCATAGTAATATATAAATTGAAGCCTTGTTAAACAAAGATACCGGATACGCCGGGGCCTAATGATCACAAATTATTTTTTCCTGCTCAGGCTCGCAATGGAACTGCAGGAAAAATTACAGAATACTGCTCTGATAGACTGCTTTTCTCAGGAAAAGGATTCCTTAATAATGAGTTATAGTTCAAATTCAGGAGAAATTCATCTTGAGTTTTCAACTCATTTCCCTGGTACCTTCCTGCTGTTCAGAGATCATTTTTCGAGAGCCAGGAAAAATACCGTTAGTTTTCAGACCATCCCTTCCGGTACGGCTTTCCGGGGAATTCGCATGCACCATTCTGACCGGATACTGGTTCTGGATTTCGAAGATAATTATGCAATAACTCTCTTTATAAGGGGAGCTAAAACCAACGCCATATTTGTAACCGGTACCGAAGCAATCCCCTTCCGCAAATCTGATGAGAAAATTGTTTCTGAATTAAAGCGCTTGTTACAGAACCCTCAAAAACAGGAAGAATTTTCAGATTTAGATCAGATTTCCTTTATTGACCAACTTACGCCCGATGACCCCCGGCTTGGCAAAGAAATAAAAAACGAGCTTTCAGTAAGAATCAATGAGTCGGGAGACCCCGAATCGGAGTTGAGAAAAATCATCTCCGGTATACTTCATGGCGGATTTCGCTTAGCTAATACTCCTTCAGGATATTCTATTGTCCCTGAGGCGTTCCTCTCTGCAAACCCGGAGGATCCGCTTTTTGAAACTGCTGTTGATGCAGTTTCAGGGCTGGTAAAAAGAAGATTTGCTGAGGCAAGATTTCATCAGAAAAAGAACCAACTTATAAAGGAATATACCCGTCAGATTAAATCACTGGGTAAAATTGCTGATGATTTGTCGAATAGGTTAAAACTGGGAGACCGCTCTGCTCTTTATGAGAAATATGCTCAGGTTCTGCTGATGACCCCTGACAAAAAAGAAAAGGGTCTTAAGGAGGTTTTTCTGCGCGATTACATGAACCAGGGGGAATTACTCAAAATACCTCTTGATGATAAGCTGGATATCAATCAGAACACGAAAAGATATTTCGAAAAGGCAAAAGAAGAGAAGACCAGTTATGCTGAAGGTATTTTAAGACTGCCGGAAATAAAGGCCAAAATCAGTAAATTTACAACTGACTTAAAATTAATTGAGCAGTGTAAAAGTTTGAAAGAATTATCCCCGTTTGAGAAGAATGAAGCGGAAAACAAAAAATCCAAAACCGCGGATGATACAGTCAAATTTCGTGCTTTTCATATTGAACCTCACTACATTGTTTATGTAGGTAAAGACAGCCGCCAGAATGATGAACTGACCCTGCACTTCGCCAAACCGAATGATATTTGGATGCATGCCCGTGGTTGTCCCGGTTCACATACCGTTCTGAGAGATACTTCCGGCAGAAATATCTTCGGAAAAGATGTAATCAAGGCAGCAGCTTCAATAGCAGCATATTTCAGTAAAGCGAGAAACGCCAAATATGTTCCTGTCGCCTATACTGAAAAAAAGAATGTTGTAAAAAGAAAAGGAATGGAAGCGGGAAAGGTTCAGATGATGCGGGAATCAATTGTAATGGCCGAACCTGCTCTCCCTAAAAATGAAATTCAAAATAAAGGAGATCAGTAATGAGATTAATTATTCAGCAGGATTACGAAAAAGTATCCAATTGGGCAGCACATTATGTCGCAATGAGGATAAAGGAATTTAACCCCAGCAAATCAAGAAGATTCGTCCTGGGCCTGCCAACAGGGTCCTCTCCCCTGGGGATGTACAAGCGTCTCATTGAACTAAATAAAGCTGGTGTGGTCTCATTCAAATATGTGACTACTTTCAATATGGATGAATATGTGGGTCTTTCAGAATCTCACCCGCAGAGCTACCACTATTTTATGTTCAGCAATTTTTTCGATCATATTGACATAGACCGCAGTTTTATTAACATTCTTAACGGAAATGCCTCTGATCTGAATGCCGAATGCAGAAATTATGAAAGCAAAATCAAGGATGCCGGCGGGATAAACCTTTTTATTGGAGGAATTGGAGCAGACGGGCATATTGCGTTTAATGAACCAGGGTCATCCCTCGGTTCAGTTACCCGGGTAAAGACGCTCACCAAGGATACCATCATCGCGAATTCCCGCTTTTTTGATAATGACGTTCAGCAGGTTCCCAAAACTGCCTTAACCGTGGGTGTTAAAACCGTACTTGATTCTGAAGAGGTTATGGTTCTAATAAGCGGTCATTCTAAAGCCCGTGCACTGGCAAAAGTGGTCGAAGAAGGTGTGAATCATATGTGGACCGTAAGTGCATTGCAGCTTCACCCGAAAAGTATCATAATCTGTGATGACGCTTCAACAGCTGAACTTAAGGTGGGTACGGTGAACTATTTTAAAGATATTGAGTCCCAAAATCTTGTTCCTGAGACTCTGTTAACCGAACTACATTAAAATCTGACCAGATTTATGTAAAATCGTTGTAAAAAAGGCATAAATTACTTATTTTTGCAGGCTACAATTGCACCCGTAGCTTAATTGGATAGAGCATCTGACTACGGATCAGAAGGTTCGGGGTTCGACTCCCTGCGGGTGTACTCAGCAGCCCCTTATAAGAATAAAAGCATTATAAGGGGCTTTTTCTTTTATGAACCGGATGCCTCCAGAGGCATCCTCAGTTGGAAAGGCAGATATCTTCCTTGCTTTTTGAGGAAGTTCATTACAAATACATGTTCAGAGCTCTTCAGGAAGCGGAAAAAGCCGCGGAGGCTGGTGATGTCCCCGTTGGAGCTATCATCGTAAAATCCGGGAGGATCATCGGGACGGGCTATAATCAGATGAAATCTTTATCAGACGCGACGGCACATGCTGAGATGATCGCAATTACTGCCGCGGCCTCCTCGGTGCAATCCCAATTCCTTGAGGATTGTACCCTTTATATTACCCTTGAACCCTGTGTAATGTGTACCGGCGCTATTCTTCTTTCCCGGATACCTGTAGTTTATTTTGCAGCTTTTGATCCGAAGTTTGGAGCAATGGGCTCTTTGTATAATATAGCTGCTGAAGGAAAAATGAACTTCATTCCCGAGATATTCTCAGGCATATATGAGAGAGAATCTTCAGAAATGCTTAAAAACTTCTTTTCGCAGAGGAGAAACTGAAAAATATGATGGGAATCTATCAATGAAACATTTAATTTTGTTTTTGAAAATGGAGCTTTCATGCGAATAATCTTATTTGGTTCCCCTGGTGTCGGTAAGGGAACGCAGGCGAAAATTCTGAGCAATCAGCTCTCAATTCCTCATATTTCAACCGGCGATATCCTGAGAGAGGCAGTAAAAAATAAAACCTCACTGGGGATGAAAGCAAAAGAAATCATGGATGCCGGTGAACTGGTTCCTGATGAGGTAATGGTTGGGATAATTAAAGACCGCCTTACTGATTCTGATTGCCATAAAGGGTTTATTCTTGATGGATTCCCAAGGACCATCAAACAGGCAGAAGCTCTTAACAAATTATTCATTGAACTCCATATTACAGACTTTTTCCTCATTTCGCTAGAGGTTAATGAGGAAGAAATTATCCGCCGTTTAACCAACAGACGTGCATGCAAAGTCTGCAGCAACATTTTTAATTATAACGATATCGAAGGCAGAGAGACTTGTCCCACCTGTGGAGCAGAAAATAGCTTTTATCACAGGAAAGATGACAGAGAAGATGTTATACGGAAGCGTCTTGAAGTATTCCAGTCCACAACAAAGCCCGTGCTTGAATATTTCGCTGATAAGCAGAATGTCATTAGGATAGATGCACTTGAAACGATTGATAATGTTACAACGACCATCGTTACAAGATTGAATTCTCTGAATTCTAACTTACGGTAGTACTTTCAGAAATTCCTTTTTCGGTTAGTTTTAATACCCTGCCCCTGAAGTTTTTGAATAACTCATAATTATGAGTTGCAAAAATTACGGCTGTTCCCATTGCGTTGATCCTTTTAAACAACTCAAGTATTTCAGCTGAGGTTTCAGGATCCAGATTACCGGTCGGCTCATCTGCTATAATGAGTTTGGGATCATTAATTATCGCTCTGGCAATAGCTACCCTCTGCTGTTCACCCCCGGATAGTTCGTCCGGCATGCTTAGCCGTCTGTGGGAGAGACCTACTAGTTTTAGAACAGAATTAACTTTCTGCTTTATCTCCTTTGATGACTTCCCTGTTACTTCTGGAATGAAAGATATATTATCCTGTACGCTGCGATCTTTGAGCAATTCAAATGATTGAAAGACGATTCCTATTTTACGCCTCAGAAAAGGCAGATCAGACGTGCGAAAGCCGGCAGTATTATATTCCGCGAATTGAATAAATCCTTCGGTTGGAAACTCTCTGAAATAGATTAACTTCAGTAACGTACTTTTCCCTATTCCGCTTTTCCCCGTGAGTACAAGGAATTCCCCTTCCTGAAGCTCAAAATTCAAATCATTAAGAATCACTCTGTCAGGCGGATAGACAAACGAAACATTATGAAACTGCAGCAAAATCATTTTTTCCCCAGAAGTTTAAGCGCCCATCTTACGGCTGAGATCATTGAAGAGGGATCTGCGATTCCCTTTCCGGCGATGGAAAATGCTGTACCATGATCCGGTGAAGTTCTTATATACGGAAGTCCGGCTGTAAAATTAACACCTTCCGAAAATGCGAAGAATTTAAAGGGAATCAGAAGCTGATCGTGATACGGTGAAAGTACCAGATCAAACTGCTCATACGTTCTGTTTCCAAAAAAACCATCAGCCGGAAAAGGTCCTTCGATATTAGGGTATTTATTTACAAAAGGTATCATAATATCCTGTTCCTCATGTCCGATATTGCCATTTTCACCGGCATGCGGATTCAAACCTAACAGCGCGATCCTGGGATTGTTCTTTCCAAGTTTATCATGCAAAACCTCATTCAACAGGATATACTTATTCTCCAGAAGTTCAGGTGTTATCATATCAGGTACAAATGAAAGCGGCTCATGAATGGTAAGAAGCGCTCCAATCATTTTGGAAGAGAGAAACATCATTGAGAAATTCTGAATACCGGAAAGAAAAGCAAGAAGCTCAGTATGTCCTGGAAAATCGGAACCTGCCGATTTTATCGCTTCCTTCGAAATGGGTGCCGTCACTAATACAGATCTGGATATATCTGAACAGACTATATCGTGGGCTTTATAGATTGCTTCTAAAGCAACACGGCCGGTGTCCGGAGAATGAATACCAGGCTTAACCGGTGCTGATTGGATAGAATTGATAATGATGGTTTCATGAAGATTAAGAGACGGATCATAAGAATCAGTAACATAAAATTTTGCTGATTCAGTATATCTCTTAATTTCGGGTATAAAAACATCAGCAGGACCGGTTATGATAACCTGATGTTTTTTCGTCAGATTTTCTTTCTGAATAGTTCTGGCGATAATTTCAGGCCCGATACCTGCGATATCTCCGCATGAAAAGACAATTTTATCCATTCAGTCTATTTGAGATAAAGCAGTTTTACTGTCCGGGTACCTGAAAGAGTTTCAAATCTTGCAACATAAGTTCCGCTCACCAGATTTCCCGGTTCAGTGCTGAAATCAAGATTTACTTCATGAAAGCCCTCACTGAATATCCGGTCTGCAGCAGTATAGACCATCTCGCCCAGAACATTATAGAGGGATATTTTTACTTTCCCGGCAGAAGGATTAAAAAACATTAACTTTGTTGATGGATTAAATGGATTCGGATAATTCTGATAAACCTCAAAAACTTTTTTAGCTATCGGTTCATCAAATTCTTCAACCGGAGTTGCGGGATAGAAAAAGTTTAACAGATCAGCCATGAATTGGGTACGCAATGATTTCGAGCCAATGGATTCAAAAGGAAATCCCAGGTAAATCAGTTTTGCCTGCTGAGCGGACTGACCAAATGTACCCCGGAAATAGATTCCTGCCGGCTTTGTTACATTATACTTTATAAACTCAATTGCTCCCGGTTCACCCATAATAACATCGGGTGCATCCTCAATATATGGTGACCCCTGTGAGGTAAGTCCGAACGGAATTAATGCACTGCTGAACATACCCGTAGAATCAGAAACAATGGCATAATTGAGATTTGCATCACCATCTATATACTGAATCTTCAGATAGTCTTTCATAAAATTAATAAGAGAACTATCCTGAGCGCCATACTGATACAGATTTTGCGCAATTTCTGAACCTGAGAGAAAGAGGTTTCCTCCCCCCTCAAGAAATGACTTCAAAGCATTCATTTCTGTGGAATCAAAAAAAGCTGCTGACGGATATTCATCACCGCTCAACCAGAAGACCGTCTGATAACCGGATAAGTTAATTTCCCCGTTCCGTATTTGAGAGTGATGTGCAGTTTCAAAAGTAAAATTACCTGATTCCGCAAAACGGATTATAAAATCATGATATGCCAGATTATAACTTCCTCCGCTTAAGAATCTGTTAAACCCGTCAACTATGAGAATCTTCCTACCGTCATTTATTGTACGAATACCATAGACATCTGACTGTATTGAAAGATTGGCAGGATTAGCAGTATCAACTGCATATATTTTTAAATACAGTGGATTAGGCAGCCCGTATGAATATGTACGGTTATTTACCATAGCAGTCAGTGTATTTTCCGACTCACGAATCTGGAAAGTATTTCCATCATTACTGTAGTGTATTCTGAATCCACGCAAATCACCATCTCCCGGCGGTGTCCATGTCATGGTAAAATAAACAGTGGAATCTTTTAAGATTGACTTTAACAGCGGCTGGGCCGGAGGTGTAAGGTCTGCCGGTGCTGTGGTTACCGGAATAAAAACAGTATCGCCATTACCTCTGCTGTCATAAGTGAAAACCATGACTTTATAATTGCCATACGGAAATGCATCTGCGTCAAAAAAGCTATTGCCAACTATCTGGCTGGAGGCGACTGAAGAAGCGCCGCTTCCGTTTGTCACAATATACACATGTTTACTGGTATTGGATTCAGGACGATAATAATTCACATTAACATACTGATCTCTCGGAATGTTGTAATACTTGAATCTGAGTCCGTTATCCGGAGGAGTAAATATTACAGTCTGGCCGTCTTCCGAAAGAATTTTATACCCGATTTCATAAGTGCCATTATTAAAAGTTGCGCTGGTTGTACCGTTTGTTTCTTCAACATGGGCTATTATATCAACCTTTCCTCCCAGATTACCTGCCGGAAGCTGTAGATCACTGTTATCACGGAAAAATTTAACATAGCGGATATATGGCTTCCAGGGATCATTATACGGTACTAAACCCCCGTCAGGTCTCAGGGAATTTATCTGAGCTGCTGTTTGAGTTGTCCCGAACCGGTATTCAATAAGATGAACATGATCTATGGCAATAGTAGAAATTTGCTGACCGGCGGAAATTGCCTGTCCGACACTTAGACCCGCAACAGGACGTGTATGATAATATGTAAGCATTTTCGTCTGACCATTAATCGTAGAATTAATTCTTACATACGAATCGTATCCTGTATTGCCATCATCAAAAGCGGCACCAACAACTCCTCCAAGTACAGCATATACCGGAGTTCCAGCACCGCCGGAGATATCCGTCCCGTTATGATAATGACCTTCTGCGCTGGTGCTTCTGTATTCACCAAAAGAGCCGCCGACCTGCTTTTGTACATTGCCGGGATTTGTGGGCCAGGGATACTTTGTGGTATCCTGGCCTGATAAGGTAAGCTGAATACAGAGAACTATGAGTGCCGGGAGTAATAGTTTCATGATCAGCTATTCATATTAGCAAGGAACTCTTTATTATTTCTTGTGCCCTTCATGCGGTCAAGGAGAAACTCCATCGCTTCAATGGAACTGAGTTCGCTGAGGATTTTACGAAGAATCCATACTTTCTGAAGATCTTCTTCAGACATGAGCAGTTCTTCTTTTCTGGTGCCTGATTTGTTAACATCAATTGCCGGAAAGATTCTTCTGTCGGAAAGATCTCTGTCAAGTACCAGTTCCATATTACCGGTTCCTTTGAATTCTTCAAAGATAACATCATCCATTCTGCTACCAGTTTCAATAAGAGCCGTAGCAATAATGGTAAGACTTCCTCCGTCTTCGGTATTTCTTGCAGCACCAAAAAATCTTTTTGGTTTCTGAAGTGCATTTGAATCCACACCGCCCGAGAGAATTCTGCCTGAATGAGGCATTACTACGTTATTAGCACGTGCAAGTCTGGTGATGGAATCAAGAAGAATAATCACATCTTCATTTGATTCTACCATTCTTTTTGCTTTTTCAATAACCATGTCAGCAACCTGGACGTGACGGTCAGCAGGCTCGTCGAATGTAGAACTTATTACTTCGGCTTTAACACTGCGTTCCATATCCGTAACTTCTTCCGGGCGCTCGTCAATCAGGAGTATGATAAGTTTTGCTTCAGGATGATTTCTGGTAATGGAGTTTGCAATTTTCTGCAGAAGAATGGTCTTTCCGCTTTTAGGAGGAGCTACGATGAGACCTCTCTGCCCTTTACCAATCGGCGCGAGAAGATCCATTACGCGCATGGAATATTCACCGGGTACGGTTTCGAGAGTCAGTTTGTTTGTGGGATATACAGGGATGAGGTTGTCAAAAAGTGTTCTTTCTCTTACTTCGGAAGGATCTTTTCCGTTTACCGCTTCAACGCGGAGAAGGGCAAAGAACCGTTCTCCTTCCTTCGGAGGACGTACCTGACCGCTGACAAAGTCACCGGTACGAAGCATGAATTTTTTAATCTGTGAAGGAGATACATATATATCATCAGGTGAAGGAAGGTAATTGTAGTCCTTTGAACGGAGAAAGCCGTATCCATCGCCAAGAACTTCAAGTACTCCCCTCGAAAAAGTTAAGCCGTCTTTTGATGTCTGGGCTTCCAGTATTTTGAGAATTAATTCCTGTTTTCTTAAGTCACTGTAGCCGGTTATGCTTAAATCTTTTGATATCTGATAGAGTTCGACGATCTTTTTAGATTGCAGTTCTGCAATATCCATTGGCATTTTGTTTACCTTTTCCTCTTTCGGTTGTTGGTTAAGTTAATGTTAAATAAAAATCTGTTTTTGGTTCTTTAAATACGATTTAAACGCGCCGAGTAAGTACATACTGCCGGTCACTGCAAAAGCATCATCTGGCCTGGCGCTGCTGAAAATGTTCCTGAAAAAATCTTCCGGTGATGAGAGTTCGGTTACGGTAAAACCCTTTGCATGTGCAATTTCCTTCATCTGGCTCATCTTCATTCCCCTTTCGAATTCCAATTCATGAAGAATCAGGTGGCTGCTCACCGTACGCAACTCTGAAAGCATTTCGTCTGCATTCTTATCTGATAATGATGTGAAAACAATGGAAAGATTTAATTTATTAGTTAATTGTGATTTTATCTGGTTTACAAATGCGGTTATACCGGCGGGATTATGGGCAGAATCCAGTATCAGAAGGGGTGAATTTGAAAGCACTTCAAATCTGCCTTCCAAACCCGTATTTTTAATTACATTTTGTATTCCACGTTTAAAGACTGACAAATCCTGAAGATTTAAAACCTTCCGGATGCTTAAAATGGCTAAAGCTGAATTAATAAACTGATGTTGACCCTTAACGGGGGGAACAATACCTGACAAAATTAAACTGTCGCTGTAAAAATCATACTTTTCCGGATAAATTGCAACATTTCTTTTAATTTCAAATATTTCTGTTTTTTTCTCCGTGGCTATCCGTTTTAGCTCAGAGAGACCCTCATCCGGAATATCACCCAAAAATAAAGGAATTCCTGTCTTGATAATCCCCCCCTTTTCTCTGGCAATCTCAGTGAGAGAATTACCCAGAATAGAGGTATGTTCAAGTGAGATCGAAGTAATGATTGAAGCCAGAGGGGTTAATAAATTGGTTGAATCGAGTCTTCCCCCAAGGCCGGTCTCAATCGCGGCAATTTCGACTCCCCTATCCCTGAAATAGCAAAAACCGAGAACAGTTGTTACCTCAAAAAAAGTGAGCCCGGTTTTATGGATATAGTCCTTATGTTTTACCCAGAAGTCCTTAATATAGGAATCCTCGATTTCAACACCATTAACCTTTATCCTCTCATTAAATCTGACAAAATGGGGGGAGGTATAAAGTCCTGTTTTGAATCCCGCCTCCATAAGGATACTGGCCAGGAAGGAGGTTGTACTCCCTTTCCCGACCGAACCAGCAATATGGAAAGATTTGAATGCATTTTGGGGATTACCCGTCCGATCAAGAAACTCTCTGGTCGGGTCCAGAGAAAGCTTAATTCCACGGTTTCGAAGGTTAAATAACTCTTCCGGATTGAATCCGGAATCTTCTGAGGTCAAAGAGTAAAACTGCCGGTTAATTGTGAAATGGAATCAATTTTTTGAAGGTTGCAAAAGTCTGTCAGGCCGCTTAAGAAATTAACCCCTGAATCCGGATTAATAAAGTTGATCGTACCAAGCTGGACCGCTGCAGCGCCGGCAATCATGAATTCAACCACATCCTGCCAGACAGAAATTCCCCCCAGCCCAATAACTGGGATATCAACATTTCTTCTGATTTCTAATACTTTGGCGAGCGCAACCGGTTTGATTGCCGGTCCGGAAAGCCCTCCCGTGATGTTTCTGATTTTTGGTTTGCGGCTGTAAATGTCAAATGAGGTTCCTACAAGGGTGTTTATAGCTGAAACTGCATCCGCTCCCTCTTCTTTTGCTATTCTGGCAAAATCTGAGATTCTTGCTACATTAGGCGAAAGTTTTATCGTCAAAAACTTCTTCGTAGCTCCTCTAGTCAAATTTGTAATCTTTGATACCATTGCAGGATTATTGCCAAATTCCAGACCGCCGTCTTTTACATTCGGACAGGAAACATTTATCTCAAATCCATCAATTCGCTCCTCAGAATCCAGAATTCTGACGCACTCAAGATATTCCTCCGGAGTGGAAGCAGCAATATTACAGATAAGAGCAGTGTCATAATCCTTAAAGAAACCAATCTTAGACCGTAAAAATTCATCAACCCCTACATTTGCCAGTCCAATTGCATTCAGCATACCTGAAGGTGTTTCAACTATTCTCTGGGGTGGATTGCCTTTTCTTGGTTTTAATGAAAGCGATTTTGTAACCACTCCCCCTATTTTATTAAGATCAGTAAACTCTGCTATTTCCTGGCCGTAACCCACAGTACCTGAAGCCAGTAAAATCGGATTTTTCAGAGTAAGATTCCTCAGTTTAACAGAAAGATCAACCATGCTCATATCGTTATATCTTTCAGATTAAAAACCGGGCCATCCTTGCAGATAAGTTTATAAACATCGGGACTTTCGGCGTGCTCAATAGGACATCCCTGACAAATGCCAAAGCCGCAGGCCATTGCACTTTCAACTGATGCTTCTGCGATGATTGATTTTTCTGCTATATACTGTTTAAGTGCCCTGATCATTCCATTAGGCCCGCAGGTAAAGATTCTCAGCTTCCTGCCGCTGAATGAGCTGCTTAAACTATCAAAAAGCTGAATGACATTTCCTTTAAATCCTGAGGAACCGTCTTCGGTTGCCGTATAAACATTTGAGAGACCATAGGTCAATATATCGCCGGAGGATCTGCCGCCAACGAGTGCTGTTACCTGTTTATTATTCAGTTTTTTTTGCAGATAAGGAAATGGTGCTGCTCCGAGACCGCCGGCAATAAAAACTGCATCAGTCTCAGGGAACTGCAAACTGAATCCATTACCGAGAGGACCGAGGACGTCAATATAATCCCCTTCTTTTTTCTCAGAGAGAATTCTTGTCCCCTCACCTGCTACATTGAACATTATGGCAACACTCTGACCGTTCACATCACAAACACTGAAGGGCCTGCGAAGAAGCGGAAAAAAACTTTCATTGACCTTTATATTCAAAAACTGACCTGGCTTAATACTACCAGAAATCCTTGAAGCATCGAACCAGAGCAGGAAGACACCGTTTCCTATTTTCTCATTTTTATCTACACGGGCAAGAAATTGTATCACGTTTATGATTTAATCTGATTTATTTTGATATCAATTATTTAATAATCGTCATCTTCTTATATGCTGTAAATCTATCCGTTTTCAGACGGTAAAAATAAATACCCGAGGACAATCCATGGTCTGATATGCTGAAGCGCAATGAATAATTTCCTTTATCATAGTATACATTATCGGCGAGGGTTGCAACTTTTTTCCCAAGTATATCATATACTGATAATTCAACAACAGTATTTTCAGAGAGTGAGAATCTGATTATGGTTTCCGGATTAAACGGATTAGGGAAATTCTGATGAAGAATATATTCTGCCGGTACACTGCTCAAAGAATGTTCTTCAGCATCCGTCAGGGCAGGATTACGGCGAATTGCATTATCAACGTAAACGGCTCCTGAAGTTGCGCCGGTTGGACTTTGCTTTATTACAATGCTGTGAAAAAGTTTATCACCGGAACCGGTTATTGATGAAACCGGGACCTCGACCCACTTCCATCCCGTCCAGTTCAGTGTATCTGCTTTAACAATCACGTTTGATGAAGCATTATAGTAAAACCAGTATTCTAGGTAATTATAACTCAGGTCACCGTATATCCATAACCCGAATGTTTCAGCGCTGTTTGAACCAATAGATGGTTTGTCTGCATTAAACGTCCTGCAGACTCCGCCCGCTCCGGTAAATACATAATTTATCTTACCGCTGGCTGAACCTGCATATTTTTCTTCATTTGAAATGGTAAAGGTTGTAGCATTCGGATCAGTTCCAATAGTGCTGCCGCTGAAATTAGGATCTTTCCAGTTCTTAATGAGTTCAAAGTTGTCAATAAGAGTACCCGCTACATAAATACTGTCAGCTGTTCTGAACTGGACGTTTTGAGAAGTACCGAGAGATGTACCAAGAATGTTTTTTATTTCTGAACTGACCTGTATCGAATAATCCGAAGAAAACTTTAAAGAAGACTGAGGAGAGAAAGTCACTGTCCCTCTTCCGTCAACTTCAGAATAAACGACATTCTTTATTTGGACAGGTTCACCCGAGAAATTGAACAGCCCGATATTTCCCGTAATACTTGATGTTAGAAGCGGTGTGTCAAACTCAACTTTAAGTTTTACCGTATTGCTTATCCCCTGCTGATTTACAGCGGGATAGGTATTCAGTACATTTAATGGTGCTGTGCTTCGGGTTACAAAACTGAACTCAATACCGCTCAGGAGTTTCCTGTTGTTGTAATTTACTGCTGAGGTATCAAAGCTCACTTGGTATAATTGTCCAAGCTGATAAAGTCCTGTCGGCTTAAATACCAACGTACGGCCGCTATTCTCCCAGGAAAATACGCCGCTAACCTGGGGAGTAATACTAAATGCAGACTGAGCGGCAGATTTTTTCATCCTTTGAGAAAATGTAATCTTTATACTCTGGTTGGCCCAGATACTGTCACCTGTTACTGAAGGAGAATAACCGGTAATCACAGGTGATGTCGTGTCTTTTGAGACCAATTGCATGTAAAATGGCCAGTCCCAGTAAATACCCGGATCGGTGTGCGTATTGCATGTGGGGTCAATACCAGGATAATTCGACTGCATCCAGATTCGCCAGGCGTTATTTTGCCACTGATTGTGGCCGATGATTCTGTTAAAATTAAACGGTATATTATATCTGACTGAAAAATGATTAAAAAGATTGGCTGAAGCAATATACATTTCATCCGTGTACCAGGCCGGGTTATCAACAAAACCCTCATGCTCAACGCCCAGACTATAGCCGTTCCAGCAGACTACATGCCATGCCCGGTTCTGTTCTCGTACAAGTTGTACAATATAACCGTCGGAACTTCTGATAATATAGTGCGTACTGGCATTTGCAGCTGGATTCTTTAACCATGAAACTGATCCCGCGAATCCTCCCTGGGTGGTGTGCACAACTGAGAACTGATGCGATATATTTCCGTTTGTATAATTAGGACTCGGATCCCAGACTGCAGGACCATAATCTTCCGACTCTATATAAACCGGATCAATTCCCGGTTTAACATATTCAGGGAAAATCCCGAGATCAATTTCCTGATTCACAGGAATTGATAAATTTTCTGATATGTACCCTTCTTTCATTACACGGAAGATTTCGTAAGAATACAGAGGTTTAACGGCATCCTGCTTTATTCCTGAATATGATTCAATAACTTCTTTCCAGTTATGAATATTATTCCTGTTAATTCTCCGTTCTGCAGCGTAAAAATCCAGAAGTGCCGCTGCAGCCAGTATATTTAACCTTTCATCAGAAGTAATCTGATCCGGAGTGAATCCCGTAATCTCCGATGCTTTATCAACAGACTTTCCAAACCAGTGATCATTTCGAAGTCCCATAATTCCATAAACATGGGGTATCCCAATACATGATTGATGGCTTTCTTCATCATTAATAATGTGCACTCCTCTTGTTTCTGAAAACGCAACTGCTTTCAGAATGTTTACGGGAATCTGATATCGCTGAGAAGCCTCGTCAAAATATGCTTCAAATTGCTGCGCTGAAAGAATGAAGACCATGGAAATGGAGAGTAATAGAACTTTATACATCCGGACCTGTCTGGAAATTATTTAAAATTATTTTTTTCGATTTCAGATACGATATCAAGCCGCTTCTGGTGTCGCTCTCCCCCAAACGATGTTGACAACCAGGTATCAACAATTGATGTAAGGGAATTTTCCCCCAGCGCTTTTGCTCCAAGGCATAAAACATTCGCATTGTTATGTTCCCGCGAACTCTTTGCGGTAAATTCATTATACCCTGTAGCCGCTCTGATACCCTTAAATTTATTACAGACCATTGCCGAAGCATTACCGGTAGCATCAGTAAGGATTGCAAAATGAGATTCTCTATTGAGAATTTTCATGCATGCCCTTTTTGCTAGCTCAGGAAAATCAGCTGGTTTGGCATCATAGCTGCCAACATCAACCAGTTTATAACCTTTTTTATAAAGATAATCCAGTAAAAAGGATTTATAAGCGAATCCATTGTGATCATTACCCAGTGCGATAATGGTCTGTGCAGGAGATAATATTTCAGCATCAGATTTTTTCTGTAGTGAGACTTCAGATGATATACTTATCCCTAATTCCTTTATTTTATCCTTTGCCGCGGGAGTAATCAAAGAATTTTTTGGAATAATTATTGAATTTTGTCCCTTCTTAAAGAGGTTCAAAATATCATTTTCTGTAATCAGTTTCTTCATCAGACTAAATCGTCTAGTTTTTGATCTTTAAGAAATTCAACAACCTTTTTTACATCCTGAGCTTTATCCCTTCTGCAGATCAGGAGACTGTCCTTTGTGTTAATGACCAGAAGATTTTCAGCGCCGATTATTGCGGTAAATTTGTCAGGAGAATAGACAAAAGTATCAAGTGTGGAATCGGAATATACAGTGCCTTCGAACACATTTCCGTTGCCGTTCTTTTCAGAGAGCTGATACACTTCTTCCCAGCTTCCTACATCGCTCCAGATGAAATTTGATTTTATGAGACTGACTTTATCGGATTTTTCCATCACTCCGTAATCAATAGAGATTCCTCGAATACTGTTGTAAATTCTCTCAACTGATGATTCAAACCCCGGATTTGAAGATGGCAGGAGAAGATCATTAAAATCCTTATAGAGATCAGGAAGATGTCTCTGCAATTCCTGAAGAATGACCCCTGTTTTCCAAATGAACATTCCGCTGTTCCAGTAAAAATCACCTGATTCTAAAAACCTTACCGCTGTTGCGTAATTTGGTTTTTCGGCAAAAGTTTTAACAGGATGAATTCTGCTGCTTATTTCTTTTCCCTCTATCTGAATATATCCATATCCGGTCTCAGGACGGGTCGGTGCAATACCGATGGTGAGGAGATTATCAGAAGCATAAGCATATTCAGCAGCTTTTTTGAGTGTATCCCTGAAATTATCTTCTTCTTTAATCAGGTGATCAGCTGGCAGTACCAGACAGACTGAATCTTTATCCCGTTCATAGATTACTCTTGAGGCCAGTAAAATACAGGGAGCCGTATTTCTGCCGACAGGCTCCGCAATTACATTCTCAGGATTTATTCCCTGAAGCTGGTTAAGGATTTCTTCTTTATGAAATTTGTTTGTAATGATAAACGTATTTTCAGGTTCTACAAGGCCCCTTAACCTGCTAACGGTATTTTGTATTAATGAATTTTCACCGAAAATATTAATTAGTTGCTTTGGTTTTCTTTCACGGCTTCTGGGCCAGAATCGTGAACCAACACCGCCGGCCATTATAACAGCATAAATTTTCATTACTACCTTGTTTTATTTGCGTAAAATTTTCTTTCCAAACTCTTCTGCGCGGTCTATATACATTTTTATGTCAACTCCTTTTCCCCTTACAAGAGCAACAATAACAATCAGACACGCCCTTATGGATTCAATGGTATCTTTTGTCGGTTTTAATTCCCCGTCCCGTATCATTGGCAGAGCTTTTGCAATAATCAGGTGCATTTTAGCAACAATTTCAGTTCCGAATTTCATTGCTATCTGCGAATTCCAAAGTATTAATTTGGAATAATGCGTTAAATCATCCGCGTTATATTCCCCGCTAAGCAGTGCTTTAAGAATCTCATCAAGTCCCCTTATCGGGTGTAATATTCTGGATTCATACTGCTGATAAGTCATATCAGAATCGTGGTCAGGATCATCAGGAATTTCAGTATCCTGATTTTCCGGCTCAGGTTCTTCTGTGTTCTGGTGTAATGACTCTGTTGTTACTCTGCTCCCCTTCGGGGCTGAAAAATCTATTATGGCTGATACCTGACCGGGGTTCATGACAGCGCTTCCGGAAAAGAACAATACTTTTTCCATTGCTTTCTGGAATCTTACTCCTGTCAGTATATCAAGAAACGGTGTCAGATCTTTTAAAAGAAGATCTGAATGTTCCTCAAATTTCTTTGATATAGTCCGGAACTCAATCTTTGTGGTATTCAGATACACATAAATATCGTTAAGCCGGATTGCCAGTTTGGCAAACTCCGTTACCTTTTTCATATTTCTGAATAATACTTCAGGGGATTCTGACTTATATATCTGCTCTTTCAGAAGTGTTATCACTTCCAGTTTGCTGCTGTCCAGTCTTAGTTTGTTGGAGCAGTCGGTAAGAACCTGAATCAGATAGTCTTTAATGAAATCCATTATCTCAGATATATACCCTTGGAACCCGTGCTGATATTCCGCAGGTTATTTCATATGAAATTGTATGGGCAATTTTTGCCCAGGTATCAGCAGTTGTTCCTGTTTCACCAAAAAGGATTACTTTAGCATTTTTGTCAATGGGATCATTTCCGCAGTCAATCATAATCCGGTCCATGGTTATAGTTCCTGTCTGCCGGTACTCTTTTTCACCGATACGCACCGAAATTTTTCCAGACAGAATACGCGGAATACCATCCGCATAGCCGGCTGGTATGGACGCTATCTGCGTTTTTTCAGTTACGATATACTTCCTTCCGTAAGAAACTGATTCACCTTGCTTAAAATATCGAATCGTCTCGACTTCAGAAACCAGAGACATCACAGGTTTTAACGGAATACGTTGATTGCAAAACTCAGACGGATAGTAGCCATAAAGTGATATTCCGGCCCGCACAAAATCCGCACCTTGCTGATCAAGATTGTGAATTCCGCCGCTGTTTGAAAAATGTGTAAATCCGACGGGCAATCCCTGATTCTGTAAGTCCCTTGTCAAAGATAAATATCTTTCAACCTGAAGCCGTGCAAATGATAAATCCTGCTCATCCGAAGTCGCCAGATGGGTATAAACTGAGTGAATTCCGGAATTTTTGCCGTTAACCAGAGTGCGGAGCGCCTCAGCCACTTCCTCAATTGTAAATCCCAGTCTGCCCATTCCCGTATCCACTTTTACGGCCGGGTGCAGATTACCCCGTTTTTCCTCTGAAATAGCTGAAAACACACGTAAGCCGTCAGCATCCGCTATAGTAGGCGTAAGTCTGTATTCAAGATGTTCTGTTATATTACCCCCTGAAAGATTTTCAAATACCAAAATCGGAGTTTCAATTCCCGCTTTCCTTAAGGTTATGGCCTCCTCGGTCATCGCGACGGCAAAAATTTCAGGCGGAAAATCGGTTTTTAATAAAGAAAATGCCACTTCCGCAGCCCCATGGCCATAACCGTTTGCTTTAACCACAGGAATAACTCTCGAAGGAAAACTGTGTTTCCTAATGTTGAGATAATTTTCTCTGAGATTAGAAAGGTTAATGACTGCTTTAGTGGGACGCATGGAAAATAATTATGGTAATTTTGAACAGAAATATATCCGAATAATAGCAGGATTACAAAGAAAATGCCTAAGTTTTGAGGCGAATGAGTGTTGGCATGAGATTTGCACGATACAAATGGTTTTATCAAAATTATTGAAAAATTCGACACTAAATTGACTTTTGAATACTCTAATCCGGAAAGTTTATCATGACTGAATTCGGTAAAATCCTGGCTTTCATGATTCTGGCTATAGTTTTTGTTATAGTTGGAATTTTTACAGCCTACCTCATAAGACCCCATCGCCCTACCGACGAAAAATTATTAACATACGAATGCGGAGAAAATGCTCAGGGCTCCCCCTGGGTCAGGTTTAATTTCCGTTTTTATATAGTAGCCCTGATATTCCTGATATTTGACGTGGAAATTGTGCTGCTTGTACCATGGGTGATAATTTACCAGGAATACGGAATCATTGGATTTGTAACTGGATTTGCCTTTATTTTCCTCCTTGTAGCAGGTATGGTTTATGAGTGGAGAAAGGGCGATCTGGAATGGGACCGGCCGGAAAGTGAGAAATTCATGTCAAATACGTTTAAGTTACCGCAGGTTACCCTGCCAGCCAAAAAAGTAAAAGAAGAGGTTACAAATTAATGGGACTTCTCGATCAGAAATTCGAAAACGAAAATATAGTAATAACCAATCTTGAGGATCTCCTCAATTGGTCCCGCCTGTCATCACTTTGGCAGGTTGGATTTGGTCTTGCCTGCTGCGCAATCGAAATGATGGCTACTTCAGCTTCTCATTACGATTTTGACCGTTTTGGGGTAATCCCCCGCCCATCCCCCCGTCAGTCAGACATCATTATTATCTCGGGTACCGTTACCCTTAAAATGGCTACGAGAGTAAAAAGACTGTACGAACAGATACCTGATCCAAAATATGTAATATCAATGGGAAGCTGCGCCAATTGCGGAGGACCGTATTGGGAGCACGGCTATCATGTGCTTAAAGGGGTGGACAGAATTATACCTGTTGATGTTTATGTCCCCGGATGTCCTCCAAGACCGGAAGCACTCCTGGAAGGACTTCTGAAACTTCAGGATAAAATCCGTAATGAATCTCTTGTTAGGAATGCATCATGACGCAGGAAGAAATTAAAACTTACATCACAGAACATTATCCAGCGCTTAGCGGACTCGATTTTGATAAATCTGCGTCAGATAAAGCTCTTGAAGTACCGGCAGATAAACTGATTGACCTTATGTCAGTTCTTTATGGTGATTCAGAGTTAAAAATGGATAATTTAATCCTCCTTTCAGCTGTTGATGATTTCAATGGTACAAAATCCACACTGGAAGACGGGAGCACGGTTATGACCGGTGGTACCCTTTCGGTGTATTATCACCTTGAATCACTAAGTCTTCGTCATAAATTTAACGTTGTGGTTCACGTTCCCCGGGAGACTCCGGATGTCCCTTCCGTAACTTTTATCTGGCAGGGAGCAAACTTCCACGAACGCGAAGGATATGATATGATTGGGATCAATTTCACAAACCATCCAAATCTTATCCGGATTCTAATGCCTTATGACTGGGAAGCAGGATATCCGCTCAGAAAAGATTACAAAAATCCTGAATTTTATCAGGGAATGAAGGTCCCCTACTGATATGAGTGAATTTTTAACTTTACCCCCTCAGCAAGTAAAAACTGAAGAAATGGTCCTGAATATGGGACCTCAGCATCCTTCTACGCACGGCGTTCTTCGCCTGGAAATCGTTCTTGAAGGAGAAGTAATAGTTGATGTAAAACCGCATGTTGGATATCTGCACAGATGTTTTGAAAAACACTGCGAAGCGCTTACCTATCAGCAGATTGTTCCTTACGTTGACCGGATGGATTATCTGGCCGCGATGGGTAATGAAATGGGCTGGGCAATTGCATGTGAACGCCTCATGGGAATTGAAGTACCACAGCGCGTTGAGTATATCCGTGTCATCATGGCTGAACTGCAGAGAATTGCCTCTCACCTTGTTGCCGTCGGAACTTATGGGCTTGATATTGGAGCATTCACTCCTTTCCTCTATTGCTTTAGAGACCGCGAGAAAATATTAAATCTCTTTGAAATAACCTGCGGCGCAAGACTTCTTTATAATTATATGTGGCCGGGCGGTCTTTCACATGATATTCCCCCTGACTTTGTGAGACTGACCAAAGAGTTTCTCGAAGAATTCAAACCGACTGTAAAAGAACTGAATAATCTTCTTTCATACAATAAGATATTTATTGAAAGAACGGCAAATGTCGGAATACTTCCGCTTGATGCTGCAATTAACTACGGCATGACTGGTCCAAATTTACGGGCTTCCGGCCTTAAATGGGATCTAAGACGAGATGACCCATATTCAGTATATGACAAGTTCGACTTTGATATACCAGTCGGCGAGGGCTGGCATGGAACTGTCGGAGACTGTTGGGACAGATATTACGTACGTGTTCTTGAAATGGAACAGAGCATACGGATTATTGAGCAAGCCATTGATCAGATACCAGAAGGTGATGTAAGTTCTGCCATTCCGAAAAGATATAAACCCCCTGTCGGGCATATCTACGCAAGAGTGGAAAATCCCCGCGGAGAACTCGGTTATTTCATTGTGAGTAACGGCGGACAGCAGCCCGCAAGAGTAAAGGTACGGCCTCCATCTTTTATTAGTCTTGGAGTTATGGGCGAACTTTGCAAAGGCCATCTGGTCGCGGATGTTGTGGCGATTTTAGGAAGTATTGATATTGTACTCGGTGAGGTAGACAGATGATTTTCGATTCTCTTTTTGAGTTAACCAATAACCTGTTCATTTCCTTAACTGTAAATGCTGCTCTGCCTTTAGTTTTTATCATACCCTTCGCGCTTTTTGCGGTCTGGTGGGAAAGAAAAGTATCAGCCCATATGCAGGACCGCCTCGGCCCGATGCGGGTTGGTAAACATGGCTGGCTGCAAACAGTTGCTGATATTTTAAAGCTTATTCAAAAGGAAGATATTGTTCCGAAAGTAGCTGACCGGAAACTATTTAATATCGCTCCGGTACTGACCTTCATGGGAAGCTATGCAGTGTTTGCGGCAATTCCCTTTGCAGGTGCCTATATCGGTTCGGACATAGATCTCGGTCTTCTTTATATTGTGGCAGTTTCCGGGCTGGTTGTCGCAGGCATTCTTATGGCAGGGTGGGCATCGAACAACAAGTATTCCCTTCTTGGTGCAATGCGTTCAACTGCACAGATTATCAGTTATGAAATTCCGACAGTGGTTGTTATTCTTACAGTTGCAATCGTTGGCGGCTCGTTCAATCTGAGAGAGCTTTCTGAAACACAGACTGCTAACGCGTTTAACTGGTTTATATTCGGCGGTTCTTATCCTCTAATGACCAAAATTGCACTTATCCCGTTAATGATAATTGCCTTTGTGATTATCTATATAAGTTCCCTGGCCGAAGTAAACAGAACTCCTTTTGATATCCCAGAAGCAGAATCAGAACTCGTCGGTGGATACCACACTGAATACAGCGGTATGAAGTTTGCGATGTTCTTTCTATCTGAATACGCGAATATGTTTGCGGTATCTGTTCTTGTTGCAAGTCTTTTCCTTGGAGGATATCATTCTCCGTTCGGATATATAGGTGACCTTGTGGGCTCTCCTCTCCTGAAGGGCATTGAACAATTTTTCTGGTTCACGTTTAAGGGACTGCTTCTGGTTACCGTTCAAATGTGGCTCAGATGGACTCTTCCGCGTCTTAGAGTTGATCAGCTCATGGCTCTGTGCTGGAAGTATCTGATTCCCATTTCGATTCTTAATTTTGTTATAGTAGCACTTTTGATGGTCTTATGAGAGAATATTTATCAAATATTTATACAGGCCTGATGACTGTCTTCATAGGAATGAAGATAACATTACAGCATGTATTCACAAAATCCGTAACGATACAATATCCTGATGTAAGAGTTCCCATGGTTGACAGAGTCAGAAACAGACTATATGTCAATATGGATGACTGCATTGGCTGCGATCAATGCGCACGTGCATGTCCAGTGGATTGTATCACAATTGAAACTGTAAAATCACTTCCCGGTGAAGATCTTGGCAAGACATCAAACGGCAAGAAAAAAGCTCTTTGGGTAACCAAATTTGATATTGATATCGCAAAGTGCTGCTACTGCCAGCTTTGCGTTTTCCCCTGCCCGACCGAATGTATTTACATGACTGATACCTATGAGTTTTCAGAGTATAATCGTCAGAATCTGATCTACAACTATTCAACTCTTTCTCCTGAAGAAGCTGAACAAAAAGTGATCAACTTCCAGAAATTTGAAGAGGAAAAGAAAGCTGCAAAAGCCGCTGCGGATGCTGCCGCTGCTGCAGCAAAAGCCAAGGAAGGAGAAGCTAAATAAGATGACCTATTATTCTCTTGTTTTCTGGCTGTTTGCCCTTATCACCGTCGGCTCTGCTTTTATTGTTGTTATGAGCAAGAATCTGATATATTCAGTTTTTGCTCTAATGCTGACTTTCTTCGGTGTCGCCGGCTTATACGTTCTTCTGAGCGCTGATTTTATCGCTATTGTTCAGTTAATTGTTTACGTTGGCGGCATTCTGATTGTACTGATTTTCGGAGTGATGCTCACGAACTCAGTTCTTACAGAAGGAATTAAAAACAGCATGACCAATCTGCTGCTGGGTTCAATTGCGACCGGTGCACTGGCTGGTCTTCTCATTCTTCTTTTTACCGAAAGCGGTTTATATACGAATGCAGCAGTTCTGACGCCTGTTCCGTTGAAAGAAATCTCACGGCTATTTATAGTTGATTACCTGGTGCTTTTTGAACTGCTCGGTGTTCTTCTTCTTGCTGCACTTATCGGTGCTGCTTCTATCGGAAGAAAGGAGAAAATCTAATGTCTGAAATCACCCTCAATCATTTTCTTGTTATCAGTTCGCTGTTGTTCAGTCTGGGGCTTTATGCAATGATCACAAGAAAAAATTCAATCCTCATTCTGATGGGTGTTGAACTGATGCTTAATGCTGCAAATATTAATTTTGTGGCTTTCTCCCATTTTGGAAACTTTGGCGCATCGGGCCATCTTAACGCACTGGTTATTATAGTACTTGCCGCTGCTGAAGCAGCCGTTGCACTGGCCATTGTGCTCAATATTTACAGGAATTTTAATACAGTAAACGCTGACGAAGCAGATAAACTAAAAGAGTAATTATGAATTCTGAGTTTCTCTCTCTTATTGCAATAATCGCACTCTTTGCTCCGCTGGCAGGATTTTTTACAACTCTCCTGCTTAATAAATGGACAAAGAATGCTCATTATGCGGAGATGTTCTTTATCGGATTAAATGTTATTGCCGCAGGTATCCTGCTGTTTATGACTTCCGGTGATTTACATTCACTTCATCTTATTTCGAGTTTTAACTGGATAGAGTTCCCCGGCATTACTATTGAGCTGGGATTTCAGTTTGACAGTCTCTCGGTAATCCTGCTTTTCGGCGTGGCTCTTATCAGTTTTCTGGTTCATACCTTTTCTCTCGAATACATGCACGGTGATAAAAGATACTCACGCTACTTTGCGTATCTGGGTATCTTTACCTTCTCAATGAACGGAATCGTTATTACGAATAACCTCCTTATGATGTATATCTTCTGGGAACTGGTAGGACTCTCCTCTTACCTGCTTATCGGGTTCTGGTTCGAAAAAACATCTGCTTCGGACGCGGGTAAAAAAGCGTTCATCGCGAACAGATTCGGTGATTTCGGAATGCTTGCGGGTATTCTTCTGGTATTTGTGACCTTCGGAACTTTCTCATTTGACGGCATTAAAGAAGGTCTCCTGAGCGGCGTTCTTCCATTCAACAGCGGTTTCTGGCTCACTGTTATGGGCGTTCTTCTTTTCTGCGGTGCTATCGGAAAATCGGCTCAATTTCCCCTGCATGTCTGGCTGCCAGATGCAATGGAAGGCCCGACCCCTGTAAGCGCACTGATCCATGCTGCAACAATGGTGGCAGCCGGTGTTTACATGGTCATTAAAATATACTTCCTGCTATCAGCTGATGCATTACTGGTTATTGCAGTTATCGGAGCTTTATCAGCACTGATTCCGGCTACCATTGCATTCACTCAATATGACATCAAGAAAGTACTCGCCTATTCTACACTCAGCCAGCTTGGCTTGATGGTTATGGCAATCGGACTTGGCGCCTTCGGTTTTGCATTCTTTCATCTCATGACTCATGCTTTCTTTAAGGCTGGCTTATTTCTTGCAGCAGGTTCAGTTATTTATGGTATGCACCATGAGCAGGATATAAGACACATGGGCGGACTAAGAAAGTATATGCCTAAAACATTTCTTGCATTCGCGATTTATACATTGGCGATTTCCGGAGTTCCATTTACTTCAGGATTCCTGAGTAAAGATGCAATCCTGAATGCCACAATGATCTACGGTTCATTAACTGGAAACTGGTTTTTCGCGGTCGTTGGTTTTGGAGTTACATTCCTGACAGCCTTTTATATGTTCAGACTTCTCTTCAAAGTGTTCATCAAAGGAAATATAAGCGGTGTAGAGCATCATATAGCTCATGGTCATAAAGTCCATGAGTCCCCAAATGTTATGGTCATCCCGCTTCTGATTCTGGCTGCACTTTCAGTATTTCCGTTTTACTCATTTAATCCTCTTTCAGGTGAAAATGGCTGGCTGATGAAGGGAATGAACTTTGCCTCCTCAGCTGTACCCGATGGATTGCGGTACTCATTCATGACTTTAGCAGGTACATCAGCTACAGGATATACAGAAGCGTATGCTGAGGCATCGCATCATTACCATTACATAGCTATGGCTCTTTCCCTGCTCTTTGCCTTTGGCGGATTTATGTTATCATACACCGTTTATTTTAAGGAAAAGATCTCAACAGACATATATAAAGAGAAGTTCCGTCCGGTTTATAACTTTCTTTACAACAAGTGGTACTTTGATGAGCTTTATGAGGTAATAGTAGTAAAGTTTTCTATGCTCGTAAGCAGAGTTCTTTATTGGTTTGATGCAACTATCGTAGATGGTCTGGTTAATTTATCCGCATATGTAACCCGTAAAGTTTCTGACTTAGGCGGTCTGTTTGACAAATATGTTGTTGATGGTTTGGTGAATTTTACAGCAATGTTCACCGGACTTATAGGTTTATTTATGCGGAAGCTGCAGACTGGTAAAATTCAGACTTATGTGGCTTTCATTGTAGTTTCAATAGTTTTAATATTTTTCTTTTACGCAAGACAGTAGATAATCGGAATAAATTATGTCAAGTTTCCCTATGCTAACACTTTTGACGTTTTTACCCATCATCGGTATGGTCATCATAATGATGTTACCGAAAGAAAAACGTACGCTCATAAAAATCACCACACTGGTAGCAACCGGACTTCAGGTTGTTCTTGCCGGTGTTATGTGGGCCGGATTTAATTATACACAGGCAGGAATCAATAACCCCGCTACCTTTCAATTCGTAGAAAGAGTTCCGTGGATTACCTTTGATTCAGGTTCCTGGCTTGGAATGATTAAGATTGATTATTTCCTTGGCGTTGACGGACTTTCAGCTCCCATGGTGCTTTTGACCGCGCTGATCTCTTTCATTGCGGCAATTTCATCCTGGAATATTGATAAGTCAGTAAAAGGATACTTTGCCCTCTTCCTGCTGCTTGACACAGGTATGATGGGAACTTTCCTTGCACTGGATTTCTTCCTATTCTACGTTTTCTGGGAAATCATGCTTCTTCCGATGTATTTCCTGATTGGTATCTGGGGTGGTCCTAGAAAGGAATACGCAGCAATCAAGTTCTTTATATACACACTCTTCGGAAGCGTATTTATCCTTCTTGTTATGATCGGTTTGTATCTTTCAGTAAATGAAGTTACCGGTGAAGGAGCATCATTCCATACCTTCAACATACTTTCAATGATGGATCCGAAAAACTATACTCAGGATGGTATTCTCTCTCCGTTTAATCCGGCAAACCTGAGATTTATAGCGTTCATCGGATTGTTTGTGGGTTTTGCAATAAAAATACCGATGTTCCCTTTCCATACATGGCTGCCCGATGCACACGTTGAAGCTCCGACTCCAATAAGCGTTATACTTGCAGGCGTACTTTTGAAGCTCGGCGCTTACGGTATTATCCGGTTCAATTATTCCATCTTCCCGGAAATCACCCGTGACTTAGTCTGGTGGATAGCACTTTTCGGAATGATTAATATTATCTATGGTGCTTTCTGTGCAATGGCTCAGAAAGATTTCAAGAAACTGATTGCGTATTCTTCTGTATCTCACATGGGATATGTACTGCTTGGTATGGCCGCCCTCAATGAAGTAGGATTAGGCGGTGCGGTTCTGCAAATGTTCAATCATGGTACCATAACAGCTATGCTCTTCCTTCTGGTGGGCGTGATTTATGACAGAACTCATACACGCGGTCTTAATGATTTTGGCGGGCTTGCAGTTAATCTTCCGGTTTATACAGGATTTGCAACTGTTGCATTTTTTGCTGCAATCGGACTTCCCGGACTGAGCGGTTTTATATCTGAAAGCTTTGTTTTCCTCGGAGCATTTAAGGTTGAATCAATCCGACTTCTGACCATCATCTCTGCTGCTGGTATTATCCTGGGTGCAGGCTATATGCTCTGGACTATGCAGCGTGTATATCTCGGTAATCTGAATCAAAAGTGGGCTGATCTGAAGGATCTGGATTTCAGAGAATATACAATGCTTGTTCCTCTTGCAGTGATCGTTCTGATTCTCGGTATCTTCCCTTCAATTATGCTTGATCTGATGAATACTTCAATCAACGAACTGGTGAATCAGGTTAGTAAAACGGATTTTCAATCCTTTATGTCAGGAATGAAATAAATGGAACTTTCTCAGAACCTACATGATCTGCTGAGTTTGCGGGCAGAACTGGTACTGACAGGAGTCATACTGCTTCTGCTGACGATTGAACTCTTCAGTAAAGGAAATAAAATACTTCTAAGAGCTGTTTCCTTAACCGGAATTGGTCTTGTACTTATTATTCTCTTTGGAGACAGTAATACCAGTATGAAACTTTTCACCGGTTCAAACGGTGTTCCCCTCATGAGTATTGATCCTCTGGGAACCTTCGTTAAAATAATAGCATCAATTTCTGCTTTATTCACTGTCCTTTTTATGGGCATTAACCGTGAAGATGCAACTATGGAAAAGCGGGAGGGTGAATTTGTTGTTCTTCTGCTATGCACAGTACTTGGAGTTTTTTTCCTGTCATCATCTTATGACCTGATTCTTTTGTATGCCGGCTTTGAATTGCTCTCCATTTCATCTTACGCTTTGTCGGGATATTACAAACGCTCGTTACAAAGCAGCGAAGCATCGTTAAAATATCTTGTTTACGGAGCGGCATCTTCTGCAATAATGATATATGGTATATCCATTCTATACGGTTTAACCGGAACTACCAATATCTTCATCATTCAGGCGATTTTGGGATCCGGCGCAGTAAGCGGTGCCCTACTGCTGATGTCGGTCGTATTTATCCTTGCTGGTGTTGCATTCAAAATCTCCGCATTCCCGTTCCACTTCTGGACTCCGGATGTTTACGAAGGAGCCCCGACTCACTTTACAGCGTATCTTTCGGTCGCCAGTAAAATAGGCGGATTTATTCTGCTTCTCCGTCTCATTCTGGACCTTTTCTTCAGAAAAGGATTTAATTCTGATGTATTACAGCCAATAAGCAGTCTGCCCTGGAACGATATTCTTATTTTCATAAGTATCGGTTCAATGACTATCGGAAATTTGATTGCGCTTTGGCAAAGGAATGTTAAACGACTCCTGGCCTATTCCAGTATTGCACATGCCGGTTATCTTCTGGCGGGAATAGCTGCCCTGAACTCAGCAGGCATGGTGGCAGTGCTGGTTTACTTTGCGTTCTATCTTCTGATGAACTTAGGTGCATTCCTCGTTGTCATTCTCATTAAAAATGAAATTAACAGTGAAATGCTCGAAGATTATAACGGAATCGGCTCTAAACTGCCGCTTTATGCCATAACGCTAAGCATTTTTCTGATATCACTGACCGGACTACCCCCGACAGCCGGGTTTATCGGAAAATTCTATATTCTGATGGCCCTAATAAACGCAGATCAGGTTCTGCTTGCGTTTTTCCTGTTTCTGAACAGCGTTATCTCACTTTATTACTATGTAAGAGTGATGAAACACCTCTTTATTTCCAAACCAGAAAAGGAGCAGGGTCCGGTAACTCAGAATGTGTATGGCGGGGTTTTAACTCTGGTTCTGGCAGTACCGACCATAATTTTCGGAATTTTCTTTACTCCGATTATTAAATTTGCTGAAGCAGCCCTGAAGTTTTATCTGCCATAAAGGGTTTTTCAAGGAATTTATTAACCGCAGTCAGCAAAACTGGCTGCGGTTTTTTTATGGCCTTAGACTGCATAACTAACTGTTAATAAGGAACTTACACCGCTAAAACGGTGTTGAATTTGTTAAGAATTGCAGTCTGACACGCATTCTTCTTATATTTAATACTATAATATTTCTAAATTAGCCGTATCCGAAACCCCAGGGTGTTTAATACATCTAATATCAGGCCTGAGGATACAATAAACCTCTTCAAAAACAGAAAACTTATGGAAAATATCAACAGTTTTATTGAGAAATTCAGAAAAAGATTTAAGTTCTTTTACAATTCAAACATCTTTTTCAGGGACATTCACTATACCTTAGTGCATGATACCCTGCCTAAAGGACAAAATCTGCATCTTTCGGAAACAGAGAAAAAAGCCAAAGAAATTGTAAAAAATATGATTGAAGCCGGGGTTATAAGTCCAGTTTCAGATCACGCGTACAGAGTTATTGATACAAAATACCAGGAAAATAAAGAAACAGCAGTAGTTAGTTAACAGGAGATTATATGGAAACAGCACAGATAGAGAGAGAGATTACCATTACAGCAAAAGCCGTTAATCAGATCAAAAAAGTGATGGCTGAAAGTAAAATTCCAAGCGGTTATGGGCTAAGAGTTGGTGTTAAAGGAGGCGGGTGCTCAGGTCTTTCTTACACCCTTGGGTTTGATGAAAAAGCAAAGGACGGCGACACCATAATTGAAGAAGAGGGTGTAAGACTGTTTATTGATGGGAAAAGTCTCTTCTATATCTCAGGTATGACACTTGATTTTACGGACGGATTGAACGGCAGAGGGTTTGTTTTCGACAACCCGAATGCAACAAAAACCTGCGGCTGCGGCAGTTCTTTCGGGGTTTAACCGTGAAGCGGCGCAGTTTCATCTCAGCATTTTCTCTTTTCGGGGCAGGAATGACCCTCGGAATGAACAATTTAGGTATATTTTCTAATAGTAAAGGAAGGACATCTTTAATGGCTAATTACGAATTACCGGCACTCCCCTATGCTCATGACGCATTGGAGCCGTTTATCGACAAAATGACGATGGAAATTCATCATGGCAAGCATCATAATGCTTATGTGACCAATTTGAATAATGCTCTTGCAGGCAATGAACTTCTCGGTTCATCACTCGAACAATTGATGGCAGGTATCTCAAAATTATCACCCGCTGTCAGAAACAATGGCGGAGGTCATTACAATCACTCACTTTTCTGGAAAGTTATGAAGCCAGGAGGTTCAGCGCCGGAAGGAAAACTTCTTGACGCAATTAATTCTGCATTCACCTCTGTTGACGAGTTTAAAAAACTCTTTGCTAATGCAGCAATGACAAGATTTGGTTCCGGCTGGGCATGGCTTTCAGTAGCAGATGGAAAACTGGTTATCTCTAGCACACCAAACCAGGATAACCCGCTGATGGATGTTGCTGAGGTTAAAGGCACTCCAATCTTAGGACTGGACGTTTGGGAGCATGCTTATTATCTGAAATATCAGAATAAGAGAAACGAGTACATTGAAAACTGGTGGAATGTTGTAAACTGGGGTGAAGTAGCGGCCCGTTTCGCAAAATCTTAAAATATCCCTAAAAGTAAAAAGGCCTCAGAAATTCTGAGGCCTTTTTTTTATTTATAACCCTTTGGCTATTCGCAGCCGGTTAAGAGCTCTGGTTAGAGCAGCTTCAGCACGCGGAACATCCACGTCACTGCTTCCCTTTTTCGATAGTCTGTCCTGAGCCCTCTTTGCAGAGTTTTCTGCTCTTTGAACATTGATTTCGTCAGCACGCTCGAGCGAGTCAGCAAGTATAAGAATTTTATTATGCAACACTTCAACTGTTCCGCCTGATGTTGCAAATAAAACTTCATTATTGTCGGCTTCAATTATTTTAATACCACCAACTTCAAATGTACTCATCAGAGGTGCGTGAGCTCTTAAAACCTGAAACGAACCCTCAGTTCCGGGAATGGTAACAGATACTACTTCACCATGGTACACCGGTTTAGAGGGGGTAATTATTTCAAGGTCAAGATTTTTCATTTTAGACAGCCGCCATCATCTTTTTAGCTTTATCTTCAGCTTCATCAAGAGTACCAACATACATGAATGCCTGTTCTGGCCATTCATCGCAAGCACCTTCGAGGATTGATTTGAAGCCCGCAATGGTGTCAGCAAGTTTAACGTATCTTCCCTGATAACCGGTAAACTGTTCAGCTACGCTGAAAGGCTGACTGAAGAATCTCTGGATTTTTCTGGCTCTGTTAACGACAAGTTTATCATCATCTGAAAGCTCATCCATTCCAAGAATCGAGATAATATCCTGCAGATCCTTATATGACTGGAGTACTTCTTTGGTGCGCTTTGCAACAGAATAATGCTCAATACCGATGATTCCTGGCTCAAGAATTCTTGAGGTGGAATCAAGCGGATCAACTGCCGGATAAATACCAAGTTCGGTAATTGCACGGCTTAATACGGTTGTTGCATCAAGGTGAGAGAATGCAGTTGCCGGAGCCGGGTCAGTAAGGTCATCAGCAGGTACGTAAATCGCCTGAACTGAGGTAATTGAGCCGCGGTCTGTAGAAGTAATTCTCTCCTGAAGAGCACCCATTTCAGTAGCCAGCGTGGGCTGATATCCTACTGCTGATGGCATTCTGCCCAGAAGCGCGCTCACTTCGGAACCCGCCTGAGTAAAACGGAAAATGTTATCAATAAACAGCAGAACGTCTTTGCCTTCTTCATCTCTGAAATATTCAGCGATTGTGAGACCTGTAAGAGCCACACGAAGTCTTGCTCCGGGAGGTTCGTTCATCTGTCCGAATACCAGTGCTGTTTTGTTAATTACACCTGATTCGGTCATTTCAAGATACAAGTCATTACCTTCACGGGTTCTTTCACCTACTCCTGCAAATACAGAGTAACCACCGTGATGCTGGGCAATGTTATTAATAAGTTCAAGGATTACGACGGTTTTGCCTACACCCGCACCGCCGAAAAGACCGGTTTTACCACCCTTTGAGTAAGGCTCGAGAAGGTCAATGACCTTAATTCCGGTTTCAAACATTTCCGTCTTTGTTGAAAGACTTGCGAAATCCGGAGCTGGTCTGTGAATAGGGTATCTTTTACCGGATGTAATCGGTTCTTTACCATCAATAGTGTCACCAACAACATTAATAAGTCTGCCAAGAGTCTGGGGACCCACTGGTACCGTTATTGGCTCCTCAGTGTCAAAAGCATCCATACCACGGACAAGGCCGTCAGTGGAGTCCATTGCAACGGTTCTTACCCGGTCTTCACCGAGGTGCTGCTGAACTTCAACAATCAGTTCTTCCTTCTGACCGTCTGCATTGGTTCTTGGAATTTTGATAGCGTTATAAATCTTTGGGAGATGGTTATTCTCAAAGTGAATGTCAACAACAGGCCCGATAACCTGGATTATTTGTCCTTTTTGCAAGATGCAGTTACTCCTGAATTTTAAAACAGTTTAGAAATTTACTGAATTTTTTACTCATTTCAAATGAACACATTTCCCAATAACCACGAAATAGGGGCTACTTGAGGTAGACCATTTTACGGACTGAGGAGAAGGAATCCCCCGTCAGCCGGTAAAGATAGACTCCTGAAGCCAAATCGAGCCCGTAAGCAGAAGGACTAAAGTCAACAGCAATAACACCCGGCTCAACCTCTCCCTCAAAGAGTATTGCTAAATCCCGCCCAAGGATATCCGTAAGTATGAGGCTTATATTCTGCCTTTGTGACACGCTTATTTTAATCGTTGTCATTGGATTAAATGGATTGGGATAATTCTGATATAGTTCAAATGATGAGACGGAAGCTCCCATTGTTTCCTGAAGACCGGTAGGAACTATGAATATACCAGTCCCCCCTTCATCATTATATCTCTTTTTGAACTCCTGCATGTACTGATTGGCTACGAGCGGATCCACTATAATGAGGGTATTCTCATCATTATTGGTTTCCGCAGCAGTTGACCAGTTATGTGACCCGGTTATTACCGTCGGGAAACTCTCCGGATGAGATGGATCAACGACAGCATATTTATGATGCAGAACACCTGCAGAGGAATTATCAAAAACCTCAGAGAAGGTTTTCAAGTAATTATACTGTGAACTCGCATCACCCGTCTGGTCAATAATGCCTCTTAAGTTTACTCCCAGATCATGACGGTTACGCAGCGTTGTGGCAATTTCACCACGAGTAAATGAATATAATGCATAAAAAACATGATGATTTGCCGTGTTAATTGCAGACATAATCTTGCTGGTTGTCTGATCAGAGGGGCTGAAATACAATTTAACATCTCTTCCTCCCACGGTAAAAGAGTGAGGCGTATTGTCAAGCTTTTGTGAACCGAACCGGGCATTTGCAGCATTTGGTTCATCGGTATTACTTCCCCACATTTCCTCAAACTCAATCATATACGCCTGAGCAAGTGATGGATCATTAATCTCTATGATATTATTTTTCCAGTTGAGTTCAGTTGTAGTAAGATTATACGAACCCGTCCATATCCAGTCATTGGAAAGAATAGTATCTCTGGCGTCAATAACAAGGAATTTATTGTGCATGATACCGCTCGTGGACTGTCTTTTGCTCATTTTAATACCGGCGTTGAGCAGTGAGATCATTCCCGGCTGATTTGTTCTGCTGTCATATACAACACGAATTTTCACTCCCCGGTTTTTTGCCGTCAGCAATGCAGCTATAACATCAGTGAGTCCGGTAAAACTATATACCGCCATATCAATTGAGTAGTTTGCCCTGTTTATTCTTTCAACCAGCTTTTGCTGAAAATTCACATTCCCCTGTGCGGCATTTCCGGGCAATGCAACGGAAGTATCAACAGAATAATTGAAATATACATTAATTTTTCCAACTTCTGGATCATCAGATGCTGTGATAACACTCTGAAGACCGGAAACACTCAATCCGGCTGAATTCGCAGATAAGGCTTTGAAGAAATACCTTGTTCCGGGTTCTAATCCAGTAACCGGGACGGAATGTGATGTTGTATCTACAGATATCAGAAGAGTATCAAGTTCAACATTTTCCGTCAGACCGTATGCAACTCTGGAATCTCCGTTTCTCACTGTTGAAAAATACACCTTGAAGGAGGATGTCGTAATATCTGCAGCTAAAACAGGAGTTAGAATCTGAGGTGCTCCATCGTACACAAAATCAGCAATAAATCTCGGCATGATCTGATAGCCTGAACTATAGGGGGCGCTAAACTTATACTGAGCAAGTATACCCACAATATCAACTGATCCTGAAGGAATCGGAGTTCCGATTACTGAGGTGACATTATTGTCAATCCTGAGTGTTAATGTACCTGTACCGTCAGTTATATTATAATTAGTAGCAGAAGCAAAATTACCGCTGCCCGTAATAGTACAGTTATCTATTCGTATAAGTTTGCTCTCATATTCCTCATACCCATTCCACTGTTGAGCCAGTATCTGAGCTATGGTAAGTACTTCCGGCTCAATTTGCTGCCCCGAAGATATCTTGAGAACCGTTGACCCTGAAGCTGCCAGATCAAATTGCGTAAGTCCGTTAAAATGGGTAACAGAAGAATAAACTTCTACTGTATCACCCGGCACCAGAGGGCCTGCAAAAGTTGATCCATAAACACTAATAGCACCAGTTTCATCCTGAATTGCACCGGGGCCGGCTGTTCCGAAATGATTCGAAGCAGTTACCACTCCCCGTACCTTGAAATACTGACCCATGGTAACAGGAATTCCGGATGCGTCATTAACACGGAGATTAACTATGGGAGTGATATCCTGTGCGGCCGCAAAGCCGGAAATCACTAATAAAAGGAGAACAATTCTGTGCATTATATATTCGTTGATAAAATAAATCGAAGTATCCGGTTATTCTTTGTATCTGCGATATACAGAGTACGGTCATAAAAAGCTACACCCATCGGCCCGTTAAACATTGATGACCCGCCAAAGGACTGAGCTTCATCACCCGAGGAGTTGAAAACAAACACGCTGTCCTTCTGTGCATCAACAATAAACATGTTGCCTGAATTGTCAATGGCTACATCTTCAGGCTGTTCAAATCTGCCAACCCTCATCAGATCAGCATTACCCGGCTGCAGTTTACTAATGTAACCTGAAAACTCTGTAGTTTCAATAAATGTGAACCACTGTGTTTTAAACGAGTTTTCACCAGTGAGCGTAACAACGATATCCTGATTCCTGCGGTTAAATGCGGCTATTGATGATAAATTGTTTGCACTGAGCAGTCCCGTCCCAAGGGGTTCAATAAGCGGAACTCTGCCTATAAGGGTATCCTTCTTAACTCCTCCGATAATTCTTCTTTCAAAGAAAAGGATAGAATTATCAGGAAGTTTAAAAATGTTATTGTTTATAGGGCCCTTCCTGGTTACAAAGATACGGTTATCATAAAGAACCGTAACTCCGGTATATTTTAATGCAGTATTAAAATCATCAGCCACACCAACTCTTGGAAGAAGCCGGGTAACAGGAGCAGAAGCTATGTTATGATTGGAAGCAACAAGATCAATTTTATACACTGCATCGTAGGTTTGCAATGCTCCGGTTGAGAGGACTGTATCAAACTGACCGCAGACAATCAGATTGAATTCATAATCCTGGGCAATAGCTATCGGGTGTTTTATGGGTAAAGCACCTGCAATAGTACCATCCAGTCTCATCATCACAATGCGGTCATTATCGGTATCAGCAACGTAAATAAAGGGCTCTCTGCCGATGAGAATATCCTGCGGATTATTAAATCCGCTCCATACCGGATTCAGCTGAATGTATGTTGTATCGCCGGGAGGAGTAGTATCCCTTACGGAATTTCCAAATTCGGTCAGATCAAGTTTGTCACTGCATCCGCCAAGGAAAATCAACATTCCGGAAAATATTGCTGTTAAGATATGTTTTTTCATAAGATACCGACACTCACTGAAATTCTGTGGGATGAACCAAGTCTCTCAAAACCAGCATAAGCGTAATCAAATGTTAAGAGCGAAAATCCTGCATTATATTTAATACCTGCCCCAAAAGTCAGATCCTGCTCAAGAACATTAAATTTATAACCACCGCGGAGAGCAAAAGAAATTCCTTCAAAGGAATTAAAGACATATTCACTTCCGAAGGAAATATTTTCACTGTTATCATTCGGATGATTCAGCTGGAGACTGGTAGTCACCATCTGATGCTCATCCTGATACGGTTCAAATGCAATTCCAAACCGGAACATAGTCGGAGGAGAGAAACTCTGCCAATCCGATTTTGAACGCTTACCAACCAGGGTTACTTCCCCGTCTGGTGCAAGCTGGTTTCCAAAGTTGGTAACTGAAACCGCAAAACGTGAGGTGCCCAGACCCGTCCAGTAAAAAGTACCAAGGTCAATGAGAACGCCTCTCATTTTCAATTTATCAAGTGTTTCTTCCATATATCTTACGGTTGCACCAAAACTAAACTGATCAGTCATTTTCTTTGCAAACGTAAGTCCGATTGCGATATCAGAGAATGCAAAATACTGACCTGTGCCAAAGGGGGCAAATTCCGTAGTTACTTTCATTTTATCCATAGTCACAGAGGTAAACGAAAGCCCTATAGCGTCACTTGGGGTTAAATGATAAACCGCACCAAGAAAATCATGATTGATATCTACAACCCACTGGTTATGGGAGAACATGATTTCATTTGTAGTAAACTGAGTAATTCCAGCCGGATTCCAATAGAGTGCTGATGCATCATCAGAGATAGCCACAAAAGCATCGCCAAGTGAAGTTGCACGGCTTCCGATACCAATTTTCAAAAACTGAGCGGTTGATATACCGCTTCTCTGTCCGCCCAGATTCGGAAACAACTGAGCATGAATAGTGCCGGTCAGAAAAACGACCAGCAGGAGGATTATTTTCTTAAAATCTGACTGTAACACCGAACTTTACATTCCTTCTGGTTAAATATCTTGCCGGATTAAACGGATACGGATTAAGAGGCGCCTGAAGATCAGGATATAACGGATCATTCCAGCTGTTTGGAGTAGGATCACCAAATTCATAAGCCCGGCCTGTGACCGGATTTATAATAGCACTATTCTTATGATCAAACAGATTGCTCACTTCCATGAACAGGATGAATCTCATACCTCCAACTTTAATATTCTTCTCGAGATTCAGATCAACCCAGAACCAGTCATCCCCAATCTGATTATATCTGGCGTTTCTAATAAATTCATATTCAGGACGTCCGTCTTGCGCATAACTGCCTGAGAAAACAGCGGGAGTATATCTCTTGCCTGACTGATAGAACATTCTTAACAGCAGGGTGATATCATCAAGATAACCATTGCCGAAACCAAACAGCGCTTTGTCCTTCTCAATATAAAAACTGGTATTCAGACTGCCTGTAAAAGGTCTGTCCCATCCGACATATTCTTCTTTAATTGATTCTTCAAGAAGTCCGCTGAGAACAAGTACACCGTCATCAGCAGATGATGCTTTTCCTGTTACGATCGAATAAGAGAAATTTGCTGCTCCTGTAAACCACTTACCTATTCTCTTTTTATACTCAAGTTCAAGACCGCGCGAACGAGCGTAATCCTGATTGACATAGGTAATAAATCTCTGAGTAGCAAAACGCGCTGAGGAGATAAGAGACGTGCGTGTATTTACGTAATCAAAGATATCCTTATAATACGCTGTAGCAGTCAGAACGTCATCATCAGTAATCTGAGTTTTAAGTCCAAGTTCATATGCCACAGTTGTTTCAGGTTTTAAATTCGGATTTCCGAATCTCTGAAATGATGATTTAGCACTGTAAGGACTAAGTTTTGCATAGACGAACTGTGGTCTGGGCCATTTACTGAAATGTCCGTAAGAAAAGAACAGAGTTTGAAATTCGGAAATCGGATGAGATATTCCAAGCCGGGGACTTAGTCTTCCTTTGTAGTGACGATTTCCAAAAAGGTTAAAACTTTCCTCCTTATACTTTTTCCTGATTTCATCGGGAATAGTAATTACATCCGGATTATCAACCGCATCATCAACAAATTTTCCCGGGAACCAGAAATCATATCGCAGCCCAAAATTCAGTATCATACCGCCAAAGTTGATATTATCCTGGGCATACATACTTCCGATGGTCGGATATACTTTATAGATATCATTATTGAGACCGAGTTCACCTACCCAGGGACGAAAGATATCTACAACCTGCATTTCCTGGAACTGAATATTAAACCCGGCCTTAAATTTGTTTTTCTCATCAAAGAAAGAGGTTATATCTCCCTTAACTGAGAATTCTTCAACATGGTGATCACGCCAGGTTGAGGGATTACCCACATCCCAGAAACCATCTCCCGGAATTATACCGACGGTATCTCTGCCGATATTATAATACTCTACAGGGAAACTTGGGATATCCTTAGGTTCAAGATATTCACTCCAGTGTTTGCCGTTGGCATCTGCACGGAGGTGAGTAAAAAAATGTCCCAGTTTTAACTCATAAAAAGTACGGCTGTTAAGCGTGTGCGTAAGAGTTAGCGTATTATACTTATTATTATGAGTAAAGGTATTGGCATCTTCAAGGATATTCTGGAATTCATACTGATATCCCGGTGATGGTTCAACATATTCCAGATTTGACTGCAATGACTGCGAGTTCTGATTAATGCTGACCGACTGGTTAAATGAATATCCGATTTTGAAAGTTGGTGAATACTTATAAGTCAGTTTTCCCAGCGCGAACCAACTGTTTTCAGCTCTGAACGCGAACTTATCGCCATTAAATATTGAGGAATAAATTATTCTTGACTTTGGTTTATAATACCCCTGAGTTATACCGTCAGAAAGCCCTGCATATCCGTTTACGAAAAATGACAATTCACCCGGCACTTTAAGTCCGATTGCAGGCAGAATAAAGTTCGTAAATGGTTCAGGTCCGCTCAGGTTAGCTTCGATAATATCAATATTAAAAACGTGCGGAGAGGTTTTATCACCAAAATTATCTTTCTTATAGGTAACAGATCCGGCATATTTTGTTACACTCCCCTCTCTTGTCCGGACGTTAACAATTCCGGAAGTTGCCTGACCAAATTCAGCATTAAATCCACCAGTGATGACTTCAACTTCTTCAATAGAATTAGCGCTCAATTGAAGTCCGAAGCCAGTACCAGCAAGAGGATCCTGAACTGACACTCCGTCAAGCATAAATGCATTTTCATACGAACGCCCTCCGCGGATATGAATGGAATTATCCGATTTCACAACTCCGGCCTGCTGTACAACAATATCATTTACGTTTTCCACAATTGAAAGTTCTATATCTTCACGGGATATAGATTTCTTGCTTTGTGTTTCTTCAATATTAATAAGCGGCTTTTCACCAACAACAACAATATCCTGATCAAGCGTTAAAACTGTTTCCTCAAGTAAAACTTCCAGAACAGTAGGTTTTCCTTCTGTAACTTTTACGCCGGTATACTGAGTAGTTTTGTAACCAATAAGAGAGACTTCAATGGTATAGGTACCGGGAGTAACATTTTCTATCTTGAAGTTACCATTAAAATCGGTGGCTGCTCCGTAATAAGTTCCTTTAGCGATAATGTTTACGCCAGGTAAAGCATCCTTCGTTTTGGCATCCGTGATTTTTCCCTGTATTGAACCTTTTTCAGCAGGGAAAAGAATAATTGAAAAAAGTAATAGGAAAGGTAATATTCTTGTCATGGAGTCAGACCAAATTTTTCGAATAATACTTTTGAAATAAATTGTTCAGCAGTTCCGGCGGTACCGTTACACTTACTTAAAGGAAGTCCGATAAAATAAAGACGGTCAGCAGTATCTGTAAAACCGATATCTCCCGGAAGAATTCCTGATGCAAATTTATAGAATGGTCTGGCAAATTCCGTTGAAGGATAAAAACTCCTTACACGTGGAATACTGCCCACAGTTGTCAGCACCGGAAAATCTGAGAAACGTGTTGAATCGGGATTCAACTGTGAATTCGGGAAGAGGAAATTAATAAAATTGGTCGTGCTGTCAATAGGAAGGAATCCCTGTAGAATGCTCACATCAAATGTGGACGGGAACGACATGGAAAACAGAATCTTTCCGCCGGCATCATTGAATTTCTTGACGGCACCAGCAGCTAAATCAAGAGAAGGATTTGTATCTGAATACCATAAAACATATTTGAATAGTTTCAGAGTAAGCGGAAAAGTCACGCTTGAAAACGGTACTTTAGAGCGGTTATAATCCCAGGTATCAAATTTTCCTGAGAGCTGACTTCCATTAATAGTATGAAGCGTTCTTGAATAAAAATCAGCAGCATCATCTATTATTGTATAATCATCAAACAGAAGAAACTGTCCTTTGGGTTTCTTAACATACCAGTTTATGCCTGCGTCAGGAATACTTAAATACCGGCTTGTTGCACCAGATATATCCCTTGCCCTTACAAAAAGTCTGTTAACAGCATCGAGCTGCATTCCGGGTAAGGTTACCGGATGAATGGTTGTCTCGAGTCCATTAAGCAGTATCTCAGCGGATACGGTATTGAAAGCAAAATTCTGAACCCGGAGAGTAATCAATCTGATATTACCGGGGATGGAAACTATATTTCCGGACGCAGTACTGTCATTTAGAACAAGTTCAATTGCAGATATCGTCTGATCACCGTCAATATCACTTGCATTCCAGCCAAAGGTCATTACCGGATAGGAAGAATCCGGGAGCACTGTAAGTGTATTAAGCGATATGACCGGTGCAGAATTTTTAATCGGAAACGGCAATGAAACAGGATTTGGATCCATTGCCCCTATATCCACGAAAACTTCACCGGCATCATATACGCCATTTCCGTTTGCATCTTCGAACGGTTCCGGACCGAGATTAATTCCGTTCCTTACAACTGAAGCATCGAAAACCCCGTTACCGGCATCATCCACTGCTGCAACTCTGAATGTATATATAGTATCCGCGGCACCAATCTGCAGGGAAAAAGTACTGTCTTTTCTTGTTGTAAACGACCAGTTTGTATTATCCCACGTGAAATAAAATCCTACAACCAGACCATCGGAATCATCCCCCCACCAGTTTACTTTCAGGCGGCTTGCCTGCTGGCTGATAACCGAATCCGGTGAAAGGAACAGACCGGTTTTAGGTGGTTTATTTACATAAGGCACCTCCGTAACATCTTCGGTGCATCCTCCCGCAAGTAATAGGAAGATGAATGAAAGATAGAGGTATCTTCTTCTGATAAAATTTATTAAAACCGGTCTGTTCATCTTTAATTTTTTTATTTAATGAGAATCATTTTCTTTGTGCTGACAAAATTATCAACAGTCATCTGATACATATATAAACCTGAAGCAAGTTTGGATGCATCGAAAATAACTTTATAATCACCCGGAGTCTGTTCAAAATCAACAAGTGTTTTAACCAGCTGACCCAGAGCGTTATAAATGTTGATTTTTACATGTCCGGCTGATTTAAGACTATAAGATATCGTTGTTGCCGGATTAAAAGGATTCGGATAATTCTGATGCAGTGTATAGTCAGAAACCGCGTAACTCTCATTAACACTTGTAACTACTCCGTTAAAGTCATCATCTTTACGGGGGGTGAGTTTATAGTTGCTGAATGAAAAATAGAGAATACCCGAAAGATCAGATATTGTTGTGCCCTGGATGATTCTTTCAAGGTTTGGATTCGATGTAAACGTTGAATCCCACAGATTGTGATATTTATGATTACCATCCTGCAGTTCAACGCGGGTATTGATACCTGAGGTATCTGCAACAAATATTTCACCAAAGTTATTTGTAGTACCTGAATTACCGTCAGCATTATCATCGGTTACGGTAACATTTTTATACTTTACAAGTACACCTTCATATTGTTCTGCATTAACCGTTCCGCTCGGCTGTGTTCCGATGGTTCTGGTAGTAACTTCAACAGCCAAAGGCAAAGGATTATTAGAACTGTTAACAATAATCTGAGTAATTGTATCTATACGGGTATAACTGAAATCCTCGATTACCGTACCCGATACAGTTACATTGTCCCCTCTTCTGAGATTAAGAGCCGAAGCTCCGTTAATCTGAATACCTGACCAAGGTCCGGTACCGTCCTGAATATGAACTCTCAGTGCAGTTGATCCAAATCCCGGAATATCAGAAGTATCAGATGTTACAACACCTGAGACTGTTACTTTGTAAGCAGTATACCCGCCAAAATTTCCTCCGAAAGGACTATACTGAATGTCCCGGATAGTAACCGGACGGTTAAGTACAAGATAGAAGTATTTACTTCTCACAGTATCAGTCGGGTTTACGGCTATTCTGCCATCATTATCAGTAGCAACTACATAATAACTGATAAGTGAAGAGTCTGCATTCACTCCCGGAATCGTACCCTGAAATACATTGGAGTCAGCAGGGGTTCTGGTCATGTTTATTACAAAATTCTGATTTGCACCAGTGCTGTAGTGAAGTTTTGCTGAAGTTACAAAACCATCAAGGTCAATAACTCTGGATGTGATTACAACTGGCTGATTTGGTCCGACAGTCGGAGCGTCACGTCTGATATTTGTAACATTCGGTGGTGTAGCAGAAATCATGATATCACCCGGATAAATCGGAGTGATATAGTAACCATCAGCACGGGTCTGAATCACGCCTCTGATGTATTCGATTGCAGAACCATCATTTGGAGCCTGATAAGTTGTCAGACCAGTAAGGCGATGAGCTCTTGTGGTGAAATACCCTGACTGGTCATACATGGTCATATAGTTACCCTGACCATCATTTATTCTGAAAGTACCGTTGGATGTATTTCTGTCGCTGCTTATAACATTACGAATGACAACATACATACCTTCGTACTGCTCTGCAGTAAGTTTTATCTGACCGTTTTCCATGAAGTCCGTAATCTGCAGTTCAAGCGGAGCCGGTCTCTGCGGAAGCTGATTGATAACATTAACAGGGACAGCTGGATTTACCAAAATATCAAACTGTGTAGTCGTGCTGAATTCATTAACAACACCGGTAAATTCTACAACCTGGGCGGTATCTACCAGATCAAAAAATGTATTGTGGTTAGCAAGACTGGTATCATGCTGGAGAAGCGCTATTCCGCCAAAAACATTTCTGTTTTCATCCATAAGATAGGTGTGCCATCTGGCGCCAGCAGCAATTACTCTTCTTCTGTCAGTTGCGGGGTCTACCACAGGACGAACCATGATAACTCCTCTGACTCTTACTGTATCTCCCTGCAGAACTGACGGCGGGTCAGAGACACCAAAAAGTGAATCAGGGACTCTCTGTATATCCTGCAAAGTTACGAGCGGATACGTCTGTGAGTATAACTCACTCGCTCCTATAATTAAAATGAAAAATAAAGCTAAAAAAGATCTCATTTGAGCATCCATTATTTTATGATTAAAAACTTTCCGGATTTAATAGAACCGGTCTTTTTATTCTTTACTGTAAACAAATACAGGCCGGTTGCAATGGCCTGATCATCGTTTGTAATTAAATCCCACGCATGTTCCCCGCCGCTAAAAACCTGATCCTGTTTGGAAGAGAAATTATTGAACCAGCGGATTTCACTTCCCCCTTCACCCGGTTCATGATTAATGGTTTTTACAATGTCACCTGAGATTGTGTATATAGTTATTTCACAGGATTCAGGTAAATTATAAAAATAAATTTTTCTCAACCGCTCTGAACCGCCGTCCCAGTAAGCATTTCCGTAATATGGATTTGGATATACACCAATCTCAGTATTCTCATCTTCAACGTGCGGTGTACCCGGAACAATTCTGTTCAGATTTGCAAGCAGGGAGGATTCCAGACTCTCCGTATTAATTTCTTCATCACTCTTGTCAAATGCCGTAACGGTAAACAGGTACTGCCATCCGTTAAGGAGATTGTCAATTGTATATTTATACCAGTATGTAACGGTATCCCCCGGGAATGTGACCGGAGTACTAAGCCGGACAGCACTGAATCCGGTGTTAAATCCGGTACTGTTACCTGTACTGTCAAACGCAGCAAGTAATGTAAGAGCGTTTAAATCATTCTGTGAGGATGTAAGATCAAACCCTGCACTGGATCTGTATAAACGGTAACCTTCAAAATCTTTTTTTGCAGATATAGGATCAACAGATTCTTCGCTGTTCCTGTCCCAATAAATATCTACTTTTTGTGAAGAAGGCACAACTTTCACGAAAGGTGAATTCGGCGGTGAAGGTAATATATACCTTGTAATCTTGCCGTCCCTGTCTGTATCTTCACCGGGATCAAGTACACCATTCCGGTTTCTGTCTTCACCATAAAATGCACGGAGTGCCCAGTCTGCATTATCATACAGATTTTTTCTCTGCTCTTCGGTATCAAAAGAAGCTGCCTGAGTTCCGAATTTTTTTGCAGCAAGGATTGCAAATACAACGTTTATGGAATCTCCCGGAGCAATTTTTTTGAAAGGACCTGCAGAGATCATGAAAGACCTGTTTGCGGGCTGCTGGAGAGTTGAGGGATTAATACCTGAACCGTAACGGTTTGTGCCTCCGAAAAAGCCCTGCATTTTATAATACTTGTCACCATCCGTTACAGGAGCGAAAAAGTTCGGGTCTGAAGTATTTCTGAACTGCCATGAAACATAATTAACGCTGTCATATGCTCTGTCAGAGCCAAGAAACATTACTCCAAGATAACTATCCGTAAAACCAACATCACCATTAGAGTCAAATTCGTATGCTAATCTCAGTGAATCCTTAAATCCATTTCCCCCTTTATTATAAAACGCCGTTCCGCCCGGTGACGTAACTTTAGTATTTCTGACAACTGCATCGGTCCAGAGGCCAGCATAGACGCTGTCGATATACTTGTTACTTACATTTTTTACCCAGTAATTCATGATTACAAAAAAATCAGCAAAAGGAAAGTTCCATGAATAGGAAGAATGTGTTACTTCAATTCCTAAGGGAGAGTGATCGGTAATTATTTCTCCATTATCCAGAACCGTTGATGTATCACTGAATACTGAAATAAAATCCTGGTGAGAAACCGCCTGAGGCGAATAAAACTTGGAAGTGATAAGAGATGAAATTTCCTTTACAAATGTTCCCTTTTGATTGGTAAACTCAAAACCTCCACCTCTCTGAGAAACAGAAGCAGCATCAACAGCAGCTGTGGTTACAAAAGGACCGGTTCTGTTAGCACCGAGAGAATCGGTTGAGATAAATCCTCCAAACCAGAGACCGCCGTCAAATATATGTTCAATTCCGCTGCCTAATGGATATTCACATGATGGCTGAGCAGGCCATTTTGCAAATCCATGACCGTAAGTTCCGAAATTGGTTATGGTCAACCCAATACTTCCGACATTGGTAAATTTTGTGTTGTCATCATCCAGCTGTTTCCGGAATCCCTCTCCTTGCTGTGCCAAAAGCGAAAACGAGAATATTGCTGTCAGGATTAAAGTTCTGAGAAAAATCATATCAGTTTGTTTTGGATGATTCAATAAATATCTGTCTTGCCTGTTTATCTGCATGGTAAGAACTTCTTACCAAAGGAGCTGATTCAACAATTTTAAATCCCATTTTCAGTCCCTCTTCTTTATAAAAAAGAAATTCTTCCGGAGAAACAAAGCGATCAACAGGCAAATGTTGTTTGGAAGGCTGCATATACTGTCCTATCGTGAGTATATCACAGCCGTGGTTAAGGAGATCATTCATGAGCTCAAGCACTTCATCAGGCTTTTCTCCGATTCCCACCATAATACCGCTTTTGGTCTTCAAACCTTTTTCCTTGAACCATCGGATAAGTTCAAGACTTCTTTCATATTTTGCCTGAGGCCTGACTGCATGATAAAGCCGCTTTACAGTTTCAAGATTATGATTAAGTATATCAGGCGGATCATTCAGAATTATCTCAAACGCGGTCTCTTCACCTTTGAAGTCGGGTATCAGAATCTCAATAGTACATTCCGGAAGTTTCTGTCTGATTCTTCTTGTTGTCTCAGCAAAAATTTCCGAGCCGCCATTTTTTAACTCATCACGGTTAACCGAGGTGATTACAACATGCTTTAACTGCAGTTTCTCAACTGCCGAAGCAACTCTTAAGGGTTCAAACAAATCAAGTTCATTTGGCATCCCGACTTTTACATTACAAAATCCGCAGCTTCTTGTGCAGGTATCTCCCAGAATCATGAAGGTTGCAGTTCTGTGGTTCCAGCATTCTGCAATATTTGGGCATCTTGCTTCCTCGCAGACGGTATTCAGCTTATGCGAATGCATTAACTCCTTAAGGTCTGCGTAGTTTTTTCCTGATGGCAGTTTCACCTTCAGCCATTCCGGGCGTTGTAGTTTTACTTCTCTGCTTTTCTCTGCAGTTTCTTTAAATGTGCGCTGATGCCTGTTAATCATTATCTTTTCTTAATGCAAAATATCCAAAATACTGTTTCAGGAAGTTAAATTACCATTAAAGTTTTCAAGATGGTCTTTCACCGCTTTCAGGAATCGTCCGCCTAACATGCCGTCAACCAGACGATGATCATGAGAAAGCGTAAGATACATCATGCTTCTTACGGCAATCATTTCTGTTCCGTCATGTTCAATAACAACCGGTCGTTTTACCACCGCACCGACACCAAGGATAGCGAGTTCCGGCTGATTGATGATTGGTGTACCAAAAAGAGTACCAAAAACTCCATAGTTAGTTATGGTAAATGTACCGCCTGAAATATCATCCGGAGTAAGTTTTTTAGTACGGGCTTTCTCCGCCATTTCTGCAATACTCTTTGCAATTCCAATGAGATTCTTTTCGCCGGTGCGTTTGATATTCGGAACGATTAGTCCGTTTGGTTCAAGAGCTACAGCAATTCCAAGGTTGATATCTCTTTTCCTGATAATCGTGTTATTGTCAATCGAAGCATTAATCAGCGGAAATTGCTGAAGTCCTTTAACAACTGCCTGAGAGATAAAAGCCATATAGGTTAGCTTGGCACCATACTGCTTCAAAACATTCTCTTTTTCAGCCGCAAGGAAATTAGCAATCTTTGTCATATCAACTTCAACCAGACCCGTCACATGTACACTCGTATCCCGGCTGTGAACCATATGCTGCATAATTTTCTGACGGATGTTATCCATTGGTATGGATTCAAATGCTTCAGCTGGTAACGATGTTGAGAAGTTTGCAAATGCGGAAGCTGCAGAACTTGTCTGAGTAATTGTCTGTTGAACAGGGGCGGTGTATTGCTGCACCGGTGTAACAGATGCAGGCTTTGTAACAACACCAGCGGTTCTGTTTTTTAAATAATTCAGAACATCATTTTTTGTTACTCTTCCGCCTAATCCGCTCCCTGAAATGTTCTCCAGTTCACCCATGGATATATTCTCAGTTCTTGCAATATTAAGGACAAGCGGAGAATAAAACCGGTTGCTCAGTCCGGGTTTTTGACTTGCCTGGATCTGTGGAGGAGTCTGACTAACCGGTAGTTGTGATGTGACTGCCTGTGCAATCATATCATGCATTGATGAAGCAGGAGCAGAGGTTTGTGCTGCTGGAGCCGAGACTACTGATGAACCATTGCCACCCAACCGGGCTACAACAGTACCAACTGGGACAGTCGTCTGCTCACTGACTAATATCTCAGAGACAACTCCTTCTGATGGTGAAGGTACTTCTGTATCAACCTTATCCGTGCTGATCTCAAAAATGATTTCATCCTTCTTTACTAAATCTCCAACTTTTTTATGCCATTTTATGATGGTCCCCTCCATTACAGATTCACCCATTTTTGGCATAGTTATATCAATTCCCCCGGTCATTGCCGGCTGCGCAATCACTGCACTGGGAGCGGCCGGCGTAATTACTTCCGGAACAGATGGTTTGACCTCCTGTACAGGTTCTTTTATTTCCAACGGCTTTTGTGCTGGCGCGGGAACTGAAGCACCGGGTTCAGATTCAAGAATTGCAACTACCTTACCCACCTCAATGGTTTCCCCTTCACCGAAAAAAATCTGGGTTATATACCCTTCATCCTGAGAAGGTATTTCGGTATCCACTTTGTCAGTGCTGATTTCAAAGATAATTTCATCGCGCTTAACAAAATCTCCCGGCTTTTTATGCCATTTAATAATTGTTCCTTCGGTAACGCTTTCACCCATCTTGGGCATTATAATTTCTGAACGCATGAGAAAACCTTTATTAATAAAGTATAAGTTCTTTAATGGATTGATAGATACCTTCCCTTGAAGGAAGCACTGCATTTTCTAAAATCGGGCTGTATGGAATGTGTGCATCTTTGGCTGCAACCCTACGCACCGGACCGTCAAGATGCTGGAAACAGTTTTCTGTTATTCTTGAGGAAATTTCTGCACCAAAACCAGCTGTTAGGGTATCCTCATGAATAACGATCACCTTGCCGGTTTTTTTAACTGACTGGTAAATCAGTTCTTCATCAAGCGGAATAATTGTTCTGAGATCAATTATTTCAACTGTATAACCTTCTTCCACGAGTCTTTTAGCTGCGAATACTGAATCCCATACTGAAGCACCATAGGTTACCACAGTCACATCACTTCCTTCCATGACAATTTTACCCTTACCGAAAGGTAACAGGTAATCTGCTGATGGTTCAGGTGCTATAGCAAAACTCTGACGGTATAAGCCCTTGTGCTCACAGAAAAGCACAGGATCATTTATTCTGATAGCGGTTTTTAGCAATCCTTTTGCATCAGCGGAATTTGAAGGATACGCAATATAGATACCAGGCACATGCGCAAAAATGGATTCAATATTCTGGCTGTGATAGAGTCCTCCGTGTATATATCCGCCCACAGCAACCCGGGTGACAACAGGAGATGACCAGTAATTAAAGGAACGATAACGAATGGTTGCCAGTTCATCCTTCATCTGCATGAACGCGGGCCATATATAATCACCAAACTGTATTTCGACAACCGGTTTCAGTCCGGCAAATGCCATACCGGTAGCCACTCCCATAATACTTGCTTCGGCAAGCGGAGAATTAAATACTCTGTCCGTGCCAAATTTTGTGGTAAGTCCCTTTGTCGCAGTAAATACCCCTCCTTTACCATCAGCAATATCTTCACCAAAAACATAGATATCCGGATTCTTCTCCATCTCTTCGTGAAGAGCATGATTGATAGCGTCAACCATTACTATTGGAGTACCAGCAGGCTTCTCTTTTTCATAGGTTAATGACTCCTTGAATCCGCTTTCGTCATATACATATTTAGCTGCTTCATCAGCTCTCGGATCTTCAGAGTTTAGTGCTTCTGCTGATGCTCTGTCAACTTCATCTCTAACCTGAGCCTGAACTTCATCAAGTTCCTTCTGAGTCAGCAGATTGTGACTAAGTACATAGGTGGAAAATTTCTGTATCGGGTCATTCTTTAAGTCTTCTTCAAGATCCTGAAGATCCCGGTATTTTTTCTGATCGTCAGATGATGAATGCGATAACAATCTAACGCACTCAGCTTCAACAAGCACTGGTCCCCTGCCTGAGCGTGCATATTCATAAGCTTCGTCTGCCGCTTTCATTGAATCAGTAAAACTGGTGCCGTCAATTTTCATCCTAAGCAGATTGTCATAACCCGCCATCATCTCTGATATTGAGTGCCCTTTTCCGCCTGACTGCTGCGAAACATGTACGGAAATCGCATACTTATTATTCTGTATAACAAACACAACTGGAAGTTTTTCGCGGCTTGCCCAGTTAATGGCTTCATGAAACTCACCCTGACTGGTTGTTCCTTCTCCTGAGCTTACATAGGAAACTGACTTGATCCCTTTTTTTACAGCTGCAAGTGCAGTACCAACAGCCTGAAGAAATTGCGTACCTGTGGGGGATGACTGAGTCGGGATATTTAATTCGCGGGTATATCCCCAATGGCAAGGGAGTTGCCTTCCGCCGCTGGATAAATCGCCGCGTTTAGCAAAACTCTGCATGAAAAAATCGATCGGCTTATATCCCATGGCAAGGATTAATGCTAAATCACGGTAATATGGAAAAGCCCAGTCAACTTTGGGATTTAATTTTTGTCCAAATGCTACCTGTACTGCTTCATGTCCCGACCCTGCTATATGGAAAAAAGTCTTGCCCTGCTTCAGGTAATTCATCGCTTTTACATCAATATGCCGGGCTGTATACATTAACCGGTAAAAATTGAGCAGTTCCTCACGGGATATATCAGGCCTGCCGTTATTCTTTCCCGCTGACAGAGATTGTTTTTTCTCTGAAGCGGAATTAGCGGTTGCCGTTTTATTACCTGATTTCGCCATTTAATTTGCCTCTTTTAATTCTTGCTCATGAGTAATAATTCGTTCAATAGTACTTACTGAATCGTATTCAAAAACGTCCGAAAATATGTTAATGATTTTTTCCTTTACCAGTTTCATGTCATGCATGATTCCGGTTTCCAGCTGCAAAGAAGTTACATCCTTATCCTTGATTCCGCAGGGAATAATGCCGCCGAAATAATTAAGATCAGGTGCTATGTTCAGTGCAAATCCATGCATGGTTATCCACCGGCTTATTTTAATGCCAATGGCAGCAATTTTTTTCTGTTTAATCCAGACCCCTGTGAGTCCTTCAATTCTGCCTGCTTCAAGAGAAAATTCTCTGCAAAAAGCTATAAGAACCTCCTCCAATGCCCGAAGATATTTGTGAGAATCCAGTTTCCATTTTCTCAGATCAATGATTGGATACCCGACAAGTTGTCCAGGTCCATGGTACGTAATATCTCCGCCACGGTCAATATCAACAACTCTTATCTTATTTTGTGCCAGATATATATCATCGGCCAGAAGATTCTGTCTATCCGCCGTTTTGCCAAGGGTATAAGTATGCGGGTGCTCAAGCAAAACAAGGGTATCGTTTTGGCTTCCTTCCAATACACGCGCGAAAATCTGCCGCTGTAAATCCCAGGCAGAATGATACTCTAGCAATCCTGCATCAAGTATCTGTAATGACCTAGATATGGATTGATTCTCCATATGCGTTTGCCGCAGCTTCCATTATTGATTCTGAAAGAGTCGGGTGCGCATGAACTGTTTTAATGATTGTTTCACCGGTTGCTTCTAGAGATCTTGCTAACCCGAGTTCGGCAATGAGTTCAGTTGCTTCAGATCCAATGATATGAGCGCCAAGAAGCTCATCGTATTTAGCATCAAATATCAGTTTAACAAAGCCTTCTCTCTCCCCGATCGCAAATGCTTTTCCGCTTGCCATAAAAGGGAATTTTCCGATTTTCAGTTCGTAACCGGCTTCACGGGCTTTCTGTTCCGTCATACCTATACTTGCAACCTGGGGCTGGCAGTATGTGCATCCTGGGATATTATCATAATCAACCGGAACGGGATGATGACCGGCAATCACCTCAACACAATGAATTCCTTCTGCAGAAGCCACATGTGCTAACCATGGAGGACCTATAACATCCCCAATAGCATAAATGCCTTCAATGTTAGTCTTATAGGTGGTCTTGTCAACTTTGATGTGATTTTTATATATTTCAACACCCAATTCTTCTAACCCAAACCCGCTGATATTGCCTGAGACCCCGATGGCAGATAGTACTTTATCTGCAGAAATAACTGATTTCTCGCCATTCCGGTTTATGGTTACTTCAACCTTTTTCCCTTTAACCTCTGCCTTTTCAACTGAGGTTTTTGTATGAATCGTAATGCCCCGTTTTTTAAAGTTCTTCTCAAGGAGTTCACTTACTTCCTTATCCTCAATCGGAAGAATATTGTCGAGCATTTCAATTACAGTAACTTTTGTTCCCAAAACACTGTAGAAATATGCAAATTCAATTCCTATAGCACCTGCACCAATAATAATTAGTTCTTTAGGCTGCTCAGGCAGGCTCATTGCCTCTGTGCTGGTGATAATGTTTTTATGGTCAACAGGAATATTCGGGAGGATTCTTGGGGAGGCACCTGTAGCAATGATAATGTGCTTAGCTGTTACGGTTTCAGCCACTTTACCGTCTTTATCAAGTATGTCAATGGTATTTCGTGAAGTAAGTTTACCAAATCCACGGTAACGCTCAACCTTGTTCTTCTTAACCAGCATTTCAACATTTTTTGTAATCCGGTCAGAAATATCCCTTGATCTTTTTATGATCTTGGTGAAGTCAAATTTGAGGTCAGAAAAGGAAATTCCGAAATCAGAAGCATGATTATTTAGATTATCATACATTTCAGCGTTTTTCAGGAGTGATTTAGTCGGAATACAGCCCCAGTTAAGGCAAACTCCTCCCAGATTATCCTTATCAATGATAGCAGTTTTGAGCTTCAACTGCCCAGCTCTGATCGCTGCAACATAACCACCAGGTCCGCCGCCTAAGACAATTAAATCGTATTCCTTTGCCATTACCTTCCTTGTAATCTTAAGAAAATTTGAACAACAAATATAGCTAAGCTTACTCTATTAGGAAACGAGGTAAGACCCTCCGGAGGCGGTATTGAAGCCATTCCTCAGATTATTTATGACAGTTTTACGCCTTTTTTAAAACCCCGGCAATTTTACGAATTTCTGCAAGGCATTCCTGATTAACTATCGAATCAGTATTTGATATCGGCTGGCTATTTAGAATTTTTGTAACAGCAACTTCAACTTTTTTTCCATTTATCGTTCTTGGAATATCTGAAACCTGGAAAAAATATGACGGAATATGCCTGGGTGAAAGTGAATCTTTTATTCTGTTTCTTATTCTTGAAATGAGGGCATCGTCCAGAGTTATTCCGGGTTTGAGGACCAAAAAAAGACAAATCTTAGCATCGTCCTGTTCGGTAACCGATGCAAGAATCGAATCAGAAATTTCCTGGAATTCCTCCACCACCCGGTAAATTTCAGCTGTTCCGATGCGTACTCCCCCTGGATTGAGTGTAGTGTCCGATCTTCCGAATACCTTAAAACCCCCGGTCAAAGCTTGTTCAATATAATCACCATGCCGCCAGATACCGTAAAAGTATGAAAAATATGAATCCCTGTATTTTTCATTCCCGCTATCTCCCCAGAAGCCAACTGGCATTGAAGGAAATGACTTAACACAAACCAGTTCCCCTCTTTCAAGTAATACACGTTTACCTGAATCACTCCATACCTCAACTGCCATTCCAAGTCCCGGACCCTGCAGTTCTCCCGGGAAAACCGGAGACAAAGGATTACCGAGCATGAAACAGGAGATAATATCAGTTCCCCCCGAGATTGAGGAGATGTGAATATCCTTTTTAATGTTTTCATAGATGAAAGAGTAATAGTTTTCCGTCAGCGGAGCACCTGTAGAAAGAATCATCTTAAGATTTTCCAGCTGGTGGGTATCCTTCAAATTCAAATGAGCTTCCCTGCAGAGAGAAAGAAATTTTGGACTAATACCCAGATGTGTCAGTTGTTCTGATTCAGCAATGTCCCATAACCGGCTTGTTTCAGGATAAACCGGAGATCCGTCATAAAGATGTATCTCAGCACCCGTCATAAGCCCGCTTGCCAGCCAGTTCCACATCATCCAGCCGCACGTGGTAAAAAAGAGTATTTTACTTTCCTCTGTCAGACCAGAATGGAGATGAAGTTCCTTATAGTGCTGAATAAGTGTACCCCCTGCTCCGTGAACAATGCATTTAGGTTTACCGGTAGTTCCGGATGAATACATTATATAAACCGGATCATTAAACGCCGTTTGTGTAAATGTTAATTCCGCCGCATCATGAGTAATCAGATCACCAAATGTATTTTCATCTTTCAGCAGTTCAATGTTCTGTTCACTATTTCCTGCTGCGAAGTCAAAATAAAGTTCAGTCCAGATAATTTGTTTAACTGATGGTAATTTATCTCTTACGTTTCTGATTTTATTTTCAATAGAAAATAATTTACCATTATAAGAATATACTCTCTGGCCAACCAGAACTTTGGGGGTGATCTGTTCAAACCTGTCAAGAATCGCGGACTCACCAAATTCCGGAGATGAAGAAGACCAGATTCCTCCAAGTGATGTAACAGCAAGCATCAGAATAACAGCCTCGGGTATATTTGATATAACAGCAGCTACTCTGTCTCCTTTTCCAACACCCAGATTTCTCAGATAATCAGCAGCCGAAGCAACATAGGTATTCAAATCTGCATATGATATCCTCAATACAGGCCTGTTTTCCCTGTGTGAAACTAATGCGAAAGATGAACTTTTGCTTCTCAGCAAATTTTGCGCGAAATTCAATTCTGCACCTTCAAACCAGCGGGAGAGAAACATTTCATCACCGTTGAATAAACTTGAATATTCTTTTGTCAGTTCAATCGGTGAGTATTCAAGTAATAATTTCCAGAAGAGTTCGTTCTGCTCAACAGTCCATAAATGCAGTTCCTGATAGGATAAGAAATCTTTACCGGTTCGCTGTGAAACGAATTTCATGAACTGAAACATCGGAGAATTAATGATACTCTCTTTTGAAGGTACAAAAACGGGAAGATTCATATCAGTCAGCTTTTCCTGAAATTAGTATATACCAGGCGATTTCAGTCATATTCGCCTGAAGAAATGCTTTTGCGGCTAAAATATAATCATGATTATGATATTTTTTACCGGTCTTCAGACGGTAAGCAATATGACTGAGTGTTTCTTCGGGACGGAATGAACTTAATGACCTGAAAAAACTTTCTTCAGTATAGTACGAAGCATCTTTAAGGGATAGCTGGTAATTATGAAAATACTGACCTGCTTCCTCATCATCGGGAATTTTTTCAAAGTTCGCTAGTTTCGCAAGATCATTGGCTGATAGTATATCAGAGTGCTTTAGCTCACCGGGAAGATTTTCGTACCCAATACCTAATTTGTTTAATGGTTTTACTATTTCGAATATGTTCGGTGAAACAGCTCTGTTATAGTAATCACTCCCCATCCTTGCAACAAGATCTATCCGGTCAGGCTGAATCACACCCTTCTCCATAATATCCTCAGCAACATGAAAAAGAATTACTTCACAGATGACCAGGTTAGCCGATGCGCCTCCGTTCCCATAACTCTTAATTTCCAGAACTTTACACTCCATCTGGAAAGGTGACTCTTTTACCCTTGAGGGTTTTACCATTACCGAAGGAACCGGGGTTAACCCTGATTTTATGAATTCATCAATTTCAGGAGAAAACTCCGCTGAAGCAAGATTAATCTGCTCAACCATTGGATAGGTTACAGACTGTATGACACACTCCCCCGTGGATTCACAATTAAAATAGGTATCCTTTAGTGTAGCATCTCTCCCCCTGCGGGAAGGGGAAAAAACCACAATAGGTGGATTTGCACCAAAAACATTATAAAATGAAAATGGACTAAGATTAGGTATTCCCTCGGCTGACAGGGTTGAAACCAGGGCAATCGGTCTAGGTGCGATACCTCCCTGAAGCAGCCTCTGAACCTCAGGTACAGGTAAGGTTTTCGGATCAATTTGTTTCATACTCTTTTCTTTTTAAAATTGCCTGATAATTAAAATATTTTTTGTATTGAGACCATCATTTAAGCTTTATCAGTCCGGACTCCTTGCTTATAAAAAAGAAAACGGACAGATACATTTTCTCCTGATTACATCACGCAAGAGTAAAAAATGGATTATCCCGAAAGGATATATTGATTCAGCTCTTACTCCTTTTGAATCTGCCCAGAAAGAGGCATATGAAGAAGCAGGAATAATTTGTAAAAATAGTGAAAAAATGATTGGCGAATGGTGGATTCAGAAAAAATACGGGAAAAATGTGGTGGTGGTCTATTGCGCTGAAATTGTGAAAGAACTGGAGCAATATCCGGAGAAGAATGAAAGAATCAAAAAGTGGTTTTCCTCAGATGAGGCCATAAAAGAAACTGCCGGCTCAGAGTTGTCCGTCATCCTCAAGAAGGCTCTCACTTTCATCGGATAATTGATCCATATTCTCGTTGATGCATTTCTTTATCTCCTGAAAAGTAAATCCCCTTGAGAGCAAATACCTGGTCACCCGGATAATCATGTCCTTTTGTTCGAGGTTTTTTTTACCCAGCTGTTTCCATTTTTTCCTGAACTCCTCGGTTAGTCCTTCCTGATATTCCTCAGCTAATTCGTCCTGAGTCCGTTCAAGATTTTCTTTTGAGATTTCACGGCTTATACCCTTCTCAAACAATTTGGCTTTAATTTTATTAACGCCTGAGTGTTTCCGTACCAGAGATTCAGTATAATGCTCAGCAAATTGTGCATCGTCCAGCAAACCCTGCTCAGCAATGTTACGGAGCACCTCATCAATCAGATCATGCTCCCGGAATTTTGTCCGGAGTTTTCTTTTAAGTTCTGCCTGAGAATGCTGCCGCATATAAAGCAAAAAAATTGCTCTCTGTTTTATTTGCAGCCTCATTGCCTCAGTGGTAATTTGCCCTAACAGCTCTTCCGTAATCTGCTCCCCGACTCTGAGCTTATAGGAAAAAAAAATGTGAGGCTCCAGAAAGAACCTCACATCATCAATGGTTACCTTATAAATTCCGCTTGAAACCAGCTGAACTTTAGATACATAAGGCATTAATTTTTAGGCGTTTTTTCTTTCTTTGCAGGAGCTTTTTCCGGCTGTGGTAATTCAGATTCATCTATATCAACTTCTCCAACACCTAATCTTATTTTTACTTCAGCGGAAAGCTTTTTGAACATATCAGGAAATTCCAGGAGTTTCATCCTGAACTGCTCCCTGCCCTGGAAACGATCCTCTCCATACGTAAACCATGCTCCGCTTTTCTTGACCAGGCCAAAGTTTACAGCGAGATCCAGCACATCGCCTGATTTACTAATACCTTCATTATAAAGTACGTCAAACTCCACTTCCTTAAATGGCGGAGCAACTTTGCTCTTTACAATTTTTACCTTGGTTCTGTTGCCAATTACATCATTACCCTCTTTTATCTGGGCAACGCGTCTTATATCAAGCCGGACTGAGGCATAAAATTTGAGTGCATTACCTCCTGTAGTGGTTTCAGGATTACCGAACATAATGCCTATTTTGCTTCTTAACTGATTGGTAAAAATCACTGAGGTCTTTGATTTGGAGATAGCACCAGTCAGTTTTCTTAATGCCTGAGACATCAGTCTCGCCTGCATAGCCATATGTGCATCACCCATTTCTCCCTCAATTTCACCTTTTGGTACAAGAGCAGCAACTGAGTCAATAACAATGACATCCAGTGCATTACTGCGCACCAGTGTATCGGTTATTTCAAGAGCCTGTTCGCCGTAATCCGGCTGTGAAAGCAGCAGATTGGCTGTATCTACTCCAATCTTTTTGGCATAATTGACATCCAAAGCATGCTCGGCATCAATAAATGCAGCTAAACCTCCGGTTTTTTGAGCTTCAGAGATAATATGAAGACAAAGAGTTGTCTTACCTGAAGATTCCGGACCGTAGATCTCCGTGATTCTGCCGCGGGGAATTCCGCCAATACCAAGAGCCCAATCCAGCGATAATGCTCCGGTTGGAATAAAATCCACCGGGGCTACCACACCGTCTCCCATTTTCATGATGGCGCCTTTGCCATGTGCTTTCTCTATTACACCGATGGTGTCTTCAAGAATCTTGATTTTTTGATCTCTTTCACTGCTCATTTTTCTTTACCTTTTTCTGTTGAAAACTTACATAATTTCGAGGAGAGGGTGATACACCGACCCGGTTCTTAATAACTTACTTTCATAAAGCACAAAACTACGAATCCTGCTGCGTAAATTTCTAACATCTGATGATAGAAATTTATCCAGAAAACCATCCGGAAGCTTCCTCTTTGCCCGCATCAGAGTAATATGGGGTTTGAAATCGCCGCCAGTTTCCGGGAACCCTGCCGAATGCAATATTTTGTTAAGTGAATGAAAAAATTCAGATGGCTCAGGATTTAACCTTGCTTGAGCAAGTAAAACTATCCTGTCAGACTCTCTTCCAAAATATCCATATTTATCAACCTCAACTTCAAGTTCCGGCAGTCTGAGACCTTCTCTCAGCATTTCCGACAGGACTTTTAACCTGGAGGGTTCAGAATCACCAAAAAACTTTACTGTAATATGCAGTTTTCCGGCCTTTTCAATTCTTCCGGAATCAGGATACTGCGAATGAACCTCCTCAAAACGCTGAAACAATTTTTGCTTAAAATCATTTTGCAGGTCAAATGCCAGGAATGATCTAATTTTCAAAAGGTATACCCAGCAAATGTCTTCTCAGCAGCTCTAGTGCTGCCTGTATTACGCGATCTTTATTTAACAAACGGTTATCTCCCATCAAATAGTGCCTGGCATATGAACCTTCTTGCGAAGCAATTCCGATAAAGACAGTTCCCACTGGTTTTTCAGCTGATCCTCCTGACGGCCCCATTATACCTGTTGCTGAAAGTCCGATATCCGAACCGCTAATTGCTTTTATTCCGATGGCCATTTCCAAAGCAACCTCTTCACTTACCGCTCCCTTTTCCATTATAAGATCTTCATTCACATTCAGAATTTCAACCTTTGCTGCATTACTATAGGAAACTACTCCTCTTTCAAAATAAGCACTTGAGCCGGCAACATTTGTTAGTTGATTCGCGATACCTCCTCCGGTGCAAGACTCTGCCACAGCGACAGTTTGTCCCCGCTCTTTAAGTAATCTCCCTACAACTTCAGCAAGAGACTCTTCACCTTTTCCGTAAATATATCTTCCGGCAACAGAACGTATTTTTTGCTCAATTTCAATTAATGATTCCTGCGCTGCAGACTTATTCTCCGCCTTGACAGTTATACGTAATTTTACTCCAAACTGACTTGGTAAAAAAGCAAGTTTATTACCTTTAAGGAGTTCGTCCAGATTTCCCAGTTTCTGAAATAATACGGATTCAGGTATACCTGTCGTCAGCAGTGTGGACATAATTGTATAGCTTCCGGTATCTTGACGAAGACGAATTATCTCCGGGATAACATAATTCTGCATCATTGCCTTCATTTCTGACGGCACTCCGGGCATAAAAAAGAATGTGCAATTCCCTTTCTTTAAGATATATCCCGGAGCAGTGCCCTGCAGGTTTCGCATAATAGTTGCAGATTCCGGAACCATTGCCTGATCTTCATTGAGCGGAGTAAGTACTCTGTTTAACCTTGCAAATCTTTCTGCTATATCCTGGTATACCCGTTCATCTTTAATGAGACTTGCAGAAAAATATTCAAGAATGCAGGATCTGGTAATATCATCATGAGTTGGTCCCAATCCTCCGGTAACTATTACAGCATCAGCTTTTGCAGCACAGTAGTCAAATTCATTCAGAATTTCCGTTCTGTCATCCCCGATCACACTTGAGCGTACAATATCCGTCTGATTTTCGGTCAGCAGATTTCCAATATACGAAGCATTCGTGTTTATGGTCTGACCAATAAGCAGTTCATCCCCGATACTTAGAATAGCGGCTTTCATTAATTTTTTCCAGTCATATTATTTATCAGCCTTGAATAACTTTGAAAGAACTTTCTTTTCCTGCCAAAAGTAATCAGCACCGGAATGGAGAGTAATTGCCATAATAGCTAAAAGAAGAAAAGTGATCACGGTGTTGTCTAAAAGCATCTCAATAACACTCTTGTATTCCGCAGTCCAGGTGGCATTGAGCAGTATATATAAAATAAGGACATAATACAGAAAAACCATTTGCAGAAGGGTTTTTAACTTAGCGTAAAAACTCGTAGGAAAGGTAAATCCCTTATATTCAGCAAAAGCTCTGAAGCCGGTAACAAGAAAATCCCGCAAAAGTATCAGATAAACTGGCCAGCCCAGTAGGACACCTTTATACACAAGACTCAGAAAAGCCCCCGCAGTGAGGATTTTATCAGCAATAGGATCCCAAAACTTGCCCCATGCAGATATATAATTGAATTTTCTCGCGAGCCAGCCGTCATACCAGTCTGTAAGAGCAGCAATAAGAAAGATTACCAGAGCAATTTCTCCTGAATACTCTCCCTCTGAAAAAAAATAGAAAACAAATACCGGAGTAAGAATAATTCGAAGAATAGTAAGCTGATTTGGCAGGGTCATCTGTTATTCCAGATTCATTGAACGCAGATTACTGTATTCGTATATTCCTGTGCTGTGTCCATCCTGCCAGATGACGTTGAGTGCATACGATCCGACTGCTTTAAGCTCTTTAACCATAATCTGATCCCGCATGTAAAGAGGTATATATTTGGAAGACTGTCCTGCCTTTTCTGCGACACAGGTAGCACACGGACATTTTTTGCGGAGTTCCTGTAGTGGTATTCTGGATACCTGACTGTCATTCCACTCAATTATCAGCTCTTTACCCCCTGAGAGGCGGATTTTAACGGGCTCAGCCTTCAATGGAGTTTCCCGTAAGAAGTTTAAATGCTTCCTTATAGAGGTGTGATGTTTTCTGAATTACTTCCTCAGGTAAATCCGGTGCAGGCGGTTGTTTGTTAAAATTAATCGAGAGCAGAAAATCACGCACATATTGTTTATCAAAATTTGTCTGCATTTTACCCGGCTGATAGTCTTTTTCAAGCCAGAACCGAGACGAATCCGGTGTAAGAACTTCATCAATGAGGATAAGATCCCCGTTTTCATTATATCCAAATTCAAATTTTGTATCTGCTATTATTATCCCCCGGCTTAATGCATAGTCTGATGCTCTTTTGTATATTTCTAATGATTTTTTATTCAGCACATCAATCAGTTGAGTCCCGAATCGCTGCTCAGCTTCCCCAATACTGATATTTTCATCATGCTCGCCAATTTCAGCTTTTGTTGATGGAGTAAATATCGGGAATGGCAATTTTGAAGATTCAATCAATCCTTCCGGAAGTGTATTTCCGCAAATCTCTCCTGTTTTTCTGTAATCATTCCAGCCGGTCCCGGCAAGATAACCTCTCACTATACACTCCACAGGTACAACTTCTGCCTTTTGGACGAGCATTACCCTGCCCCGGTAATCATCTTTCTGATTCTGAGGGATATAATCAATCTCATCAACATTTGCGGTAATCAAATGGTTTGGAATTATATCCTTTATCATGGAAAACCAGAAAACCGCCATTGTATTCAGAATCTTTCCCTTAAATGGGATGCCCTGATTCATTACAACATCAAAAGCAGAAAGCCGGTCAGTGCTCACAATCAGATAATATTCACCTGCATGATACACATCCCGGACCTTTCCCCTGCGGTGCAGTTGGAGTCCCTCAATGCTGCTGTAGAGAATAATGGATTGTTTCATAATTCAGAAATAATAAATAGGAAATATAAAAATTCACAAGGTGAGAAATGGCACCTCTGATGATCCTGAAATATTTTAAAATAAAAAAGGCACCCGGTTAAGAGTGCCTTCTGTGGGCAGAGAGGGAATTGAACCCCCGACACAAGGATTTTCAGTCCTTTGCTCTACCGACTGAGCTACCTGCCCTAAAAACAGACTCCAAATATAGTATTTACTTTAAAATAAGTCAAATCATTTAGCCAAGAATTTGAGTGTGGAGTGCAATTTCTTCCAAAACCGATGAAACTTTGAGACATGAAGCCATATCACCGTAGTAAACAATTGCTTTTCCCTTAAGATGGACTTCAAATGTGTACTTGCGTGCCTGCTGCACTGAACACTGGACGGCTTTTATAATTTGGTTAATCACCTCATCAAAAGTGTGCCAGTCGTCATTGAACAGAACCACCTTATACGGTAATTCAGTTTCTGTCAGTTCAGACTCAATTATTTCCGGTTCAGGAGTTTGTTGTGTATTGCCCATAATTCTGCTTTTAACTGGTCGAAAAATAAGAACCCGCAGGGACTTTTCGTAAAAAACCTGTCAAGTTTCTTTCTCCTGAGGTATATTTGTGCACTTAAATTATCTAGTTTTTAGCGGAGAATTAATGAAAATCGCTGTTTGCGTTAACCATGTTCCGGATACTGCAACCAAAATAAAAGTTGGTCCGGATGGTAAAAAAATCGACACTAACGGTGTCACCTTTATTGTTAACCCTTATGATGAATACGCTATTGAGGAAGGTCTTAAATTAAAAGAGAAAACTTCCGGAACAGTGTATGTTATCGGACTGGGGGGAGAAGCACACAAAGAATCCCTCAAAAAGGCATTAGCGATGGGGGCAGATGAAGGAATCCTACTTAAAACAGACCAGGATTTTGATTCTGTGACAGTTGCCAGACTGCTTGCAGATGAGATAAAAAGTCTTGGATGTGAAGTTGTATTCACCGGTAAGCAATCAATTGATTTTGACAATTCTGCCGCCGGACAGCTGATTTCCGAATTTTTAGGTTTTAATTGTGTTAGCAACGTAGTTGCTTTGACTATTGATAATAATGCTATACAGGCTGAAAGAGAAGTCGAGGGCGGTAGAGAAGTTGTGAAAACCTCGATGCCGGCTGTTATTACGGCTCAGAAAGGTATTAATGAGCCCCGTTATGCTTCCTTAAAAGGTATCATGGCTGCAAAGAAGAAAGTAATTACAGAAAAAGCGGTTTCAAACAGCACTCCTAAGTCAACCTCTCTTGGATTGCGCCTTCCTGCACCAAAGAATCCAGGCAGAATTCTTGGTTCAGATGCTGCAGCAATCAAAGAGTTAGTCAAATTATTACGCGAAGAAGCGAAGGTTATATAGGAGTCATCAATGAAAAAAGCAATTGTATTTTTAGAAGTCAGAGAGTCTAAAATTAAAAAATCCTCAATTGAGGCATTATCTGCTGCACTTATGTTTAAAGGCAGTTATTTTAACGAAATTCATGCAGCCGTATTTTGTGATGTTAATCCCGATTTTAGCGTTCTTGACGGACTCTATCCGGATGCTATTCACCTGTTCAAGAGTCCTGAATTCAATAATTATACGCCTAAATCGTTTAAAAATGAACTGGCCGCACTCAAATCAGGAGCAGACGCAGCCGTTTATTTCTTCAGTAATACTGCCCAAGGTAAGGACCTGGCTCCCCGGCTTGCCGCCACTCTGTACTGCGGCCTCGCAATGGATCTGGTTGAAATGAAGCTTGACGGTGACAATTTTGTATTCACCAGACCAGTTTATGCCGGAAAAGCACTTGAAGATTTATCGATAAATACCTCAGATAAAGTAATAACACTTCGTCCAAATGTATTCCCGGTAAGACTTGGTTCGGGAAATTCAGAAGCCAAGGTAAGTGAGATTACAGTAAACAATCCTGATGTTTCCGTAAAAACAGTGGAAATCAAAAAAGCTGAGGGTAAACTGGATGTCTCCGAAGCGGGAATAATCGTTTCAGGCGGCCGTGGGCTTAAGGGTCCTGAAAACTTTCATTTGATTGAATCCCTCGCTGAGGCCTTAGGCGGAGCGGTCGGAGCATCAAGAGCAGTCGTTGATGCCGGCTGGAGACCTCATAGAGAGCAGGTCGGTCAGACAGGAAAGACAGTCTCCCCTTCTTTGTATGTAGCAGTTGGAATTTCCGGTGCAATTCAGCATCTGGCCGGAATGTCAACTTCTAAGTATATCGTTGCTATCAATAAGGATAAAGACGCTCCGATCTTCCAGGCGGCTGATTATGGTATCACCGGAGATGCTCTTGAACTTCTCCCAATTTTTACGGAAGAAGTAAATAAGCTTAAAGGATAGTTTTGAGTAAGATCGAATGTGAAATTCTGGCGCTCTCTTCCAACCCCACATCAAGCGGCGCTTATGCATTAGTTCTGAAGGAAGTCTTCGGTAACAGAAGACTTCCTATTATTATCGGTCACTTTGAAGCACAGGCCATTGCGCTTGAACTTGAAGGTATCCATCCTCCCCGGCCTCTTACCCACGATCTCATTAAGAATCTGATTGAGAATCTTGGAGGTACAGTAATGGAGGTTGAAATAAGTGAGTTAAGAGACAATACTTTTTACTCAAAGATAATACTTGAAGTTTCTTCTCTGACTAATGAGGTGGATGCCAGACCAAGTGATGCGATCGCGATCGCTTTACGTACGGGTGCTCCTATATATGTAGCTGAGCAGGTTCTTGAAGCCGCAGGTTTTATTTCATCTTCTGAAACCGAAGATACCGGCGAATTTAATCCCGAAGCAATGGAGGAAAACGAGCCGGAAGTACCTAAGGGAAAAGAATCTAAACTGGCTGCGCTGCAATCTAAACTGAGAGAAGCACTTGAAACTGAAGATTATGAGCGGGCTGCAAAGATTAGAGATGAAATTCAGCGGTTGACGAATAGCAACTGATCAGAATACAAGTCCCCCAATTTTGCACTCCTCACATTTTCCCTTCCTGCAGTATTCATTCGAAAGTTCAACTGCGCCCTGATAATATACAGCGGTACCGGTCTTCTCTCCGTGAAGTAATTCATTCAGTATCCTAGCAATACTCCCGGGGTATTTGGGAATTTTCATTTCGAGATAAATATTCCTGCAAATCTCCGTCATTCTGGTATTGTCTGTTGATGAATAATACGCATAAAGTCCCGGCAACAAAACATTGATAAGAATTTCCTGAATTCTTGATTCACCCGGCAACGTATGGATCCTGCCCGGTGTTTTCTTAGTAAATGACGAATGCTGAGACCAGAAATTTCCTGCATCTGTTCGAATTATTTCAGCCAGCCTGTTCTGATAATCCTTTATATCTGTTTGAGTATCTTCATAATGGAATAATGCAGTAAAACCATCCTGCCATAAAACAGCAACAATTTTCACCGCCGTATAAATTCTTAAATAAACCGAAGCATTTGGTCTCAGACTGCGGGTCTTCCACTGATAACGGGAAATCCTTGATGCATTAAGATAAAGTTTCACTTCTTCCCAGCGCTCTTTCAGATTCCGTAAGTAACTTATTGCCTCACTTTCCTCAACCTCAGAAAGTTCAGGCAATAACCCTGTCAGTTCCCAAACATAAGCCTCAAGATACTCTGGAAAATTGGGATTTTTTGAATAGTCAGTAAAAAAGTGAGGATTAATCAGAGAAAACAGATCTTCCATAAGACCGCTGTTGGCTGAATAACCCATCGCCCTGAATATCATCGAGGAAATAGTATATTTCCAGATATATTCTGCATCTGAAGTGAGAGAATATAACAGGTTTACATTCTGGGCAGAATTATAATACAGATCACTAAATCTTCTGCATTTTTTTTGAAACCGCTGAATAGCAAGTTCATACAGAACTTTTTTAGAAATTTCAGTCGTAATACGATGTAAATTCCCTGAGCAAACCAGGGTTGTGTCACGAGGAAGATTTCCTTCTGAAATTAATCCAGAAAGAGCGGTCTGCATACTTTCTGAAAGGATTATATCAATTGGTAAAGAAAGAATTTGCTTTTCATTACTCAGGGAAACAGTATCAGAGCCGGATTGACTGCCATGAATATGTAAAACGCATGGCAAAAAAGATTGATCTGAACAGTGTCCATGTGAAATCCACCCGGACTGTTCCGCATCAATTTCAATTGAACCGTTAAGGAGAGTTCCATTTATTTTTACTGAGACGTCTGAATAATCAGGTCCTCCATGATTCCCGGTGTACTTCCCCCTATGGATAATTTCTATTCTGTTATTTTTATAGTTAATTATCTTTTTAAGGGAGGAAAATTCCCAAAGTGCCCAGAGGATGTTTTCCGGTAAATGCATAATTCATTTCAGGTATATCACCTGCTCCTTTGAACGAATTACTCTGTTATAATATAGTATAGAAATCTTTCTTACTTTTGTTGATAAAGGCACAATAAATTTATATCTGCCTTCAGAAATATTGAAATACAAATCATATTTTACATCATTAACCAGGCAAATCAGATTAATCTCATGCAATTCCGGGGGGACAACAACCATAATAGAAATTTCATTTTCACCTTTTTCTATATCACAGGCAAGAGCGGATAACATAGTATTGACCGGCAATTCAGTATACTCAGTTTCAATCGGAAATACAGGCTGAAACTCAGCGGCAGAGAGATTAGAGAGATCAGGATTCTTTTGCATCATTTCTCCGATTATTATAAGTATTGCCGTATTAAATCGTCAGTTTTCTTTATTTCACTCCTGACTGCCTCGTGAAATCTCACAGAAGTATCACAATAGAGGAGTGAACGGCTGAAATTTATTAAATAGCGGAATGAATTATTCGCAGCAAAAACAGGTATAATATCCTCCAGCCGGGCACCCTGTGCACCAACGCCGGGGAGCAATAGGTCAAAATTCATGAAAGCAGAAATCTTTTCTTCAAGCATCTTTTTCTGGGTAGCTCCAAACACAAGCCCAGTGTTATTTTTAACATTCAGATTTCTGCACAATTCCACGGTCTCTTCAAATACAGTGGTCCCCTGCTCCGTTTTTTTTAATTGTAAATCTTTTGATCCCGGATTTGATGTCAGGGCCAGTACGTATGTAAGTTTTTCTTCATACTTAAGAAACGGTTCGATTGAATCCTGCCCCATGTAAGGTGCAACGGTACAACTGTCAAACCGGTAAACTTCATACATTGACTTAGCATACATATCGGAGGAATTACCAATGTCTCCCCGTTTTCCATCTCCAATTACGAAAACCTCATTTTGAAGATATTCAATCGTCCGGAGCATCGATTCAATTCCCCTGATTCCCAGGCTTTCATAGAATGCCAGATTGATTTTATAAGCAGCTGCGTAATCTCTGGTAGAATCAATAATAATTCTGTTAAAATCGAACAGCGGATCATCAGCACGCAATATATGGGAAGGTATCTTGGTCAGGTCGGTATCAAGACCGACACATATATGCATTCCTTTTTTATTGGCATCCCGGAGCTGCTGTATCATATCAGGAATAATTCTTTCTTGTACGATAAATGTTAAAAATAATTCCAAGCATCGTCATATTAATAAGTAATGAAGAACCGCCATAACTGATAAAAGGAAGCGGAATGCCAATAACTGGAATAATACCTATTGCCATACCAACATTTATCACAAAATGAGTGAAGAATATTGAAAGAACACCCACAGCAATCAGACTGTGGAACTGATATTTACTCATATTAGCGATGCGGAGAATCCTGGTGAATAAAATCATATAGAGAATCAAAATTGCCAGACTTCCTGCAAATCCAAATTCTTCACCAATAACGCAAAAGATAAAATCAGTCCACTGTTCCGGAATAAACTGAAGCTGCGTCTGATTGCCGGACAAAAATCCTTTGCCAAATAGTCCCCCTGAACCAATTGCAATTTTTGCCTGAATTGAATTGTAGCCGGACCCAAGAGGATCTGAGGCCGGATCAAGAAAGGATGCTATTCTCTTTTGCTGATGAGGACTAAGAAATTCATATACAATATCAACAAAAAATCCGACTGCAATATTGACCGCGAATATTGATCCGGAAAAAAATAAATCTCTTTTAAAATATATAAGACCGGCAATTACAACAAGGAGAGCCAGAAAGAAATAGAAACCGCCAAACAGCGCTGCCCCCATAACGAGAACTGGACTCAGAACCAGAAATAATCCAAAAAGACTTATTCCCTTCCAAAAAACCATTGTTATCATCATTCCTGCGAATACCAGTGAACTTCCAAGATCCGGCTCCATGAGAATAAGAAGAACAGGCACTCCTCCTATCGAAAGAGTAATAATAATATCCTTTAGTGAATCAATCTGTGTTTGATTTCGTGACAAATATCTGGCCAGAAAGATTACGGTGGCCATTTTCGCGAATTCTGCAGGCTGAAATGAAAAAGTTCCGAAATAGAGCCAGGCTTTTGCACCGCCTACTTTTCTTCCGAAAAGCAGTACCGCAACCAGAAGCACAAGCGAAAATATGTAAAGCGGCAGACTGGCCTTACTTATTATTTGCGTCGGAAGATTATATATAACCGCAAAAACACTTAATGAAAGTACAACTGCGATTGTTTGCTTAAGGAAATTTCCTTTTTCAATTACGGTATTCTGAGTACTGCTGTATATGGCAAGAAAACCCATAGCCAGCAGTATCAGTACCGATAAAAACATTACCAGATCAAACCGGTCGTTAACAGTATAATATACCTGAGGAGAATCAGTTCTTCGCGAGAAGGGATTTTTCATCCTTATTCTTTTTCTCCTTGGTATCTCTTAATAAATAACTTTCAAACATTTTTTTTGCAATCGGTGCTGCATGAGTCCCGCCAAATCCGGAATTTTCAACAAGGACACAGATGGCAATTTTGGGATCTTCGAATGGGGCAAACCCGATAAACCATGCATGATCCTTGCCATGCGGATTTTGTGCAGTACCGGTTTTACCGGCTACATGTATTCCCGGAATTCTTACATGGGTTGCTGTTCCGGCTCCATTGACAACCAGGAACATTCCCTTTTTCACAATTTCAAACGAACTTTCTTTAAGACCAGTATTTACCTCATCCACGAGATTCGGGGAAAACTTTTTATTCTCATCAAGGTATCCCTTTACAATATGAGGTAAATATGATTTTCCGTTGTTTGCTATAAGGGCCGTATAGTACGCTAGCTGAAGAGGTGTCAGAGAGATTTCGCCCTGTCCGATTCCCAGACTGACCAAAACACCCTGCGGCCAGTTCTTTCCGAATGCTCTTTCATAATATTTTGTATTTGGAATAAGACCACCAGATTCCTCAAAAATATCTATTCCTGTTTTGGTTCCTGTCTTAAACCTTTTGGCGTATTCATGAAGATTATCCAGTCCGATTCTGAAAATCAGCTGGTAAAAGAATGAATTGCATGATTTTTCAATCGCACGGGTAACATTAATGGCTCCATGCACACCGCCATGGCACTTAAAGAACCGGCCGAACGTAAAACCTCCTGCACAATACAATGTGGTATTCTCATCAATTACTCCCATGTCTAGTGCAATCGCAGCACAAAGAACTTTAAATGTTGAACCAGGAGGATGCAATGACATTGTTGCACGATTAAACTGGGGGATGCCAGGGTCAGCAGCGAGCTGACGCAGATAATCTCTGGACGTAACATAGGAGAATTCGTTCAGATCGTAATCAGGAGCTGAAGCCATCGCGAGAATCTCTCCGGTCTTTGGTTCAACAGCAACCACAGCACCCGCCTTACCCTTCAGATTTTCTTCAGCAATTCTCTGTATCTCAGCATCAATACCTAAAACAAGGTCCATGCCTTTAGTTGATGGGATATCCTGGTACCCCTCTTTAAATTTCGAAATTTCCCTTCCACGGCTGTCAACAATAATAAAGGTTTTACCTTTAACTCCTCTGATAATTGATTCATACTTACGTTCAATTCCATTGTAACCGATCAGATCTCCTGCCGAATAATAAGGATCTATTTTGATCTGATTCTTGTTAACCTCTTTTGAATACCCGAAAATATGAGAACCATGCACCCCCGCCGGATATCCTCTCTGTAGTTCAATTATATAATCAACACCATGGAACAACTCTGAATTCTCTTCAATCCATGCGATTGATTCAAAACTCACACCACGCTTCACTTTAATGGGTGAAAATTTACTATAATCCCTGTTTTTTTTCAGAATCGTTCTTATAGAACCTGCATCCATTCCGGCAATTTTCTCAAGAACTCTGTTATTTGCAGTGTCGTAATAAGCCGGAGTAATTCTAATGGTGTAAGCAGGAGTATTTTCTACCAAAAGTTCCCGGTTGCGATCATAAAAAACCCCTCTCAGCGGAGTTAGGTCAATCGCTTTAACAGAATTCTCTGTTGACTCCTTATCAAACTTCTTGTGTTCTACTATCTGCAGCTGAAATAGCCTGACAGAATATACAAGCACAATAAATACTATAATCGAAATCAGAATTCCGCTGCGGTTTATGTTAGAAATTCTCTCGGTTGTCATATAGTAAGATACCTCTTTGGAAAGAAAGCGGCAATTACAGAGGCAAGAACCGCAGTATAGACAGCAGGAAGAAAGGTCATTCTAACCGCAAGGTCTGCAGGTGTAAAACTGACATCATAAGCAGTGAGCAGACTGTATGTAAGATTATTTATAAAAGCGAACAATATAGTCAGGTAAATAAAACGGCCAGATTTGACGAAACTCTCGACCCGGATTTCTGAATAAAAATACCCGAGAATAAAGGCCGAAAGCGAGAGCGAGAACATAGCCCCGCCTAAAAGCTGGAAAGATACCAGTGCAAATACTAAACCTGCATACCCCCCGAAAAACATTCCCTGAATCTGGCCGGATTTCAGCACGACATAGAGAACATAAATTGCGATTAGATCGGGAGCAATCCCAGCTATTTCGAACAGAGGTAATACGTATATCTGAATCACGATAACGGGAAGAATTAAAAGGAAATGTAAATAATACTCTTTATTCATTTCCGGTTAAATCAGCTTCTGGGTCATAAAATGGGTTATTCTTCGATTTCATCTGCAGCACAAACACATATTCAACCACATCAAGATGAGCAGATGGTGTGATCTCTATATCACTGAGCAAACCTTGTTCGGGATTAATAATTTTCGAAACAGTTCCTACTGTCAGAGGTACAGGGATAAGACTGCTTATAGGTGAGGTAACAATTCTGTCCCCAATCGTGAGTTCAGCAGTCTTGGGAAGATTGGTTACCTTAAGACTGCTTCCGTTCCATCTGAGAATTCCGTTATATCTGCTTCCCTGTTCTTTAACAACTACCTTAAAATTCACATCTTTCAGTGTACGGATAACGGAGAAATTTGCATCCACTGAATGAATAATACCTATAAACCCGCCGAATGCAATGACAGGCATACCCCGTTCTATTCCGTCATTTCTTCCCGAATTTATAACCAGAGTTCCCTGCGTTGAAGAAAAAACGCGGTATACAACCTCACTGAATTTTAATTTAAGGGTAGTTGTATCCTTTATGCCCAGAAGTCTTTTCAGTTCTTCATTTTCCAGCGCTGCCTTGCGCAGTTTATTTACTTCAACCAGCAATTCCGCATTTTTATGTTTCAAAGTCATGTTCTCGCTGCGAAGAGAAGTAGTATTCATCACATTCTTCAGAAATTCAGTTGAAACTGAAAACAGTCCGAAAGTAAATGTGCGGAAATTCATGAGCTGAGGCGAATCACTCAGAGCTATAAGGAAAAGACTCGCGGTAAGCAGCAATGAGAGAAATATATACTGCCGGAAATTTCTGAAAAATTTAGCCGGGAAAAATTTCATTAATAGCGTCTGCTGCGAATAAGAACGCGGGAATACTTATTAAGGTTTTCTATAACTTTACCAGCGCCCCTGACAACCGCGGTCAGCGGATCTTCAGAGACATGAACGGGAAGATTGGTTTCAAGACGGATTCGTTCATCAAGTCCTTTAAGGAGAGCTCCTCCGCCCGAAAGCATAATGCCCTGGTCAAGAATGTCAGCGGATAATTCAGGAGGGGTTCTTTCCAGTGAAAGTCTTACCGCATCCACTATCTGTGAAACACTTTCATTAAGCGCTTCACGTATTTCAACTGAAGAGATCTCAGTGGTTTTGGGAATACCATTAACGAGGTCTCTGCCTTTTACCTGAATAGTAAGTTCTTCCTTCAGAGGCATTGCTGATCCCACCTGACATTTGATCGCCTCGGCAGTTTTCTCACCAATGAGCATATTATGATTTTTCTTAAAGTAATGAAGAATTGCATTATTCATCTCATCCCCTGCAATCCGGATTGATTCTTCATTAACGATACCTGAAAGGGCAATAACCGCGATTTCGGTGGTTCCTCCTCCGATATCAATAATCATATTCCCTACTGAAGCTTCAACGCTCAAACCGATACCAATTGCAGCAGCCATTGGTTCTGCAATAAGATGAACTTCCTTTGCGCCGGCATGCTCTGCACTGTCTCTTACCGCCCGTTTTTCAACTTCGGTAACACCGCTGGGCACAGCAATTACAATCCTTCTGCTTGAGAACATTCCAACATCAACACGTTTTATAAACGCACGCAGCATTCCCTCGGCAATTTCAAAATCAGCAATTACACCATCTCTCATAGGCCTGGTAACTTTTATCTCACGGTGCTCTCTTCCGAACATCTCTTTTGCCTGTTTACCAATTGCGAGAATTCTCTTCGTGTTTGCATCATAGGCAACAATTGATGGCTCATTAAGCACCACCCCTTTACCCTTTACATAGATTAGCGTATTGGCAGTACCAAGATCAATGGCAATATCTGCAGCAAAAAAATCTAAAAAACTCATTTTTCCTCTTAGTGTTTAAAGTGCCTATGGCCTGTAAAATACATTGAAACCTGCAGTCTGTTTGCTGCAGCAATAACTTCCTCATCTCTGACTGAACCTCCCGGCTGAACAATTATGCCTGCACCCGCAGCAACGCATTCTTCAAGACCGTCCGCAAAAGGGAAGAATGCATCAGAGGCAACACAACTTCCGTTAAGATCATGTCCTCTGTCCTTAGCCTTCATCACTGCAAGTCTGACCGCATCAACCCGTGAAACCTGTCCTCCTCCAATTCCTAAGGTCATTTTATCCCTGGTAAACAAAATTGCATTTGAGCGGATATGTTTAACAATTTTCCAGCTGAACTCTATTTCTTCCATCATATCCGGGGTGCTGGTTTTTTCAGTTACGCATTTAAATTCCGGTTTCAGACCTCGGTCGGCAGACTGATATATCAATCCGCCAGGTATAGATCTGAACTCAATTTCTGAAGCGCTGAATAATGAAATTTTTGAAAGTATTCTTCTGTCCTTCTTCTTTTGAAGAATGATAAGCGCATCATCCGTATATCCTTCCGCAATAATCACTTCAAGGAAGATTTCATTCAGTTTTTCAGCCAGTTTATTATCAACTATTCCGTTAAAACTAACAATGCCTCCGAATGCTGATACCGGATCACAGGAAAGAGCTTTGGTATATGCTGTTAACAGGTCTTCTGCCTGAGCAACACCGGCAGGGTTAACATGCTTTATAATAGCGGCAACAGGCCGGTCAAACTCTTCAGTTATCCCGACAGCCGCGATAGTATCCATTATATTGTTATAACTAAGTTCTTTACCGTGATGAACTCTTATGCATGAATAAAAATCACCATACATACCTGCTGACTGATGTGGATTTTCACCGTAACGAAGCGGGGTGCCGGAAGTGTAGTTTAATGAAAAAACGGAATGATCAAAAAACCGTTTGCTCAGGGTTCCTGATATAAGCGCATCATACTGTTGTGTATAAAGAAATGCATCAACAGCGAATGTTCTCCGTGATTCTTCTGTGAGAGAATCACCTGCAATTAAGGAAAGAAATTTTTCGTACTGCGAAGGATTGGTAAGTACAGTGACAAACTTATGGTTCTTGGCGGCGGCTCTGATCAGAGATGGTCCGCCGATATCAATATTTTCAATAAGTTTTTCAACAGTTGAATCGGGGTTTCTTGCCGCAGCCTCAAACGGATATAAATTCACACAGACTACATCAATTGATTCACCTCCGATTTGAACCAATTGCTGCTGATGTTCCTGATTATCACGCTTGTAGAGGATTCCGCCGAATACTACCGGATTAAGAGTCTTTACTCTTCCCTCCATCACTTCAGGGAATCCGGTGAGCTGACTAATTTCAGTAACTTGGAAATGATGATCCTTAAGATATGCTGCTGTCCCTCCCGTCGCAATAATACTGTAACCGTGTTTACGGAGGCCTTCAGCTAATTCAATCAGATTTGTTTTATCAGATACGCTTATGAGAGCAGTTTTTTTCAAATTTTCACTAATATATTACGGTTACTCTGCCGTTACTGATTTTAATTCTATCCTCAGCAAATGCATGAACTATTTTTGGCAGTAAAATATGTTCAGTATTTAAAACTAATTTTGCAATTTCTTCAGGAGACTTTGCAGCTGATATATCACAGGTTTCCTGTGCAATAATTTTTCCTTCATCATACTGATCATTTACAAAATGAACAGTTGCCCCTGATTTCTTCATACCGGAAAGAAACACAGCATCATGCACTTTTGAACCGTAGAAGCCCTTTCCCCCAAAAAGAGGAAGAAGTGCCGGATGAATATTAATAACCCGCCCAGGATACTGCTGAAGAAGAAAATCCGGAAAAAGTTTCAGATAGCCGGCAAGTACAATCAGACCAATATTGAGTTCAGAAAACAGATTAAGAACCTGTTCCAGAAATACAGAATCAGTCCGGTATCGTATGAATGAATTAACTACAGGGATATTTTTCCGGGCTGCGAACTCAAGTGCTCCACACACTTCTTTATCACTTACGACACATCCTATCGAATAGGAGCCATAAATGAAACTTTTCTCGTATAAAGAAACAAGGCTGCTTCCCTTTCCAGAGGCAAAAACTGCAACTTTCAAGAAAAGTAACTTTTCATTGCAAAATTAGCGATTTTATGCGTTTTTTTCAATAAAAATCACCAAAATCCCTATATTTCCACACTATTGTTTAACCGGTATTCCAGGGAAAAGAAGAGACCCTCCAGGCGTGAGGGAAAGTCAAAATTGCTGTAATTCTCCACCCTGTTTTTATACTCGGCGAAAGACTCCTGGTCCCTCTCCCTGACAGCGATTTCCGAGAGCAGATAAAGACTATAGGGATACAGCCAGACCTCGCTAAGATTCTTTTTACTCAGGATACTCTCTGCCAGTTCTTTCACCTTTCTTAGTTCATTAGAACTCAGGTAGAGCAATGCTAATTGGTACTCCGCCTCGGCTATCATTTCAGGTTCGGTCCCTTCGTTAATCACCTTATTGAAAACCGATTCAGCTGAGTCTGTCTTTCCTCTCATGACAAGTGATTCTCCATAAAGGAGCAAAGCTTCATCATAATAAACGATTCGGCTGGTCAGTTGTTTCCCTTTCCGTTCAGCATAACGATCCTCATCAATAGATCTGCTTCCGCTGCCGGTTAAGGCATAAATCTCTTCAGCTTTCCTTCGGTTGCCCGAAAGATCATATGAATACCCCAGACGAAGAGCAGCAATCCCCTTATAATCATTTTCTTTTGAAATAGCTAAGAAATCGGTATAAAACCTGATTGCTTTGCTATAATTACCCGAGTAAAAGTGAACATCCCCCATCAGAAAGTGGGTAAACGCCAGCAATTTTGGCAGGGGGTTGTTTTTAACTCGCTGAATCTTTTGGAGCTGTTTTTCCGCAACATCAAGATCCCTTAGTTTTATGCTGTTCACGGCAAGGAAATAGCTAAACAGAAGATTTCCGGGATATTTTGCTGATAGTCTGGCTAATACCTTCTCGGATTTACGATAATCATGAAGAAGTTCTGACAAAATGAAGGCATAGTAGAATTTTGATTCAACCTCATTTTTTTCAGCTTTTTCTGCTGCTAAGGTTAAATATTCAAGCCCCAGTTTAAGGTCGGCCTTAAATCCGATGACTTCAAGAGCCCACTTAAAGGAGGAAGGTACCTGAGAAAGAAATATTTTAAATAATCCCAATCCCAAATATGCATCGTAAACATCAGGGTCGGAATTCTTTAACTTCTCTAGAAAACTGTTGGCTTTTTGGGCTGCCCAAATGCATTCCAGGTAATTTTCTTTTCTGGCAAATGCAATAGTTCTGAGGGTATAAGTATTTCCTGCCAGAAGAAGAAGATCATTATCAGGATCATTCTTCTTCATCATTACATTGATTTTATCAATAGCCAGATCTGAATACTTTAGGAACTGGTCAAAATCCGCATTATCGGGCACACTCATCAGTTTCCAGAAGAAAAGAGACGACTTGTGGTAATATGCAAGCGGATTATCCGGGCTGGCTTTTATCAGCTGATCATATACTCTGGCAGCTTCATTAAGCTTAAAATTGTAAGAAAGCTCAATTCCTTCATTCAGCTGATTATTATAATTATTCGCGTTTACGGAATTTAAAAAGAAAAGAATGGAAATTATGAACAGTATTTTTTTCATCAGTGCTTCTTAGATGCCTTGTTTTCCAGAGAAACACGGATGAATTCCCTGAATAATGGATGTGGTTTTGTAGCCCGTGATTTAAGTTCAGGATGAAACTGACAGCCGAGAAACCATTTATGCCCGGGCAACTCAGCAATTTCAACTAAAGTTTTATCAGGTGAGAGACCCGAGAATTTCATTCCGGCATCACTTAGCTGCTTTCTGAAGTCATTGTTAACCTCATAACGATGTCTGTGTCGTTCAGTTATATACTCGCTTCCGTAAGCATTGAATGCAGCCGAATTCTTTTCGATAATTGCCGGATATGCGCCTAATCTCATGGTGCCCCCCATATTCTTCACACTTTTTTGTTCATGCATCAAATCAATAACGCTGTATTTATTCTTCTTGAATTCAGAACTATTTGCATGCTTTAACCCGCAAACGTTTCTGGCATATTCAATGATAGCACATTGCATACCTAAACAGATGCCAAAGAATGGCAGATTATTCTCTCTCGCAAATTTTATAGCGTTTATCTTTCCTTCAATACCCCTTTCCCCAAACCCGCCCGGAACCAGCAGACCGTCAGCATCCTCAAGTATCTTCTCAAATCCAGGCTTTTCACATTCTTCAGCTGAGAGAAATACCAGATCCACCTTGGCATCATTGGCAGCACCTGCATGCACAAATGACTCAACTATAGATTTATAGGAATCAGCCAGGTTGGTATATTTGCCGCAAATGGCAATTGTAACTGATTTTTTAGGATTTTTAATTTTATCTACAAATTTTTCCCATTCGTCCAGCTTTGATTTCTTATCAAGCAGATTCAGCCGTTTAATAATCATCTGGTCAAGCTTTTCTTTATGAAGCACTAATGGTACTTCATAAATTGAGGTGCAGTCATAGGCTGAAATAACCGCCTGCTCCTCAATATTGCAGAATAAACCAATCTTGGCACGTATTTCAGCAGGGAGTTTCTTTTCAGAACGACAGACCAGTATATCGGGCTGGATACCCAGTTCTAATAGATTCTTTACCGAATGCTGTGTAGGTTTGGTTTTTAATTCCCCTGCTGACGCGATGAAGGGTACCAGGGTCACATGTATGGCAAGTGCGTTTTTCCTTCCAACCTGCAGCATAAACTGTCTCATTGCCTCAATGAAAGGGAGGCTTTCGATATCACCGACCGTACCGCCGATTTCAGTAATCACAATATCATACTGCCCCAGCGTGGCAAGACGATTCATCCGCTCTTTAATCTCGTCGGTAATATGGGGAATGACCTGAACGGTAGCACCCAGATACTCTCCCCGTCTCTCTTTTTGAATTACGTGATTATAAATCTGCCCTGTTGTAACGTTATTCAACCGGGTCATATTATCATTTATGAACCGTTCATAGTGTCCGAGATCAAGGTCAGTCTCAGCCCCGTCATCGGTGACATAAACTTCTCCATGCTGAAAAGGGCTCATGGTACCCGGGTCAATATTGATGTAGGGATCAAACTTTTGGATGGTCACCCTGAATCCGCGCTGTTTTAGCAAAAGTGCCAGAGATGAGGCAGTAATTCCTTTTCCGAGAGAAGAGACCACCCCCCCGGTTACAAATATGAATTTGACCTTATTTTTTGTCAGCATTTCGGGTATAGATTATAATTAAATAAACAAGAAAATTAAACTTAAAGCAGAAATTCTTCAATAAAACTTTGGAGAAATCGCGATATTTTTAAAATAAAAAAGGGAGCCGAAGCTCCCTTTTAAGGAAATTACTTAAGTAGAATAAGTTTCTTAGTTGAAATAAACTCACCTGCTTCAAGTTTGTAGAAATAAACACCTGAGGAAAGTCCTAAAGCGTTGAATTCCACCTCGTGGTTGCCTGATTTTCTTACTTCATTAACTAGAACTCTTACTTTTTCACCCAGTGCATTAAATACTGATAATTCAACGCGGCTTTCAACCGGCAGGCTGAATTTTATCAGTGTTGAAGGGTTAAAAGGATTCGGATAGTTCTGTTCCAGCGCAAACTGAACCGGATTCAGGATTTCTACTTCCACCACATCACTGTAGGTGTGAGTACCATCAAAATCAATCTGTTTGAGCCTGTATGAGTAATTACCTTCTTCAAGACCTCTGTCTGTGAAGACATAGGAATTTTGCAGAAGTGAGGTTCCGTTACCCTGAACGAATCCAACCTGCTCAAATGAGCCCTTAGAAGATTTTCTTTCGATTTCAAATCCAAGGTTATTCTTTTCAGAAGCTGTAATCCAGCTGAGAGTTACCTGATCATTTGTCGTGCTTGCGGTAAATGATGTTAACTCAACGGGAATGATACCGGAAGCAACAAAATTGAATACGTTCTCAACAAGAGCGGTTCTCTGCTGAAGGTTATTCATTCTTCCGATTGCAAACGCAAGGAATACATTTCTGATGTTGTAAGGATTATTGTTTGGTGAATAAGCAATAATACTTGCAGAATCGGGCATTGCACTCCAGGTACCGAGTTTAAAGACACCTGTTTTATTCGGGATGATTCTCATTGCATCTCTTGTTCCCCATGAGGAGGATGAAGGATTGGTGAATGAGAGAGTATCCAGAATCGGATTCGGGAAATTGAAAATTGGATGCAGCGGATCCTTCTTGAAAAGAGTAGAAGTTGTTACGTCACTGACCCATGCGCTATCATTGAGCACATTTCTTCTGAAATACGGATCTTTATCTGTCGTAGTTCCGGAAATACGGTAAACATAACCCACTTCACCGCCTTCAACGATAACTTTACCGCCTCCGAGGGTGTAGTTCACAATTTCCGTTCTCTTTGCAAGGTCGTCGAACATTGCTGAGGTACGTGTACCAGCTGTAAGACAAACAATGTCATAGTTATTGAGCGTTGCTGCATTCAGTCCGGCCCACTCAACAGTGTCTACCACATAACCAGCATTAACCAGTGTCTGGGCGATGAATGATGACGATGCACCAAGAGGAGTCTCCAGATCACCAGGTCCGCCTTTGACTGATGAAACTCTGGCAGCCAGGGTATTGTCATCGTTCACAACAAGAACAACTCCAAGCGTGTTAATAACAGTGAATTTGAAATATCCGGTTGAAGGATAATAAGAAACGTTTTTATTAGTTGAATTATCAACCGCTTTTATCCTGTACCAGATTGAATCGCCGACCTGTACAACGGTGGTATCAATATCAAATACACCCGTAAAGCCTGCACCCTGTGGGCTGAGAGAAAACATTCCGGTGTTGGCAGGAAGATTACGATAGTATTCAACTGATGCTGCGCTGATACCAAGTGTATCATAGATACCAGCATCCACTCTTGCCGGCCAGCGGAGTCTTGGCTGATCACGGAGCGGCAGATGTGTAACAACCGGTGCTGTCTGATCTGCTACAAATGCAAAAGTAAACCAGGTATTTGCTCCTGGAGCATAACCATAATTGCCAAGTGAGGAAGCATCCTTAGCTTGTATTCTGTAATATACAGTATCGCCTACGGCATACTGAGAGGAATCAGAATTAAACACTCCGCTATAGCTGTTATCGGTTCCGGCTGCTAACATAAATTCAGAGACTGAACCGCTAAAGCCCTTTTTATGGAGTACTTTTACAGTATCAACACCGATATTATCAGTAACTACTGCATTCACCTGCTTTGGCCAGGTCTCTCTGAACTGATTCGGGAGTGCAGTGTGAGTAATCACGGGTGCAATTGAGTCAATGTTCGCAGTGAACGAGAAGTAATTTCCCGGTGCTCCTGCAGGAAGTAACGTTGATCCGCCCTGCTGATCAGCAGTTGCAATGTAGTAATTATACACAGCAGGAGATCCGTTTCCGGGGATATTAGCTGAGTACTGATCTGTACCAACCATGGTAAGTTTTACTGAATCAGTAATTGCACCATTGGCACCTCTGCCCCAATGAACATAGAGTTTATTAGTATCAAGAGGGACTGAAGAAGAAATTCCGACATTTACAGTATAAGGGCCGGTGAGGTTTTCGGTATTGGTGAGTGCATCATGAGTAACCGATGGTCCGAATGTAACTGTTGACATCCAGATCTGATAATTACCTGTTCTGTCATCAGCCCAGGTAGGATACACGGTATTTCTGTTTGCAGCAATGCCGATATAATCACCCTGGTAACCGCTTGCTAAGCCAGAGATTGTTTTTGGTTTGAAAGCCCTGTCAGTTACTTTGATGTTATCAAAGGTTGTTCCGCCGTCAGTACTGCGTGCAATATAAACATGGGCGCTGTCATTTGTAACATCACGGCTGTCATAAAATACTACATAGACATTACCTGTTGACTGATCAACGGTCATCCAGGGATAATACTGATCTTTGCCATTATTCAGAGGATCGTTATTTACTCTTACAAGCGGAGCCCAGGTCTCACCGCCATCAGATGATTTTGTAAGAACGATATCCGGATCACTGCCGGCTGGTGCGACTGTTTTCTGCGGCCACACTGCATAAATTGTTCCGTTACGCGATCCACCCGTGCGGTCAACTCCCATTACAGGAAAAGAAGAAACACGGATATTGCCTTTATTGGCAAGATTACCTCTGATACCAAAATTGGCAGCAGAGTAAATTCTTTTTGGCTGCGCCCATGTAGCACCGCCATCTGTGGATTTATTAAAACCAATAGCATCTTCCCCGTAGACACCAGCAGCCCAGTTATCGTAGACTGCCCAGAGTGCATACACTTCACCATTGGGTCCGGTTGAAAGATTAATGCCCTGATCATGAGAACCGGCATTAATCGGACCACTAACATTGGATGAATTACTCCAGGTCTGGCCATTATTGGATGAGTAACGAACCTCAATATCATTATTATTAGGGCTGGTTGAAACAAAAGCTGTCCAGGCAGCATAAACACGATTTTCGTAAGGACTGCCGGCTTTTTTATCAACAACTAAGTGGTTTTTGTCAAGGAGATCAGATGCGCCAGGAGGTCTTGGACCGACAACATATCTGCTCCATGAATTGCCGTTGTTAGAGGTAACAGCCACACCCTGACCGCCGTCATTTGTTCCGGCGTCAATAAATCCTGTGTAAATTAATCCGTTTGTACCAATACTTACGGCCGGATCACCTGAGGTGGCGCCATATGGGGGCTGATCAAATCCAGTCCAGCTTGTACCGCCGTTTGAAGTAAAATAGCCGCCGGTACCGTAAAGCGTGGTTACGGGCCAGTTGGTAGTATTAGGGGATACAAAAACGATATTTTCGTTTGTAGGATGAACATCCACACTCACTTCAGATTGTGTGGTGTTGCTCATAGGGAAAGGTCTGTAATTCGCTGAAACGGTTCCGGCTGATTTACCAAAATCATAAAACCGGGGACCGTAGAAGGTCGGGATGTAAATGTAATTTGCATCTCCTGGTACAGTCTGTGGAATATCGGATTTCGATATTTTAGACCATTTTTTATCCAATTCTCCTTCTCTCACAGGGGAATTACTCTGAGCGATGAGAGAGGCTGAAAACAGGAATAAATACGCGATTACAAAAAGTCGCATTTTTTTCATTAGTTTTCCTAACTTATGTTGATGATGATTTTGATTTCGGATTCAATGACGCAGTGTCTTTTCGAAGTACGAGTGAGCGAGATTTCTTTTTTCCTGAAATTTAGGAGCTAATATTTCAATATCCTTAATAATAAACAAATGATTTTTTCACTCTCTTTACTTCGTGTGATGTCAGCATCTTTCGGTAAAGTTGCCGGCTCTCGCGTGTTACCATCCGGCTCCGGTTATTCATTATGAATTCATTTTTGGATTGGTTTATTCTCTATGTATTTGCGGGCTGTATTTTATTCAATCTGGGACTGATTCTTATTCTCTGGAGAGTATTCCGGTCTGCAAAAAAGAGTGCTCCAACGCAATCCGGAATCTGTACCGGACTCAGTGTAATAATTGCCGCCAAAAATGAGGCCGGAAGGCTCCCCTTCCTGCTGTCAGCATTGGAAAACCAAAAACCCGTTTCAGTACCATTTGAAGTAATTATCGTTAACGATGCTTCAGAGGATTCTACTCCCGTTCTGCTTCATAAGGCATCACTTAAATATCCCTGGCTCAAAGTAATTGACCTTCCGCAGAGTTCAGGAAAAAGAAGGGCATTAACCCGGGGTGTCGAAGAAAGTCAATATAACTCAATAGCGATTACTGATGCGGACTGCCTTCCCCAAGATGGCTGGTTCCGGGCACTGGTGAATAACTTCAATCAGGATTATGATGTGATTTTCGGAGTGGCCTATTCTGAAATTAACGATAACTATGTCTCGAGAATAGGCTCCTATGAGAATTTCAGGGGAACTCTCCTCCTGCTTGCGGCAGCATATCTGAAAATCCCCTATTCGGCACGGGCAGCAAATTTTGGATTTAAGAAGGCATCCTTTCATGCTCTGGGCGGCTATCATTCAACAAATGATTCCATCAGCGGAGACGATGATCTTCTTATCAGGGAAGCATTTAAGGCAAAAATGAAGATTCATTATTTTACTGATGAATCTTCATTTGTGAAGTACTTTCAGAAAACATCGGTTTTTGACTATCTCAGACAAAAGGCCCGCCATACCGGCTCCTCACACCATTATCTCTTTTTGCATCAGTTTATCCTGACTTACTGGCATGCAATGAATATCTTCGGCCAGTGGGCAATCATTTTCGCTCCTTTCTCAGTCTGGTTTTTATGGCTGACGGTTCTTAAAACACTGTTTGATGCAGTAATTACCTCTCTTTTTGAAAGAAAATGCGGGTATAAATTCCCGTTAATTGATAAATTCGTGATTCCTTTTATTTATGAATTTTTTATTGAAGTCAATTTTTTTTACTCCTTTTTCAGAAAATCCAAATGGTAAGAGTATCAGAAGCAAAAGCTAAAGAGTTAGCGCTGATTGCCCGTGAAACCAGAAAAAACGCCCATGCCCCCTACTCAGGATTTCACGTTGGATCTGCCCTGCTCACATCAGATGATAAAATATACACTGGCTGTAACGTTGAAAACAGCAGTTATTCACTTACAAATTGCGCGGAGCGAACAGCAATATTTAAAGCAATTTCAGAGGGGGAAAGCAAATTTAAGGCTATCGCAGTCGCTTCAGACAGTCCTGATTTCCTTCCGCCCTGCGGTGCTTGCCGCCAGGTTATTGCTGATATCTGCGGAAATATAGATGTGGTCATGATCGATGAAGAAGATTCCCTTAAAATACTCTCGATTTCTGAACTTCTTCCCCTGGCTTTCAGCGGGGACCAGATCAAACCGGAGGGTAAATGATGGAATCCTCTATCCCTCACCTCCTGCCAAAGGATACCGGCTGGATTGAAGTAATAACAGGCTGCATGTTCAGCGGAAAAACGGAAGAACTTATCCGGCGGCTCAGGAGAGCTCAAATAGCAAAGCAGAAAGTGCTTATTATTAAACCCGCAATTGACAATAGATACTCAGAAAACAATATAGTCTCACATAATACCCAAAGTCTGCCCTCGGTAGTTCTGGATAACAGTTCTGCCATCCGGGATCTGGCAAAAGACGCTCAGGTTATCGGAATAGATGAGGTCCAGTTTTTTGACGGAGATATCCTTTCGATCTGTAAAGAACTTGCATCTGACGGCAAACGAGTGATAGTAGCCGGACTTGATCAGGATTACACCGGCAAGCCATTTGAACCGCTTCCCCAGTTTCTTTGTGAAGCAGAATATATAACAAAGACACTTGCTATCTGCGTTGTCTGCGGCAATCCGGCAGACCGGACTCAGCGGACAACCGTAAGCAAAGAGAAAGTGTTAGTTGGTGCTGCTGATTATTATGAAGCACGCTGCAGAAAATGTCATTATATACCCGGAGAATAACCAATGTTTATCGAGAATTTGTTCAGAGGGATTCTGGGGATAATCCTTATACTTGGAATCGCCTATCTTTTATCGAATAATAGAAAAAAACTTAACCTCAGGCTCATTGGCGGCGGTCTCACTCTGCAGATAGTATTTGCAATACTGGTCATAAAGGGAGAAGAACTGCGTCAGTTCTTTTTTATTTTTGGCTGGCCGCAGGATGCATTTAAGGCAATCAGTTCCGGATTTGTAGCGATAATGAATTTTTCCTCTGAAGGTGCGAAGTTTATCTTTGGCAATCTTGGCATCGCACCTGGTTTTGAAGGAAGTATGGGGTTCTTCTTTGCTTTTCAGGTTCTCCCGACAATCATTTTCTTTGCATCATTAATGTCCGTGCTCTATTACCTGGGTATTATGCAAAAAATTGTTCAGGGAATGGCATGGATAATGGCCCGTGTAATGGGCACTTCAGGTGCCGAATCATTGAGCTGCACTGCAAATATCTTTGTCGGTCAGACAGAAGCTCCGCTTATGATACGGCCATTTCTTAAAGATCTTACCAAAAGTGAAATGCTGACTATTATGGTCGGCGGTATGGCGACTATTGCCGGCGGCGTGATGGCTGCATATATACAAATCCTTGCATCTTCACTTGCTGCAGCAAAGGGCATTCCTATTCAGCAGGCACAAATTGAGTTTGCCACTCATCTGCTCGGCGCCAGCGTTATGGCGGCACCAGCTGCTCTTCTTATATCAAAAATTATATATCCTGAGACTGAAGACCCGGTTACCCAGGGGACAGTAAAAGTAAAAGTTGAAAAGAATGCAGGCAATGTCCTTGAAGCCGCTTCCGCAGGTGCTGCAGATGGTCTTGGCCTCGCACTGAACGTCGGTGCAATGCTTATAGCTTTCATTGCATTGATTGCCCTTCTCAATGCAATTATTATGTATATCGGTGATGTCACGGGACTGAACGGAGTGGTTAAAGCTGCTTATAACACAAATTTTAACTTTCAGTTTATTCTCGGATGGATACTGCAGTGGCTTGCGTATGGAATTGGCGTACCCTCAGCTGATGCATTAAGTTTTGGCGGACTGGTAGGTACAAAACTGGTGCTTAATGAGTTTGTTGCATATATGGATTTTGGCACACTTATTCAAAACAAAGTTATTCTTTCTGAAAAAGCTATTATTATGGCAACCTACGCACTTTGCGGATTTGCCAATTTTAGTTCAATAGCCATTCAATTGGGCGGTATTGGTGCTTTAGCTCCTGAGAGAAAAAGTGATCTTGCCTCTCTTGGCATCAAAGCAGTGATAGGCGGCACACTTGCCACTCTTATGACCGCAACTCTTGCAGGAATTCTTTACTGATGATCCAGATCTCTGAAATATATCCGGAAACGGTTAAATACTTTACTTCCCTAATTGGAACTCACAGACCTGATTCGGCGATCATTCTGGGAAGCGGACTGGGAGAAATGCTTGACGGAAATGACATACTGTTCGAAGTTGATACAGGTGATATTCCGGGCTATCCGGTTTCTACTGTCTCCGGTCATAAAGGAAAGATTCAATTAGTTAACGTTGGCGAAAAGCTCATCCTTGCATTCAGCGGGAGAATTCATCCCTACGAAGGATATAAACTCTCCCAGTGCCTGCTTCCTGTTCATCTGAGTTATACAGCAGGAGTTCAAAATATAATTATTACTAATGCAGCGGGAGGTGTAAATCCTGATTTCAGCCCGGGTGATTTAATGCTGATCACCGGTATTAATCCCGGCGCACTTAAAATGAAAATCAGTGAGTTTTTCGGTACCCCACTCTCAGAGACTACTTCCCTGCTCAGAAGGTTCCCAGATCCTCTGCTCTATAATAATCTGATTGAACTCGGTCTCTCAGAAAATATCTATTTGCAGAAAGGGGTATACTGGTATATGAGCGGTCCGAATTATGAGACCCCGGCGGAAATACGTATGATTAAAAATTCAGGCGGAGATGCAGTCGGAATGTCAAGTGTTCATGAAGTACTATATGCAAATGCACTCGGCATCAGAACAATTGGAATTTCCTGTATTACAAATATGGGGGCAGGTATTTCCCCGGTGAAGCTAAGCCACTCTGAAGTGAAAGAAACCGCTGAAAGAGTCAAGGATAAGTTCAGCAGATATTTAAAAAGAGTTTTAGTTACTCTATAACTTTTACAACAAAAGCGTCTTTAAATTCTTTTTTCTTCCGGATACTGCGTTTTATCTTATGTGCCTCATCTGATTTTGCAACCGGCATCAGTTGCACTACCCAGAATTTCACTTCTGTTGAGTAAAACGTTCTGAGTTTTTTCCCCAATAGTTTCTCAGAAGTTTCAATATGCTTTTTTGCATTTGCTTCTGAAGAAAACGCACCAACCTGAACCGCATATACCGTTTTGGCATTAACTGAAGTATCTCTGACGTAAGTAATGAGTGAATCATTTTTTTCCTCAGGATCAGGCGTCTCTTTTTCTTCCCTGGTTACTTCTTCTTCCTGAACATCAAACACATATACAGAGTCAACGGGTTGTTTGTTTTCTTCCTCGCGTGTAGTGGAATCCATACCGCTGCACCCGGTTAAAAGCGCTGAGAAAATAAAAACTGCCAGTGGAAACAGAAATAAATAAGTTTTTGATTTCATTATGTATTGAATATAAAAAACAAGGGGACAGCCTTAAACTGTCCCCTTTATGGAATTCTATTTAGAAATAGAGATTATCAAGAGTACCGGCCGGTATGACTGGTAATCCTAACGCGTTATATTCTATCTTTTTGCCAAATCCGAGACCACCAGGTACGGTAGCTACGTTGATGCGCGGAATAGCAGCACCAAATTTTGTATTAATAACTTTAATGAACTCGTTAGCAATGATAGCAGCACCCTGATTTGAAGGATGTACGCCATCAAGACTGAAGAGACCGCCGGTTACAAATACATTAGTAAATCTGATTCCGTCAACTACCTGACCATTTGAAACGCCCGGGAAGTAAACATATGATTTAAATGCTGTATTCATGTCAACAAAACCGAAGTTCTTTGTTGTTGCAAGATTCTGAATAACTCCATTAAACTGCGCAACAGCAGTCTGAGCAACAACAACTTCACCAGAATCAAGAACTGCACTGTTAGGGAACGGTGTAGCCTTTGAGAAACCAGTCGGAGGAGTTGTATTTGCTCTGAGGGTAATAAAGTTCGGAGCACCATTTGCTGTCGGGAGGAGGCTTACATAAGCAGTATCACCTGTTGAAGTGACAGCCCAAACCTTTGTGACACCATTGAGAACGAACTGACCGCCAACGGTGGTGAAGAATGGAATGTCTGTTACATTCGGGATATTTGCAACTACAACACCGGCACCAAGAGATGCAATGGAATCTGCAAGCTGCGTATATAAAGCGGTAAATGTTGCTAACGGAGTCGGTGCTGCAGGAGCAGTTCCGCCCGAAGTAGCATAACCGAGCACATCGTTATTGCCGATCCAGAGAGTTAAGAATGTCGGGCTGAGTGCTTTAGCCTGTCTGAACTGTGAACCGAGATTTAATGCTGAGTTTCTTAATACCAGATCAAAAAACGGATTTGGTGACCCTGCCAGACCGGAAGCTGAATTGCTGGCGGTAGTTGCATTCATCACATCATAAAGTAATGCACCCGGAACACCGAGGTTATTATATGGTGCGCCATAGGTTGTGTTTGTTGGTGTACCTGTTGCAGCATTAGTTACAAGTGTGAACGGGCTAAGTGAACGGATTTCAAGTCTTCCGCCTGAACCCGGATCAGAATAGGTAGGCTGAGCAAATGAAGTACCAACCTGACCTGCAAGCTGAGCAGCCCATCCGTATTTCTGTGCACTTTCATAAAGAGCACCAGACTGATATCCGGCAGTAAGACTGTTACCAATAGCGGCGTATCTGGTAAAGTTAGCAGTACCGGTATTTACTGCAGGCGGAGCAGTAAGTTCACTTCTGTCTTCACATCCGGAAAAAACAAGCAGTCCTGCTGCTAATAAAAGCAATAATCTTTTCATTGATTTCTCCTTCTTAGAAGCTGTAATTAAATGTTACTGAAAAGAGATTACCTGTTGAGTTATATGTTCCGTTAAGCGGAGCAAAACCGCTTGAAGCATAGTTCACATCACTGTTCGTGATTGTTCTCTCAGCAAATCTCAGATATAAATAGGAAGCATCCAGCGAAAGGGTATTGGTTAACTGATAACCGAATCCAAAGCTGAAACCGAGTCTGTCTGAATCAGGAAGACTTGGGTCAACCATTTCATCCGGAACCGGGTTATTGTCAATAAGGAATCCGCACCGCAGATCAAGTGTCTGGTTATAAGCATACTCAGCACCGAAGCGAAGAATATAAGTATCTTCATAAAGTCTTGCACTTGCAAGATCAGTATATGCAGCATTCTTAAAGTCAACCTTTAAGGAGTCATAACTTGACCAGCCGACAAACTGATAATCTGCAGTGATCAGAAGGTCTTTGGTAACCTGATAACCAAGACCAAAAACAAACTGCTGGGGAGAAACAAAGGTAGCTTCAATATCACCTTCAGGAACTCTTCCTGTTAAAGCAGCAGGTACTCCTGTGGTTGTTGCTGTTCCTTCAAAAGCATATTCCACTTCACTCTTATAAGAAAGTCCGAGTGAAAGAGCTGAGAATGGCTGATAAGCAACGCCAAGATGGTATCCGAATGCACCGCTTTCACTGCCCTCGAGGAGGATTGTACCCTCACCCTGGAAAGGAGCGAAACCAATAGCACGGTCAAGTTTTACATGTGCAAGATTATAAAGAAGACCAACACCTACTGAAAGGTTATCCATTACTTTGTATGCAATAGAAGGCTGGAAGCTAAAGGTCTGTAAATCAGCTTCGATGCTGGAAAATCTGCCAACCCAGTCTTCTGACCATCTGGTACCTAATCCAAAAGGATTATTGACGCTTAAACCGGCTACCAAACCATCACTGATTTCATAGGTGAGGTAAAGGTGACTTGGCGGAAAAAGCTGTTTTTCCATTTCGGTTTCAGCAATTGAAGGGCTTGGACCTCTGAAAGATGCTGCAGGTGCAATAAGAGTGGTACCAACGGTGGCATTCCATCCTCTTAAACCGGCCATACCAGCAACGTTAAAATACAGCGAGGACGGGTCATTTACCATTGCGGTAAACGCACCACCCATGGCCATTGCTCTGGCTCCGTGCTCGTTAATCTGAAATCCACCCGCGAAGGTGTTTCCAAACATCATGAGAACGAAAAGTGTACAAAGTAAAGATATTTTCTTCACACTGACTCCTCTAGTGATTGTTTTGTGTTTATTTGTTACTTGACAGCGAAAAGGGGTGCACCCTTCTCAATGTTTTTATTCTCTTCGACATAAATTTCTTCTATGACGCCTGAATAAAAACACTTGATGGCGTTTTCCATTTTCATAGCCTCAAGAAATAATATGGTATCACCAGCCTGAACATTCTCCCCTTTTTGCCTGACAATTTTGGTGACCAGCCCCGGCATCGGAGAAACAACGTGGTGCTCTCTGCCGCTCTTTTTCTCCGCTTCGGCTATCTTTTCAAGATATTCGGTAATTTTATTTTTTATGCGTAGCCGAAAATAAACCCCCTGAGTGTAAATATCAAATACACTTTTTTCATTATTAAGATAAACTTTGTAGGGTTTCTGATCAATTTTGACGATTGCATAAGAATTTTCAACAGTCAGCACAGAAAAGGAAAATTCCCTGCCATTTACCCTCAGTTTATCTTCACTTGCCTCAATCTCAATAACTGAGGTACCGTCGTGGTATTTTTTAGTCTTCATAGAGCTGCCTTCTCCAATTTGACGTTTCTGCCTCTGTGGCCTCCCTTTGTCCTGAATTATTACGGACTGATGACTCAATAACCGCTAGTGCAGCCGCAAGAACCTCATCCGAAACTCCCTTTTCAGGGCGCAATGACTGTATTGCATCCATGGATTCCTCAATACTATTTATCGTATGGCTGCCCTTCACAAATTCAGGAAACTGGAGGAGTTTCTTCAGAAATTCAAGATTATTACCGCAACCTGCCAGAACCAGTTCATTTAACGCCCTGATGCCCCTGCTGATCGCCTTAGGGCGGTCGGCTGCATGAACGGTCAGTTTAGCAATCATGGGATCAAATGCGGTCGTAATTACAGAGTTCTCAGTAACCCCCTCATCAATCCGGATTCCCGGGCCGGATGGAAATACCAGTGTTGTAAGTTTTCCTGTTGCAGGAAGGAATTCATTATCCGGGTCTTCAGCGTAAATTCTGCATTCAATTGCATGTCCTCTGAACGAAATTTCATCCTGCCTGAATGACAACTCTTTCCCCTCCTCAATAAGAATCTGTTCTCTTACAAGATCAATCCCGGTTATCATCTCCGTTACCGGATGCTCAACCTGAATTCTGGTATTCATCTCCAGGAAATAAAAACTTCCATGTTTATCCAGAAGCATTTCAATCGTACCAGCGCCAAAATATTTGACTGCTTTTGCCGCATTGACTGCAACCGTAGTCATCTTCTCTCTTAAGTCAGGTGTTATTGAGGGAGAAGGAGCCTCCTCAATTACCTTCTGATGCCTTCTTTGCAGGGAACATTCTCTTTCAAATAGATGGACGGTATTTCCCATCTTGTCAGCAAGTATCTGCACTTCAATATGTTTTGGCTGCTCAATCAGCTTTTCAAGATATACGGCACCATTTCCAAAGAACTTTATTGCTTCCCGGGTTGCGGAGTTAAATGCATCCTCAAGTTCTTCAGGATTAAATACTTTTTTCATCCCCTTTCCGCCCCCTCCTGCTGTGGCTTTCAACAGAACCGGAAATCCGATCCGTGCTGCTTTTTCATACAGTTCCTCAACGGTTTTTATAACACCATCCGAACCAGGGACAACAGGGACACCTGCTTTTAATACAACTTCTCTGGCATTAGTCTTTTCTCCCATTGCTCTCACTGACTCTGCAGATGGTCCGATAAATCCTAACCCTGACTTTCTGACTGCTTCAATAAAAGATGCATTCTCTGATAAAAATCCATATCCGGGATGAATAGCATCTGCTCCTGCCGCTTTCGCAATTTCAATTATACGCTGTATATTTAGATATGTAGAAGAAATATCACCTTCACCAAGAAAGTACGCTTCATCCGCGGCAATGGCATGAAGAGAGGTTTCATCATTTTTATTATATATAGCCACAGCCGTTATGCCCATCTCACGGCATGTCCGGATAATTCGTAAAGCTATCTCACCTCTGTTTGCTATAAGGATTTTACGGATCATGTGAACTCCACAATGGTAATGCCATCACCGCCGAAATCAGGCGATGCAAAATAGAACCGTGATACACCGGGATGACTGCTCAGGATTTCTTTTACAAGCGCTTTCAGAGCGCCGGTACCCTTTCCGTGCAGTATTTCAATCCGTTCCATACGGCCAGCATAAGAATTATCAATAAACTTTGTCAGTTCAAGCCGTATTTCGTCAGGTCTTGCTCCCCGTATATCAATCCGATAACTGAGAGCTGACGCGTCATGATGAGCAGAAGAGGAAGAGACTGTTAACTCTTTTGCTGCCCCTTTCGAAATAACTTCAAGAGACGCAAAATCTGAATCCAGACGTAAACTTCCGGCCAGAACAGTTGCGCGCTTTTTTACCGGATCAGCTTCAATAACTTTTCCTGTTGTATTGGTACCCCGTATTTTGACGAACTGTCCGACTGATATCTGAATTAATTCTGTTTCAGTTCTTTCAGATTTTTCATCTGAAAGTGTCTTAAGGATTTCCTCTCCTTTTGAAATGACCTTTTTAACTGCAGATTTTTCACCTTTAGATTCTTTCAATTCCTTAAGAACCTTATTCATGTCCGATTTACTGGACTCAACTATTCTCTCTGCCTGTTTTCTGGCTTTGATTAGGATATCCTCTTTGCGCCTTTCGATATCATCAAGTTTCTGACGATAGAGTTTTTCCAGTCCTGCGATTCTTGATTCCTGAAGTGAGAGTTTATTTTCGCTTTCTTTTAACTTCTCCTGAAGGATTCTCACCTGAATTAAAGCATCTTCAGAAGTAATCGTTTCCTTACCGGCAAATAGTTTTGACTGTGCTATAAATTCATCATCAAAACCCAGTTTACCGGCAAGTTCAAAAGCATAACTCAGTCCTGGAAGACCCTGCTTAAGTATATAAGTAGGTTTAAGTGTATTTAAATCAAAATCAAACCCGGCGTTTTCAATTTCAGGATTAGAATCTGCAAGTGATTTCAGCTTGGAGTGATGCGTGGTCGCCAGAGTAAACGCACCATTACTAAGAAGTCTCAGCAAGACTGCGGATGCAATTCCTGAACCGGCATTTGGCTCCGTGCCGTTTCCCAATTCATCCAGAAGCACTACCGCCCCTGTTCCAGCCTCTGAAACAATTCTGTTGAGATTAAGAAGATGGGATGAAAAAGTGCTGAGGTTCTCTTCAATTGACTGATTATCCCCTATTTCAATATAAAGACTGTCAAAACTGCCGACAACAGAATCCGGTGAAACTGGTATCTGAATGCCTGCCTTTAACATAATTAACAGCAGACCCACAGTTTTCAGTGCAGCTGTTTTACCGCCGGCATTAGGACCGGAAATAATGATGGTTCTGCATTTCGAAAAATCAATGGAAATAGGGATTGTACTGTTATACCCGATTGATTCAATCAGCAAGGGATTTCTCGCCTGAAGAAGCGAAAGGGTCTGATATTCCTTTAACACCGGAGTAATTCCATTAACTTTCAAAGCATATTGTGCTCTGGCAAGATAAGAATCAAGCTCCCCGAGTACAGACAGATTAGTCATGAGCTGAGCAGAGAACTCTCCGATTTTAGAAGTGAGTTCCATGAGAATCCTCTCAACTTCCCTTTTCTCTGCATAGGTCAGGGATACAATCTCATTATTAAGGGCGAGTGATTCTTCAGGTTCAATGTATACGGTCTGACCAGTTGCTGATTCGGAATGTATAAAACCCTTTATCTGCCTCTTATATTCAGCTTTGACAGGAAGAACAAATCTCCCCTCTCTCAGGGTTATATAGTCCTCCCTGATGATATCCTCCTCTGAATAAGTCCTTCTCAAACGGTCAAACAGAATACGCAAATCGCGGCTCCGCCTGCGTATATCCTCCCTGATATCTCTCAGTTCCCTGCTGGCTGAATCTTTCACCTCACCAGTTTCTGAAAGGATGGATTGTATATGATGTTCCAGAGTAGAACTTGAAGTTATTCCCATGACAAGCAGCTTAAGATCCGGAACTTCTTTTTCAAGATTTTTTACGAATCCTGCCACGATACGGGAGTTTTGCAGAAGGCGAAGAACGGCCAGAATTTTTTCCGGCTTCATTATCATTCCTGAAACGCCTGAAGAAAGCAAATCTTCATTTAAATCGGGATGATACTCAACCGGGATGTTAATATTTCCGAGAAGAAGAGATTTTGCCTCTTCTATACGGGTGAAGACTTTAGATAGATACTCGAAGTTATAAACTGGTTCAAGTGACTCTATATAATTCTTTCCGGGATCGGTTACTGCAAATTTTCTGATTAAAGATAAAATTTTGCTGAACTCGAGTTTCCCGGCAACTGAACTGGGAATCATTTAAAGAGAGTCCTTTTCAATGAGAAATTCTTTGATTGATTTTTTTGTATCAGGATTCAGGTTTTCTATCTGATCAATGACGCCCGGCAGGAATGATGCGAGCGGTGAATAGAGAAATGATTCATTCCGGGTATCCTGCGAGGGAATCCGGAAGACGTTAAGCAGATAAAGTGCTGCACTGATAAAGAACAATATCTGAATCATACCCGTTATGCCTCCCAGAATCCGGTTCACCATGTTATTAATTTTATCGAACGGATGAACGACTCTTTTGATAACAGAAGTCAGAACAATCACAATTACAAATACGAAAAAACCCGCGAGAATTTCCGAAAAATAGGGTTCAATTCCGGTAATGGAATGCAAAACACCGCCGGCACTTTTAGCTAAAATCACCCCGAGAAAAATTGCAATGAAGAAACCGGCTGTCCCGATAATTTTTCTGATGATGCCATCCTTGAATCCAAGAATAAACGCAACCACCAGTACTATTAAAAGGATGATATCCAGATAATTCAATTATGAACCAAGAAATTCTTCAACGAGGGTTCTAACGATCTTACCGTCGGCTTTTCCTTTAAGCTCTTTTGCTGCAGCCGGCATTAGTTTTGAAAAATCAGCCTTGGATACGGCACCAACAGCAGAGGCCAGAGATTTAATCACATTACGAATTTCATCCTCGGTGAGTTGTTTCGGAAGGTATTCCTGAATGATTAGCATCTCTGATTTCTCTTTCTCAGCAATATCATTCCTTCCTGCAGCCAGATATTGTTCAATGGAGTCTTTCCGTTTCTTCACTTCCGATGAAAGCAGTTTAATTTCATCATCCGGACTCATATCACGGCCAATACCGCTTTTTTCAAATTCCAGGATTTTGGCTCTGATTGCCCGGACTGATTCAAGACGGAGTTTATCACCCGACTTCATGGCGGCTTTTAAATCTTCGTTTATTTTTTCCTTTAATGTCATATATACCTCAACTATAAAAAGAAAAGGCAGGCCTGCAATCTGCAAACCTGCCTTAAAGTACTATTTTTTACTGGTCAGATTTTAACACTTGCAGAATAGTTAATTCTGAGGCAGTAAGCCTTTCTGAGTTCCTGCTGAATATCGGTAACCATGCCCATATCAACGTTTTTATCTATTCTCAGTGATACAATCACATTGGGAAGAATCTGACGTTTTCCGTACATGATGCTCTGAACTTCTTCGATTTTCACAACTGCATCATTTAACTGAATACGCTTGTCATTTCCAACCCAAAGATAAGATATCAAACGTTTATTCTCTACTTTTTCCACGGCTTTGGCTTCAGGAAGTGAGTATTTTACAAATACTTCCTGTTCCCTGAGCGTAGTAGTAACCATGAAGAAAAGAAGAAGAATGAATACGATATCCGACATAGAAGCGGTCGGGATATTGGCTTTTGACTGTGCGCGTTTTTTCTGAAATTTCATAATCTACTGCTCCTTTAGGATCCTATCTTTTCGGGCTCAGCGATCGAGATAATAATCGGCACTTTTTCTCTTACAACGCCCTGATCGTCAACGTTCAGTTCATTGTATTTTTTGCCGTATTTACCGAGTGAATATTCATCTCTTACTTCAAAGTATGAAAGTTTCACCTGATCGAGCGTCTGAAGATATTTATTATAAACTGTCTTCCTGTCAGTTTTAACAGAAACGATAAGCTTCTTGTTTGATGGAAGTTCAATTTTACTCTGAATCCGCGGTTTTAGATTATTTTTAATCTGTGGAATCGCGATGATCGCGCCATCCAGAAGCACATCACCGTTTTCATTAATAAGCAGAGCTGCCATTCTTTCTTTTGAAATTTCAACTAATTGCTGCTCTTCCGGCGGAATATACTCCGGCAGAGTGAGACCGATACCTGTATCAATATCAATAGTCGTCGTAACTAGAAAGAACAGCAGAAGCAGAAAAGAAATATCCGACATGGAGGCGGTCGGAATTTCCGGTTCAGTTCTGGGTTTTCTATTTAAAATTGGCATTTTTTAACTCTTAAGGAATAGTGCCTTATTTAGACTTAATTTCGTAGAGAGCATCAATCAGTTCGATTGAGCTTTCTTCCATATCAGCCACTAAACGGTCAATTCTTGAAACAAAATAGTTATAAATTGTCTGAAGAATCATAGCTACAACCAGACCGAAAAGGGTGGTCAGCAATGCAACTGCGATACCGGTAGCAACGATGCTCGGAGAAATCTGGTTTGCTGCTGCAATAGCGTCAAATGATTCGATCATACCCTGTACCGTTCCGGTGAATCCAAGCATCGGTGCAATGGTGATACAGGTGTTAATCCAGATGAGTCCTCTTTCAAGGAAGCCCATTTCGATTGCACCATAAGCCATAACTGCTTTTTCAACAGATTCCAGGCCTTCATCAGCTCTGAGGAGACCGGCATAAAATACTGAAGCAACAGGACCACGGGTGTTCATGCAAAGTTCTTTTGCCTGTTCAACTCCGCCAGCTTTAAGAGCTTCTTTGACTTTTACGATAAAGTTTTTTGTATTGATAGAGGATCTGGTGAGAGTCCAGAATCTTTCAATTGAGAATGCTAATCCGATGATAAGACAGGCGAGAATAGGGTGCATAAAAATACCGCCTGCGACATATTTTTCTGTGAGCCAGTTCATCGCACCACCCTGCTGGGCAATGAGATTGACTGAATTTACAAGGATTTCTCCAAACAACATATAGATAAACCTCCTGATTAGGAAATAATTAGATTATGTAATAGCTCTGCTTAATTTTGAACTAATATAGCGAAATTAGAAAATTACGCATTCAAATAAAAGCAAAATTTCAGGTTATTCCCCTGCTTTATGAAAATTTAACAGTTGCAATCTCTCTCCCAATTCGATGATATTGCCCGAGAGTATATGGGAAAACCTGAATATCTGATGAACCAATTCTCCAACCTCCTCAGGTTTTTGCATTGTTCCCCATCTTTCCTCAGGCATCCATTCCCGATTAGCAGGAGTATCAATCAGATATGGCGCAATTCCGCAGACACTTAAATTGATTTCTTTGCCTTCAAGAGCAGCAGATTTAATCAGATGATTCAGGGCCGCCTTCGATGAGGCATATGCCGCCCGGTTAATATCAGGATGCCCTCCGGACCAGGCTGAAACAAAAATGACCGAACCGCCTGCAGACTCTTTTACAAGCCGCGTGAATGCTGCCAAAAGATTATAGGAGGTTACAAAATTTTTGTTCATCATCTCAAGGGCTGAATCGGTGCCGGTCTCCCAGATTGCCTTTCCGCCTGAGAAACCCCCGATCGCGCTAAATAAGAAAAAATGAGTATCAGAGGAAGATTTAATCCCGGCAAACAGTCGACTCACAACTTCACCATCAGCAAGGTCAGGCCGTTCTCTCCTGACAGAATTTTTAGCTGAATTACGTGAGGATAGGAGAATGATCTCATCATAATCCTTGCCAGATAAGACGGTGTGAATTCCCCTGCCCAAAGCACCTTCATGCCCTGCGAAAATCAGAATTTTTCTCATCTGATCTTTGAAGTTATTTTCAACATTACCGGGAAATGGTCACTATATCCTCCGAGGTAGTTCCTGCCTCCAAATGTCGGGAGCGCTGTACCGGCATATCTGCCGTCTTTCTGAACTAAAAAATAAGGTTTCACCACCTCAAATGAACCGCAGACATACTGGAAGTTTTCTCCCAATACCAGTCCGCGGGAAATAATTATCTGATCCAGCATATTCCAGTCATCACGGTATTTATAACTGCCTTCCCCCCGGCTTTTAGGCTCATAGGAAAAGTTAAGAAGTTCTGTTTTTGCTGCTTCAGTTGTTAATGCTGGCAGCGAATCGCATGTTACAGGTTTTGCTCCCAGGGTGCTTATAATGGAGGTGTTCAAAGGTTCATCATTGAAGTCGCCCATAATGATAAACTGGGTGGCCATGCCGTTTTCCTTCATTTTCGCAATTGCAAGCGAGGCGGTGGCCGCGGCGGTTACCCGGTTGATCTCAGACTCTGCCTGCCCTTGTCTTCTGGATGGCCAGTGATTTACCAGTATCGCAATTTTTTCAGTGGGATTTTTTTTAACTTCCAGAATTACCATCAGGATATCCCTGGTCTTGTATCCATCAGGCAGTAAAACAGGAAATGTCTCCTTATCAAGAACCTTGAATTTCGAACCGCGGAATAATAGTGCTACATCAATTCCCCTTTCATCCGGAGAATCAAAGTGTACGAACTGATACTGAAGATCAGCCAGTTTTTCATCAGAAAGTTTTCTTAGGACATACGCATTTTCCACTTCACAAACCCCGAGCAAATCAGGTCCCCTGCCGAAATTCATTGACCTTATAACCGCAGACTGGTTTAAAAGTTTTTTATTGAATTTATCATTATCCCATTTCCTTTCAGATTCCGGAAGAAATTCCTGATCATTTATTTTGGGATCATCTTTTGTGTCAAAAAGATTTTCCAGATTCCAAAAAGCTATGGAAAGAGTATCTTGTTTTGTGGACTGTGCCCCCGCTGTAAAGAAAATACCGCATAACAGGAGGAGCAATATTGTTTTTTTCATATTACACCTTTAATCTGGTTACAACACCGTGAATTTTGCTGCTCGGCAGATCATAGAACTGCACGAAGTTGGGAGAGAATTTTTTAAATATCGCGTAAAGTTTGAGTATGATATTACTGGTCTGTATATCTTCAACTCCATAGAAAATTACCCGCTCATTCACCTTTTCCCTTTTAAGAATAGCAGGCAGATCTATAATTTCCATATATCCAGCCGTAATGGTAATGCCTGATAATCCTTCCGAGAAATCGGGATGAATTTCGACATGCTGTCCGTGAGGATCTTCCGTTCTTTTGATTGCAACCAGTATATTTTTTTCATACAGAATACTCGAACTGATAATACAATGGACCATATATGCGGGAATAGAATCTACACTCCGCGTAAAAAAGATTGCATTCCCTTTAATTTTACTCAACTGTCCATAAAGCTGTTCAAAACTTACCTTAAAGGTTTCAAGATCAAGCGACCGGTATTTTTTATAGGCTGCTTTTTGACCGTATATCCATAAGAGCGTTGTAAAGAACGGGATTGTCGCTAGGACAAGTGACCAGTAACCGCCGAGAGGGAGTTTACTAAACATTGCTCCCAGATAAGCGAGTATTGAAACAAAAAAGATACTGGCCAGTACCAGTTTCAGGTGATCCTTTCTGTTCTTGAAGATAAGAATCATAAAATAACCGGTTATTGACATAGTCATAGTCACCGCCAGACCGTATGCCGCGGCAATGTTCGCTGACTGCCGGAAGAAAAGCATCATGAGAACTACCGCAACAAATAGTCCCCAGTTCACTGAACCAATATAAATCTGTGATTTAAGTTCCGTGGAAGTGTACTTAATCCTAAGTAGTGGAAAAATTCTTGTATTAATACCCTGGAATACCAATGAAAAAACAGCACTGATCATTGCCTGCGATGCAACGATTGATGACATGATAGTTAAAATCAGGAAGGGCACATAGAGAAACTCTGCGTGAAATTTGACCATCTCAAACAGGAACAATCCTGGTTTACCTGATTCAAGTATATATACCCCCTGTCCAAAATAATTCACCACCAGCGCAACAAAAACAAATAACCAGGCGGAACGTATCGGTTTGTCACCGAGATGTCCCATGTCAGCATAAAGCGCCTCCCCTCCTGTGGCACAAAGAAATACTTCTGACAAGATAAAATAACCTATTAAACCGTTATTAGCCAAAAAATCATAAGCATAATAGGGGTTAATTGCGGACAGAATAGAAGGCATTCTGAGTATGCTGAGCAATCCGAAAATGAAAAGCGAAGAAAACCAGACAACCATAACAGGCCCGAAGTACGTTGATACTTTGTCAGTACCGCGTGACTGAAACGCAAACAAAATCAGAGCAAGAGTAATAGCAGAAGACAGCACTACCCAGTATGGAGTATTTTCAAAACCTGGTATCAGGGGAATTCCTTCTACAGCAGATAATAAAGTTATAGCGGGAGTTATCACACCATCCCCCATAAGCAGTGAGAGTCCTATATAACTCATAAACGCAACCCGGTTATACTTTTTTCCCTTTTTAAGATATCCGGACAATAATTCTTTCAGAACTATTATTCCCCCTTCCCCCTTATGGTTCAATGACATAGCCAGGAACCAGTAACCGAGTGTTACTATAATAACAAGAGTCCAGAAAATCAGAGAAACCACTCCCAGTATATGATCCAGTGTAGGAGCAGTTAGCGTGAAGATGATTACCAAAGTATATATTGGGCTGGTACCGATATCACCGAATACCAGCCCCATTGCTTTAATTACATCTTTAGGCGGAGCCAGTTTAGCCATTATTATGTTTTAAGTTAGCTTCCTTTTTATCCCACGCAAGTTTTACCAGGAACAGAATCAGCGCGCTGATTGCAAGCATGAGCAGCCGTGCGCCCCAGATATATGGCTGATTCTCCTCCGGTACTCCTTTAAGCAGAAGGATCGGGATTGCCTGATCAACTGCCCACCAGACCATGATAACAAACAAAATAACAGGTGTCACATATTTCATAATATAGAGGAATATCACTGGAATTTTGATATCACCCCCCATATTCATCTCTTCCCATGCTTTCTTACTGTCAAATACCCACATGAAAATCACAGTTTCCATGAATGCAAAAACTACCAGACCGAATGTACCTGCCCAATAGTCCATTTCGTCAAGGAATCCATATTTCAGGAAAAATACAACGAACTGGACGCAGACAAATACTATCAACGCCAGAAGCATTGTTGCTTTTTTTCTGTCCATTCCAAGTTCATCCTCGAGAAAGGCTATAACCGGCTGTCCCATCGCGACTGAACTTGTAATACCTGCGAAGAAAAGGAGGAGGAACCAGATGAATCCAAAAAACTCACCAAATGGGATTTTTGTAAAGATAATCGGCATCGAAACAAAACCCAGATTAAAAGACCCCCCCATAGCTATCTGGGTGGTCATTGTTACACCAAAAAAGGCTACTGCAGCAGGGATCGCAATTGAACCACCGAGTACTACTTCCGCAAACTCGTTCGTGGAAGCAGTCGTAAGGCCAGACAGCGCAATATCATCTTTTGGTTTTAAGTAACTTGCATAAGCATGAATCGTACCCATCCCGACTGACAGAGTAAAGAAAATCTGCCCCGCGGCAGCCAGCCACACACTCGGGTTGCTCAATAACTCAAAATTCGGATTCCAGATAAAGCCAAAGCCATTCCATACAGAATTCTCCGGCTGTGCAGGATCAGGTGTTCCGAGAGTAATTACTCGGATCGCAAGAATGATTGCAAATATAAAAAGCATCGGCATAGCTATTTTGGCAAGTTTTTCAATGCCTCTGGAGATTCCGCGGTATAAAATCCAAAAGTTGAGTGCAAAAGTTGCTACCAGAAAACCATATGCCGGCCATACATTGCTAAAATGGTCACTTTGGGAAACCCCCTGATAACTCTTCAGGAATGAAGTCATTCCTTCGAAGGTGGTCTGGTCAAAATAAAGCTTTGTCAAAGAAAAGAAACTGAATGCCAGAGTCCAGGATTCAATAAAAGTGTAGTAAATCATAATGACCAGAGAAATAACCAGTCCTAATGCTCCGAGATATTTAGCAACCGGGTGTTTCCAGAGAACCTGAAACATACCAGGAGCGCTGCCATGACGGTATTTTCCTCCATGCCTGCCTATTCCCCATTCTATCCACATCAGGGGAATACCAAGCAGAAGGAAGAACAGGAAATAAGGAATCATAAAAGCACCGCCGCCATTTTGGGCTGCCTGGACAGGAAAACGAAGGAAATTACCTAGGCCGACTGCATTACCAGCAACAGCAAGGATAAGACCTATTTTACTGCCCCATTCTTCTCTCTGATTGAGTTCTGACATTAAACCTCCTTTTTATTAGGATTTTCTGATTCAGGGATAATAATTTCATTCTGATAAGTAGCAACTATTGTAGCCACTGCCAGGTCTCCGGTTACATTGGTAGTCGTTCTGCACATATCCAGAATCCGGTCAATGCCAAGAATAAGTGCAATGCCGATTTCCGGAATATGAACTGATTTCAGGATTACGACAAGCATTAGAATCCCGACTCCCGGCACCGGTGCGGTTCCTATTGAAGCAAGAGTAGCCATGAGCACAATACTTAACTGCTGAGTGAGAGTAAGATCCATACCAAATACCTGCGCGATAAAGACAGCCGCAACACCCTGATAAAGCGCGGTTCCATCCATATTAATAGTCGCCCCGAGAGGCAGTACAAAACCGGTTACACTTTTAGAAATACCAAGATTTTCTTCAGCACACTGCATCGAAACGGGCAGTGTCGCCGCACTTGATGAGGTTGTAAAGGCAATGGTTTGTGCCTCCCGGATGCCCCTGAAAAATCGCACAATTCCGGTTTTCGAAAATGTTTTTAGTAACACACCATATACAACAAAAGTATGAATCCCCAGTCCGATCAACACAGTTGCCGCGTACCAGAATAGAATAACAAGTATCTGGTAACCAAGATCGGCTACGGTATACATGATAAGTGCAAAAACCGCAAGCGGCGCAATCTTCATAACAAGGTCAACCATAACGATCATAACATCGCTTAGTCCGTCAAAAAATCTGATAACAGTCTCCCCTTTTTCTCTGCTGACTATATTTAGTACAATACCGACAAAAACAGCAAAAAATACAATCTGCAGCATATCACCGCTGGTGAGTGCAGAGAATATATTACGGGGAATAAGCGGGATGAGAAAGTCATTTATGAAATTAGTGCTTGGCTGTACAGTTACTTTTTCAGCAGCATCAGCAGAATACTCAGCAATAAGCTGATCTCGCACTGAACTGTTGAGTTGTTCCCCTGGTTTGATGATATTCGCGAGCGCCAGTCCGATGGTTATGGCAACCGCGGTAGTTGAGAGGTAGAAAATCATCGTCCGACCCCCCACTTTAGTAAACTTCTTTATATCTCCAAGACTTGAGACTCCGACAATCAGAGTTGAGATAACCAGCGGTATAGCAATCATATTCAGGAGTCTGATAAAAATATCGCCAATCCACTTAACAGAATGAGCAAATGTTTCAGGTTTGGCCAGATTCAGAGGCCCCTCATATTCACTGATCTGTCCGTCCTTGTTGTTTACTCTCACAAGAATGACGGTTCCGGATTTAACAAACTGTTTGCTTTTTTGAATAAGGGAGTGAGTGTTTCCTGCAGAAAACCTGGCGGAATCCCCCGAATTTGTAAGTAATGCAACAGTACTCCAGTCCTCAACCCTTTCCGGTTCCCTCCCATCTGAAAAGTTGATGGTAAATACCTCTTCCGGCTCTTTTACCAAAACACCGGCAAGAACTCCTAAAATGAGGGCTATTAGTATTTGTGTATGAAGTTTTGGGAATTTCAGGTAATTGCTCAATAACTAATATTAAAGCCCAAAGTTAAGAGGAAAGCGTAAATTCTCAAAAAAAAATGCATATTTTTAAGAAGAATCCCCTCATTTTATAATGAAATTGATATTTTAAGCGTTTGTTCGAAAAAACTTCGCAAAACACACTTCTTTTTGCAAAAATGATTTATAAACTAAGCTGAAAGCCAAAATGAAGGAAGAACAGGCCAAAAAAGAATTAATCCGAGGACTCGGCGTAACCGCTGCCACAATGATTGTTGCCGGATCAATGATCGGATCAGGAATTTACCGTAAACCAGCAACAATGGCAGGGCAGCTCCTTTCACCGGAGTTATTAATCGGGATATGGATACTGGCAGGTCTGATTACATTTATCGGGGCTCTGGTAAATGCCGAAATAGCCGGACTTTTTAAATCCACCGGCGGACAGTATATCTATTTCCGTGAGATGTATGGGGATTTTACGGCTTACCTATACGGCTGGTCAGTTCTTGCTGTTATACAGACCGGGAGTCAGGCGGCAATTGCCTATGTTTTTGCTGAGTATCTCAGTTACTTTTTTCAGTTCCCTGAGGCGCCTCAGTTCATGAAAGAGATAACTGTTTATATGCCCTTTGTGGGAGATATAAGACCATTCGCGGAATTCGGAACTAAACTGGTAGCAATTGCATGCCTCCTTTTCCTGACGGGTGTTAATTATGTTGGGGTTGTCTTTGGTGGTATTGTGCAGACAATAGTGACGTTCATAAAAATCGGTTCAATCATACTTCTCTCATTTATCATTATTTTCTTTGCTGATGGGAGTTTTTCTAACGTGTATACCGGTTTTGAACTGGCTCCCGAACTCACCAATAACTTCCTTCCTATGATCGGCCTTGCTCTTGCAGGTGCATTCTGGGCTTATGACGGATGGAATAATGTAACATATGTGGCCGGTGAAGTAAAAGACGCGCAAAGAAATGTGCCCCGTGCACTCTTACTCGGAACCCTGATAACCATGGGGGTATATATCCTGATAAATCTTGCGTATTTATATGTGCTTCCTATTGATGAGATGAAGGACTCCCCTCTTGTTGCTGCTTCGGCGGCTGATAAAATTTTCGGAGCAACTGGCGCTTCGATCATTGCCATAAGTGTAATCGTTTCAACTTTTGGCGCACTTAACGGAAGCATTCTGGCAACAGCGCGCGTACAGTTTGCAATGGCCCGTACCAACCTCTTTTTTGAAAGTCTTGGCAGAATTCATCCGAAATTTGCAACTCCGCACATCTCGCTTCTTGTACAGGGTCTCTGGTCAGCGGTTCTTGTTCTTTCAGGGTCGTTTGATACCATTTCTGATTATGTAATTTTTGCTGCCTGGCTGTTTTATATGCTCGGAGCTTATGGTGTAATCATACTCAGAAAAAAGATGCCTGATGCCCCCAGAAGATATAAGGTATGGGGTTACCCTTACACACCTCTCTTGTTTGTTGCTTTCTCATTTTTCTTTTTACTGAATTCATTAGTTTCTGATACGGAAAATGCAGCCATGGGACTTATGCTAATCCTTATGGGCCTTCCAATCTACTTCTACAGAAAGTATAAGACAAAACAGGAAGAAAACAATGTCCGGTAAAAAATTTGTAATTATTGATGCAATGGCTCTTGCCTATAAGGCATACTTTGCATTCAAGACAAGACCTCTTTACACAAAAAATGGAGAGCCAACCTCGGCTGTATTCGGATTTCTGAATCAGATAATTAAAATTTATGAAGATCTGAAGCCCGATTATGCTGCTGTTGCATTTGATTCAAAAGAAAAAACGTTCAGACATGAAATGTACGCTGAGTACAAAGGTACCCGGGACGAAATGCCGGACGATATGATTCCGCAAATCGGAAGGATAAAGGAGGTTGTTGAAGCACTCGGGATTCCTCTGCTGATTCTTCCTGGCTATGAAGCGGATGATATCATCGGTGCCGCAAGCAGTAAGGCTGAACAATCAGGGCTGTTTACCTATATGATCAGCCCTGACAAAGATTACGTCCAATTGGTCACAGACAGAGTTTATCTTGTTAAGCCCGGGCGTTCAGGTGAAGATTATACTATTCTCAGTCCCGAAAAGGTCCTGGAAACGTATGAATTCAGCCCCAATCAGATGATTGATTATTTATCTCTGCTGGGTGACCAAAGCGATAATATCCCTGGTGCAAAAGGCATTGGAGAAAAGGGAGCCCTTAAGCTTATCAAGGAATTTGGAACGATAGATAGTATCTATGAAAGAATCAATGAGGTTACACCTGAAGGAACAAAGAAAAAGTTATTAGCCGCCGCGGAGGATGTCAGGATTTCAAAAGATCTGATTACAATCAGAAAAGACATCCCTCTTGATTTAAATCTCTCCGAGATGGCTGTTAAAAAACCTGATTACCCGGTTGTAAGAAAACTTTTTACTGAACTGGAGTTCTCGCGCTCTCTTAACCGTATCATTGAAATATTTAAACTCACTGATACTGATCTTGAAGGGCCTCATGAAACCACCTTGTTTGATAACAGTACAATTTCCACCCAGAGCAAGAATTACACTCTCATTCGTTCAGTGAAGGAAATGAAAACTCTTGCGGAAAAGCTCAGCAAACAGGAACTTTTTGTATTTGATACTGAGACTGACTCACTTGACAGGTTCAGGATGAATATGGTTGGGGCAGCCTTTTCTTTTAATGCACACGAAGCATACTATATTCCGTTCCGTTATGCACAGTCGGATGCCAGCTGGCCTGAGGAATGCACGACGGATGCTTTTGCCGAAATATTCAAACCGGTATTTGAAAATGCTTCCGTTAAAAAGATTTGTCAGAACGGTAAGTTTGACATATCAGTACTGAAAAATTATGGCATCACCGTTAACGGTTTCTACTTTGATACCATGGTTGCATCTTATATTCTTGATCCCGATCAGAAGCACAATATGGATGATCTTTCAAGAAAATATCTTGATTACGATCCCATTCCCCTCTCTTCACTTATAGGGGAGAAAAAAGATCCTTCCAGAATATATTCGGTACCCGTAAAGAATATATCTGACTATTCCTGTGAAGATGCCGATGTTACCTATCAGCTTTTTACCATACTCAATAAAAAAGTTCAGGAAACAGGTCAGGATAAACTTGCTCATGAAATAGAATTCCCGTTAGTCGAAGTGCTTGCTGATATGGAAAGAGCAGGCATCAGAGTTGATGTACATGCTCTGAAACAGCAAAGTAAGGAACTTCAGAAGCTTATTGAAAGTGAAACCACCGTCATACATGAGATGGCCGGACAGATATTTAATGTCGGCTCCCCTGCCCAGCTGCAAAAAATCCTGTTTGAAAACTTAAAGCTCCCTCCGACTAAAAAAATTAAATCGGGCTACTCAACCGATGCACAATCTCTCGAATCAATCCGTAATGAACATGAGATTGTTGAGCATATTTTAAATTACCGTACAGTTTCAAAACTGAAATCAACATATACAGATTCCCTTCCGGAGATGATTCATCCTCTTACCGGCAGAATTCATAGTTCCTTTAATCAGGTTGTAGCAGCTACCGGACGGCTTTCAAGTGTTGATCCTAATTTGCAGAATATTCCTATCCGGACAGAGCTTGGCAAGGATATACGAAAAGCGTTTATTCCCGCCGATAATGACCATATACTCCTGAGCGCGGATTACAGCCAGATTGAATTGCGAATTATGGCTCACCTCTCAGGCGATGAATATCTGGTGAATGCATTTAAAAATGGCGAGGATATACACCGCAGCACAGCGGCGCTGGTCTTTGGTATCAGTAAAGATGAAGTTACATCCGATATGCGCCGCAAAGCGAAGGAAGTGAACTTTGGTATTTTATACGGGATCGGGGTATTCGGACTTAAAACACGGCTCGGTATCTCTCAGCAGCAGGCAAAAGAAATTATTGACGGTTATTTTACCACTTTTAAGTCAGTTAAATCTTTCATGGATGAAAGTATCAATAAAGCAAGAGAACGGGGCTTTTCAGAGACCATAACCGGCCGCAGGAGATATCTTAAAAATATAAACAGCAGCAATTTTACAGTTAGGCAGTTCGAAGAGCGTGTAGCGATTAATATGCCAATACAGGGAGCAGCAGCAGATATCATAAAACTTGCAATGGTACGCCTGCATCATTATTTCAGGGAACAGAAATTTAAGTCACGTATGGTGCTTCAGGTGCATGATGAACTAGTCTTTGATGTTTATAAACCGGAACTCGAAAAAGTTAAAAGTGCAGTGATTGATATTATGCAGAACGCTTTGCCCCTTTCTGTGCCTATGCTGGTAGAAGCGGGAACCGGTGTTAACTGGCTTGATGCTCATTAAAGGTATTTAGAACATTAGAGACCGCTTCGTTCGGAACGAAGTGGTCAGGCTATTTTGTTTCTTTCGAGATATTAATGACCAGGACTAAAAACAGCCTCAGCCGCAAGCCGTCCGCTTAGCGCAGCACCTTCTATGGTTGCCGGAAGTCCGGTATCGGTCCAGTCTCCGGCAAGATATATCCCCTTCTGATTAGTCCTCGCAGGTAATCGTAGTTTTGAAGAATTTATATCAGGGACAAATGTTGCCCGTTTTTCTTTTATAATTCTGTAAGCAGTGAGTTTTTCCGAGCCCAGAATGTTATGCCTAAGCAGTTCCGGGATTATTATCGAGAGGATTTCCTGATCACTTAGATCCTTATACTCATCCGCATCACTTATTACAACCGACAAAAAATCTTCATTGTGAAAAACCCAGTGCACTGGCGAGTTATGAAGTCCGATAAATGATTCTCTGAGAAGAATTTCATCTGACTTAATGTGTACTGACAGAATGTTTGAATAAGTGAGGTCACTCTGCTGATCAATTACGAGATCCTCAGGTAATGCAATTTTATTAAGAGCGTGCCGCGGAACAGCAAGAATAACTGCCTCCGCGGAAATTTCTTCTCCGTTCTTTAAGAGTACAGAAAAACCATTATCTTTTTTGTTAATTCTAACTGCCTGCGAGGAGTAGTTTATTACTCCCCCTTCAGAAGTAATCTTTGCCTCAAGAGTTTGCACCAGTGAAGATTGCAGGTCGCTTTTGGGAAGAATAATGGTTGAGGATAATTTTCCGCGAAAGAAAATTTCCTTAACTATTTTACAGAAAATTCCCGCATCAGCTTTTTCAACCGAAGTATTCATTGCCCCGATTATCAGCGGAGTCCATAAGTACTTAATCAGATTATCATTCTGCCCATTTTCTTTTAACCAGACCACTACATTTTTTCCGGATGGACGACTGGAAATATTGGCCAGAACGCGCATCATCAAAAACAATGCTGCCAGGGATTCATTAAATGACAAAGGTTTATATCTAAACAGGGCAATTGCCAGATTAAGAGGATAGAAATACCTGGGTGCCTTTAGGGTATATCGCTCACCGTCTGAATAATCAATATGGAGTGATTCGTTCAGTATGAAATTCGATTTGATTTCCACCTGAGAAAATAAGGAAAGAGTCTCCTTATAACAGCCCATGAGGATATGCTGTCCGTTATCAAGGTATGAATTGAAATTGGGATCAAAAAATGAGGTAGTTCTTCCGCCGGCTTTTTTTGTGGATTCAAGAAGAAGTGGTTGTATACCTTTGCGGAGAAGATGCACTGCTGCAGAAAGCCCTGCAATGCCTCCCCCGATAATAACGACTTTTTTCATCGGTAAACAAGCTGATATTTCGCCCACACTCCGAGCGAGATACCAACTTTTTCAAAGGTATTCAGTTTAATTTTTTTGTTAAAAACATCAAATTCCGCCTGGACAATTCGCTGAAGCACGCGGAAATAAATATGCTGCATTGCTCTTGCAGCAAACATACTTGGCTTATCTTCCAGTGTCAGGGCTTCAGTAGCCTTGCGGAAATATTCTTTGGCTCTTTCTGACTGAAACTGCATCAGGTTGATATATGCTCTGTTTATGGTATTGGAAAGAAGCTCTTTTTCTGAATATCCAAAACGCTCAAGTTCATCCATTGGAAGGTAAATTCTTCCTTTTGCGGCATCCTCCCCCACATCTCGGATGATGTTTGTCAGCTGAAGGGCTATTCCAAGATTCTCGGCAAACTCTTTTGCGGATTCATTTTTGTATCCGAATATCTCAATACACATCAGCCCTACAGTGGAGGCAACTCGGTAACAATAGAGGCGCAGTTCTTCAAAATTTTCATACCGGTTTTTGACCAGATCCATTTCCATCCCCTTAATGAGCTCAAAAAGGAGTTCCGGCTGAATTCTGAACTGAGTTATGATATTGGCAGTTTTATTCAGGAGCGGAAATTCAGATTTATTAACAGCGGCTAACTCCAGTTCTGAACGCCACCTGACAAGATTATTGTATTTAATCTCGTTTTTCAGAGATTCCTCATCCACAATGTCATCAGTTTTCCGGCAGAAGGCATAGATGATATTCATCGCTTCCCTTTTAGCGGCGGGGAGAAGATTAAAAGCGTAGTAAAAACTGCTTTTGCTTTCCTTTGAGATTAACTGAGCTTCAGACAACTGCATGAATGAGTGATTTTATTCCAATTTGTAAATAATCTGATTTTTTCAGGACTGGTCGAATAGTGGAAACCTGATACCGAATATTGCGGATTTTTCTGATAATTTCCAAGCCACCATTTATGGTAGCTGCAATTTCGAATCTCAGACGGAAGGGTAAAAACGGGAGCAGATGCCTCCCTTCCAGCAGCATCCTTTCAGACTCTCCTGCTAATTCTTCCATCATTTTTCCAAAATTCAATTTTTGCTCATCCAGGAGAAAATCTGATTCTGAAAGATAATATCTTTTAAGAGTGTCCAAAGGCAGGTAAATTCTCCCCTTTTTAATATCCACCGAGACATCCTGGTAAAAATTGATCAGCTGGAGTGCAGTACAAATTTTATCAGAGTAAAAATTTGCCTGTTCATTCCGGATATTAAACAATTCAAGCAAAAGCCGTCCTACTGGATTAGCTGAACGGCGGCAGTAGTCGGAAAGTTCTTCGTGGTTCAGATATCGTTTTTTTTTCGTATCCTGACGAAAAGCTGAAATCAAATCTTCAAAATTGATTATCGAAAGATTAAAAGCAGAAATTGTATATGCCAGCGCCTGCCATTTATAATCCTTTAACTCCCCCCGGATTGCAGATCTGAATGAATCAAGAAAAGAATCTAATTCACTCTGTCTTTCGGATATACTTTTCTCCCCTTCATCCGCTATATCGTCAGCAGTTCTTGCAAACCAATAGATAACAGCAATGTGTTTCCTGTAATTTTCGGGAAGTAAAATTGAAGCAACGGGAAAATTTTCATAATGGGCGGCGGCCAGTTCAATTGCTTCTGCGTAACCTAATGCTGCAGGAATCGGAACAGAATTCAACTTGCAAATACCAATTCAAAATCAGGAAAAAATGAAACACACTGAGTAAAATTACATTATTTCCCCTGATTGAGGATAATAATTTCTTTGATGATCAAACGGAAATGAAGTTCAAAAGGAGGTAAAGGAAATGGAAATCGCTGAGAATTAAGAAAAAAAATGCCCAAAATCATAAAGATTCTGGGCAATTACTTAAAACACATCGGTAAACCGTTGTGCCCGAAGGGGGACTCGAACCCCCATGCCGAAACCGGCACTAGCTCCTGAAACTAGCGTGTCTACCAATTCCACCATCCGGGCAGATTTTAGCCTACAAATTTAGTAAAATTTTAGATAATTACCAACCAGACCCCCCCGAAGTATTTTTGTTTTGTGTATCAGCCTGTCCCCCTGGTCTTCTTGGGGGTCCCGGATGAAAAATACACTGCTCAGGCGGATTCTCAGTATCAATAATGTCTGAAATTACCTCCGGACAGGTCTCATTGGCCAGAGCTGGTACTCCCTGACTGACAGCATATTTGCAAAATTCCGCATATGCTACACCGGATGGAATATCAAAATATTTAAGCGGAAGATTAAGTGTTTTATAAGTTTCCGCCATGAATTTAGCCCAGATCGGCATAGCCGCTTTGGCTCCCTGACCGTACCAGCCGCTAAATTTTACCCTGTGATCATCAAAACCGACCCATACTACACCTAGCAGCTGAGGAGTAAATCCTCCGAACCAGGCATCAGAATACGCCTGCGTGGTCCCTGTCTTACCGGCAGCCGGTCTGTGGAAATATCTTCTGGCTCCAGCGCCTGTTCCCCAGTTGACAACATCCTGCATCATATCCACAACTATTGCAGCGGTTCTTGGTGAGAGAACGTTTTTCTTTTGAGGTCTGGTCTCATAAATCACAATACCATTTCTGTCTTCAACCCGTAAAATTGAGAAGGGTTTCATATAGATGCCGCCGTTGGCAATAGTTCCGTATGCGCCAGCAAGTTCAAGCGGAGTGATTTCAGAAGTTCCAAGGGCTATTGATGGAAAAGCACGCAGTTCGGAATTGATCCCCATATCCTTAGCAAGCTGTACCACCTGTTCTGGAGGGGCATAATCAGATGTGGTTAGCCTTCCTGCAATAACGTTAACTGAGCGGGCTAAGGCTTCCCTCAGAGTCATAAAATCACCATATTCTCCGTCGCTGTTTCTCGGTGACCACCCTTCATATTCAAAGATCTGATTCTCAAACAACTGTTCCGGAGAACAGCCATTATCAACTGCAACAGCATAAACAATGGGTTTAAAGGATGAGCCTGGCTGCCTTCTGATCTGAGTAACATGATTCAGTCCGTAAAGAAAATCCTGGTTCTCACCCCCCACCATTGCGCGTATCTCACCGCTTGACTGATCTGTAACAACAAACCCAACCTGCACCGTGGCTTCTGCAATTTTTACTGAATCTACGAATTCAGGATCATTCTTGAGGAGATTTAATACTCTTTTCTTTTCTGATTCGGTTTCCGCAGAACGGTAAAGATTACTGTTCCTGGCAGCCCGTTCAACTAATGACTTCAGAAGTGCGTTATTTTTCTCCCATTTCCAGTTTTTATTAAACAACGCCTGATACTCAGCGAGATGTTCTTTCGAAACTTTATTCGCTATAATCTGCATCTGATAATCCAGAGTTGTATAGATTGTCAGTCCGTCCCGATAGAGATCAGCAGAAATTCTTTTATCAGCTATCAGCTGCTGCATTTCCTGACGGATATATTCCAGAAAATGCGGTGCAACTGTTTTTATATTTACTTTCTGCCCCCTTGCAAGAACGATCGGTTCCCTTTTGAACTTTTCATATTCCGATGAAGACAAAACTTCCTGCTGTACCATATTGTACATGACAATATTTCTTCTTTGTTTTGCCCTTTCCGGTCTTTTTTCTGGATCATAAAATACAGATGATTTTAAAAGCGCAATGAGCAAAGCAGATTCGGGTACCGTCAGCTCATCAGCTTTTTTATTAAAATATATCTGTGCAGCGGTTTCTACTCCGTAAGCTCCCTTACCAAAATAGGATATATTGAGATACAGCTCCAGAATTTCCTTTTTTGTAAAAGTACGTTCAATCTGAATAGCAGTGAACCACTCCCGCAGTTTTCTGACGCCCGTATCAAAAAGATTTTCTTTCGCTCCTTTAAGCTGATAAAGATTCTTTGCAAGCTGCTGCGTTATGGTGCTTGCCCCCTCCCTTGAAAAAGTAAAGATATTTTTCACCATTGCTTTAACAAAGCGGTCAAGATCAACACCCCAGTGATCATAAAATTTCCTGTCCTCCGTTGCAATGAGAGCTTCTATCAGATGTTTCGGAAGACTGTCAATGTCTGTTTCGATTCTGTTCTCAATATAAAACTGCCCGACAAGTTCACCATCAACGGAATAGACCTTTGTCGCAAAGTGTGGATCCGGATTTTCCAGTTCTTCAAGCCCGGGCAATCCGCTTACAACATACCACAGAAATAACAGAAAGAGGACAACAATACCTGAAAATATATATAACTTTTTATGGCCTGGATTTTTCTTTTTAACTGTTTTATTCATGCTATGCGGATTTTAACTCAAATCATTAATCGTAAATATATCGTTTTCAAATTTTCCGTAACAGGGCTTTTCCAGCCAGGTACCGAGATTAACATACCATCCACCACCGATATTTTGCATGACTCTCCGGTGTGTATGACCGAAAAGAACATAATCGAAACCGGTACTCAGGATTTCCGAGGCTTTATCCTTCAGACCATCTGTTTCCAATCCCGTCCGGGAAGAAGTATGCTGACGGCTGGTCTTGCTTGAGTGGCCTGCCAGACTAATGCCCAAATCAGGATGAATAAGAGAATAGAGCCACTGAATCTTTTTATTACGCAGTACCATTTTAAGCATCTTATAACCATAATCTCCTTTTAACAAGCCATCCCCATGGGAGATATAAAATCTTTTGCCATTCAGTTCTGCAGTAAAATCATCCTCGATCATCACGGCACCGATTTCAGATGAAAAAAAATCCCTATGCATGAAATCATGGTTACCAATAACATAAACAATCTCAGTACCCCTGGCCCGCAGATTATATAATGAATTCAGCAGACGGAAAAAACCCTTCTGATACACTCTGCGGTATTCAAACCAATAGTCATAAAGATCGCCTGCAATGAATAATACCTCGGCGTTTTTTATACTATCAAGAAAGCTGACAAGAACTGATTCTTTGTTTCTTTCAGTTTGCGGATCAGATAATCCAAGATGGATATCTGATATAAAATAAAATGGTCCTTTACTGTAAGACTTCAATGGCTTATAAAATTTACTTTGCGGGGACGATCAATCCGATGAAATTTCCGTTTTTATCCGGCAGAATTTTTTTTGGCAGAAACCGGGTCTTAAAAACTTTCGTTTCAGACCAGTCAGTCAGGAGAATTCTCTCATCAGAAGTTTGATCTTCACCACTCAGGGTAATATCAAATTTAACCTGATATGGTTCAGTTACATTTTTTTGTTCAAATACTATGGTGGTCTGATACACCGCCCCCTGCTTCTCAACGGAATAGTGGTATCTGATCACCGGAATTTCGTTACCGTAATAGACGTACTGATTAAAAAAACGTCTCAAATCAGTACCGGAAACCATCTCACAAATATACTGAAAGTCCTGCGTTGAAGCATTTGAATACTTATACGTCTCGTAATAGGTTTTCAAAACCCGGGAAAACAGACTATCTCCTATTTCATATCTCAGAGCATGAAGTACCCATGCTCCTTTGTCGTAGACCGCCCTGTTAAAAATCTCATCATGGCCCGGATTATACATTTTATCTGGGTATTCTATCCTTCGTAATCCGGCCATATATTCAGAAATATCCCTAATTTGACCGGTGTAAATGAGATAAAGTCCTTCAAAATAGCTTGCAAAACCCTCATTCAGCCAGATATCCCTCCACGTTTTTGGACCAACCGAATTCCCAAACCAGTGATGTGCGAGTTCATGAAGATATGTTGTCTCCATAGCCGAAGATTCGTCAATGAGTGAATGCCCGACTCCTGTGATTGTCTGGTTCTCCATGGCTCCGCCCTGCCAGTTGAATCCTGCCACACCATATTTTTCTCTTTTGAAGGGGTATTCTCCGATTGTAAGTTCCATAAATTCAAACATATCTGCATGTCTGGCAAAAGCGGTTTCAGCCGCTTTACGTTTCGAAGGAACTACATAATACTCAATTGGAATGGTATCTCCCGAGGCAGAAATGTATTTATCCTCAAATCGCTCATACTGACCTGAATACAGGGCTATCAAATAGGTCGATACGGGATAACTGCTCCTCCAGTGATACGTTTTTTGATCCCCTTCCGTTATTACCGCAATCAGGGAGCCATTTGAGACCGATGTAAATGAGGTGTCATTAGTTATACGAATATCCAGGAGCGCCTTATCATCTGGTCTGTCATTACAAATGAACCAGGAAGGATTAAGATTTGGTTCTCCGAGAGTACTGATTACCCTGGCTCCGTTAAATCCCTGCCAGGTAAAAGACCCGTCTCCCTGATTAAGTGGTTTGCCCGAATAACTAATTTTTACCTCGAGTGTATCACCCGGAACTGAGGATGAAAGAACCGAGAGTACCATTCCGCTTCGTTTATACTGAACTTCTTTGCCATTCAGCAGCAGTTCACCAATCTTTAGACTGCTGCCAAAATTCAGATCGACCGTGTTTATGTTCTCTGTTACAACAAGAGTAATGATACTTTCAGCCTGAATATTCTTTGCAGAATAGTCAAGTCTGATTGAAAAATCATAATGAAGGACATCAATTTTATACTGTTCAGGCGTGTTATATAAGTCCTGCCAGTTCGGGAATTTTGAATAAGAGGAAGAATCGGAGGTAAATTGACCCAATTCGGCCCGCATACCGCCAGAACCGTAATACTCCTGGAACAGTGAAAGGAATAATCCGGCAAGAGATAAAAAGAGAAATATCCTTGGCATAATTCCTATTTTCTCCACCGGAGCATCCTCTTTATCAATAAGCCAGCAGCTCCTTCAGTTCTTTCTCCAGTCTGCCTGAAGGAAGAAAATTATTCTCAAGTTTTACTGAGAAAGGAACAGGTGTATCAAGCGAAGCAGACCGGTAAACGGGAGCATCAAGATATTCAAAACATTCTCTGGAAATTCTGGCAGATATCTCTGCTCCGATTCCGCCCGTAAGCGTATCTTCGTGAAGAATAAGAACCTTTCCTGTTTTCTTTACACTCGAGAAAATTAGTTCATAATCAATCGGGACAAGAGTACGTAAGTCAATGATTTCCAATGTGTTCGAAAGAAATTTCTCAAGCATATTCTTTGCCCAGATGGTGCCATAACCATAAGTAATTATGGTAACAGAGTTACCTTCCGAAAGTTTGGCAGCCCTGCCGAACTCTAAAGAGTAATACTGTTCCGGTACAAATCCGGATAATGATCTGTAAAGGCCTTTATGCTCAAAGAAAAGAACGGGAGCAGGATCTTCGATAGCTCTGGCTAATAACCCCTTTGCATCATAGGGATTCGAAGGATACGCAATCTTAAGACCTGGTGTATGGAAGAACCATGCTTCATTGGTCTGGGAGTGAAACGGTCCTGCTCCCACACCTCCTCCGCATGGTAGGCGGACAACTACATTTGCAGGAGCTTCCCAGCGATAATTAATCTTTGCCAGATTGTTTACAATCTGATTAAAACCGCAGGAAACAAAATCTGCAAACTGCATTTCAACTACAGCTTTGCCCCCTTTAATGGCATATCCAAGCGCTGTGCCAATGATAGCCGACTCACAAAGCGGCGTGTTCCGGATTCTCTCTTTCCCGAATTCCGAAATAAAACCATCCGTAATTTTGAATACTCCCCCATAATCGGCAACATCCTGCCCCATGACGATCAACTCAGGGTTATTCTGAAGTGACTGTTTCAGTCCTTCAGACACCGCATCAATAAAGCGAATCTCTCTCTTTGTTTCTTCAGGAGCGGGTGCAGCAGATTTGGTAAATCGCGGATACATATCATTGAGTTCAAAGATGGTATCTGGGGTTACTTCCGGCTCCTTTTCGCTCCGTTCCCACTCCTCATTAATTTCCTCCTTGATCCGCTCTCTTATAGCAGCTGTCTGATTTTCAGTCAGTACTCCTTCATCAATCAGATAATACTCGTAATTGGAAACCGGATCTTTTTTACCCCACTGCTCAAACAACTCTTTCGGCACATACTTGGTACCAGAAGCTTCCTCATGTCCCCTCATTCTGAATGTTAATGCTTCGATAAGGAATGGACGAGGGTTTTCCTGCTGCTTCTTATAGAGGGATGAAATCGTGTCATACACCTCAAGCACATTATTACCGTCAATTCTGATTGATTCAATTCCGTACCCTATTCCCTTATCAGCAATTGTCGCACACTTATATTGCTGGGAGGTTGGTGTTGAAAGTCCGTATCCATTATTCTCAACAATAAAGAAAACAGGCAAATCCCAAACAGCCGCAACATTAAGTGCCTCATGAAAATCCCCCTGACTTGTTCCTCCGTCTCCGGAGAATGCAACAGAACACTTTCCAGTTCCTTTAAGTTTTTCCCAGAGTGCTGCACCATCAGCAAGAGCTAATTGTGGTCCGAGATGGGATATCATTCCGCATATATGATGCTCCAGACTGCCAAAGTGAAATGACCGGTCTCTTCCTTTGGTAAAGCCGTTGAACTTTCCCTGAAACTGCGAGAAGAGCCGTGCAAGCGGAATTCCCCTTCCGGTAAAAATTCCGAGATTGCGGATTAAGGGCATGATCATCACATCTTGAGGCAGAGCGGTAACAGTACCTACCGAAATAGCTTCCTGCCCGATACCTGAAAACCATTTGCTTATTTTACCCTGTCTGAGAAGATTCAGCATTTTCTCTTCAATAAGACGAGGTGTTATTAACTTGTAATATATATCGGTTAACGTCTGATTTGAAAGTCCGCCTCGTTCATAGGTGATAGCTGATTTAGTCTTAAGTTCTTTTATTTCCGTCTCTGTAGATGCCATGAAGTAATTAATATCTTTATTTTATGTAAACAGTTTTGATGTTGGTAAATTCTCTTATTCCGAACGGGGCTAATTCCCTGCCGTATCCGGATTCATTAATTCCCCCGAAAGGAAGACGCGGGTCTGAGCGCACAAAATCATTGACAAACACAGAACCGGCTTCGATATACTCCTTTGCTGCTATTTCTCCGAAATGCCTGTCGGAAGTAAAAACAGCGCCTCCCAGGCCGAACGGTGAATCATTCGCAAGTCTGAATGCATCTTCTGCGTCTTTTGCTTCGATGATTACCGCAACAGGACCAAAAGTTTCTTCCCGAAAAAGGGACATTTCACTGGTTACACCGGTGTATATCCTTGGTGTGAAATAAAATCCTTCGCTGAAGGCTGCTTCTTCCCTGTATATAAGCCGGGCACCCATTTTCTCTGATGATTCACAGATCAGTGCTATCTCTTCAACAAATTCTTTTTTTGCGAGCGGACCAACTGAATACTGCTGATCCATCGGATTACCTGTCCGGTAGGTTTTGAATTCTGACACTAGAAGTTCAGTAAACTCCTTAACAACATCCTTCACCACGATAAACCGTTTGGCAGCAATACAGCTTTGACCTCCGTTGATTAATCTCCCTTTTGCACAGGCAGCCACAGCTAAAGGAAGATCAGCATCCTTTAAAACAACATACGGATCACTTCCGCCAAGTTCCAGAACACATTTTTTTAGATACTTTCCGGCTATTGAGGCAACACTTTTACCTGCCAGAGTGCTCCCGGTAATGCTGACCGTTTTAACTGCAGGATGACTGATAATATCTTCCATTGATGCTGCAGGATATATGATACTTCTGAAAACATTTTTTGGGAAACCGGCATCTTCAAAAAGCCGCTCAATGACTAATGAAGATCCGCTGACATTGGAGGCGTGTTTCAGCAGCGCGGTATTCCCTGCCATGACAGAGGGAACCGCGAACCGGAAGACCTGCCAGAATGGAAAATTCCAGGGCATGATACCAAGCGTTACTCCGAGCGGCCTGAAGGAAACTAAACTCTTAAAGGCATCAGTAGCAATCTCGGTATCCTGAAGAAATAACTCGCCGTTTTCAGCATAATAATCACAAACCCAGGCGCACTTCTCTACCTCAGCTTTTGCCTGAGCCAAAGGTTTACCCATTTCTGAAGTTATCAGTTCGGCAAGAGCAGTGGTCTCAGACCTGAGTTCCTGAGAGAGATTTTTAAGTAAAAGAGCTCTCTCTTTGAAAGAGGTTTTCCGGAATTCCTTTTGCTGATGACTAAGGGAAGCTATAATTTCTTCAGCTTCCTGGCGTGAATGGAGTTTATACTCGTGGAGAGTTTTCTCGGTAGCGGGATTTACTGTTGCTATAGTTTTCATGAATGCTCCTGCTCAAAATTAGCTGAAAATGCCACCTTTACCAAGAAAAACCGTTATTCCCTGATGGTAAATAAGGGTCTTTATCCCCTTTTTTTGATAATCACCAGGGTTTTATCGTCATTATACTGTCCGTTTTTTGAGAACTTAATTACATCCTCAATAATTTTTAATGCAATCTCACGGGCACTTTTATTACTGTTCCGTATCAGCATGTTCTTTAACCGGCTTTCTTCATAAAATTCGCCGTCTGCATTCTGAGATTCAACAACTCCGTCTGAGTAGATCAGAAGAATATCCCCCGGGTTAAAATTCACATTTTCAACGGTATAGGACGCTTTTGGGGAGGGTCCGAGTACGGGACCGGTCGGATTCAGGAGGATAACATCTTTAGCCCCTTTTTTCAGGAAAAACGGAGGATTATGCCCGGCGCTGGCAAAAAGAAATAATCCCGTTTTGTCATTTGAAAGCTCACCGTAAAACAGACTGGTAAACTTATCATCCGAGAAAATCTGATTTACCAGGGCATTCATTCTTTTCATTAATGGAGCGATCTTAATCTCGAATGTGCTTGCCATTCTGAGGGCCCCTGAAATATACATGGCTTCGGCCGCAGCACTGACCCCTTTGCTGGCCGCATCTCCCAATATTATGCCTATTCTGTCCTTTTCTCCCTTTGACTCCAGGTAATCAAAAAAATCACCCCCGACCATCTCTGCCGGAACCGTGAGTCCATAAATATCATAATCAAAGAAGACGTACTCATGCTGGGGAAGAATTGACCTCTGCAGTTGTCTTGCTTTATCAAGGTCTTCCATTAATGTTTTGGCCGATTTTGAAGAACGGCGCAGGCGGATTTTTGAAGTAAGCACTGATGCCATAATGTTGAGCAGATACTTAAATTCTTCATTAAGTACCGACCGGTTATAAGCAACCAGATACTCGTAATAATATTTTCCGCTGATTTTTATTCTGTCACCGACTCCGGATGCTGCAAACTTAAATATCCCCTTTTTCATCAGTTCGTGATTGGTCTCATGACCAAAAATGGTTCTCTCATTCACAAAAAGATCCATGAATGAGTAGTCAGAAACTTTGATTTCAAAATTCTTCTTAATCAGCCCCATCTTACCCGTCTGATATACTATTCTGTAGCACCCTTCATCAGGAAAAAGTTTCCAGAGACGCCCTCCGATAATTTCCTGAATCTTGTCATGAACGAATTCATCAATGACTGAGGTAATCATTTTTTCTTCGGATTCAAAAGCTTTTGAGGTAACATCCTCAATTGTCTTATGGAGTTTTTTATAGATCATATCTCACACAGTTTTATCCACAATTCACATGCGCAGTCATGAGTCCTCAGATACAGATCCGGTTGAAATTGCATAATACAATTCATCTTGAATAAAAATCAATCATATCTGAGAGGGCTTTTGAACAAACAGGGCAAAAATTATCAACAGATATTGATTTCATTGTACAGTCCTGTCTGGGACGATAGATCCCTTTTGCTGCATATCCTCCCCCTTCAAAAGCTCCGAGTTTGTTTTCATACTCAACAGTTGCAGGAGTCGGGACTGGTGTCCCTTCAGCAATCATATGTTTCCATTTTTTATCAAAATCAACCAGCGTTGTTACGTTTGCCTCAAGAGGTTCAATATCAACCGGGTAAAACTCATTATATGCAACCTCACTGGTGTAGTATTCATCAGCAAGCGAGGCAAATCCGTGACCAAACTCATGGACAAAGATATACTCCTCAGACTGATTATTATTAACACAAACTGAATAATGATTGTATATGGCCCCGCCGCCATATTTACCGCTATTAACCAGAATGAATATCTGATCGTACGGAACATTGGAGGCTGCATCTCTGACCGCAAAGAAAGATTCGGTCATCAGATAGCGTTCGACATCGAATGTATAGAAAGAACTTCCCAATGCAGTATTCCTGTAAACACCTGGTTTAGGGATATCTGTACCCGCTTCTTTGGAATGGACCTTTACACCCCAGATATTAAAATCATCTTTCCGCTCTTTGTATGGAGACGAGTTGAATAAGTAATCTGTAAACTTCCGGCAGTCCGTTTCAAACTTACCCATATCATCAGCGGTGTATCCTTCAGCCAGAATTACTATATCCAGTTTCTTATGATGATCACCTGTGTAATGAATCCGCATGGTATCAAACGGCATCCTCTGATCCTTCAGAATGAAATAGTTTGCAGGATCAATCTCAACAGCATACTTTTCATGCAGAGCATTTCTTCTGTCTCTGGTATAGAATTTTACGATTACCGGCTTTTTTGGAAAAGGGGTAAGCATACTCTCCTCAAAAGCCTTGGTTATTTTTTTTGCCTCGTCGGTTGTCTGCCATTCACTAAAAAGTGTTGCATAATGTCTTGAATAAATCAGCTTACCGCTTACCTTGTCAATCAGTTCAATTTTATATTTGCCCAGATTAAACGTATCAATCAGATTTACCAGTGATCCTCCCCAGTATGGCTCTTCACGTAGTTCTTTAAGAAAATAGGAATCTTCTGTTGCATTTCCGGCATGGATATAATCAATACGGAGAGACTTATCCTCGAAATAACTTTCAAATTTTATTTGAGAATAAGAAACGTTTGCGGAGATAATAAATATGAGAATTAACAATCTCATTCATTTTCCTTTTTTATGTATACGGTTCTTGTCGGGAATGCAAAACTGAATCCCTTAGCATTTAATTCATTATAAATTTTTTCGCGGAGCCTGCATCCAAGGTCGAATGCATTGCGGTAATCAGGCGTTTTTACATCGAGACGCATGAGCAGGGAGGATTCTTCAAATCTGAGAAATATAAAATCCGGCTTTGGAGTTTCAGCGATGAGCGGTTCATCCTTAATAAGGTCCATTACCGCCGCCCTGAGTTTATCTATATCCGTCCCATAAACCACACCAAACTCAACCAGCACTCTTGTCAGTTCATCGGGATACGTAAAATTAATAATTCTTGATTTTACAATATCATTATTTGGCACGATCATAAGGTTCTTATCAAAATCCAGGATTTTGGTGCTTCTGATGCCAATTTCTACCACATCTCCGTTAATGTCGTTGCCTATTTTTATTCTGTCCCCTATTCTGAAAGGCCGGTCAGCCATGATGATAAATCCCGATATCATGTTGGAAAGAGTTTCCTGGGCTGCAAGAGCTACGGCAAGTGAGCCGACACCAAGGGATACCACAAATGCTGATATATCAATGCCAAGTTTTGCAAGGATTATTACCAGTGCCAGAGCGGCAAAAAGCAATTTGCTTAATTTCTGAAGGAGAGGGAAAATACTGCCATAGAGATTCGTATTTTCCTTTGCCTTAATTGAATCTGCATACCACTCAAATACCAGCGTGATTATCTGGAACACCGTTATCAGAATAGTGATGACCAGAATCACATAGAGAGCTATTTCGAAATAGTCAGCTATCTGATACAAATAAGGATGTTCTTCAATCAGTTTCCGCTTTGAGTAGTTGGAAACCAATCCGAAACCCTGACGGAACATCGCTAGAGCAAAATAAATACCTCCTACGAAAAGCAGTCTCGAAGAACCTTTTCTGATGACTTCAACAATTTTGTCATCATACTCAGTCTCGGTTTTGCTCACAATAGGTTTGAGGATAACCTTTATTACATAACTGATTAACCTTGCGAGGGCATAAGAAACAATGATAATGCTGAGCGAAATAATAATCTGATAAAGCAGATCATCGCCGACGAATGAACGGAGGTTTTTTAATAAATCTTTCATGATGTGAACTTGCGTGAACCAGGTTTTACTAATGGAATGCCCTGCCTGCACAACGGACAATCTGCACTTTCATATGCAGTGACTTCAATAGAGACTGCACCTACCTGCGGAAATCCAAACTGCACTCTGCCATTACTTCTGTCAACCAAAAATCCAACACCCGCAACCAGACCTCCTGCAGACTGAACAATATCTATCACTTCTTTAACCGAACCCCCCGTTGTTACCACATCTTCGCAGACAAGGAACTTTTCACCCGGTTTAATTTCGAATCCCCTCCGCAAGGTGAAAACTTTATCTTCCCGCTCAGTGAATATGAATTTTTTATCAAGCTGACGGGCTACTTCATAGCCTACGATAATACCCCCCATGGCGGGCGCAATTACACCGTCAATTTCCGTATTACGGAAAAACTCCGCGATATTGGAAGAGATGATTCTTGTATAATCAGGATACTGCAACACTTTAGCGCACTGAAAATAAGAGGCACTATGCTTACCTGAGGTAAGAAGAAAATGACCGCTCAGAAGCGCTTCTGCTTTCCTGAAAAAATCTAAGGCCTGATCCTGGGTTACTGCCATGACTACTTTCCTGAGAGTTGTTCGATTATTCCCGCGAGCTTCAGATCTGCGGAAGTGACTGCATTTGCTGAATGAGTATATAGCACAATCCTTACTTTATTCCAGCTGTACAGTGAAAAGTCAGGATGATGGTCCATTTTTTCAGCTTCTACGGAAACCTTGTAAAGAAATGCAAATGCAGACACAAAATCCGGGAACTGGTATTCTCTGGTAAGGCGTCCTGCATCATCAAGCTTCCAGGTTGTATTTTCACCAAGCCATGTATTCAGATCATTATTTACCGTCACAATATTCTCCTTAATCTATAAAACAAAAAGGCGTATTCACTGAAGATAAATACGCCTTTTGATATCGTTCTTCACACTATGATTGCTGCATCAGTCCTGTTATATCAGGATTTTTCCTCAGTCTCAGCAGGTCTTTCTTCAACGGTATCCGAGCCGACGAATACAAGACGGTCACTGCCTTCCATATATTTGGCAATGATACTGCTGCCTTCCTTAAAGTTGGAAAGCAATATCTCCTCAGCCAGCGGATCTTCTATATACTGCTGAATTGCCCTTCTGAGAGGTCTTGCACCAAACTTCGGATCATATCCCTTGGATGCAACAAATTCTTTTGCGGAATCCTCGAGAGAGAGTTTCATCTTATTCTCTTTGATATTGTTCATCAGGTCTTTTACCTCAATATCAATTATCTTAAGTATATCTTCTTTCTCAAGACTTCTAAATACTATTGTCTCATCAAGCCGGTTCAGGAATTCCGGACTGAAGAGCCTGCGCATTGCATCTTCAACGGTATTTTTCATGCTCGTATACTGGTCATCAGTACCGGACTGGTTAAAACCAAATGAGCTGATCGTCTTGATATCTCTTGCGCCCACATTTGAGGTCATTATGATAATCGTATTCTTGAAGTCAACCTTCCGGCCAAGACTATCCGTAAGAATACCTTCATCAAGAACCTGCAGCAGAATTCCGAATATATCTGGATGCGCTTTTTCAATTTCGTCGAAAAGCACAACTGAATAAGGTTTTCTTCTCACTTTTTCAGTAAGCTGTCCTCCTTCTTCATACCCGACATAACCCGGAGGCGCTCCAACCAGTCTGCTGACGGCAAACTTTTCCATATATTCACTCATATCTATTTTGATCAGAGCATTCTCTGAATCAAAGAGATATTTAGCCAGTACTTTACACAGTTCCGTTTTACCAACTCCAGTTGGTCCTAAGAAAAGGAAGCTGCCTATCGGACGGTTCGGTGATTTAAGACCGGCTCTAGCCCGGCGGATTGAGCGGGTCAGTTTTGAGACTGCCTCATCCTGACCGATAATCTGTCCTTTAAGAGCATCTTCCATTTTGATGATTTTATCAGTTTCAGTCTGAGCAACCCGGTTGACCGGTATTCCCGTCATCATTGCAACTACAGTAGCGATATCATCTTCAGTAACATCATATACAATGTCCTTTGATTTGATATCCCATTCTTTCTTGGCAATTTCAAGGTCGAATTGCAATTTACGCTCTTTATCTCTGAGTTTCGCTGCTTCTTCGTAATCCTGGCGTTTAACTACGCTGGCTTTTTCCTGACGTACTGCATCAATCTCATTTTCCAGAACAATGATATCTTCAGGAACCTTGAAGTTACCCATGTGAACGCGCGACCCTGCTTCATCAAGCACGTCAATCGCCTTATCCGGCAGATGGCGGTCTGTTATATACCTGTTGCTGAGCTTTACTGCTGCTTCAATGGCATCATCAAGATATTTTACATGGTGATGCTCTTCATATTTAAATTTAATGTTATTAAGAATCTGAATCGTCTCTTCATAACTTGGAGGATCAACCATTACCTTCTGGAATCTCCTGTCGAGCGCGCCGTCGGTCTCTATATACTTCCGGTATTCATCAAGCGTGGTCGCACCGATGCACTGTATATCACCTCTTGCAAGAGCAGGTTTAAACATATTTGATGCATCAAGCGATCCGGAAGCACCGCCGGCACCAACTATGGTATGCAGTTCATCAATAAAGAGGATAATATCCTTCGCCTTTTCAAGTTCATTCATGAGAGCTTTCATCCGCTCTTCGAACTGTCCGCGGTATTTTGTTCCTGCAACCAGACCGGCGAGGTCAAGAGTAACAACTCTTTTATCCTGCAGGATTCTGGGCACCTTTTTCTGGATGATACGAATCGCAAGACCTTCAGCAATCGCGGTTTTTCCGACACCCGGCTCACCAATCAGCACAGGATTATTCTTTTTTCTGCGGCTGAGAATCTGAGCAACACGCTCAATTTCCTTTTCACGGCCAACTACCGGGTCAAGTTTATCATCTATTGCGAGTTTTGTCAGGTCGCGTCCAAAATTATCCAGAACCGGGGTTTTGGTTTTGTCCTGTTTCTTTTCCGGAGGATTTGGCGGGGTTGCTCCTCTGGAAGGATCTTTCGCCTCCCTTCCGGAGAGCATATTGCTGAGTTCGTTCCGGGCAGCATCGTAATTAATGCTGAACTGAACGAGAATCTGGGTTGCCAGATTATCCTCATCCCTGAGGAGTGAGAGCAGCAGGTGTTCTGTACCGATTACGTCAGCCTTGTAGATTTTGGCTTCAATCTGGGTAATTTTCAGAACTTTTTCAGCCTGTTTTGTTAAGGGGATATTTCCCAAAGTAAGGGTACCGCCGCTGGTTCTGACGGATTCTTCAATTGCTTTTTTTAATCTGAGAAGATCACAATCAAGGTTCTTCAGGATTCTGATAGCCACACCCTGCCCTTCCCTGATAAGTCCGAGAAGGAGATGTTCAGTACCAATATAATCGTGTCCGAGCCGTAGCGCCTCTTCCCTGCTGAGCCGGATTACATCCTGTAATCTGTCAGAGAAATTGCCTTCCATGTATTCTTATTCCTGTTCTAAAGTAAAATCTGCTAATATAAAATCTTGATTCTAAAGTAAAAATATATCAAAAAGCCTTGCCAATCAAGGGTGTAAAATCAAATCTCCAAAAGATTTGACGAATTGCACTCATATTCTATTAGTAAAACCACTTGTGATTCACTAAATTTGCGCAATTCACAAATGGAGTTGTTTATGGATATCACTGAATTTGCAGCCGAATTTTCGCTTGTTGCGATAGTCCTGCTTGTATTCTTAATCATTTTATTTTTCTATTTTGTTCCCGTCGGGCTGTATATCACCGCTTTTTTCTCCGGTGTCCGGGTAAAAATTGCCCGTGACCTGATCGGAATGAGATTCAGAAAAGTACCGCCTCACGTTATCGTCAGAGCCAAAATTACCGCTACTAAAGCAGGTATTGACCTTGACGTCGGAAAACTGGAAGCCCACTATATGGCTGGCGGAAATGTGGACAAGGTAGTAAATGCCCTGATTTCAGCCGACAAAGCAAATATCGCGCTTTCATTTGAACGTGCCACCGCGATTGATCTGGCCGGAAGAGATGTTCTTGAGGCAGTCAAAATGTCCGTACTCCCAAGAGTGGTCGAAACCCCGCTGGTTGCCGCTATGGCAAAAGACGGTATTCAGCTGAAAGCCGTTGCCAGAATCACCCTGAGAGCCAATATCGAGCGTCTTGTGGGTGGTGCCGGCGAAGCTACTATTCTTGCCCGTGTGGGTGAGGGTATTGTTTCTACCATAGGTTCGAGCGACAGCCACAAACATGTACTTGAAAACCCTGATTCCATCTCAAAAGTGGTGCTCGGTAAAGGATTAGACGCAGGAACAGCGTTTGAGATTCTTTCTATTGACATCGCGGATGTTGATGTGGGAGAAAACATCGGTGCAAAACTGCAGACTGATCAGGCGGAAGCCGACCTGAAAATTGCCCGTGCCCGTGCAGAAGAAAGAAGAGCAGCAGCGGTAGCTCTGGAACAGGAAATGATTGCTGAGGTTTCCAAACAGCGCGCTAAAGTTATTGAGGCAGAAGCCGAAATTCCGAGAGCAATTGCAGAAGCATTCAAATCAGGTAATCTGGGTATAATGGATTACTATAACCTGCGAAATGTACAGGCCGACACCCAGATGAGAGAAGCAATCGCAAAGCCGGAAGAGAAAAAAGGTAAAGAATAATGGATGACATTATTCAATATCTGATCTACGGACTTCTTTTTTATTACTTCTTCCTCGGAGGTAAGAAAAAGAAACCGGTTGAGAAGCGTCCGGAAGAACAGGGACTTCCCCGTCAGCAGACCTCCAGCCAGGATGAAGAGATTGAATATTCAACCGAACCGGTCTCAACTCAACAGACCGGTTCGGATGATCTGCTTAAAGAAGTAGAAAAAATTCTCGGACTTCCTCCGCGGCCTGAGACCACAACACGGGCTGAAATTCCTGAGGTAAGAAGGAGAATTCCTGATCCTGAAGTTCAGCCAGCCCCAAAGATTTACAGACAGGAAGATTTCAGCATCCGTAAGCAAAAAATCACCGATCCCGTTAAAGCTTCGAGCCATGCTGAATTTTACGGCAATTCAGAATTTCATCGAAAGATTATTGCGTTTGATTATGATAAAATTCCCAACCGCTCGGAAACCGGAGTTCATCATGATTTCGCGAAGGATCTGAGAGATAATCTCAAAAAGAAAAAAAATCTTCAGGAAATGTTTATTTTTTCAGAAATCATTAACCGTCCCGGAAGACACCGAAGATTTCGTTGAAAAAATATACCCTTAAAAGGATCTCCGGTCAGACGGGCTCCATCAGCCAGCAGCTTGATGAAGCCCGTTTTACTATAAACTATAAGAACCTTCTTAACCCGGCACAATTTGAAGCAGCATCCGCCATTGAGGGTCCATATCTGATTATTGCGGGAGCCGGAACCGGGAAAACAAGAACACTGGTTTACCGTTTAGCAAGGCTGATTGAATCTGGTTATGACCCTAAAAGCATACTGCTCCTCACTTTTACGCGAAAAGCCGCCAGGGAAATGCTCACCCGTGCAACACAGCTGCTGGATCACCGTTGCTCTCATGTAAATGGCGGTACCTTCCATTCATTTGCTAACCTTCTGATGAGAAAATATGCAGGTGCAATGGGAATTCAGAGCAATTTTACGATACTTGACCAGGGGGATAGCGAAGATGTAATAAATCTTCTCAGAACTCAGGCAGGGGTTGTCTCAAAAGATAAACGCTTTCCCAACAAATCAACCATTTTTAGAATTTTAAGTCTCAGCTTAAATACCTATAAAAGTGTTGATCAGATTATTATTGAGGAGTTTCCTCATTTTATCAATGAGCTTGATAAGATAATAACCATAGGGGAAAAGTATATCGAGTACAAGAGAAAGAACAATCTCTTTGATTATGATGATCTTTTAATTTTCGCCAGAGATTTTCTTCTCTCCGGCTCCCCTGCTTCAATCTCATTTCTTAACACGATCAACTTTGTCATGATAGATGAGTATCAGGATACTAATAAGCTGCAGGCGGAATTAGTGCGGGGGCTGACCTCACTGAAGAAAAATATTATGGTGGTCGGAGATGATGCACAGTCAATATATTCCTTCCGCGGCGCTAATTTTCAGAATATTATGGAATTCCCCGAACAGTACCCCGGGACAAAGGTCATCTTACTTGAAGAAAACTACCGCAGCACACAAAATATCCTGAATTTCGCAAACCGTATCTACGAAGGGGCATCAGAGAAATTTGATAAAGAGCTTTTCACCAGCAGAACCGGAGGAAGCTCCCCTCTTATTGTAGCAGCAATTAATGACAAAATGCAGTCTCATTTTATCGTTGATCAGATACTCGAACTGAGGGAACAAGGTATTCCCCTTACCGATATAGCAGTGCTCTTCCGGTCATCGTTTTTTTCATTTGACCTTGAACTTGAGCTTACCAAAGCAAATATCCCCTATGTAAAATTCGGCGGAATGAAATTTGTGGAAACTGCGCATATTAAGGATGTTCTAGCCTTCATGAGAATAAGCGTTAACCCTACGGATTATGTAAGCTGGTACCGCATTTTACTTTTGCACGAAGGTGTTGGTCCCCGTTCCGCTGAAAAAATTATTGCAGAATTAAACAGCGGAACACTGAGTATAGAACGGGAGCCGGAGCGACAGCAGATGCGGCACGGTGATACAATCTATAACCTGATGCTGATGTTCTTTAAACTTATCAGGACACAGGAGACACCGGAGCAAAAGGTTGATCATATACTGCAATACTATTATCCGTTATTCAAAGCAAAATATGATGATTACAACAAGCGGCTAAAAGACCTTGAGTTCCTTACTAATATGGCTTCGCAGTATCAGTCGCCCGAATCTTTTCTCAGTGACCTTGCAATAGAACCGCCGGTTGACAGCGTGACCGATATGGGAGACGAAGACAAGAATGATGAGTATCTAACCCTATCTACAATTCATTCAGCAAAAGGATTAGAATGGAATTCAGTTTTTGTAATTCATGTACTTGACGGGCACTTCCCCTCCTCGCGAAACGGAGAAAAACTTGAAGCCCTTGATGAGGAGCGCCGGTTGATGTATGTAGCAGTGACCAGAGCAAAAAACAATCTCTACCTCACCTACCCCATGAATATCTACGACCGGGAGTCAGGCACAACACTTTCAAAACCCTCACGTTTCCTTGATGCAATTACACCCGACCTTGCAGAAGGATATCTCATTGACGGGACTGCTCTGCTGGAATAAAGCACTTAAGCATTTTCAGATTCCAAGAAATTTCTTAATACAATAAAAAAAAGGCCGCTTCATTTCTGGAGCGGCCTTTTTCGTTTTAAGTATTCAGATGATTACTTCAGGAACATCATCTTCTTAGTTGCAGAGAACTCACCTGCTTCGAGTTTATAGATATACAGACCGGTTGAAAGTTTTGTAGCATCAAAATTAACTACGTGGTTTCCTGCTTTAAGGGAACCGCTAATGATGGTAGCAACTTTTTCACCGAGTACGCTATAAACGCTCAGCGTAACATTTGCATCTTTTGGAAGAGCAAACTTAATGGTGGTTGAAGGGTTGAACGGATTCGGATAGTTCTGAGCAAGCTCAAATACTCCCGGAATCTCAACGTTAACTTCAACTTCTGCTGAATAACTGAATGTTCCGTCAAAATCAATCTGTTTCAGACGGTAGGTATATACACCAGGGGTTACATTTTTGTCAGTATAGGTATATCTGCTTAATTCAGCAGTATTGCCTTTACCTTCAACGAATGAAACTGAAGTGAATGACTCACCTGCTGCTTTTCTTTCAATGCTGAAGCCGCTGTTATTTACTTCCGATGCGGTTGACCAGTTCAGAACAACATCGCTGCCTGAAATAGCTGCCGCAAATGAAGTAAGTTCAACAGGAACTTCCGCAGTTGTATGATACAGACCGAAGCCGTTATTTGTACCAAGTACAAATACATCAACGGTACCGTCAGGATTGCGTCTTACTTCAAGGTCGCCGGTTCCGCCTGCATTGGAATTATTGCCCATAGTCGGGGTAATACCATATGTAAATGCATTGGCGAAATCACCTGCCGGAACTCCGACAACGCGGCCATTTTCATTGCCAGCACCATACTGATAGGTAGCAAAGTATTCTACACCTGCTTTTGAACCAACATAACGGATTGCGTTAGTACCGGTAGCTACTACCGTTCCTGGCACTGTTCCGAGCAAGGTTCCATCTGCAGCATATCTCTTGGCACTGTTTCCGCCGGAATTCCAGTAGAAACCGCCGCCAGGGATCGGGCCGACTGCGGCTGAACCGCCTGCTGCACCATCAGAAAGGGTAATTGAATCAGGTAATGCATTAAATGCTCCGCCGGTCATTTTCCAGATATATACTTTGCCAACACCTGCGGTTGCACTTGCAGCCCAGATTTCAGCGGTATTAGCTGAAAAATCACCAACAACGGTAATCTTGTCGCCAAGTCTTACCAACTGTGCCGGTGCGTAATCAACAACTTTTACCGGAGCTGTAGCTTCATCATTCCACATATATACGCGGAAAGTATCCAGAACGGTTGTCCTCAGGTTAGCTGCAATTATTTTGCCGTCCATGGTAACACCTGCATCGTTCAGAGCAAAAGTACCACCAGCAATACCTGTAACATCAAGAATACCTGCGTCGTTACCGGTGATTGCATTGACTACCCGTACATTGAGGCCGGCGTTACGGCTAACAACATAGAGGCGCTGATTTCCGCCAACAACACCGTAACCAAATCCGCGTTCGGTATTGCCGCTTGGTGAGAACCATGACGGAAGATTGTTTTTGTATTTGGATTTTTCCCATGAGGTTGTAAGCGCAGGAAGCTGCCATGCAACACCAACTGAGCGGATGAACCATGCTCTTTCGGTTGTAACAACAAGCGGGCTCCAGGTTTTACCAGTGTCAGCAGAAATATAGCTTCTGCCGGGAGTGGTCAGTGGTGAGTTATGAGCACCTAACGGGAACTGAATTTCTGAGTTGAATGTCAGAGATATCCAGTAATCTGTTCCTGCCTGGAATCCGGGGGCATCATCACCCAGCGGAAGTGTAACATAAGCACCGCCTGAGCTGAGATAATTTACGCCGCCGAATTTCTTCATATAAAGAAGCGGACCAGGAGCTGAAGTTGTTGCACCAGGACCCCAGATACCAACCATGACGGAGTCAGAGCTGGCTTCGGTTCTGTAGTATGCATCAACGTTCGTGAGTTTCACATTTGCCTGCGCAGTGAATCTTACTGCACCCCAAAGTGAAATGTTATTTGTGCTGAATCCAATAAAAGTATTCGGCAGATTCTGACCATTGTCATATCTGTTTCTGATTGTTGAATCAGGATAAACCAGAGTTTTATGATTAGCACCCGTATTATTAAATGAATTAATCGTATCACCTTCAGCGGTAACAGTTACAACTGTTGATACGGTACCGCGGGTCAGAACGGTGGTTCCGATATTGACTGTATCAACAGATCCAGGTGCAACACCAGGACGATTTATCGGAGTACCATTAACCCCGGCAATGCTGCTGTTGAATACATAAGGAACATTGGTTAAACCAGCATTCGCTATATATGCATCTAATGATACAGGAACATTTGCCTGAACGTTAAACGGAGTCGGACCCTGTCCTACAACCTGCAGTCCATTATCTGTATAGGTATTGTTACCATAGATAATGTTTGTGCTGTTTTCCAGACCGGAGCGTTCTCCCGCAGGAAGCAGTGATGGATTTATAGCCAGCACTTCTTCACCCTTAACAAGTCCGTTTACTCCTTCTGACGGGAATACCGGAATTGCGTTAAGCTGTTTAACTTCGGCAACTGCATAGTCAACCGGTGGTACCTCAACGATGGCAACATCATCAAGGAACAAATACCACTGATCAGCAAGGCTGTATGCCTGGAATCCTATATAATAATTACCATTTACAGGTACCTGGAAAGTACCAACACCCAACTCGTAGGTGGCATTAACAACATTCGGATGATCTGCAAGTACCGTATATAAACTATCCGGCACAGGAGCAGAACCGATTGCTACTTTTAGTTTTTCAGGATAGGTAGCACTCTGAGCTTTATAGTAATAAATCACTCTGTAAGTCTTTCCTGCCTGAAGTGTTGTTGCAGGAGCAATCAGCCAGTCGTTGCCGGGAAGAGTTCCGCTATAGTTGTAACGGGCACTGTTAGCACCTGAATTTGGTGAGCTGTTGCTCTTGATCCAGGTTGTGCCGCCGTTAACATCAACAAGCGTCCATCCGGTTGGCGGGAAGACACCTTCAAAACCTTCACTGTAAGGAAGTGAACTAACGGTAAATGGAGTAACAGTCAGAACACCTGAAACATTAGTTGTTCCGTCCCAGAAACCGCCGCCATTGGTGCTGTAACCGCCGTAGGTATACGGACCGTTCTGCAGCTGCCATCTGGAAGCATAGTAATAAGTGCCAGGAGCAAGATTTGCACCGATATCAGCCATATATTCGTCATTATTGCCCTGCTGGGTATTATATACTGCAGGCACCCAGGTTGTCCAGGTGTTCGGATTTGTGTTTGCGTTTGAAACACCAATCCAGACGGAAATGGTTGAATCAGGACCCGGGTTTGGAGTAACATTATTTTCCCAGCCCTGGGTATATACTGTAACCGTGTTTCCGGCAACAATATTAGCTGTCGCAGGCCACTGTAGGTTGTGCCAGTCCATGGTTATCTGCGGAACTTCTTCGATCACGATATCATCAAGACCGGTACCGTAAGCGCTGAAGCTTGCATTCGTCTGATCACGCCAGCGGAGAAGTCTTCCGTTGCCGGCATATGCAGCTAAATCAAATACTGCTTCTTCGTAAGCTGACTGAACAGCAGGCGCTGAAAGGAATCCAAGAGTTGTCCATGTAGCACCCATATCAGTACTTATTTCAAAGTAGGTTGTGTCCTGACCGACGATAAAAGGAGCTTCGTACATATATACGTTACCTTCATCATCAATCTTTTCAACCGGAGCAGGACGTCCTGCTGTAATATCATCATCTTTCCACCAGAAGGTGATTTTTGCATTGGCAGGAAGATTTACTAAAGGTGTCTGAAGAATTGCACCATTTGTACCTGCTAAGTGATTATATGCAACCCTGGCAGCATAAGGAAGTGATTTTGCTTCAGTGCCTCTTCCCCAGAAATTACCGGGGTTATACCAGCCTGGAGGTGGGACAACACCACCGGTACTGTCAAAATTCTGTACATAAGGGAATGTAGTAATAGTGAAATCAACGCCTGAACCGCTAAGTTCGAGTGTATCAACAGTTCCGGCTGCATTATGCCCGACAATTACCACTGCGGATTTTGCACCGGTATCAGCGGGTGAAAATGCTACGGTGAAAGTAATACTCTGACCTGCAGTTACTGTGGCAGGATAAGTATTATTATCCACTTTTGTAAATGAACTTGCGTTTGAACCGGTAAGTGTTGCTCCGCTTACGACCAGGTCACCTGCGCCATTATTTGTAATGGTAAAGGTCTGAGCTGCAGATGTTGTTCCAGTCTGCAAAACTCCAAAGTCCTTAAATTCAGGAACAACTGAATAGACAGGATTAAGCGGTACTTCACCAATTTTAAAGTCGTCAATAAAAAGATCATTATCTGCATTCGACACAGTTGATGCAGCATAGAATCCGATTTTAATCTGACCAGTATATCCGGCAAGTGAGACTTTTTCTGTCTGACCGGTGTTCGAAATGACATTTGCTGAAGTATATACCTTTATCGTGTTAGCAGGCAGCCAGCTAACACCATTATCGGTAGAGACAACTACCGCAAGCGTATCATCAGGACCTAATGTTGCTGCCAATGAACCATTGTAATTTGTAAGAGCCAGGTTAAATTCCACCTGTTTAACCGGGCTGTTAGAACCCAGGTCAATCGTCGGAGACGCTAACAAATGTCTTAGGGATGTACCAAAAATGTTCACTCTGGCAGAACGATCAACCGGAGAGGTAACATTTCCAAAATCATCAGGACCCCACGTGGTATTGACAATTGCCATCGGATTGCCGTTTAGAAATCCTGTATATCTTGCCCATCCGCCCGGTACCCACGCATCTTCAAAATCCTGAGTTGAGGCCATGTTAAAGTTTACAGATGCAGCGGCAGGATCAAAGGTGTAGGCTCCCACACCATTATTGGTAGCAAATGCAAAAATAGTAAATGTACCATTGCCGTTATCTCTGACAGCTACATCACCAGATGCGTTGGTGTTTGTATTAGTGCCAAGACGAGAGGTTTGCGCAACCGGAACAGCAACAGAATCATTGATCACCTCAAGAATTCTGACTCTTTCATAAAATGATGTTGCTGTACCAACGGTGGTAGTAACGCCGTTTTGAAAAATAGCAAGAAACTTACGTGCACCTGATTCAAAATAGCGGATTGCGTTTCCGTTTGTCGGAGCAAAGTCCGCATGAACAACAGAATACAAAGTATTGTCTGCTTTGATTCTGCGCAAATTAGAGCCTCCGCCTTTTACCCAATAGCCATTAACACCATTATTGATCGGAGCTAATGAAGCAGCAGTACCGGATGATAAACCGGTTGCGGTTATAACTTCTCTGTTGAAGGTCGCACCGTTATCGGTGGTGGTAAATTTCACAATTTTATTATTGGAAGCAGCAACCGCATAAATTATAATTGAGTTATCTGCAGTTGAACCAACAACAGTAAATTTATCACCTAAGCGGAAAGCTCCTGAGTCCATCTGAGCCACAACAACGGGGTCTGCGGCCTCATTCGCCCATTTGTATATTTTAAACGGGGTAGCGACAGCTGATGAGGTTACAAGATTAGCACCGAAGATTACTCCATCTGAAGAAACTTCTATATCGGTGAGTGTGAGAGTTCCGCCGGTTATTCCGTTTCCGGAAAGTACTCCGACAGAATCACCGGTTAGTGCATTTAGAATTACAGCTTTTGCGCCTCCTGTAACCGTTGCCACATAAAGGCGTGGGTTACTGTTTACAACACCATACCCTATACCGCGCTCATTATTAGCGGTTCCGATATAGGATGGAAGTGAAGAGGTTAGCTGGGATTTTTCCCACAAGGGTGTCACCTGAGCGTTAACATTAATTGACAGAAAGCCTATCAATAATGTGAATATCAGGTACCATCCTCCTGAGAAGCGACTCGTATATGAGTGCATTTTTCCTCCGAGATTTAGTTGAATAGGATTGAAATATTAAGTTATTACTTTAAGTTAAAATTTGCAAGGATTTCCGGCATTTTTATGTCAAAATTGTTTTTGAGGCACAATATTATGCGTTTATCTACTCAGATTCCGTAGAAATTAGTTTACGATTTGTGATACGAAAATCTGCCAAAAGTCAAATTTAAGGTTTCTTTTTTTTAGAAATTTTGGTAAATTTGTTATTCTAATAAGAAATTGTCCTGTGGTGTAACTGGCAACACGTCTGACTCTGGATCAGAAGAGTCTAGGTTCGACCCCTAGCAGGACAGCTCACTGCCCCGGTTTTACCGGGGTATTTTATTTTAAATCATTCATTTCTTCCCCTGCTGTCTGTTTTACCGGGCAAATCTTGGCTATTTTTGTGTTTTCAAATGTGCAGGTTTCAGATTTTTAGATTTTTTTCACTTTTCTTCTTGCTGCTTCCACTCTTTCAGGTGAATGGGCAGGATTCTGTTGATTCCGTGAGCAGGACAAATCTTGATTTCACTCCCCTGCTTGTTACCCGGAATCCGTCAGGATCGTTTTATCTGATTGATAAAAATACGCTTGAGGTTGTGTTATGTGATGCGGCCGGAAAAGAACTAAAAAGGGCTGGAGGAAGCGGTACCGGCTCATCGGGGTTTATTGACCCTGCCGAAATTATCTGGAGGGGTATGATGCTTTATGTACTGGACCGGGGTGCAAAATCGGTAAAACTATTTGACCGGTTTCTTAATTTTATCGGAGAGAAAAAGCTTGACGGCATATTCGTGACCTCAAAAATCGCCGATCCTTCATCCCTGACCGTGAATGATTTTGGAGAGATTTTTATCTCCGACCGTCTTAACCACACAATCCTGGCAGCAGATCAGGCATTTAATGAGAGAAACGATATCTATTACATAGAAAATATCCCTGGAAAAAAGATGCAGTTTCCGGTAAGAATTATTTCGGATGGTGATTATGTGGCGGTAAAAGATTCCGCCGGTCTGTATCTTTTTGACAGATTTCTCAATTACATTAACTATACCCCGCTTCATAAGGAAGAACAGTTTGCGGGAATTCCTAAGGGCAGCTTATTACTAATTGAAAATAACACAATTAGGGTCAGCAAACTATCAGCTCCAGAGGGGATTCCGCGTTTATATGTGCTTCCGGATGAAAGAATTATCAGTCCGGTTGTTATACTTAACCGTCTCTATTATATTTCGGGCAACACAATTGCTTCAGTAAATCTGGATACTCTTCTTTATGAATAATATAATTCACAAATTTTTTACTCCGGCTCTTGTGGTCGGGTTCGGACTCGCGGCCCTGCTGAGCGTTTCTATCATGCAGATGTTTTTCATTCTGGTTGTCCCGGCGGCCGGTTTTCTGGCTTCCAGATTTGAATTCCGCCTTCATCCTGAAAAAGGAGAGCGCCCGTTTCTATCCTCAATCCGGACCGGTATCGCCGCAGGCATCTATGCTGCTTTTTTTATGACCATTATTGAAGTGATTGTTACCATGATCTTCAAAACGAATAATTTTGTTGCACTTATGCCCGAAGCTATGAAAATAATTAAAGAACTTGGTCTGCCCGAAGCAGATCAGTCGGTCTCTCTCTTGAATAGTCTGATAGATGATATACAAAGGGACGGTTTTTCAGGTCTTTATACATTCATTTATTTTATAAGCAACTCGTTTAGCAATGCTATTTTCTGCCTGATCGGCAGTGTTCTTTTTGCATTTTCATATAAAAGAAATTCCGGAAACGTATGATAACCGCTTTTATATTCTTTGCCCATTTATTGTTTATCCTGATAATCTTTACAAAAAAATGGCAGGATGAAAACCTGACAACCGCTTTTCTGAATGCAGGTCTTATTGCTATTTTATTCACGGTGGGGTGGTCAATTGCGGGGATACCAACCAAATATCTGATTGATCCTGAGGGATTCGGAATTTATTATGACAGAGATGCCATAACACTCACTTTGCTTACAATCGGGGAATATTTCTTTTACCGGATGTATTATCCGGAGTATTTTAGAAAACCTACTGAACCCGGTACGGGAACGTAATTACTGCTGTCTGAATAACTTGATTCTGCCTCGCGGGGAGCGGTTCAAAGCGCCACTGACGCAGTGATGTAATAGCCGCATTTTCAAGACGGGTATCTGCCTTGGCAAGCAGAAAAATACTTCCTACGGTACCGTCAGGAAGGATGGTAAACCGTATCCGAATATCAATATTTTTGCTGACTCCTTCCGGATATGCCGGCAGGATAAAACTGTAGATTTTCCTCTGCCCCATTCCTCCCCAGTCTATATCATAACCTGAAGAACCGCCGGAGTTCTGGCTGTTGCTGTTCTGGTTATTATTGGTATTTTTGTTCTCTTCCGGCTTCTTTTCATCCACTTTTTTTATGGATGGATCTTCAGGATTCTCCCCTGCTTTAGGCAGATTTACATCATCATTTTTTTCTTCAACCTGATCGGAAGATTTTTGTTCTTCTTCATTATTCAAACCGGGCACTCCGCTGAACATGGTGGAACCATCACCGCCAAAACCGATTTCAATAAACTCCTGTACCTCTGTTTCTGCTTCTATGCGGTAAAAGAACAGGAAGAGAAAAAGCAAAAAATGAAAAAAGAGAGAAATCGCAACCGAGCGCTGCCGCTCCTCAGCCCTTGTAGCCATGGATTAGTTCAGCCGGTCTTTTTCAGTTTCAATAATAAATTTATCTATTCCCGCGGAACGAGCTGCATCAATAACTTTTATTACCATCTCTATCGGAACTGTTTTATCTGCCCGGATAATCAGGTTATTATCTTTGTCAGCTGCTTTAATCATCGAAAATTTCATCGGCAGTTCGCTTAATGCCGTCACCTCGGTCCCGATATATACAGTGCCATCATTGGTGATGGTAACCGAAAGATTGGAAGTGGTAAGCGGCTCATTGCTTTTTGAACCGGGCAGTTTCACTTTTACTCCGGTCTGCATCACAAACTGCGAGGAAAGCAAGAAGAAAATCAGCAGAAGCATCACAATATCCGTCAGTGACGAAAAATTGAATGATGACAGCGGTTTGTTTTCAGTGCTGAACCTCATGATTATAATTCCATCTCAAGCTCGTCCTGGTCGGGAGGCAGTTCTTTTCCGGTGAGCGCTTCTTCAAGACTGTCAAGAACATCGGTGGAAATTACTTCCATATCATTTACCAGTTTGGTAATCTTTGCCAGAAAATAATTGTACATAATCAGAGCGATAATACCGACACCAAGACCGAAAGCTGTTGTAAGAAGGGCTTCCCAAATGCCTGCGGCAAGATCACTCGGGCTGGCAGAACCCTGCAGATCCTGAATTTTCATAAAAGCGCCTATCATTCCAGTAACGGTTCCGAGAAACCCCAACAGCGGTGCAACACCTGAGATAGTTGCCAGAACGCTGAGGCCTTTTTCCAGTTTGGTAATTTCCTGTTTACCTGCTGTTTCAATTGCCTCTTTAACACGGTTGTGGCCAAACCGGACTTTACGAAGCCCCTTTCGAATCATGTTTGAGGCCGGAGTTTTTTCAGCCATACAAAACTGAATAGCACCGTCTATATCCTTCTTCTTAACCATTGAACGGATGGCGGCCAGAAATTTTGGTGCGTTTAATCTCGCTTTTCTGATCACGAGATAACGGTCAATGGAAATTGCGACTCCTACAACTGAGGCGATAAGAATCGGCCACATGAGGAATCCGCCCTGGAAGAACATGTCGAGTAAACTCATCGTATTCCTTTTTTATTTGCTCACTTTAATTTATTTGAATAATCTTCAGCTTCCTGAAGTGTCTTAAACTCTCCGACACGTACCCGGTACCATCTGCCTCTGCCAGGAATGCTGGCAGACTGCACATAAGCCGGATGGCCGAGTCTTTCTAAACGTGCTGCCTCCTTATCCGCAACAGCTTTATCCCGCCAGCTAGAAACCTGAACCGTGTAATTATCACCTTCCCGGAAGATATTTCCTTTTACCAGCACCGAACCCGAAGCCGGTGTCTCTGGCTTTTGACTTATCACGGGAGCTTTCTGTTCCGTTGATGCCGGAGGCTTTTGTTCGGTAACTACAGGTTTTTCTGCAGGGGTAACCACCTGGTTTTCTTCCCGTTTTATGGTTACAACCGAATCAGGCTTTACACTCTGTGTGTTTTGTATCGGCACCGGCGGTACCGCAATTGAGTCAATGCCAAGCATCGGTATATCTGCAGGACTCAGCGCTTTTTTATAAGGATAGGTAATGGGAATAACATAGTCCCTTTCAATAACGGTAGCCACAATTGGCGGCAGTTCAAATCCGGTTGATTTAGGGAGATATTCAGCGATAAAATCTGGAACTCCAAAGCGGTGTATATAAAGCGTGATGCCAACCGCTGCGACGAAAATCACTGAAAGCAGGGTCCAGATAATCGGCTTCTTCTGCTTTGCCAGTTTAGGAAGCTGTGTTTTTATCAGACTGCGCGGGTCAAATCCGGAATATTCATCTTCCTTGTTGAACTTTGGTTTCAGATTAATTACGTCAGCAAGTTCGCCCGATTCCTCATCGTTTTCCCCCTCTGATTCCAGCCGCTTTCTTAAACTGTATTCATTTTCAAGATATGCTTTTTCTTCCGCCTCCCTGGCTGCTTCTCTAGCTTTTCTCCGCTCCTCCTCCTTTTTTTCGATCGGGTCAGGTATAGCGAAAAGAAAATTTTCGGCTATGGATTTCTTAAAGAGAGAATCAAGATCATTCTGCGGAGTAAAAGATGTAGGGTCAGGAGGAAGAAATATATCCTTCTGATTTAAGGTTTCCTCAGCCTCTAATTCGGATAAATCAATTTGCAGTTCGCGGGTTCTGGATGAAACTGGTACAAATTCTTTTTCATCCTGTGTTATATCAAGGTTTGTGCGCGCAAGGTCATCAAAACTAATATCAGGCCCTGATTCAGCAGGTGCTTCTTCACCGCCGAAGTTCCACTCAGTAAGATCTGCCTCACTAAGTATATCCTCACTCTCCACCTCTTTTTTCCATTCAGCGCCGAATTCCCAGTCCATGGAATCAGCAGGTTCTCCAGAATCAGGATCAGATTCTTCAATGGCTCTCCATATATCCTTTTCAGAATCCTTCTGGTTTAAAATTTCTTTGAGATCTGACACCGACAGATATGCTTCAATGGAATTGATGTCAATAATGGTGCCTGAGGTAAAAAGTTCTTCAGCTTTTTGCTCTAGAAATTCCCTGCTCTGATTACCGTTAAGCAGCAGAAATGCCTCTGTATCCCCCGCTGATTCAAGCGGTATAACCGGTTTATCGAAGCTCAGATTCATGAGATTATCCGCCTTTGATTCAACCGCAGCTTCTGCAGAAGGGAGATCAAAAAGATGTCTCGATGCTGTGAATGGTTCTTTTCCCTCAAAGAGTATGGCTTCAACGTAATTGCTGACTGAGAGCTTCCCTGATATATTAACATGAACAGGCCGGAATTCGCCCAACTCATCAATAAAAAGTGATTTACCCCCCTCAATATGCTCCCGTATATACTCAAGGAAAAGCTCCATAAAGTCAACAGCCTGATAAACAGGGATGCCGATTTTTGAAGCAATATTTCTAATGAGTTCTGACTTGGTCATTTTGGAAAATACATCAGAATTGTAATTCAAAACCCAGCCGGATATCGGCAGGTCTTCCGGGATATCCCTCCCAGTAACTGTTATCTGCACTCAGCAGATTATTAGCTCTCAGGGTAAGAAAACTCCCCTGACCTAAGAAACTAAGATAATAGCGCAGAGTCAGATTAAGATCAAAAAAGGAATCAGCCTTGTTCAGATTTGCTCTGTCAGTATATGGAGCGCTGTGGTATTCAGCACCGGTAATAAAATCAAAGGAGGAGTTAATCTTTCTGCCATAAAAAAGGCTGCCGCTTATGGATGAAACATATGGCAGAAATTTATCAGTATCATCTTTAACTGAGGAAAGATTTACATGACCGTAGAGGAATCCCATCGGCCCTTCATGAAACTTTACATCAGCCCCAATACTCATTACCGAGGCATCGGCAAATCCTGCTCTGAATACCCCGTCAGAAGTGTCTCTTAGAAAATAGTTCACTTGCTCTGTTTTACCACTATTAATGAAAACTGATGCCTCAAAATAGTGTTTAAATCTGTATTTTGTTTCAAAACGGATATGGTTTATATGGTTTTCATACCTACTGAATGATGTATCCGGCACAAAAAACTGTATCTCAGCCAGATTTTGCATCAGATCAACCCTTTGCCAACCCTGCTTATAAGTCAGCCCAAAACTCAGGGCCTCTGACAAATTAAAGCTCCCTTTTCCGTCAATAAAAATACCGTTATTCTCCCCTGCTTTCACCGCTCCGCCTGAGACACGAAGACTGAATTTACCAGGAGTTACAATCGCAAAGGAAGGTCCAATTCTGTAATCTCCCTGGCTGAGATCGTTAATGGAAACGGACCCCAGCTCAGCATCGGCGCCAATAACCACTTTGGAGAAAGAAATAAACCCGCCGAGATTTAACTTTGTGACAGCACTCTCGGCATTAAACTCTTTTACTGCTGCAGAGGCAACCTCAGCTGAAAGAGAGAATCCTGAACCTCCGGAAAACATCTTTCTGGCACCGGCGGATACGGAATAAAGATTCAGATTCCGGTTCTTAAAAGATGTATCATCCGTATAAAGTTTTCTGCTGTGAGAAAAGAAGCCGGCGTCTGCATCAACTATCAAGCCACTAAAAATTCCGGATTCAGCTCCGGTTGTGTAAGATGAACTGAGATCGAAGCTGTATATATTTTTCCCGTTATTAGGTTCATACTCACGGATATTCTTAAGTGAGAGTGAAGGTGATAACGTAAATCTTCCCATCTGTAAAGTATAGCTCCCCGTCATCTCCGGAATGGTGAGATTTCCGAATGAAATAGAAAAAATACCAGGATAGACGGCAACTGAATCCTTCTTGAAAGTCACGATTGTTTCCGGTGTGCTGATCTCACCTGCCGAAAACTCTTCTGCTTTATATGGAGGATTAATGAATTCCTCTGATAGCGCGGAGATAACATCAGGTTTCATTTTTTTCGCCGGAGGAAATGTAATCTGATCTTTACCGGTAATTACAAAGTCAGGAAGTTCCACGTTGGATTTTGGTTCATCCTGTGCAAAAAGAATTCCAGTTAAAAGAAAACCAAGCAGAAAAATGCTTAAAGATGATTTCATTTCAGTTTCCTCAGTTTTGCCTGTGCTTCTTTACCATACTCATCATCCGGATGCTTGGCAAGTACATTTTTATACATTTCTCTTGCCTTATTTTTATCTCCGGATTTTTCATATAACTCTCCCAGCCGGAGGTAACTCTTGGTAACCCATTCATCATATAATGAAAAGATATTTGTAACCCTTACAAACGCGGTAACTGCCTCACTGCTTCTCCCTTCTGCGGTATAGACAAGCCCCAGAATATACTGTGCTTCAGCTGCAAGGTCATCCGTTCTTTTCGAAGTAACTTTCAGCAGAACTTCAGCAGCTTTTTTATAACGTTTATTCATCATTTCAAGACGGCCAAGTTCAATCTTTGACTTATCACCAAACAGATTATCTGCATAAAATACTGAGGTTTCATCAAAAAGGTCATAGGCACCTCCTATATCATTCATCACAAGCAAAAGCTTAGCCTTTGTGTAAAGCAGTTCAGGATATCTGGCACTTTTGGTAAAATTACTCATGACGGAGTTAATCACTTTTAGTGCTTCTCCGTTATTATTATCTGCCTGATAAAGAGATACAAGCTCCACCACAGCAGAAACGGTCACTTCTGCCGAAGGGTAACGGTCAACCAGAGCCCTGAATGTCTGCTTTGCTTCCAGTACCATTCCGGTATTGCGGTAACTTTTTGCAATCCAGAAGAATGCATCCGCGGTGAGCGGAGAACCGCTGAACAAATCAATAAATTCGTTGTAATACGTTATTGCACTCTGATAATCAGCATTTGTATAATAAATCTCTCCTTTTTTAAGGAATAATTCATCTGCAAAATCTCTTGCCTTATACTGTCTGGCATAACGGTCAATAATCTGCGCGGCGCCTGCTAAATCACCTTTTGCTATATAACAATACTGTATACCATTTATTGCGTCAAATAAATAGGAACTTCCTGCATGAGAGGTTATGATTCGGCTGTAATAAGCGATGGATGAATCGTAACTTCCCAGGTTAAAGTAGGAGTCACCGATGGAATAAAGCACCATAGGAATAAGCCGTGAGCGAGGCATGGTATTCAGCATAAGAAGATATTTGTCTATGGCGGCGCTATAGTTACCCTGTTGAAAATGAATCCAGCCGGCAAGATAGACAGCATTTTCACCATACTCACTTCGGGAATAAAGCGCGGAGACTGAATTAAGTTCGGTAAGTGATTCTTTAATTTTACCCGCCCGGTAATAAGCAAGAGCAAGCTGATAACTCACATAATCCGCCCGGACGGATTTACTTTTTCTCACAAGAATATCCCGGTAAGTTCTTACCGCGGAATCATAATCCTTGATGGCAAAATAGCTGTCACCCAGCCTGAGCAAAGCATCATCAGCTCTTTCATCATTCTTAAACAGCTTCTGAAAATCGGAGAAGAGAAAAGCAGCATTTTTGTAGTCTGCCTGATTATAATATGCATATGCTTTGCCGTAAAGAGCAAAGTTGCCGAACTGCTTATCTTCGGTGCTTATTTTATTATAATAAGCAATTGCATCTTTATACTTCCCCTGGTTAAACAATGCTTCCGCAAGGAAAAAGCTTACCTTTTCAAACTCAAAATTCGGGTCATCATTTTCGATCTGTTTAAGAATATCAGAGGTTATTTTATATTTCTCCTGATGGAAGGATGATATAGCGCTGCCCAACCGGGCACGGTAAACAAGTGAAATATCGGCAGGATTCATCGAAATGACTGAGGCAAAATAGTTATCAGCAAGCTGATATTTTTTTCTGTAAAGTTCAATTTCTCCCAGCAGGATATACGATTTAACTGTGATGACCCGGTCCTTGCCTGAAACCGAGCCCACAAGAAATTTTACTGCCTGCTCATATTTCTTATCTGAATAGGAGATGAGCCCCAGCTGATATCTGACACCCTGAACTTTTTCTGAATTCGGGAATTTTAACAGAAATTGTTCATAGATTTTGAGCGCTTCTGCCAGATTACCTGTATATCGCTTTGCTTCTCCCTTCCAGAAAAATGCTTCAATTCCCATGCTATCTTCTGTTTCTGAGACAGAATTAAAAAACTTATAAGCATCAGCATACTTCTTCAGCCGGAAATTGGTCCATGCAAAGGCATAACGCAAATCACGGATAAATGATACCGATGGAAATTTATTCTGTATATCAGCATAAATCTTATAAGCACCCTCATAATCAGAGGTGTGATACATAGCGTTTGCCAGAAGATAAAGAGCCTCGGCCTGCTTTTCTGAATCCATGGTACCGATATTAGGATTAGATAATTCAAGTATTGAAGCATCATAATCCTTCAGTCTGAAATAACAATAACCAATCCGGATTTGGGCTGCAGCAAGCAGCTGGCTTCCCCGGTAAAATGATATCAGCTCATCGTAATAGGTTACAGCTGATTTATAATCCCCTTTTCTTTCATAAACACCAGCAAGCGAGAAAATGGCAAAGTCACGGTATTTATTCCCCGCCCTGCTACTTATAGCATTCTCTAGGTAACTGATAGCTTCATCAAATTTACCCTCATGAACAAAGGATTCTCCGATCCAGTACTGAGCCGAACCGCTATATTCACTGCCGGGGAATTCATTTATTAACGAGTAATACAGTTCCCGTGAACGTGAATATTCTCCGGATTCAAAGTAATGGAGCCCCAGTTTATTATATACCTGTTCCTTACGTGAGGAGAGCGGATACTCTCTTATAAACCGGGCGAAGAGGTCAGCAGCTTCTGCATACTCATTCAGGTAGTATTTGGATTTTGCTAAAAAGTAGAGAGAGGTTTCCCTGTCAGGATGATCAAAGGGAATAGAATTTATGTATTGCCTGAAAATCTGAGCAGATCGGCCATATAAACCATTGTTATAATTACGCATTGCTTCCTGATATTCAGTTCCGGCAGAATGGAGCTGAACGGACAGAATAAAGAGCAAGAAAAAAACACCTGCAAACCTGATCATAATTCTCTTTGAGTATTACTGAATTTCTAAAAAAAAACCCTCGCTGACGAGGGTTTTTAATTCTTTACTTTAAGAGTGATATCTCGTATTCGGCGTTTTTCCGGTAAGTGGCATCAGCTTTGGCTTTATTAAAAGCTTCAAGAGCTTTGGCCTTATCACCTTTATTTCTGTATGCTAAGCCCATATAATAGTAAGGACCACCTGTACTTATTTTGGACTTATGTTTAATGGCATTTTCTGCAGCTTCAATAGCTTTGTCAAAATTTGCGATTTCGTTGTAGGCCTGAGCTAAATAAAGCCAGGCAGCGTCATAATTGTTTAAAGCAGTTGCTTTGGTCAGGTACTCAATGGCTTTCTCATAGTTGCCATCAGCCATACTTGAGGACCCAAGCTTCGTGTAGGAGCTTGAGAGGGATTCCTTTACTTTCTCTTTGAGAGTTGCATTTTTGGAGAGACTCTCAACTTTTTCAAAATTATCTATTGCTTTCGCATAATCTCCGAGCTGAAAATAAGCTGATCCTAGGGCATTGTAAGCCAGATCAAAATCCGGCTTCAGTTTGAGGCATTCATTCAGGGAAGCAATTGCATCCTGCACTTTATTTGCGCGGCGAAGAGCAATACCCTTCTGATAGTAAATCCTGTAATCTTTCTCTTTTTCCAGTGCCTGGTCAAAACTTGCAATGGCACCATTATAGTCACCGGCCTTCATTTTATCATTACCCTCATTATAAAGACGGGCAGCATCCGGATTCATCTGCTGAGCAGAGAGAGAGATTGTAAATAAAACGGCAAAGACGGTGAAAAGGGAAGAAATATTCTTGAGCATTAGGAATCCTCAGATGTATTTAAGAATTGGTGCGGAAGACGGGACTTGAACCCGTACGAGTTGCCCCACACGCCCCTCAAACGTGCGCGTCTACCAGTTCCGCCACTTCCGCAAAAACTGAATTCGAAATTTACACTCATTTTCTCATATTTTCAAATAAAAATGAAGAAATTTTCGGCAGAACCTGTTTTTTATACGATTTCAAATGGTAAAAGTTCCCGTAAAAATGCAGAATTCTACCTTAATTATTTGCCGCATTTTGCAATCGTGCAGTAAAGTTACTAATAAACCTCAGCCCGTAAGCGCCATCCGCAATGGTATGATCAATAGCAAAGACCAGGTTGATTTTTATGGTCTTATTGCCAGCTATGTCGGTGTTTTCCACGGTATTTCCTGCATAAAGTTCAAGACATCGCAGGGGGTTCCCAACCGGCCACATCCTTTCATTAGATACCTTCCCTACACTGCTGAATGATGTTGTCCCGAAAATAGTCCTGTACCGATCATGGGATCTTAGGGAATGCCTGAGATAGGCTCTTCTCAAAAATGCCGGAAGTTTTAGGAACAACTTTTCAATTCCTATCAATGGCTCAAAATCACTGCTTCTGAAATACTGAATGGCCTTGTTGATTTCTTCCAGAGTCATCTTTTCAGCCGATCTTATAATTGAAGGGTAAATAATGTACTCACCTTCCGTTTCTTTTTCAACCGGCATGAATACATCAATATTAGGGAACCGGTAAATGGTATCCTCCCCTTTTCTCATACAGTTTAATTCAGGAAACTCCATGAGAGTATCAGCGAGAGATTTTACTAAATATCCTGTTAAACCCGGTGATTCAGGATTCATTTCTTTTTGTCCGGCAATAGAAGAAAACAAACCAGTAATATCAGTCTCAGTAAATATGAAATAGTGAGACTTGCCATTTGTTAGAGAAATAGCATCCTTAACCATCCTTCTCAGATGGTTTTCCTTTACAATCATAAGCTATTGAGCAAAACTTTCAAAAATTCAAATAAAGCTAAAATACTCCTTTCCGCTGAATTTCACACCTCGTAGTTTCTCATCTGTGTCCGGAAAATAACATTAGCATTTCAGCTTTTCTGTGATTCCCACAGCTTATTCATCATTTCAATAATTTCAGCTGCCTCCTTAGCCGTTGCCAGTTTGCTGCCGTTGACCGGGAAATAATTATCTGTTTTCATTCTTTGCATCACAACTGTATAACTTTTATCAATGCGGTACATTGCTTGGGATTTATTTGTCAGCCATTGATAATTGAATTTTCTTGTTGTGGAATCAACCGCTCCAAAACCGCGTATCCGGTTTGCATCGGGTTCAAAACCGGTGATTCCCCTATTCGCACGCCAGCACCAGAGAGTATTTGTTTTCCAGTCAACCCCCATACGGAATTCGTGTCTTCCAAGTTTTCTTAATGGGATAATTAAAGGAAGCAATGCAGCACCTACGATAAAGAAAACAGGAACCATTTCAACATCTCCTTCTCGTCCTTCAGCCAGGACAAGCAATCCTATCAGGAATGAGAAAAGCGCCGTAACAATAGGAAAATAATACGTGAACTCTTTCCAGCCTGAGCTTTTCCAAACCGTCAGTGAAATTTGCGGAGAAGAGGGTCCTGTATCAATATTGTTCTTTCTTACTTTGTCTCTGTCGGTGGGCAGAATTTCAGGTTTAAGAGCAGTTCTTTCACCTATCTCTTTCATTTTTTGCTGAAGTCTTTCTCTTTTGTCAGACCTTTCGCCGGTAAGAAGAACTTTTTCAATTGCATCCAGTGACATATCTGTGCCCGTATCATTATCGATCAGTTTACCGTCACCCGGAGTCAGCGTCAGCAGGATTTTCTGTCCGGATTGAATAATCAAATTAGGAAAGCAAAAATCTCCTTCAGTCTGTGGTATCGGAATTTTTTTGAACCGAAGCAAAAGATCAAGAATTTCCCCGAAAGTCTTTTCTCCCAGGTTAACCTCATCATAGCTGCCGTTAAAAGATGAAAGATCCGGATTAATCCCCTGTGCTGATATTTTGAACAACTCTGACATGATAACCTCACAAAAGCGATTATAAATGAGTGATTGCTGCAGTTATTGCTTCTTCAGGTGTAATTCTCTCATTTGAGAAGCAAAACAACATGGAAATCTCCAACACATTTTATGCCAGTCCGGAAGAAAATAGGTAGTTATTACCATAACGAATAAAAAACGAGGTTCTATGAAACCTTAATTTTTTAATACTGAAGGAGTCTTCGCAGGAATCACTTAGGAGAACCTCCGACCCGCTGATTATGAGTCAGCTGCGCTAATCAACTTAGCTAACTCAACAAAAACAAAACAGCCCCGGATTTCTCCGAGGCTGAATCTTCCTGTGGGGGCTGAAGGAGTCTTCGCAGAATCCCTTCGGGAGAACCCCGACCCTCTGCTTGTAAGTCCCGACGAGTCGGGGATCTAAACCAACTGAGTTGACCGTTTTAAAACAAAACAGCCCCGGATTTCTCCGAGGCTGAATCTTCTTGTGGGGGCTGAAGGAGTCTTCGCAGAATCCCTTTGGGAGAACCTCCGACCCTCAGCTTGTAAGTCCCGACGAGTCGGGATCTAAACCAACTGAGTTTATTTAAAACAAAACAGCCCCGGATTTTTCCAGGGCTGAATTTTTGTGGGGGCTGAAGGAGTCTTCGCAGAATCCCTTCGGGAGAACCTACGACCCTCTGCTTGTAAGTCCCGACAAGTTGGGATCTAAACCAACTGAGTTTGTTTAAAACAAAACAGCCCCGGATTTCTCCTAGGCTGAATTTTTGTGGGGGCTGAAGGAGTCTTAGCAGAATCCCTTCGGGAGAACCTCAGACCCTCTGCTTGTAAGTCCCGACTGGTCGGGATCTAAACCAACTTAATGAACCCAATTTAAAACAAAACAGCCCCGGATCTCTCCGAGGCTGAATCTTCATGTGGGGGCTGAAGGAGTCGAACCTCCGACCCTCTGCTTGTAAGTCCCGACGGGTCGGGATCTAAACCAACTGAGTTGACCGTTTTAAAACAAAACAGCCTCGGATTTCTCCGAGGCTGAATCTTCTTTCTTGTGGGGGCTGAAGGAGTCGAACCTCCGACCCTCTGCTTGTAAGGCAGATGCTCTAAACCAACTGAGCTAAGCCCCCTTATTTTTTCGAAAACAGATTAGAAATATATGGTTTCGGAATATATTCTGCAAGTAATTTTTGAGCGAGTGACGGGATTCGAACCCGCGACCCTTAGCTTGGGAAGCTAATGCTCTACCAACTGAGCTACACTCGCAATTCACTCTGCAAAATTATCTAACCACCGGATTATTCTCAACAGTTAAATGCATCAAAAATTAATTTATCCTGCTGCTGACGTGAAAGTTTGGACGAACCCACTGCCGGACTTGCACTTGCTGGTCTTCCTGCATAGAACAAACGCTGGCCGTCGAAAAGATCTTCAAGCAGTCTGCCATGGAGGAAATTCCAGGCACCCATGTTCTTTGGTTCTTCCTGTACCCAGACAACTTTATTTGCTTTCGGATAGGATTTCAGCAGTTCTCTCATTCCGGCATCATCATAAGGATAATACTGCTCAACACGGACTATCGCTGCATCCTCATGATTCTTCTCTTTCCGGTAATTGACCAGTTCATAATATACCTTGCCGGATGTAAGTATTACCCTGCTCGCTTTTTCCTTATTCACAGATTTATCATCAATCACTTCTTCAAAAGTGCCGGTTGTGAATTCGTGGAATTCAGATTTGGCTTCAGGTAATCTCAGCAGACTCTTTGGAGTCATTATCACCAGCGGACGAAGCAGTCCTTTTCTTACATGCCGTCTCAATAAATGGAATAACTGTGCGGGAGTTGTCGGATTACATACCTCCATGTTATCCTGCGCGCATAGAATCAGGAATCTTTCAATTCTTGCACTTGAATGTTCGGGACCCTGTCCTTCAAAACCGTGCGGAAGCATCAGTACTACATTTGATGGTACATGCCATTTTTCGTAAGAGGCAACTATAAAGTTATCAATGATAACCTGCGCACTGTTTGCGAAGTCGCCAAACTGCGCTTCCCAGATAACCAGCGCAAGAGGATCCGCGGTGCTGAAGCCATATTCAAATCCAAGCACTGCCGCTTCTGAAAGAAGACTATCATATGCCTCCATCTTCACCTGATCAGGATACATATGATTAACCGGAAGATACTCTTCTCCTGTTTTGATATTCGTTAAACCGAGATGCCTCTGACTGAATGTCCCACGGACAACATCCTGACCGCTTAGCCGGACAAATATTCCTTCTTTCAGCAAGGTAGCAAATGCCAGCGCTTCGCCTAGTGCCCAGTCAGCTGATTCTTTTCCGGTGGCAAGATCCGCCCGCTTCTCCAAAAACTTCTTAAGCTTTGGATGAAGCTGGAATTCAGGCGGGACGGAAGAAATCTTGGCTATAATTTCTCTAAGCGTCTGTTCATCTACCGCCGTTTTATGCGTGGGTTTAAATGAACGGATTTTTTCTTTCGAGATTGCTAGCGGCACATCAATTTTGAAATCAATATGCTTCCGCTTTACTTTATCAAGGGCATTGCTCAGGGTTTCACTGAATGATGATTTCATTCCAGCCGCTGAAGTCTCATCAAGCAGGCCGGATTTAACCAGTCTGGATGAATATATACTTACAACGGAAGGATGCGATTTGATTTTATCATAGAGCAGCGGCTGAGTATATCCGGGTTCATCACCTTCATTGTGTCCGTGCCTTCTGTATCCAAGAAGATCAATAACCACATCTTTTTTATATTTCTGGCGGTAGAGATACGCAATTTTAGCAACCCAGAGAGCAGCCTCAGGATCGTCGCCATTCACATGAAATATCGGCGCCTGAACCATCTTCGCAACATCTGTTGCATAGACCGATGAACGCGCATCTTCAGCAGTTGTAGTAAAGCCAATCTGATTATTAATTACCAGATGAATCGTTCCTCCGGTGCGGTATCCTTTTAACTGTGACAGGTTAAATGTCTCGGCAACTACTCCCTGCCCTGCGAATGCAGCATCACCGTGAATCAGCAGCGGAATAATTTTGCTCTCAGCATCACCGTTTAATCTGGACTGCTTTGCTCTTACGATACCTTCCACAACCGGATTCACCCACTCAAGATGGCTCGGGTTGGATGCAATGGATATTCCAATCTGATTTCCGCTCAGGGTTTTATACATACCGGATGCACCAAGGTGATACTTTACGTCACCTGAACCCTGATAGGAATTAGGATCAATAATATCTTCAAACTCTGAGAATATTGATTCATAGCTTTTACCAATAATATTCGCCAGAACATTAAGACGGCCCCTGTGAGCCATGCCAAGAACTATTTCTTCAACACTTTCCTGTGAGGCAAGATCAAGTATATAATCAAGCACAGGGATTACCGTCTCTGAGCCCTCAAGGGAGAATCTCTTATGCCCTACAAACCGGTTGTGAATAAAATGTTCAAATCCCTCCGCCTGAATAAGTTTCTGCAGCAGCCGGATTTTTACATCATTAGAAAAAGCCGGTTTATTCTGCACCGGCTCCATCACACTCTGAAGCCACAGTTTTTCCTCATGATTCTGAATGTGCATATATTCAACGCCTATCTTCTCACAATAGGTGCTCTGCAGGATATCCAGAATTTTTCTCAGGGTTGCTGTTTTCAGTCCGCCGAACCCGCCGGTGATAAACTGGCGGTCAAGATCCCAGATGGTAAGTTTGTGGAATGAGGGGTCAAGCTCTGAGTGGTATATATTCTTTGTTCCCAGAGGATCAATACTTGCGACAAGATGGCCGCGGACGCGAAACATATTAATAAGCTGCAGTACCCTGGCCTGCTTTTCAGTTTCTGAAAGATTGGATATATCATTATATCCTCTCGGCTGTATATCAGTTTCCCAGGTGCTGGGCTTAAGAGGAATTTTAAGTGATTCGAAAATCTCCTCATAAAAACCATTCTGACCGAGCAGCAGTTCATGCAGTTCCTTTAAGAAGAGCCCTGACTCAGCTCCCTGGATAATCCTGTGATCATAAGTGCTGGTAAGCGTAAGTACTTTGCTGATTCCCAAAGTGGAAATCGTCTCAGGAGACATCGCCTGATATTCTGCCGGATATTGAATTGCACCTGTTGCTATGATTGCACCCTGCCCCAACATCAGACGGGGTACTGAGCCAACCGTTCCAAGTGTGCCAGGATTGGTAAGAGTAATCGTTGTACCCGCAAACTCGGCCGGGTCAATCTGCCCGGTGCGGGAGCGCTTTACTAATTCTTCATATTTATTGAGGAATCCGGCGAAATCAAGCGTATCACAATTTTTAATATTGGGCACCAGCAGTGACCGGCTGCCGTCTTTTTTCTCAACATCAATGGCAATTCCAAGATTGATGCTTCCCCTCTGAACAAGATGCGGCTTCCCATCTTTTATGGTATAAGCATTATTCAGAGCAGGATGTTTCTTCAGGGATTTGATAATGCCCCACCCAATCAGATGAGTAAATGATACTTTTCCCCTGCCCTGCTTCTGAAGATGATTATTAATAAGAATTCTGTTTTCTTCCAGCAGTTTAACAGGAATTACCCTTTGGGTAGTAGCGACAGGAATCGCCAGACTGGATTCCATATTATCAATAATACGGGCCGGAGCACCTGCCAGAAGTTTCAGAGTATCATTTGAGTTCCCCTGAGGATAATTAACTGTCTTCCCCTGAGGAGGGACTGCACCTGCCGGGGAAGTATAATTTCCGTTGCCATTCCCGGTTTTTGGTGTTTCGGTTACGGTAAAAGCTTTTTCCTGCGGTAAGGCAGCATCTGAAGTAAAGGAATCACTTTGCAGATATTCAAGATACCAAGAATTGGCACCGAATTTCTCGATTTCCTGTTTCTGTTCCGGAGTTAATTTCTGTTTCATATACACATCTAAACTTTGTAAAATCGCCTCTTTAGTCCGTTTGTTCCCGCCTGTTAAGCCCTCAAATCAAAACGGAAATATTATTATAATGGACATCAAAAATAAAAAAAATAACCAGAATACTGTGATGGAAATTGATATTGCCGCAATGAGGCGTAATTACAGCAGGGCTGACCTGGACGAAACCAAAGCTGCCCGCAATCCTTTTGAAATGTTTCACCTTTGGTTTAATGAGGCGGTTGACTCCCAGATTGATGAACCTAATGCAATGACCCTTGCCACTGCTGATTCTTCAGGCGCTCCATCAGCAAGAATCGTTCTGTTAAAAGGAATCAGCCAGGAAGGGTTTGTATTTTATACGAACTATGGAAGCCGTAAAGGGGCGGATATTAGTAAAAACCCCAGGGCAGCACTTCTTTTTTTCTGGAAAGAACTGGAACGGCAAATCAGAATTACCGGAACCCTGACCAAAGTCAGCCGTGCTGAATCAAAAGAATATTTTAACTCCCGCCCGTTTGAGAGCAGAATTGGTGCTCTTGTTTCTCATCAGAGCGAAAAGGTAAGATCGAGAGAAGAACTGGAAAAGAAATTCGCGGAAGCAATGAAACTATACGAAGGGAAAGAAGTTCCGCTGCCCGATTTTTGGGGCGGATATCGGTTACTGCCGGAAAGTTTTGAATTCTGGCAGGGGCGCCCTTCCCGCCTGCATGACAGATTATTTTACGAAAAATCCGAATCAGGTGAATGGGTTATTTTCAGATTATCCCCTTAAGCCGGCTCATTCAACCAGTATCGGTTTTTGATCCCTGCGGTCAAACCAGAGAGTTTTTATAATTAGTCCGGTCAGGATAACCGAACTGCCGAGAATGGCCCATCCGGACGGGGTTTCACCATGCCAGATAAACACCCAGACAGGGTTAAGTACCGGCTCAATCATGGAAATAAGTGATGCCTCGATTGCCTGCACCCGTTTAAGTCCCAGGTTAAAAAGGAAATAAGCCGTACCAATTTGGAAAATGCCAAGATAGGCAGTCATCAATAGGTTACCCGGCTGAAACATAAGGGAAGGCTCAAAAGAACCGATGCAAAGAAGCGCTATAAGAATGTTCCCCAGAATAACCGTTGAATTCTGATACTCTTCCCCGTTTTTACGCATCCCGATCAGAAAAGCTGCAAATGCCACTCCGCTCAGTAGAGCAAGCAGATTTCCGCTAAGATGACCGGGCTGAAGATCTCCCAGAAAAAAGAGCGCCATTCCAAAGAAACAAATAAGCACCGAATAGATGTTCTTTCTCTTAAATCCGGTTTTTAACAGCAGAGGTTCAAACACCAAAACATAGATTGGGGCAGTGTACTGGAGAAAAATTGCATTAGCCGCGGTAGTCAGCTTAGTGGCTGCCACAAAAAGGATGAGAATTCCGGCATAAAATAAACTATTCAAGGCGACCAGTTTATTAACCCTGAACGAGCTTTTTCCTGAGAGTACCATCAGAATTCCCGCGGCAAAAACCGAACGGGCAAACGAAATCTGGAAAGCATCAAGAGGAAGTATTTTTATAAACAGTCCGCCGGTACTCCAGAGAATGGCTGAGATAAGGATAAAGAGAATGCCTTTGTTATGGTCTTTCATGCCGGGTTATTTGAGCTATTTAACAGAGAAATCAAAATGCAAAAATAGAGAGCATGAATGAATTATATGCAACATATTTACTAACGATAGAGGAATCTTTTTCAGAATCAGCAGAAGGATTTTCGCAAAAGATTACCATCCCCGGTAATTTGTGGAATCACCAGATCTTTTGTCCCGGGAACGCTTTATATCAGTCAAACCTCAAAGTAGTGCTGCAAATTCAGTAACAAGGGCATCATATTTTTACACTCAACATACACCAACAAAAAAGCCCCGGCTGCAAACCAGGGCTTTTTTTAGTTAAAAGTTAAGAGTGAAAAGTTAAATGATCTTTTTAACAATTCATACTTCATACTTCATAATTCATAATTATTTGACCAGGCTCATTTTTTCTCTTGCGAGGAAGGAGCCGGCTTTCATTTCGTATATATAGATTCCGCTTGAAAGACCTGATGCATTAAATATGATATCATGTCTTCCTGCTTCGGTAAAGCCGTTTACCAGAACCGCTACTTCCCTGCCGATAGCGTCATACACTTTCAGAGTCATTTCTGCTGATTCAGGAAGGTAATACTCAATCCGGGTTGAAGGGTTAAAGGGATTCGGATAATTTTTTGAGAGTCCGAACAGCACTGGTTTGTCAATATTGACAAATACTTCCGGTGTAAAATTAAACTTTCCGTCAAAGTCAATCTGACGCAGGCGGTAGCTGAATTTACCGACTTTATTCAGATCACGGTCGGTAAATGAATACTGCTGCGTTTCTGTAACAGTTCCGGCACCTTCAATATATCCGATCTTCTGCCAGTCTTCGGTAATAAGGCCGGTCTGGATTTTTCTTTCGATTTCAAAACCCTTATTATTTGTTTCGGTCGCGGTCATCCATTCAAGCGTTACGCTGTTATCCTGCTGCTTTGCCTGGAATGAAGTCAGTTCAACCGGTATCACCTGCTGAACAAGAATACTTACCGTTCTCTGGTGAACAGGTATTCCGTTCGGTCCGCTTCCTTCGATCACCAGTGTATATGTTCCGGTTGAAACTTCACCGGATGTTTTAATCTTCACCGGAAGTGAGGAAGGGAAAGTCATAAGAGAATCTCCCTGAGGAAAGATCACCTGAAGACTTCCTGAAACAGGAGTTGGGGTAAGTGTTGCCGTGAATTTAACTTTATCGCTCCAGAGTTTAACGCTGGGTATATTAACCGAAACAGTGAGTGAGTCATCAGCATTATACATCTGAGCGCTTTCAGGAGTAACGGTAAGAGCATAGTCAGGGAAATACCCTACATAACTGCCATAGTTATTATTGCGGAAATCAGTCCAGATTGCAAGTGAAACATTTCCAACCGAAGTTATTGCATCATAATCCCCCTGATATGCAGGAGCAGACCCGCTGGTACTTAGTTTGATTTTAAAGGTTCTGTTCGTAATTCTCTGATTAGGAGCCCATGTTACACCTCCATCGTCAGAGTAGGATGCATATACATCCATGCTGTCGCTGGTCGGTACACGTCTGGTATCATACCATTTTGCGAAAAGGCGTCCTGTTTCTTTATCACACCAGATCGCCGGGAAAAACTGAAAATTGCTTTGTGAATTAGGATCATCATTCACGATAACGGGTGAAGACCATGTTGCTCCCTGATCGGTTGAATATCTGCTGAATATATCAGATTTATTTCCGTTGCCTGCCGGATTGTTTGAAGCATATACCAGATATAACCGTCCTCTGAACTGCCCCCATGAATTATCAGCTGCAATCATGGGATAAGGTCTTGTTCTCATCCCCTGTACGGTTGAGCGTCCGCTGATTTCAGTTCCGATAAGATTGGAAAACGTCTGGGTTGACTTAAGAGTAAAGGTCGCGCCGCCGTCGGTTGACACATAAAAGGTATATATACCAGCCGCGTTTGATCCGGAATGTGTAACCACATAAACTGCTCCGCCTGATATATTATTACCGTTTGCCACATTAGGACCTACGGCAACCATCATTCCCGGCAGAAGCTGTGTATTCATCACCGCCGTCTGATTCCAGGTGGCACCAAGATCGGTTGTTCTCCAGAAGTTGCCCGCGCTTGAGGCACTGGGGCCTGACATAACACCATAAACATAATTTGAATACGGGCCTGCAGACTGATCAGCGGCTATCCAGTTTTTATCCCGTCCTGAAACTCCTGTTAAAGATGGACCCCAGGTTGCTCCGTTATCAGTGGATTTCATTACTTTGGCTCCCTGTATCGGGCTGCCAAACATATTCTGATAATACAGGTTGCCAAGACTGTCAAATGCAGTAACCGGGTCGCCTGACATGGAGACACCAAACTGCGGAGTGGACTGCTGCCAGGTCAAACCGTTATAAGAGCGGAAAGCAACATTGATATTCCAGCCAGTGAAGGATTGTCTCGGGTTTTTGGGGTTCAGACTGCCGTGAGGCTCTGCCGTGGAGAGACCAAGATAAAAATTATCGTAGCCGTCAATGGTAACCATCTGCTCCAACGGCGGAACCGGATGAAACTGCTGGCTGAATTTGACAGGATCAATAAAATCTGAATAGGGGTCATCCTGCCCTCTAAGCTGATAACCGGTTAAAAGAAATACTGCAGCAAAATACAGTCATAAAAAGCGTAGCGAAAGCTTCATCCGGGGCCCTTTTATGATTAGTGAAACTGCAAGTTACAAAAATCATTCTATTCCCTGCAAAAGGGAATTAAGACCCCGGGCTGCTTTTTTTTAATCCCTCTCTGAGTAGTGAGTATGCAGAATTTTGTGTGCCTTATGGCTTCCGGGATGTTCCAGGTACTCAGAATAAAGGGCTTTCACGGCTTCATTATCATGGGAGTTTCTTTTTGCAGCTTTTGCATCAAGCTGGTAGAGAGTATCCCGCCTTTTTTCCACCTTATTTTCAATTTTGCGGATCGGCTGTCCGCCGCCATTTACACAGCCCCCCGGGCATGCCATTACTTCGATAAAGTGATATTCGCAGGTACCGTTCAGAATTGAATCCATCACCGGGGCAATACCTCCGATACCGTTAACCACTGCAACATTAACCTTCAGACCGTCAATCTGGACGGAAGCTGATTTCAGATGATCGTTTCCTCTTACTGCTTCCAGATCAGGAGATGCCATATTCTCCCCTTTCAGCATATAGTGAGCGGTACGGATGGCTGCTTCCATCACACCGCCGGTAGATCCGAAAATTGCAGCCGCTCCGGTTGATTCACCCAGCGGATTATCAAATTCACTTTCGGGCAGATTGGCAAAATCGAGTCCGGCAATATTTATCCACCGTGCCAGTTCGCGCGAGGTGAGCACAGCATCCACATCCGGGAGCGTTTCCTCAGAAAGCTCAACGCGCGATGCTTCAAACTTCTTCACGGTGCAAGGCATTATTGAAGTAACATAAATATTATGCGGAGCCAGTCCCATTTTACGGGCGTAATAGGTTTTAAGAATTGCGCCTTCCATCTCATGAGGTGATTTGCAGCTTGAGAGATGACCAAGCAGTGAAGGATAATAGTGCTCAATATATTTCACCCAACCCGGGCAGCAGCTGGTGAACATAGGAAGGGTGCCGCCGGTTTTCACTCTTTCAATAAACTCATTTGCTTCTTCCATAATGGTAAGATCGGCAGCGAAATTTGTATCAAACACTCTTGAGAAACCAAGGCGTTTGAGTGCTGTCACCATTTTACCGGTTACATTTGAGCCGGCAGGAAGTCCGAACTCCTCACCAAGAGCGGCACGTACCGCCGGTGCAATCTGAACGATGGTGAATTTCTCATCATCTTCAATTGCATTAACCACTTCCTTCAGTGAACTCTTTTCGCGCAGAGCAGCTACCGGACAGGACAAAATACACTGCCCGCAGAGTATGCAGGATGAACTCTGGTTCAAACCTTTATTAAACGGAGTAGTAACTATGCTTCTGAATCCCCGGTTCGCGAAATCAATAGCCCCAATCTTCTGAACTTCACCGCAGGTTCTTACGCATCTTCCGCAGAGAATGCATTTTGCGGGATCGCGCTCCATGGAGGGGCTTGATATATCAATAGCATGCTGTTTACATTCTCCGAAATACCGGTGTTCCCTCACGCCATAACGTGCCGCAAGAGTCTGCAGTTCGCAGTTGCCGTTGCGCACGCAGATAAGGCATTCCTGCGGATGATCTTCAATAAGAAGTTCAATGATGGTTTTTCTTGCGCGGCGCACTCTGGTGTTATTCGTGATAACTTTCATTCCTTCAGATGCAGGAAATGCACATGCAGGAACCAGGGACTTGTAACCTTCAACTTCAACTGTGCATAAACGGCAGGCACCGCCGGGTATCAGGTCTTTCATGTGGCAGAGAGTAGGTATATCTATACCTGCTGCTTTTGCGACATCAAGGATTGTTGCACCGTCTTTAGCCGTAACGGATATATTATCTATCTGTAATTCAATCGTCTTTTCTGTTGTCATTTCAAACATGGCATTACCATTCTTCTAATTCACTGTAATTGCATTAAACTTGCACGAATCCAGGCACATGCCGCATTTCACGCACTTATCATCAACAATATAATGAGCCTGTCCTTTTTCTCCCAGTATTGCTTCAACCGAGCATTTCCTCAAACAGATTCCGCATCCGGTGCATATATCATTATCAATTGTAAAAGTCAGCAGGTCTTTGCAGACACTGGCTTTACAATGACGTTCATATAAATGCTCTTCATATTCCTCTTTGAAATACTGAAGTCCTGAAAGAATCGGGTTTGGGGCAGATTGCCCGAGTCCGCAAAGTGCCGTATCTCTGATCACATTAGCAAGACGGCGCAGATGTATTACACCTTTAAAGCGGTGCAGTTCATCTTTTTCATCCTTTGTGCTCTTATAGCTTACAGGAATTCTTTCAATGATCTCGAGCATACGCTTGGTGCCTTCACGGCACGGAACACACTTGCCGCATGATTCGTTTTGTATAAAGGTCAGGAAATATTTCGCTACATCTACCATGCAGGTATCCTGATCCATCACCACAAATCCGCCTGATCCCATCATGGCGCCGACTTCTTTGAGTGATTCATAGTCAACAGGAGTTTTAATAACCGACTCAGGAAGACATCCTCCTGAAGGTCCGCCTATCTGCACGGCTTTGAATTTTTTATTATCAGGAATTCCCCCTCCAATTTCAAAAACCACCTGCTCAAGAGTAGTACCCATCGGTACTTCTACTAATCCGGTGTTCTGAATTTTTCCTGAAAGCGCAAATACTTTTGTGCCTTTGCTTCTTTCAGTTCCGATTTTTTTGTACCATGAAGCGCCTTTTTCAATAACCGCCGCAACATTTGCGAATGTTTCAACATTATTAATGACCGTCGGCTTTCCCCAGAGTCCTGAGACTACAGGGAAAGGAGGCCGGGGTCTTGGCATTCCCCTCTTGCCTTCAATGGAACCGATAAGTGCAGTTTCTTCGCCGCATACAAATGCGCCTGCACCTTTTTTGATTTTAAGATGGAAGTTGAAACCGCTCCCAAGGATATTCTCTCCGATGAGGCCGTATTCTTCAGCAGTAGCAATTGCCCGCTGCAATCGCTCAATAGCGAGCGGATATTCAGCCCGGCAGTATATATAACCGGAAGATGCTCCGATGGCAAATCCTCCTATCAGCATTCCTTCAATCACGCGGAAAGGGTCGCTTTCAAGTACGCTTCTGTCCATGAATGCACCCGGATCACCTTCATCAGCATTGCAGATTATATATTTGTCATCGCTCTTCTGTTTGGAGGCAAGTTCCCATTTCTTTCCTGTAGGGAACCCGGCTCCGCCTCTTCCGCGAAGTCCTGAATCCAGGATTTCTTTAATAACCATCTGAGGATTCATCAGACGTAGGCTTTTATCCAGCGCCTTAAATCCGCCCCAGGCGATATATTCGTCAATTGAATCGGGATTAATGATTCCGCAGTTTTGCAGAACAACCTTCTTCTGCAGTTTGAAAAAAGGATGATCACCTATAAAGGGTACATCCTGAATTCCTGCCACATGAGAGCCGAGCAGCTTTTCGTGATAGATTTTTTTCTCAAGGATCGTTCTTTTAATCAGAGCGGGAACAAGTTTAGGAGTAATTTCGCAGTAAGATACTCTTGGACCGCCCGGCATTTTTATATCAACAATCACTTCTTTTGCGCAGAAGCCGATACATCCGACTGCAACGATATTCGCTTTAATTTCATTCCGGTTAAGTTCTGCCTCAATGGCTTCTTTAACTTTTGCGGCACCTGAAGCAAGTCCGCAGGTTCCCATACCAATGAAGATAAAAGGATTTTCGATATCGTTATATAACTGATACTCCGAGAGTGCCTTAAATTTTGCTTTGCAATGGTCATCAAGATGGCAGAGAGGGCCGTCTTTGCAGCACTGAATATACATCGGGCAGGGATTGCTGGTATCGTGCCAGCATTTATCGCAGCATTTTTCACTGAACTTTAGCATGCTTCCTCCCCTGCTTTAACAGCAACTTTAGCGGGTGTATTCGCCTTTGCCATAAATTTCTTTATGATGCCGGCTACTTCTTTTACAGCAAGTCTGCCATAATACTCTTCGTTTATGGTGATTACCGGAGCAATGCTACAGGCACCAATGCAGTTTACCACTTCAATGGTAAAATTCTTGTCTCGTGTGGTGTCACCTGCTTTGATGCCGAGCTGGACTTCGAGTGCATAAAGCACACCCGATGAGTTTTTAACATGACACGCAGTGCCGCGGCAGACCCGGATGATATTTTTTCCGAGTGGTTTCAGGCGGAACTGATTGTAAAAAGTAGCGACTCCATAAACCCTGCTCAGTGGTATTGCAGTATATCTGGCAATAAGTTTCATCTGTTCTTCAGACAGATAGCCATAAACATCCTGGGTATCCTGCAATAATGGAATAAGTGAGCTTTTCTCGTTGGGGGGGTATATTTTATAAAAATCAGGAAACATTGTAACCTCGTTTGCGTTAATATAATTGAGCAATTCACGTGCCATTTTACCTATTGAGAAATCCAACTAAACTGCTGAAATTCTCTACAATAATTGTTTTTTTTAACCTGCCATCCGGATACAATTCTATTTTTAAGAAATATTTTCTATAAAATGGAAGAATTCTCCTGATTCCGGTCAGAGGTTCAGATTTTTGTATATTTAGGGCATATTTTCACATATTTCCCCAAAAATTATTCAGTTCGACAGATGAAAAAGACATTTTTTATCCCGGTTTTCTTCTTTTTGATAATACCCATTGCGGCCTGCAATTTTTCAGGTGATGACGATAAAGTTTATACGGAAAGTCAGAGGACTGCCGATCTGGATAGGGCAAATGATGAAATTTCGAAATCCCGCAGAAATATCATAACTGAAACAGTGGCTAAATCCAGCCCCGCGGTGGTGGGTATTAACGTTACAGAAGTCCGCCAGTTCAGGGATCCCTTTTTCTCCCCCTTTTTTGAAGACCCGTTTTTCCGTCAGTTTTTCGGCGACAGAACGTACTCCCAGAAAGTAAAGAGCCTGGGTTCCGGTTTTCTTATTTCAGCAAACGGCTACATCCTCACCAATGATCATGTTGCCGGAAACGCGACTGAAATTGTGGTGACTCTGACCAATGGAAAACACTACAATGCGAAAGTGGTCGGGAGTGATCCTGTATCGGACATTTGTCTTATTAAAATAGAAGGTGAAGATTTTCCATTTATTCCGCTCGGTAACTCTGATGATGTGATCATCGGAGAATGGGTAATTGCTCTCGGCAACCCATTCGGACTCTTTGACCTTAACAATAAACCTACAGTGACAGTCGGTGTTATTTCCGCGACCGGAATGAACCTGAACCGGGTTGAAAACCGTTACTACCTGAATATGATTCAGACCGATGCTGCTATTAACGGCGGTAACAGCGGCGGACCGCTTGTGAACTCACTTGGTGAAGTTATCGGGATGAATACAATCATCTTCACCTCAGGACAGTCTCAGGGAAGTATCGGACTTAGTTTTGCAATTCCAATCAATAAAGTTAAAAAGATAATTGATGAACTGAAGGAAAAAGGGAAAATTGACCGTGACTTTACGACCGGACTGACTGTTCAGAATATTGATGAAGCACTTGCGAAGTATTTCAAACTGGATGATACCAAAGGAGTAATCATAACAAAAATACGACGAAACTCATCTGCCGATAACGCAGGTCTGAAGCCGGGTGATGTGATTATCCAGATTGATGATTATAAGATTGATAACGAAACAACTCTGATAGGTGTTCTGCAGGAGTACCGGACAGGCCAGTCTGTAACCTTTTCCATACTTCGTGACGGAAAAACAGAAACTTATAAAATGAAACTGGAGAAGAATTAAATGATTGACCGGTATTCCCGTCCTGAAATTAGCGCAGTCTGGTCAGATGACTTTAAGTATAAAACCTGGCTCAGTATTGAGATTCTTGCGTGTGAAAAGCGTGCACAGTCAGGTGAGATACCTCAGGAAGATCTGGATACGATTAAGGAGAAAGCTAATTTTGATATAGCAAGAATACTCGAAATTGAGGAAACGACCAATCATGATGTAATAGCGTTTCTGACCAATGTTGCAGAATATGTGGGTCCTGCCTCACGTCATATACATTACGGAATGACTTCCTCTGATGTGCTTGATACTGCACTCTCCTATCAGATGAAAACTGCCGGTGAAATTCTCCTCAGAGAATTACACACACTTAAAGAAAGCCTGCAAAAAAGAGCGGTTGAACACAAGAATACCCTCTGTATCGGCAGAACACACGGCATTCACGCAGAACCCGTAACCATGGGACTGAAGTTTGCTCTCTGGTATGAAGAAACAAAAAGAAATATCGTCCGACTCGAACAGGCAGTAAAAAATATATCATTCGGGAAGATCTCCGGAGCAGTCGGAACGTTCGATCACCTTGATCCTGATGTTGAGGAGTATGTATGTGAAGGAATGGGTCTGAGCCCGGCTCCGATTTCTACTCAGGTGCTGCAGCGTGACCGGCATGCCGAGTATATAACTGTTCTTGCCATCATCGGAGGAACATTGGAAAAAATAGCCACGGAGATACGGCATCTGCAGAAAACCGAAGTATTGGAAGCAGAAGAGTTTTTCTCCAAAGGGCAGAAGGGGTCGAGTGCAATGCCTCATAAAAGAAATCCGATAACCTGCGAAAGAATTGCGGGAATGGCAAGAATTCTGCGCGGTAATGCAACTGCCGCTCTGGAGAATATATCGCTCTGGCATGAAAGAGATATTACTCACTCCTCCGTTGAAAGGGTTATCATCCCCGACTCCACCATTCTGCTTGATTATATGCTTGCCAAGACAATACAGCTGATTGATAATCTTCTGATATACCCCGACAATATGCTGAAGAATTTAAACAAAACCAGGGGTCTGGTCTTTAGTCAGCGGGTCCTTTTGCGATTGGTTGAAAAGGGACTTACCAGAGAAGCTGCTTATAAGGCCGTGCAGACCGCTGCCATGACTGTCTGGAGAGATGAATCCAAAAATATGAAAGATGAACTCTGTGCTGATGAATCAGTAATGAGTTTTATAACAAAAGGTGAACTGGAAGAGATCTTTAATCCGGATAATCTTCTCAGGAATATTGATAAGATATTTGAAAGAACCATTCATTCATAAATAACAATGGAGTAAAAACATGAACGCCCGGATCATGCTTTTTTCATTTACACTGCTCATCTCGGCTATTATATTACCTCAGGGAATAAACTTCCCTCTTGAGGTAATTGCGTCGAACAATCTCTTCAATAACAGGCAGTTTGCCGCTTTTGATCAGAACGGCAAAATTCATGTCTCTTACACCGGGCAATCCGGAACAAACAGCAACAGCAGAGAAATTTATTATGTGTATGAAACCGCAGGTGGCTTTTCCGATACTCTCAACATCTCTTCAAATACCGTAGACGACAACTATTCCACTCTTTCAATTGACAACAATAATAAAGTGCACATCGTCTTTATCGGACGGGATGCAGGCAGCCTGTTTCAGTTAAAGTACACCAATAATATTTCAGGAAGTTTCTTTACGCCGGTATATCTTTCAACCGGTGGTTTGAACAAGGCAACTCCATACAGTAAGATAGGGCCGGACAGTGTTCTGCATATAGTGTATTTTACCTTTACTAATGATCCTGATAATGCCTATTATTTAAAGCATGATTTACGGACCGGTCAGAGTTCATCTCCCCTTCTCTTAGCAGCAGCAGAAACATCAGGAGACTTTGATGCAAGTCTTGATGTTGACAGCAATGGCAAAGTGCATATTCTGCTTAAATCAGGCGGAGTATTCGGCGGCCCGCTCCGTTATTACAATGATATTTCCGGCACCGTAACCCAGGTGAATTTACCTGTTACAGCAAACGTAACCACCTGTAAAGTTGCCGTTGATAAAACAAATAAAGTGCATATTGTTTACCGACTCGAATCAGAATTACGGATGTATTATACTTCAGGAGAAAATGGTGTTTTCAGCACTCCGGTTGTTTTTACTCCGCCGGGACAGAGACCATCAGGCATGCAGAACATAGCAGTGGATGACAGTCAGCGGGTCTATGTAATATATCAGTCCTCATCTGCAAATTCAGGCAAGGGATTTTATCTTGTTTACGGCCAGAATGGAATTTTCTCTGACACTACTCTGGTTTATGAAATTCCGCCCCAATACGTTACCAGAAATTCATCCGCCATTCTTGCAAAAGGTAACGGATATATTGCCGCATTTTTTACTCCGGGAGGAGTCAGAGATGGAATAGTACTTGCAGATATATTCATGAAGCGCGGTCAGCTTTTTGAACCCGTACCGGTTGAGTTCGCCAGTTTTACCTATACCATTGACAAGAACTCACTTTTGCTTTCATGGGTAACAGCGAGCGAAACTAACAATAATTTCTTTACTGTCGAAAAACTTACCGACGGAAACTGGGAAGCATTAGGAGTGGTTAAAGGACAAGGAACCGCCATAAGTTCAAACAGCTATTATTTCAGAGTTACAAATTTCGCTGATGGAGACAGGTTCCGCGTTAAGCAGACAGATTTTGACGGCACTTATTCCTACAGTAATGAACTATCTGTTGATTCAGGCCCTTCGCCTGATCGTTTTGCTTTACTGACAAACTATCCGAATCCGTTTAATCCGACTACAACGATCGAATATACTCTGCGGGAGCCGGGGTATGTTACAATTTCGATTTTCAACACAATGGGTGAACTTGCAGCTGTTTTAACTCAAAAACAACATGAAGCGGGTAATTACAGAATGGAGTGGAATGCAGAATCATATCCATCCGGGGTGTATTATGCAGTTATGGATTTCCAAACTAAAGGGAAAAATCAATCCGCACAAATGTTTGTACAGAAAATGGTATTGATGAAGTAAATTAGAATGATATCTCGCTTTTTGTCAGGTGGTGTGTTCGAATCGTAGTGACAGGTCGTGACCTGTCATAACGTGTAGATATATAAATGCAGAAACACGCACTTAAGCGTGTCTCTGCATTGTTATTATATAGATCAGATTTCGAACTTAATACCCTGTGCCAGCGGCAGAGTGGTACCAAAGTTAATAGTATTGGTCTGACGGCGCATATACGCTTTCCATGCATCAGATCCTGATTCGCGTCCGCCTCCGGTTTCTTTTTCACCGCCGAATGCACCGCCGATTTCAGCACCTGAGGTTCCAATATTCACATTTGCAATACCGCAGTCTGAACCCCATCCTGAGAGGAATTCTTCAGCTTCGCGCATATTGTTCGTGAAAATCGCAGAGGAAAGTCCCTGCACCACATCATTATGAATTTCAATTGCATGGCTTACATCACCTGAGTATTTCATCAGATAAAGAATCGGTGCAAAAGTTTCTTCCTGAACTATTTCATAATGATTTTCTGCTTCAACTAAAGCAGGGCTTACATAGCATCCTGATTCATATCCGGGACCGGATAAGTTTTCACCGCCGAAAAGAATTTTGCCTCCCTCCTGCTTTACTTTATCAAGAGCAGCGAGGAATGTTTTAACTGCATCTTTATCAATAAGCGGACCCACATGATTGTTTTCATCAAGAGGGTTGCCAATGCGCAATGAGGCATACGCCTTCGTAAGAGATTCTTTCACCTTGTCATAAATTGATTCATGAATGATGAGTCTTCTGGTTGAAGTACATCTCTGTCCGCAGGTTCCTACAGCACCAAAAACTACTGCCGGGATAGCCAGTTTAAGATCTGCATCCGGTGTGATGATAATACCATTGTTACCGCCGAGTTCAAGAATCATCTTGCCAAAGCGTTTACCAACTACTTCAGCGCAATGACGGCCAACTCTAGTTGAACCTGTTACACTGACCAGAGGTACATTCTTATCTTCCAGCATTCTTTCACCGATAGTAGCGCCTCTTCCGACAATCAGAGAGAAAACTCCTTCAGGTACATTGTTTTCTTTCAGAACATCTGCAATAAGGTTCTGAATTGCAATAGCGCTGAGGGGCACTTTTGATGAGGGCTTCCAGAGATTAACATCACCGCAAACTGCTGCCAGCATGGCATTCCAGCCCCACACGGCAACCGGGAAATTAAATGCTGTTACAGTGCCAACAATACCGAGGGGATGGTACTGATCATACATCCGGTGATTCGGGCGTTCTGAAACCATGGTATTGCCGTAGAGCTGGCGGGAAAGGCCAACTGCAAAATCGCAGATGTCAATTATTTCCTGCACTTCACCCATCCCCTCCTGGAGTGATTTGCCCATTTCAAATGAAACCAGGCTTCCAAGGGGTTTTTTGTAATCACGAAGCTTGTTTCCGATCTGGCGAACAACTTCTCCTCTTTTAGGGGCAGGAAGTTTTCTCCAAACCTTAAAAGCTGCCTTCCCTTTTTCTATCAGGTCGTAATAATCCTTTTCACTTGCCTGATAAACTGAACCAATGAATTCGCCGGTTGCCGGGGAGGATATTTTAAGCTCCCCCTGGTCAGTGGTTTGATACCAGTTCAGCCCTGAAGCTGCACCGTAATTTTTGTCTTTAATGCCTAATTGTTTTAAGAATTCCATTATCATCCTATGAAAAAAATCGAAAAAAGTAACCGTAAATATACCAAATTAGAGGGTCCGCTCCTTTCAGGAAACCCTCTGAGAGACTGAAAATAATGGGAAAAAGACGGGCACCCAACTGTCTTGTAAAATTCTCAAAGGTTCTTTAATTTTGCAACTACATTAAAATTACACATGAAAAACATTTTTGACAGATACAGCAAACGAAGCTATCTCGTATCGAGATTCGAAAATGTATTTTAAACTTACCTGATCTCCGCCTAAGTTCTCTTTTCTCAGTAATTTTTTCAAAATTTTTTAATTTTTAGGTATTCACATGGAAATTGTGCATCATTCCCCCTTTTCATTGGTAAAACCAGAAGCGGTTCATGCTGTTCTCTCAAAAAATATGCTGGCTGACGGTTTTGAATTTGTACTCGATCTTGAGAAAAGTCAGGGTTCCTGGCTTTATGACTCAAAATCAGGTGACAGATATCTGGATTTCTTCTCCTTTTTTGCTTCAAATGCACTTGGAATGAATCATCCGGCCGTAACCACCCCGGAGTTTAGAGAAAAACTGATTCTTGCCTCACAGAACAAACCTTCAAATTCGGATATTTATACCGAATTTATGGCGGAGTTTGTTCAAACCTTCTCATCCATTGCCAAACCGGATCATTTTAAGTACCTTTTCTTTGTTGAAGGGGGCTCGGTCGCTGTTGAGAACGGACTGAAAGTAGCATTCGACTGGAAAGTAAAGAAAAACTTCAAAAAGGGTTATAAAGAAGAAAAAGGTACCAAGGTACTTCATTTTAAGGAGGCTTTCCACGGAAGAACTGGTTATACCCTTTCTCTTACTAATACTGACCCGAATAAAGTTCAGTATTTCCCGAAATTCGACTGGCCGAGGGTTACAAACCCCAAAATAACCTTCCCGCTTGAGAATAACCTGGGTCATGTAATTGATCTGGAGAACCAGGCAATATCAGAAATCGAAGCGGCTATTGCAGCAAATAAGGATGATATCGCCTTAATAATTCTCGAACCTATTCAGGCAGAGGGAGGAGATAATTTCTTCCGGAAAGAATTCCTGATGAAACTCCGTGAAATAGCAGATGCAAATGACATTCTTTTGATGTTTGACGAAGTTCAGACCGGAATGGGAATGACGGGCAAAATGTGGGCCTCTGAGCATTTTGTTATGCCTGATATCGTCTCTTTCGGCAAGAAATTCCAGGTTTGTGGAATCATGGTCTCAGACAGAATTGATGATATTGAAGACCATTGCTTCAGGAAATCCAGCCGTATCAACTCAACCTGGGGCGGAAACCTTGTTGATATGGTAAGAGCCACAAAGATTCTTGAGGTTGTAAAGGAAGAAAATCTGCTCGAAAACTCTCGAAATATGGGTTCATATCTGCTGGATAATCTGAAGAATATTCAGAAGGAGTTCCCTAATCTTGTTTCAAACGTGAGAGGGTTGGGACTGATGTGTGCATTTGATTTCCCCCATCATGACCTCAGAAATGAGTTTACAAAGCACCTCTATAATCATAAAATGATTATCCTTGGCTGCGGTACCCAGTCAATACGTTTCAGAAACCCGTTAACGGTTAATACTGAGGATATGAACAAGGGCTTGCAGATAATGCGGGATGTTTTATATTTGATGTCATCAAAAAACTAATTACTAATACTACTTGCATGGAGCGGCTCCCCTTTAACAGGGAGCCGTTTCCGTTTTAAAAGTTTAATGCTTTACATTGCTGCCACACCAATTGGTAACCTTGAGGATATCACCCTCAGAACTATCCGGATTCTAAAGGAAGCGGATCTGATTCTTTGCGAAGATACCAGGGTAACTGGCATTCTCCTCCGTCATCTGGAGATTCCCCATAAAGAGTTCATTGTGATCAATGCCTTTAATGAAGCGAAGAATCTGGACAAAATTATCGAGAGAATATCCGGTGTGCAATCCGCTGTGCTGGTTTCTGATGCCGGCACTCCCGGAATCTCTGACCCGGGTGTAAGGCTGGTCAATGCTGCAAGAAAAGCCGGCATTGAGATAGCAGCCATCCCCGGTCCCTCCTCGGTTACCGCTGCACTTTCTATTGCGGGGATTCCAACAGATTCTTATCTATACGAAGGATTTCTTCCTCTTAAGAAAGGAAGACAGAAAAAATTGACACAACTCTCAGAAATTGAATCAACCATTGTGCTTTTTGAATCCAGTCACAGAATAGAAAAACTGCTGAACGAGCTAAGCCAATTTATGCCGGACCGTTTAATCCTGGTCATGAGAGAACTTACAAAAAAGTTTGAAGAAACATGGGAGGGATTCCCGGGAGAACTTATTGCCGCATTCCCATCGAAAATCAGTAAAGGCGAGTTTGTTGTCCTGATAGCAAAGACGGGATTCAGAAGATCCGATGAACTGAAAGTTAATCTTCCTGAATAGCTAAAAAGTAGTAATCCCTTACTAAAATCTGCAGTGAACCTGCGTCCGGGGAAAGCGAAATTCCAAGCCGTCTGCTGATAAGTTCTGCCGTCCTTTCCAACATCCCCGAGTCCTCCGGTCTGTGAACACCCGTTGTTACGCGGTTTATCACTTCATTTATCAGTCTGATTTCCTCATCATTCAATAATCTGACTTCCGGGTAGGTAACACGGTAACCCGCAGGAAAATTAATAAGACGTATACCATTTCGTATATTTCTTCCTGATATTTTAACCACTGACGTACCCGCGGCTATATCCCCAAGTCGTTGTCCTTTCCCGGAGAAAAAATAGGTCATGATAGCAAGTCCGCCGAAACTGAAAGAAATGTCTATAAACCGGGTCATCCACCTTATAAAGTAAGATACAAAGGATGGTGCGGCACCGTCAAGTCGTATAACTCTCAATTTTAATATCATCTTGGCAGGACTCTGCCCTTTGAAATAATACTCAAATATAAGATCATAAAAAAAGAGAGGTATATAAAGCAGCAGCCCAGCTGTATATGCTAAATCTCCCATCGCAAAGATGCCTATAAGATAAAACACTGCCAGGATATACACTGCGATGAATCCCGCATCAATGAACCAACCTGCTATTCTCAGGCCCAGCGATGCGTATTCATATTCAATCCGCACATTTTGCGGAGTTTCAATCTGTATGGTACTCATTTCCGCTTAGAATCCATATCAGATGAGTCCCCTTTTTTTGAATTCGATATATTTGCTCAGCACATCAGTATTTAACGCCTCAGGAGTGGTCAGCACTGCAGGAATTCCGCGAAGTTCAAGTTCTTTAACCACTCTCAGCTTCTCTGCTGAGAAACGAAGGATGGTATCTTTCAGAAGCAGATCCTCAAGACTAAAAGCAGAATCATTCAGAACCTTACCGGTTTCAGTATCCTGGAAAAAGATAACTGTGACAAGATGATACTGTGCAAGCCGGCGGATATATGGAATCTGCCTGAAAAGAGAGCTTGTTGTCTCGAAATTAGTATAGAGGAGTACCAGACTTCTCTGCCGGACTTTAGTCAGGAAATAAGCAGAGAACGATTCAAAATCTGATTCGCCGAATTCAGTTGTCAGATTATACAGCAAATCATTAATATCCTGAAGGTGCTTCCTGCTGTTTTCCGCGGTAATAATCGAAGTTTTTCTTTCCTTAACTAACGCAATACCAGCCCGGTCCTGTTTAAGCATGGCAATATCTGAAATCATAAGAGATGCATTTACCGCATAATCAAGCAGTCTCATTCTGTTAAAAGGAATTTTCATTACTCTGCCGCAATCAATCACCGAATATACTTGCTGCGATATTTCGTCCGTATAATGATTTACCATTAGTTTATTCCTCCGGGCACTGGCTTTCCAGTTGATGCTGCGTAAATCATCTCCCGTGACGTAGTCTTTTATCTGCTCAAATTCCATCGAGTGGCCGATCCTGCGCACCTTTTTCATACCGCTTAAAAGAACTCTGTCATTAACCGCAGTCAGTTCATATTTCTTTAAATGGAGAAAAGAAGGGTACACTTTTACCACCTCCTCCTGGCCAAAGCTGAATCGTCTCCTGAAAATACGTAACGGACTATGTAAAAAGATTCTTGTAAGACCGAACTGATATTCGCCTCTCTGAACAGGGCGCATTGTGAATTCAGCAGTTTTAATCTCTCTTTCATTTAAAGTAAAATCTTGTCTCAGATCCCTTCTCTGGAACTGAGACGGTATTTCATCTATCAGTGTGATAAATACTTTTCTGCCTGTTAGATTTTCAATAATTATATGATAAACATTATCATCCCCGTTAGAAAACCGGGCTGGCAGAATCCTTTTGCCAGATATCAGACTATTCCCGAAAAAAAGGTAGATTGCTTCGGCGGTTAAAACTGTGGCAACAACTGCTGAACAAACATACCCCCAGAACATTGACATATCTATAACATACAGCAGCACCCAAATAACAGCGAGTGCCGCAAGCAGCAGGAAAAAACGGATAGTAAAATAAAACTGTGAAAGAGATTTCATCAGCGGGGTACTTCTATCCTGTCTACTAACATACGTATAAGGTCATCCGGTTTCAGGCCTTCCATTTCCTTTTCGGGTGATAATATAATCCTGTGTCGTAAAGCAGGCAGAGCCACTGCTTTGATATCATCCGGGATTACATACGGCCTTCCCTGCAGAACCGCATGAGCTTTCGCTGAACGCATGATTGAGAGTGATGCACGGGGCGATCCCCCCAGAACTATATCACGGCTTTTTCTTGTGGCTATCACAATGGCTGCAACATAGCCGGCAATCTTCTCATCAATATAGATTGACTCAACTTTGTTTCTCAGAACTTCCAGATCAGAAGGGGCAACAACCGGATTTATCAGACTCAGTTTATCTGATGCCGAAGCAGACTGATAGTTCTTGAGGATTTGTACTTCTTCATTATCAGCCGGATAGTCTATAAGTACTTTAAATAAAAAGCGGTCAAGTTGTGCTTCAGGCAGTCGGTAGGTACCCTCCTGCTCAATCGGGTTTTGCGTTGCATAGACTATGAAAGGAGGTGTCATAGGATACGTAGTTCCGTCAACGGATATCTGCCGTTCCTCCATGACTTCGAACAGCGCGGACTGCGTCTTGGCAGGCGCTCTGTTAATCTCATCAATGAGAATAATATTCGAAAAGAGGGGTCCTTTTCTGAAATAGAATTCCGACTTCACGGAATCAAAAACCATGGTCCCAACCAGGTCACTTGGCATAAGATCAGGCGTAAACTGAATCCTGCTAAAACCGGCCGAAACAGATTTTGATATACATTTGGCAATCAGGGTTTTCGCAATACCCGGTACCCCTTCAATCAATATATGGCCGTCAGCGAGAAGTCCGGTAATTAACTGTTCCGTCACCTTGTCCTGACCAATAATTACCTTTCGGATTTCATTCTTCAGCCGGTCTAGAGTTTCAAATACGATATCTTCTTTTTGCATACATACCTGTCAGTTTATAAAAATTATCAATTTTTGTTATGAGCCCGGAAAGTGCATCCCCAGGTTTTTCCATTTTCCTTACTGCTTCAAAATCCTTTTCTATCTGCCGGTACAGAATTCCCGACTGGATATTATCAGCATCAATCAGTAAGATATTTTCTTTCGCGAAGATATCACCTGACATTCTGTAATACGAAATAACCCGTGCAGAGAAAGCATCAAAAAGTATAACAATGGAATCCTTATTCCCCTTTTTCCGAAGCAAAGCCGTTTGTTTATAGAACTCAAGTGTGGAGTTAATAAATGGTTTAATCACCGGAATTATTCTTTGCTCCCTTCTTCCATGGAGAAAGATAAATAATACAGCGGAAATAAGCAGAATATAGTAAGCCCACGCCAGGCGTGGTTCAGAAAGAATAAACCGGAGGGGCGTTTTGACCATCATTCTGCCCGATTTATAATATTCATCCCAGATAATATTACTCACCGGAAGATATGCGAAGGATTTATACGCAAAGTCATAACCGTCCTTTTCCGTCATATAGTAATTAGTAAACCCGATCGGAAAAAGATGGATATAGAGTTTCCCTTTTCCGAAAATTTTGGAAAAGTATACATGTTCACCAAGATCATTCTTTGCATAAATCTCCAGATTACCTGCTTCTGCTTCACCACTCAAAGAACTTAGCGGATAATTGAATTTTGAAACTGAATAATTTCCTGGTGTTGATTTACCTGAATCTACGAATGTAATATAATCCCACTGTGAAAACTGAAAAGACGGGGTGAAACGGATTCCAGTCTTATCCTGAAAATCCTTTGAAAACTCAAATGCTGAAATAAATACTATCCCCCCCGATTCCAGATGCCTTAAAAGTCTGTCTGTATCGAACTCATCCGGTTCAAATACATCATTCACAAAAATGAATGCTGCATCAGAATCAGAGGTATCTCCGGGAAACTCATAAATAGTTTTGTACGAGTATTGAATTCGCTGATCAGGAAAAACATACGGAAGATTATTTTCAATGATTTCACACCCGTAAGGGAGCGTGCTTCCTGAGGTAAAATCAAAGCGCCAGTCTGTTGCTGATGGCCGTGTTGAATTCAGAATCAATAAGAGAATGATGAGCATTCCCGAGGCAAGATAAAGTACCTTATTGTTAAAGAACCGATTCATACACCAGCCCCCGAACTTATTTCAGATCTGAAATACTCAAGTTCCTTCGCACTCACATTAAAACCGCCATACCAGGAATTCTCGAACATCATTGTAAGTTTGATAAACTTTACCTGCAGATTTTTATCACGTAATTCTGAGGCATATTCCCAGTTTGTTTTCTTAGCATCGAGCCGGAGCATATTTTTTTCGGCTAGAATGCGCAAATATTTAATGTAAAGTACCCTAAGCAGTCCCCTGTTATTTCCTTCTGAAAGATACTTTTCTTCAAGTTTATCCAGATCACCGGTATCTGTTTCATGCACAGAAATATCAACAGAAGATTCTTGGTTACCCGCAAAATCAGATTTTGCAGTGAACAAATACATCTTTTTATTGAGGATATAAAACACCCCGGCTGCTATGAGCAGAAGTGCAGCAATCTGATAATAATTGCTGTTTTCTCCAAAAATGGTTGAATATAAGATCCAGTCAATAAAGTCAATCACTGACCTGACTATGTGTTCAAATAAGGTGTCTGGCTTCACCGGAGTACGGTCATAGACATACCTGGGACTGTTCAGATATTCATCCATCACCTCTTTTGGCGGCAGACGGAGGGTAAACTTTGTATCCAATAAGAATATCACCCGCAACTCACAGGATTATGTGCCGTCAGATTATTAATGATTACCAAATTTTTGCTCAATCTGGTTAAGAAGAACATCACCCTGTTTCATTTCCCTCAGGTTAAAATACTGCATATAGATACCTGTCCAGAAAATTATTGAGAAAAGATAGGCAAACCGGCTGGACAGCTCAATCAGCTGTAATATCATTACGTCCGTAAAGCCAGGTGAATTCACTGCATCATGCAGACTGAGAGATATTTGGAAAAACGTTGCAGGCAGTTCAAATACAAATCCCATAAAAAATTGTATAATTCCTAAAATCATGCTCAGCCAGAAGGTCTTCCAATAATTCCTCTTAAGGAGCTGATGTGCTTTCCTAATTGAATTAAAAACAGGAACTTCTTCAACCACAACTTCGGCCGTTGCAATGGAATAAAGAACATAAAGAAATAAAACCGGCACAAAAAGCAGGATTACGGAAAAAGCCGCCGCGATAAAAAACAACAGGGTCAAAACAAGGAAAGGAAGCCCGCTGATTCTGACAGTTCGCATGATTGAACCCGGAGATATGACCTCACCCCGGTAATGAAGCGTCAGTCCGCTTAGAACAAAAAGCGAAATAAGCATATATGAGAAAACTGATCCTGCCGCTGAGTAGTATGAACCCTCCAGCAGATAATCAAACAAACTACTCCCTCCTTTGAAGTAATTAAAACTCAGATACGATTCAGCTACCATAATAATCAGAAGAACCGGCAGTGTTATTTTAATCAAAGGGAGGAAAAGAACCCTAAAATTAGCTGAGAGAAAGCTGATTGATTCTGAAATTATTTTATCGTTCGTGCGAAGTCCGGTTAGTTTAATTTCTTTATTCATTCGTATTTCTAACTCTTTTTGCAATTTGGGCAGGATAAAAATAAAAGTACGTTACAGAAAAGATCAGGGAAGCCGCGATGATGGTTAATTTAATAATCCAGTGCATCCCGGTATATCTTGTTACAAAAGATTCGATAAAACCAGCCATTATGATAAGCGGTGCAATTCCAAGGATCATCAGAGCCGCATTTTTTGACCGGACCCTAAAGGACGTTGCCCGTGAATATGTTCCTGGGAATAATATTCCCTTACCAATAACAAAACCCGCGGCTCCGGCAACGGTAATTGAAGCTATCTCAATTGTCCCGTGGAGCCATACGATCAGCATTGCGTCAGCAAAAACATTTTGCTGATACAGAAAACTAAAAAAGGTACCAATCAGTACGCCGTTAACAAAAAGGACATAAATGCTTCCGAAAGAAAACAGAATTCCTCCTGCAAACGCAAGAAATGAAACCCTCAGATTATTCAGTGTTATTCCAAGAAACATATCCGCCTGATTCATCTTTTTATATACTGCCATCGGGTCCCCTTTTTCAATATTCTCCATGGTCATTGCAACATACCGGTCTCCCAGAATGAGGCGCACAAAATAGTCATCATTAAAGGTTGAAAGAGCGCCGATACTCACTGCGACCATCATGAGTAGTAATGCAAGGGCCATTTCCTTTCGTGCGGAGTAGAAAACCAGCGGAAGTTCTGTTAAGAAGAAATTCTTAAAGTACCCTTTTTTATTCCAGGTGTATTTATACAGCTTTTCATGAAGTGAAGCTGACAGGGCATTAAGATACCGTACTGCCTGTGAATCAGGATAAAATGTCCGGGCATATGCAAGATCATCGGTAACTTCCAAAAATGAAGAAGCTAACTTATCTGTATCGGAGCCTTTTATACTGGCGGCTTCTTCAATCTTTTTCCACTTCTCCTGATTGAGCTTTATAAATTTTATTTCTTTCATCTCAGAAAAAGGCCCTTACTTCACTTCTGGCAAGATTAATAAACCTTCCCCCTCCGAGTGATCTTCCTTCATAGTACATCGTCGCCTGTAAGTTTAGTGATATCCTGTAATCAAAATTAAACCTTACAAAATAATTCTTTCCGGCAGAATTCCCGCCGGTCAGCTCATAAGGCAGATAATTTTGTGTCTGTTGAGTCAGTAATTCCGTACGTTCCGCTTCCAGACGCAGTCTTCCTGAGCCAGTAATTGCATAATTAATTCGTAAAGTTATTGAATTAATATCAAGCACGGTTGGCTGGACCGGGTAGATATCTTCGCTTCTTGCAACTTTTACTTTAAAACCAGTTTCAATGTTCCTGACCGGCCGGTAACTAAAATCAGAGGTAAAGGACTCAGTCCTGATCATCCGGTTCCTGCTCACGGCGGCAGCAGAAGAGAGATTATCATGCAACGCGGAAATTTCGGTGGTATTACTGATCTCCGGTATCAACCTTATACTCGCCTGAATACTCAGCTCGCGGCCAAATCCCTGTTCAGTACCACCGCTGAATTGGTTCATACTTTCTCTTTGATTAAATCTTCCGCGGAAAGAAAGATCACTATTCCCTCCAAAAAGGAACAAATCCTGTTGAAAGAAATATATCCCCCTGATGGTCGTCAGAGGATCCCTGAATACAGAAAAATCAAGCAAATAGATTTTAGCATAATCTGTGAGAGTTGAATTCTCTTCAATCCTGAATGAAGTTTCGGAAGAAAACTGACTGAGTATATTTCCGGCAATTCCTCCGAAATGAGCAATATTTAACGTATTCAGCCGAATACGCGGAAGAAGATTCAAAGTTATGACGGGGTAGAGTTCATCAGAAGGCACCGTCAGCAGGATATAATCTCCGTCAAAGGCTGTGAGCTCAAATTCCCCCTCATCTTTTATCCCGTCGTTATTCAAGTCTCCTCTGTACCGGTAATTCCCTCTGCCGGTTTCAACCTGCAAAAAGACTCTTTCAGGTTTTGTGGTTTTTTTAGTGGTTCCTTCGTAAAATATATCACCCTCGATGTCTCCAACTGCCAACCTGAAGCGGGTTGATGACTTCACCAGAAGAACATCATTGTCAGTCCGGTTAAGCAGTCTGAATTCCTCAGTGAAGGTTTTTTTCCGGTAGGTAATTGAGGAAATGGAATTAAATTGCCTTCCCCCGGTTATTTGTAAATCTCCTCCATACCCCGATGAAACAGATTCTTTGATAAGATTTCCGAAGATTGGTGAAAATTCAGTCCGGCCAGTGACGTGTATTCCAGCAGTGAGAATTTCAAACGGTGAGATTTTAAGTCCGGGAGAAAGTTCATAAAATCGGAATGAACTGTTATTCACGGAATCACTCCCCGGCCTCTTTTCGGAACGATCCTCATACAATACCGGAAAATCAAACTGCAGGATTCCGGCGGTGAGAGAAGATGTTATTTTTTGTTTTAACCAGTAACCTTCTGATATACTGTAGGTTGTTGCATTATAATCAGTATTCGAAGAGATGACAAAAGACTCGTCCCGGTATTCAGAAATATTGGTAAGGCGGTTAGTTGAAAAATCCCTGCCTCTGGTAAGTACAGAATAGCCGGTCTGATTTGAAAAACGCTTGCCAAGAGTATATTGAACCCTTCCCTCCCTCAGAGACTCGTCAGAAGTTACCGCCCCGATAAGATTAAAATCACGTTCAAACTCAACAGAATTTAACCGGTCAGGTGAAACATATCTCTCTTCAATATATCTTTCCCTGAAAAAGAGAGAAACAGTTTCTCCTCCATCCGAAAAAATGCTCAGTGGTTCAGGAGTATATCTCAGGGAAATGTTGCGCGCATATCCCCCGTTTTCGTTATCATCAAGTGATGAAAATCTGTTGCGGTCATAAAGTGATCCGGATAATTCTGCTGAAATTATTACATCATTAAAGTTTAACTCCGCGGTAATGTTTCCGCTCTGTGTGAGAGCCGGCAGCGGCAGAAAAATAACCGGAAGATATGCACCTGATCCTTTTCCCGAAAAGATAAAATTACCGATTCCTGCGCGCCGGTAATCACCTTTAAACTCACCAACATAGGTAAAAGTGACGTTATACACCGCAGATGTATCACCAGGATTATATATGTAAATAGTTTCAGGATTACCGTTAATTGTCGTATCCCTTGCAGCATACGTACCCCGCCGTAATCCGAGTGAATCAAGTGCAGCTATTGTAACCCCGGATCTGACAGCCATAAAACGGTCATCCCCTGCCTGACGCAGCAGTTCTTTATCAGAATCACTTAATGAAAGATCAATCGGCGAGTCCTGGTCATCCCCTTCCCTGATAAACTGGATTCCCATTGAAAAATGTTTTGATAATTTTGATTGAGCGCCGGCTAAAAAGATATTTCGTGTATATCTTCTGTCGGTATATTCAAAATCAACAACAATACGGCTTGCTGAGGTAATTATAAATTGTGAATTAAATGTTATTTCACCTAAAGAATAATCTATTGTATACTGGTGTATTTCCCCGCGTTTTAATTCATTGCCATCAACAAAAACTTTTTCGGTTCCCGCTATTACAATGATTTCTCTTTCACCGTTTAAGCCGGAAAGCCTGTAAGGGCCCTGCACACCATCCAGACCAGAGAAACTTTGCGAGTGGAATTTACCTCTGGCACTGGCAAATCCAAAGTACGCAGAATTTCCCTCATATTCTCCTTCAGCTAAAAATCCCTGCAGTTTTCGTTTTATACCTCCAAACTCACCATTCTTTTTTTGCAGCTCATAATCACCAAAAACTGCAGAAAAATTTTTATGCCTGAGCTGAATAAATACTTTGTCCAGTTCTTCCAGACTTTCAGTAGTCCCTTCCGGCTGAATCGGGGTGTTTTCATCGGTGAGTGCAGCGCTGATCTCAATATCGTCGGTAAGGTAACCGGAAAATTCCAGTCTCATACCGCTTTGCAGAGAGAAGTCCCGGTTTGTACCTACAGTAAATCCCCTGTAAATGGAACCGCTCCTCTGTATCCCCTTGCCAAAGATTGATTCCTCAATTGTTACAAATTCCCCGCTGCCAGCAATAAGAACTGAATCCCCGAGCATATCATCATATTTTTTAAGTAGTGTCCTCTTCTGGTAAACAGGCTTTAACGTTATGAGCAGAGAGGAATATGAAACGAATAATGTATCAAATACGGATATCATGACAGAATCAGCAAGACTGAAGGATAGCTCACCATAATTCATGAGATATTCAGTTCTGCTCAGGACCCTTCCCCTCAGAGTAATTATTTCGCTTTCGGGAATAATATTAAAATGTTTTAGTAAGTATACGTTTTTAGGATTAAACAGAAGAGTGTCTGTCCGCGCAATGGAATTAAATTCCTGCGCGGTCAGGGTAAAACTCATTAGAAATAATGCTATGAGGACTATTCGCAAATCAAAGTATGGGAAATCACCTGCGAAAGATACTTAAAAGGGGAAAAAAGGTAAGGGGGAATGTAAGGTAAAAAACAGGAAGGAATCCGGTTTTAGATACCGGATTCCTGCTCAAAATTGCTAGTTATTCGTATCGGAGGGCTTCGATAGGATCAAGATTGGACGCCTTATAAGCGGGGTACGTCCCAAATATTATTCCAACCATTACACACATGGTCAGTCCGATGAAAACCCAGTCAACCGGTACTGCAACCTGTGCGTTTAATTGCATTCCGGCCAGGATACCAATACTCACTCCGGCAATTATGCCAATGATACCTCCAAAAAAGCAGAGAAATACTGCCTCTGAGAGAAACTGCAGCATGATGTTTTTTCGCTTTGCACCGAGGGCTTTTCTGATACCAATCTCTCTGGTTCGTTCCGTGACGGAAACCAGCATAATATTCATAATTCCGACTCCGGCTGCAAGTAGTGCAATAACGGATATAACCAATGCCCCGATTTTTATGCCTGAGGTAATCTCGTTGACCTGGCCAATCAGTGACTCATTGGAAAAAATATGGAAATTATTCTCCTCTCCCGGGGCGAGTTTTCGGATTGTTCTCATATATCCAATTGCAGATTCAATCACCTGATTATACTCAGCTTTGGTAGCAGTCATAACAGTTATGTTTACTGATCTGCTTCTTCTGCCGTAGATACTTTGAAATGTCGTCAGTGGTGTGACCACATAGTTGTCTCTTGAACTGCCGAATAAACTTGGCTGCGGTTCCATGACACCTACAACACGGAAAGGATAGCCATCAACTTTTACATACTGACCGATCGGATTGACATTCTGAAATACCTTTTCAACCACTTCCTTACCAAGCAGACAGACATTTGCTGAATAATTAATATCTGCATCACGAAAATCACGGCCGAATTCAACGTTCCAGTTGTTTGTCTTCATGGCGTCAAGGGTGATACCGGCAACCTGAATATTAGGGTTTGTCTCATTATTGCCAAACTTTACTACCTTGCCAAACTGCCACTGCTCAGCCCCGATATACTCAGCCGTTTTTAAAAGTTCTTTCAGCCGTTCATAATCCTCATAGGTGATATCCGGACGGTTTCTGTCTCTTCTTCTGGATCCCGGTCCCCCCATCTGGATATTGTCCCATTTCTGAATCTGAAACGTATTTTTATTCAACTGCGAAAATCCGCTCTCAATGGTCGTTTGCAGCATGGTAATTATAGTCATAATGACTATAATGGAAAAAATTCCGACAACAACACCAAGGATGGTCAATGAAGTTCTTAGCTTATTAGCCCTGATGGACTGAAAAGCCATTGAAACAATTTCCTGAAAATTCATTATTCGTACCTCAGCGCTTCTACCGGATCAAGTTTAGCCGCGGAATATGCAGGTGCAAGACCGGCAACCACGCCAGTTATTAAAGAAATCATTATTGCAAGTGTAACTGCTTCGAACTGAATAGAAGTTGTTATAAATCTGTCTATAAGACTGCTGAGCAGCACCGCAAACAGTAATCCAATAAAGCCGCCTAACAGGCAGATGATTGATGCTTCAAGCAAAAACTGAGAAAGAATGGTTCTTCTTTTTGCACCCAAAGCTTTTCTGACTCCGATTTCTTTGGTTCGTTCCTTAACCGATACAAACATGATATTCATGATTCCAATAGCACCAACGAACAATGAAAGTCCGGTAATAAAGAATCCGGCAACCTGAATAACGCCAACCGTCTGATTGTAATTATCAAGCAAACCTTCCTGCTGATTTATTGAGAAATCATTTTCATCACCAGATTTAAGCCCTCTGATTTTCCGCATTATGCCTTCGGCTTCAATCTTTGTATCTTCAATACTTGCGTTATCTTTTGCTCTAACATTAAAAGTGATGGTGTTTCTTTGCTCATTTGCAAAATGTTTAAAGATGGTACCCATTGGTAAAAAAACCTGGTTATCCGGGTTAAATGCTCCAAGGATAAAGCTTCCCTGCTCCGCAAGAATACCAACAACTCTGTAACTCACACCGCCGATCTTTACCGTTTTATCAAGTCCGTTTCCCATGGGGAAAAGTGACTTTGCTATTTCACTGCCGATAACGCAGACATAACGGCTTCCGTTGCTCTCTGTTTCTGTATAAAATCTTCCGAGATCAAAAGTAAAATTGGTAGTTTTTATATAATCGGCGTTTGAACCGTTCAGAAATACATTTTCAACAACTTTGTCATTATATTTCACATTCTGACGTGAATTAATTACCGGAGCTACTGCAATAGGAAGCTGGGCAAGCTGCCTGAACTGCTGAAACTCATCAAGAGTCATGTTTTTACGGTTTCGGATCTTCCACCAGTCCTCGTTTGAAAACCAGGCCCATTTATCAATATACAGAACATCGGATCCAAGGGCAGATATGCCAGACTGAAATGAATTATCAATTCCGCGTATTGCAGTGCTCATGGTCACCACGGAAGTGATTCCAATAACTATTCCCAGCATAGTTAATACAGACCGGACTTTGTTAGCCCTGAGAGCCTGAAGAGCAATTAAAAGCCCTTCTTTTAATTCATACAACAGCGGTTTTAGATTTTTCATATCAGCTATCTTGCATGGTTTGTTCGTTTTTCAGTTTGGGCACAGTTCGAGCTTCAACAAACTCATCGCTGGAGATATATCCGTCTTTCAGGCGGATAATTCTGGCAGCATGCTGTGCAACAAACTCTTCGTGAGTTACAAGAATGATTGTATTTCCTGAATCATGAATCTGTGAAAACAGATACATAATCTCATCACCGGTTTTTGAGTCAAGATTTCCTGTCGGTTCATCGGCAAGAATAATTGCGGGATTAGTAACCAGCGCTCTTGCTATAGCAACGCGCTGTCTCTGTCCTCCGGAGAGTTCATTTGGCTTATGATGAATACGGTCAGCCAGACCAACATCAACAAGTGCCTGCCGTGCTCTCTCTTTCCTCTCAGCACTTCCTACACCCGCATAAATCAGTGGTAATTCAACATTGTGAAGAGCATCTGATCTCGGAAGCAGATTAAAGGTCTGAAAAACGAATCCGATCTCGCGGTTTCGTATTTCAGCAAGTTCGTTATCGCTCATCAGGCTTACATTTTTACCCTTGAAATCATATTTGCCGCCAGTCGGAGTATCCAGACAGCCTAGCATATTCATTAAGGTAGATTTACCTGAACCTGATGGCCCCATTATTGCAACATATTCATTTTTGCTGATGGTCAGCGAAACATCCCTCAAGGCATGTACTTCCACGTCGCCAATCTTATACATCTTTCGGATATGTTCGATACTGATAATATTCATGATGTTGCCTTATTTATTATCCGGTTTTTTCTTGCCGCCGTCTCTGTTTTCAACCTTAACGAGTTTACCGTTTTCAAGTTCTCTTGAAATTGCACGGTAACTTCCGGAAACTACTTCTTCATCACCAGCCAGTCCTTCGGTAATTTCAATATAGTTATCATCACTGATTCCGGTTTTCACTTTTACAGATTTGGCTTTGCCTTCTGATACCAGGAATACGATTTCCTGAGGCATTTCACCATTTCCGTTCTTTTTTGTAGAGACCTGCAGTTGTGAAGGCTCTTCCTCATCAGATTTCGGAATCTGTTCAACGCGGGCAGTTACACTGGGAATAGGAACACTGATAACCTGAAATCTGGTTTCGGTTTCTATATTCGCATTACAGGACATTCCCGGACGTATTTTTTTATCCTGTGCAAAGATTTTTATTTTTACTTCAAAATTAATGACCTGATCCTGCGTGCCGAAACCGGATTGTTTGGCGCTATTGCCTATTTCATAAACAACACCAAGAAACTCATGATCGCCAAACGCATCAACTTTTACTCTTGCGGTGTCACCATACGATATCAGGGTTATATCATTTTCATCAACATCAACAATTGCCTGCATATTCGAAAGATCAGCAACCGTCATGATATTTGTACCCTGAGAAAATCCGCTTCCAAGAACTCTCTCACCTAGTTCAACATTAAGTTGTGTAACCGTTCCATCCATCGGGGAAACAATGGTAGTTTTATTCAGCTGCTCAACGGCTTCCCGTACTGCGGCTTCACTCTGCAATACGTTCGCTTCCGCTCCGTTATATAAGGAGGACAGACTGAGGTACTGGCTCTTAATTGCTTCAAGTTCTGCATCACTGGAGAGTTTTTTTGCGTAGAGCTCTTTTGCCCTGTTATAATCAGCGGTTATTTTATCAAGCTCTGCTTTCCTGGCTGATAAAGTCGCCTTTGCTGACTGAAGATTTGCTTCAGCGCGCTCTTTCGCGGCAAGATAGGTATCAGCTTTAATTCTTAGCAGCACTGTTCCCTTTTTTACAACATCACCTTCTTTAACCGGAAGCGATACGATTTCACCGGTAACTTCCGGTGTAATTACTACCTTAAAAACAGGATCAATACTGCCGATTGCTGAAACCGTCTGCGTGATATCACGCTTGATCACATTTTCAGTCTGGACGATGATAATTTCTTCTTTATTCCCCTTGAGAATAACCAGAATTACCAGAGCCAGCAGCAATACACCGATGCCGCCGAATATATAAAGTTTCTTTCTTGATTTCTTTTTTGCCTTAATTTCTGTCATCGGACACGTCCTTTACTTTTTTCCAAAATTTGATGAATCAAGCAGTCCTATCTGATAATCAAGCTGCTCTTTCAGCTTCAGATAATCGAACTGTGCTGTTATATAACTGGTCTGAGCGTTTGTATACTCTGAGTTCGCGATAAGAACATTAAGAAGAGTCGTTGCTCCTAAAAGATATTTCTCCTCTTCAATTTTTCTGTTTTCTGAGGCTGCAAGTACATTGCTTTTTCCAACTTCAAGTCTTTTTTCCGAGGCCTGAAGATCAAGATAGTTTTTCAGCAGATCGCGTTTAATTTCTCTTTCAAGATCACGCAGCTCAAGTTCCTTTACGGTTTTATCAATTTGAGCGAGCTGAACCTGCTGGTCGGTACTCCACCCGCTGAAAATTGGTATATCAAGCGTTAGCCCCACAGAATAACTCTTGTTTTTGAAGAGGTCACCGGGCCTGTCAGACTGAGTACCAAAGCTAAAGGTGTTCCTTAACGATGGCAAATATCCTGATTTTGCAATGGTTATAGACTCATCTGCACTCAGCAATGAAAGTTTGGTGCTCTGATAATCCTGTCTTGTACGGAGCGCCTGGTTAATAATATCTTCCAGTTTGAGACTGCCAATGCTCCCCTCTCCCAGTTCGAGTGAAAGCAGCTGTTCGGTTTTATCTTCAAACTCGTAATTCTCAAAAACATCTATACCAAGAGAATAAAAGAAATTACTTTTCAGGGTCTCATAATTATTCTGTGCTCTTATTGCTTCAAGTTCAGCATTTCCAAGTTTAACCTGCTGAGCGTAAACGTCAGCAATGGTAACCGAACCAAGCCGGTTTCTCTCCTGAATAATTTCAAAATTCTTCCTGTTCCATTTAAGATCATCCTCTTTTACAGCCAGAAGTTTTTTGGCTGTGAGCACATCATAGTACGCTGCAAGAGTCTGATACATTATGTCCTGTTTCAGCTTCTGAAAGTTCAGCCGGGCAGCCTCAAGATTGCTTTCACTCCGGTCTAAATTTGCATAACTGGCAAGACCATCAAACAGAGTCCACGACCCTCCAATTCCTGCTGAATAGCTCCTTGAATCAAGAGATGATGAGGAACTGCCTCCGAAAAGTCCGGGAGTTGTTGCAGAACTCTGGTTTCTGTTCCAATTCCATGAAAAATCAGCACCTACCGCAGGAAGTAGTGCCCCAAATGCGGATTTATTCGATGCCTCAAAAGATTTCAGATTTTCCTGTGATTGGAGAAATACGGTATTCTTCTGCAAAGCGATGTTAACCGCATCCTCAAGAGTCAGAATACTCTGAGCATGGGAAGCAGAAAACATAAAAATGAGGAATACGATTATTCCAGAAAATTTCATTGTAACTCCGGTAATTCAATTTTAAGTTTGTTTTTCATTCTGTGAACCGGTTTATTTTTCATTATTACCGGTTAAAAACTAATAAATCCATATAGGTCATGGCCTTGTAAGTGTACGAACGGGCTTATTGCATGACCAACGGAGGAACTGAACCGATGAATGAGTATCAGATACCTGACTTTCTGAGTATCTCTTCCTTGTGTTCCATCATATAAGCATAGGCAGCATCATACTCATTCGGAATGACTCCATCCAGAATCGCTTCTTCAATTGCTTTTTTGATGATTCCGACAGATTTGCCTGGTTTCAGCCCCAGATCTTTCATTATCACGTCTCCTCTAACCGGAGACTGAAATGCCCTCAGACGGTCTTTTTCCTGAACTTCATAAACGCGCTCCATGACCGTGTTATAATTTTCAAGATACTTATTAACCTTTTCCCTGTTTTTGCTTGTGATGTCAGCTCTGCAAAGGGAAATCAGGTCGTTCAGGTCCTCCCCGGCATCTACTATCAGTCTTCGGATTGCTGAATCAGTGACACTCTCCTCAGCCAATGCCATTGGGCGCTGATGAAGTCTCACCAGCTTGGTTACATACTCCGCCTTGTGGAGAGGCATTTTCATTCGTTTAAAAATCCCCTCAATCATTCTGGCGCCAACTTCCTCGTGGCCATGAAATGTCCAGCCAGTTCCCTCATAAAACCTCTTGGTAACCGGCTTTCCAATATCATGAAGAAGGGTTGCCATACGGAGCCATAAATTATTTGAAACCCTGCAAAGATTATCAAGGACATCGCAGGTATGATAAAACACATCCTTATGATGGTACTCTTTTCTCTGATCCACTCCCCCTAAGCGTGCAAGTTCAGGGAACACTATATTAAGTACACCAGTGCGGTACAAAAGTATCAACCCTACTGAGGGATAATCTGATTCCATAATTTTCAGAAACTCATCGGTAACCCTTTCCTGAGAAATGATGGAAAGCCGTTCCCTCATTTTGTGGGCAGCAGGAAATATACTTTCATGCGGCTGAAAGTTTAGCTGAGCCGCAAATCTGAATGCCCTCATTATCCTGAGCGGATCATCATCAAATGTCATCTCGGGATCAAGCGGCGTCCTGAGGATTTTATTCTCCAGATCTTTCAAGCCGCCCGTCAGATCTATCAACTCACCAAAGGAATCTGTATTCAGGGAAACTGCCAGCGCATTAATAGTAAAGTCTCTGCGGAGGATATCATCTTCAAAAGTACCGGATGTAACCAATGGATTCCTGCTTTCCCTGGAATAGGATTCCCTTCTGGCACTCACGAATTCAAAATTCCAGTCAACACTATGAAAATGAGCGGTACCAAAATTCTTATAGACTGTAAATCCTGAGCCGTTAAGCCGTTCACAGATCCGTTTTGCATAAACTTCGGAATCACCCATAACCAGAAAATCCATTTCCGGTTTTTTATGGATTCTTTCCAGTAAAATATCACGCACAAAACCACCAATCAGATAGACGTTTATTCCGGTCTCCCGGGAAGTCTCTGTCCAGTTGGAAAGAAACGGATATTTCTCTAATTCAATTTTCAGATTCATTCTTTGGTTCTTCAATACTTCCGCCCAGCAAAAGAGCCAGGGGTTTTAGAGGATCAATATTCTCAAATATTATAATACAAATGGCTGCAAAAGGAACTGCCAGAAACATTCCGGATAAGCCCCAGACCCAGCCCCAGAAAAGAAGAGACAAAAGCACAAAAACCGTGCTTAAATTCAAATGCCGGCCAAGGTAAATTGGTTCAATATAATTCCCCATGATATTCTGATTTATTATCAGCAGAATACTTCCGGCAATAAAATTAAAATTGATTCCAAATTTAAGGAATAAAAAAAGCACCGGAAAGGCAGTAGCAATCAGCGAGCCGATATTCGGAATAAAATTCAGCAGAAAAGCAAGAATTCCCCATAAAATCGCAAAATCGCCTCCTGTAAGGAGCACAATCAGCCAAGTGAAGATTCCTGTGATAAGACTGATAATTGTCTTGATGAATATATATGATTGAACCTGTTTATTGATCCTTGCGTAGGATGTCATTATTCTCCCCTCGCGTCCCTCAAAAATTCTGTCAAGTTTCTTTTCAAAAGCGTCCCTTCCTCCGCTCATAAAAAGCCAGAAAAGCAGAATAATAAACACATTTCCTAGAAAATTAGTAATCCCGCCAAGTAATCCGGCAATGATTCCGGATGAAAAGAAAGCATCAAATACGGCTGTCAGATTAAGGCCTTTGGCTTCGCTGTCAATAAGGTTCAGAATTTCATCAGTTGTATATCCGAACAGGGAGAGAATCTGTCCGATAATTGAAGCAAGCCTTGCCGAATAAATACCCCAACCCTCCGAGAACCCCCTCGATGAGGTAGCAACAAGTATATAAATCAGGAAGAGCACTCCTATCAGGAGAATCAATACAGACATGATTGCTATACTTTTCGGCACTTTCCAGCCAACCAGCCGCTCAATAAGAGGATATGTCAGCAGTGTAAGGAGCATTGCAAAAACAAATGGTATCAGTATAGACTGAAGCTGGATAAGCACAAAGAAAATCACAACAACCGAAAGCATCCCTAATGAGAATCTGAGCAGAGTATCGTTTCTTGCTGTATCCACTATTCTTCCTTACTGTTTTTGTGAACGATTAAATAATTTCTGAAGCGCATTAATTCATGATAATCATTAAGTGAACCTGAAGGCAACAGTCCCGGATTAGTTTTATCCAGAGCTGAAATAAATTCATCTGACACCCCGGCTGCCAGACTTCTTCTGGCAATCATAAGTTTACAGTACTCAGTCCAGACATTCTTCAAGGGGAATTCTTCGCTCATCCTTAATACTTCTGCCCCGGATGAGAGGCTGAGCAGAGGATACAGCAAATATCCTGTACTGTCTTTTATCTGTGAGATAAGAATTTCTCTTTTTAAGGAATCACCTGCCGAAATATAATCCTTAAGGACTCCCCGTTTGTAAAGAAATATTCTCGTTTTAATCACTGCATCAAATCTCAGATTCGGTGAATTGCTGAGAAGCTGACCATATATTCCATCGGAGATTCTTTCACCATTTAGCAGTTGAATATCCGACGTTTTAAGCTTAATATTTATATCTGAAACTTCCTCCCCGATATCTGCAAGTAGATCCAGAATTTCTGCATATCTTTTCTTCTTCTCCAGCAAAGCCGCATAGGTGAGAATGTACTGAGGCTCACGGCTTCGAGAAAGCAGCTCCCGTAAAATTGTTTCAGCTGCTTCACTATTCCCTTTGTTGATTTCTTCAGCAGCACTCTCAAACTTTTCGGCCAGGTATCGCGGACAAATTTTTAGAAGAAAAGGTTTTGCCCTGAAATAATACTCTGCGGCTACCGAATCCCTGCCGGCTGCCCTGACAGTCAGTTCATTCATTGCTTCAGCAAATAACTGCTCAGAATTTTTCCCGAGAATTTTGGTAAAATCACCAGTTTGATAAAGTTCTTTTACTTTCTCTGCACCATAATCATTATTAATCTTGTTGAAAATCAGACCGGCCTTGAGATATGCGTATCTGGTGTTCGCCGTAAAGAAAGATTGGGTACCGGATTTTCTGGCGGTATCACGGTGATTTTGACCAGAAAAAGCTGCAAGAATAACAGGGATATCCTGATCATCAAACGAAAAACTGGCATATACGGCCAAACCCTCAATCAGCCAGGGGTTAATCCCTCCGGCTACATAAAAGGGAGGATTTGAAAATTCTGAAGCTGCAACATGTGCCAGTTCGTGCCGCAGATTTCTGAATACAGAACTTATTGAGGTATGAATTTCCCTTTTCCAAGGTTTGGCAACGTCCGCATTCTCAGAACCAAATAAACGTCCTTTATCTTCATAATTCCTGTAGATAAATGAACGGACTTTTTCATTCCCCTGCAAATGAAGTTTTTTTCGAAGTTCGGCCCATTGAAACTCATGAAATGCAGTGAGCATTTTCTTTTTCTCCCGGGTGATTCCGGCCGGATGAACAATGACAAAGTTCTCAGTCTCTGTAACAGTATAGCCGTTACGTTTCAGGTGATCTGAGGTTGTTATGAAGCCAAAAAGAGGAGCAATAGTATAATAATAAAAACCGATACTGAGCAGGATTACCAAAATTCTGAATTTCAGGCCAGTTACTTTGAGCAGCAGAAAATATAGTGCGGTGAATCCTGCCACGGAAATGAATCGGTGAAGAAACAGCCTTGTGTCGGGTTTGATCAATTCATCATAAATTGTTCCGGGGAAATAAAATATCACAGGATTATAAAAATGAATCTGACTCAGAAAATAAAACTGTAATAATGGTTCCAGCAGAATCAAAAGCAGGACTGCGAGAAATGCAGCAAAAACGAATTTTTGGAGAAATAACTGAAGAATTCTTACAAGAAAAAAAGAAGCTGCAACCGCCGGCAGGCCTCCGATAAGGTAAAACCTGATACCATGAGCATAGGAGCATCCTGCAGTGAAGAATGAATGAGCCAGTCGCACCAATGGCTCAATTGAGAATAAAACTGCAATCCCTATTATCAGGGCGCCGGGATTGACCTCCCTTCTGCCTCCAAGAAATAAATAAAGATATCCGCTAAGCAGAAACAGCATGAATGAGTGGATAATGGCCGATTCATAACTGAAATATCTGGTAACCGGGAAAAATAGCAGAGAAATACTGACCAGTAACTGCAGTATCAGCGGAAAGATGAGGATTTTAACGGAGAAGGTATTCACCAGATTGGACATATTATTCCAGCCCGGATTAATACTCAGAACCTGCTACCCGCTGAATCCTTGCTCCAAGTGAATTGAGTTTTTCTTCCAGTTTTTCGTAACCACGGTCAAGGTGATATACTCTTAACACTTCTGTAGAGCCTTCAGCTACGAGCCCGGCAAGTACTAACGAGGCACTCGCCCTTAAATCTGTTGACATTACCTTTGCTCCCTTCAGACGGTTCACTCCCCTCACAATCGCACTGTTCTCCTTGACGGTGATATCTGCTCCCAACCGGTTGATTTCAGCGACATGCGAAAAACGGTCAAGATATATGGTATCTGTTATTGTTGAAGTACCGGCAGCAGTGGTCATATAAGCCATCCACTGGGCCTGCATATCAGTGGGGAATCCGGGGAAAATTGATGTAGTGACATCGCTCGGAATTATCTGTTCATTGCCTGAGCTGATCGTAATTAAACCATTGTTATTCAATACTTTAGCTCCTGCATCTTCAAGTCTTGCCAACACCGCGATCAGGTGGTTATCATTTATATTTGTAAATGTAACACTGCCTCTTGTCATTGCGGCAGCAATCATCAGGGTACCCGCCTCAATACGGTCAGGTATGGTGGCAATCTCAGCAGGCTTCAGTTCATCAACCCCTTCCACAGTCAGAATGGGAGATTCTATTCCTGAAATACGTGCTCCCATTTTATTGAGGAAATGTGCAAGGTTTGAAATCTCAGGTTCCATTGCAGCATTATTGATAACGGTTGTTCCCCGGGCAAGAACGGCAGCCATTAAGACGTTGCCTGTTGCTCCCACTGATGATTTATCAAAATTAATTTTTGCTCCCGTTAGTTTTTTTGAACGGGCAATAATATACCCGGCATCAAGTTCAATTTCTGCTCCGAGCTTTTTAAGACCCTCCAGATGAAGATTGATTGGTCTGGGACCCCATGCACAGCCGCCCGGAAGTGATACTTTTGCATATCCGTATTTTGCCAGCAGCGGACCGAGTACGTAGAATGAGGCTCGCATCTTCTTTACAAGTTCATAAGGAGCTTCCATTGAAGTGATAGCGGATGTATTAATGTGCATTACATGATCAGCAAAGGATACTTCTGCCCCGAGATGCCGCATGATTTTTATCATGGTATAAACATCATTCAGTTCAGGAGTGTTACTGAAAACTGAAACACCATTCGCAAGAAGCGCTGCCGGCATCAGAGCCAGGGAGGCATTCTTTGCTCCGCTGATGGAAATTTCCCCTGTAAGTCTGTGTCCCCCTTCGATGATTAATTTATCCAAATACTTTTTTCAATCAGTTTTTATTAGTTAGAACAATTCCGTTAAATCCGGCAATTATCAGTTTGGAGCCCTCCACAACTGCTGCCCGGTTCAGAGAATAATAATTTCCGCTTGAGGAAATAGACCAGGTTTTGCCTCCATCAAAAGACTCCAGAATCTCACCTTTGTTCCCGGTAATTATGCCGTTACTATCATCAGTAAAAAGCACTGAGACGAGCCCTGAGTTGGTTTTCGATTCAACAGAAAGCCAGTTCTCTCCTCCGTCTGTTGTGCGGTAAATTTCTCCTCCTGCTGCAACAACAATGGCCTCATCACTTCCGGTCAGGTAAATATCTCTGAAATACTTGTCGGTAAATGCACTCAACTGCCTCCAGGTATACCCTCCGTCAGTAGTTTTAATAATGGTTCCGTTCCAGCCGACTGCCATGCCGGATTGGGAATTGAAGAAATGAACAGAGTAGAGCAAACTTTGTGTTGGGGTAATCACTCTCGTCCAGGATAATCCATTATCCGTTGTTCGGATCATTGCCCCTCTGCTACCAACAGCATAACCATTTCCGTTACCGATGAAATAGATTCTGAAAAGAGTTTCAGATATACCCGTCGGAACAGGAAGCCAGGTTAATCCGTCATCAGCGCTTTTATACATTTTACCCCCGTCTGCCGAAACGAATAATGATGAAACTCCATTATACCTGACGTCAAAAAAGTTGAGAGAGTCAGGAGGTAAAACCCTTTCCCATGAATTGCCGCCATCAGTTGATTTGATTATCACTCCACCTTCACCAACAGCAAATCCAAGCCCGTAATTAACAAATGTGAGACTATTCAAATTAGAGGTAATCCCTGAATTAAGTGCGAGCCAGGAACTCCTTGGCTTAAAAGATGGATTATTTGAATAACCGGAGTCGGTAGTATCAACTTCCCCGGCTCTTTGCTTTGTAATAGAGGGCCAAAAATCAGAAATAGCTGAAAAAAGAACATATCCGAGTCCGGCGAATAACCCCAGTACCAGAAGCGTGATAAAAAAGACCCGGACTTTATGTGAGGTTTCACTTTTTTCCTTTACCGGCTTGGCTGCCTGCTGTGTAGTCTGCGACCTCGCCATGTTATATTTTGCAGTCACATCATCTATCTCAGTGATAAACTCGTCACAGTCTCGGTATCTTTTTATCTGATTTTTATCAATGGCGCGGCTCACAATTTTATCCACTTCCGGCGGGATGGTTGAGATACTCGCCGAAACCCTCTGGGGTACCTTTTTGAGGTGACCTTCCATTATTTCGTATTCGGTCCCATAATCAAACGGGGTCTTCCCGACCAGCATTTCATAAAGTGTAATCCCTATTGAATAAATATCACTCTGCCGGGTTGGCTCCTCTGCTTTGATTTGTTCAGGGCTCATATAGAGGATAGTACCGATCTTGGTGCCGGTCTTGGTAATTCCTTTTTCAGCAATGGATTTTGAGATACCAAAATCCATGATTTTTACCACTCCCTCACGATTTATGATGATATTCGAAGGTTTAATATCTCTGTGGATAAACCCTCTGGAATGTGCATACCCGACACCTGAGCATATCTGTTTGGTGATACTTAATGCATCAAATGGCTCAAGACGCTTTTTCCTGATAACCATTCTTTCAAGAGTTTCCCCCTCAACATATTCCATTGCGATCCCCAAAATACCATTCTGATCAGTAAACCCATAAACCGGCACAATATTCGGGTGGTTTAGTTTGGCCTGATTTCTTGCTTCCCGCTTGAACCGCTCAATAAACTGCGGGTTATTAACTGCCTGTGAACCAAGGATTTTAAGGGCCACGAACCGCTCTAATTTCATATCAAGCGCTTTGTAAACAACTCCCATTCCCCCTTCCCCGAGCATGGAGATGATTTTGTAATTTTCTATTACACTTCCAATCATGGTTACCTGCCTGCCTGGACTTGATTACTGATAATCACAAAGGTAAAATTATCCGGCGCTCCTCTTTCCTCTATTGCCTTTGTAAACTTATTAGTTATAAACTCAAGATCATTCGGGATTAACATCTGCTCTATTTCCTCATTGGAAAGCACCCCGCTTACACCGTCAGTACAGAGGAAAAATTTCCAAGGTTCATTCCTCTGGACGGTAAAATAGTCATGATCCACTTCGATATCCGGTTTATCACCTAATGCCCTCATTATTACATTCCGGTGAGGATGTGATTCGGCCTGTTCAGGGCTGATATAACCATCATCAAGAAGCCGTTGCACATAAGAATGATCTTTTGTTACCTGAATCAGTTTATTCTGATAGTAAAAATAGATTCTGGAATCCCCCACATGACCCCAAAAAGCATAATTTTTATTGAGGTACACAGCCACAGCGGTAGTTGCCATGCCGGTATGCTCAGGTGTTCTGAGAGCACTTTCCTTTATTCTGACGTTTGAAGTTTTAATGGCATGATTCATTCTTGAGAGATAATCTTCATCATCATTCTGTAAGAAATAATCCCGGATAGTTGAAACAGCAAGTTTGGATGCAATTTCCCCGGCGTTATTTCCGCCTAATCCGTCACAAACAACCGCCAAAAGACCTTCCTCTACCTCAAAAACATCGGCGTAATCCTCATTACCGCTGCGTTTCAGTCCGGTCTTGGATGTGAAGATATAATTAATTTTCATGCAAATTCAGCCAACTTAATTCTTGGAAATAATATGGAACACTATTACAATTTAGTAAATATCTGAAGGTTATGGATTGGACTAGGTAAAAAATAAGAAAAATCTTCGAATTTCCGACAGATTCTTGCAAAAAAGAGATGAAATTGCTGCATTTTGGCGAAATTTCCCCTAAAACCTCCTTCAACCGCGGATTTTGGTAAGGAGGAAAAAACTGAGTATTTTTAAAGTTCGGCTATAATAAATTACGCGAAAGTGGCGAAATTGGCAGACGCGCCAGACTTAGGATCTGGTGGAGTAATCCGTAGGGGTTCAAGTCCCCTCTTTCGCACAAAAAATGATAATCATAAAGGAAAACCTTGGAAACCAAATTTAATATCATCCACGAGTCTGAAAAAGAAATAGAAGTAACTTTAACTCCAGAAGATTATAATGAGTCCCTCAATAAAGAAGTAAAAAAACTTGAAGGGAAAATTGAGATTAAAGGATTCAGAAAAGGTAAAGTGCCGCAGCAGATTCTTAAGCGGATGTATGGTGATTCACTTCAGTATGAGGCAGCAGAAGAAGTTGTTCAGAAATCATTCGCGGAGATTGTTAAAGAAGGCAAGATTAATCCTCTGCCGGGAACTCCAAGAATTGTTGATTTAAAATTCAAACCTGCAGAAAATTTGGAGTATAAAGTACGGTACGAAGTTAATCCGGAAATTGAACTTAAACAGTATAAGAATATCGAAATCGAAATAGATGAACTTACTGTTTCTGACGCAATGCTGACTGAAGAGTTACTTAAACTGTACGAAGGGCACAGCACCCGCGAGCAGGTTGAATCTGTAGATGCAGAAGATCTGATGCTTACTTTGGATATAGCTAAAATCCTTGATGACGGTTCACTGGACCATAATGCGGGCGGCAAGAATATGGAAGTACGCCTGAATAATCCGAATGTGAATGCTGATATTGTTGCCAACAGTAAAGGTAAAAAAGCCGGTGATGTTTTCGAATTTACTTTTGAAGACCGTCATACTCATGATCATGAGGATGGTTCAAAAGAGGAACATGTTGTAAACTTCAAATATCAGGCAACGATTGTCAAAATTGAAAAAATTAATCAGCCTGAAAAAACTGAAGCGCTCTTTATGGAGCTGAGTAATGAGGAATGCAAAACCGAAGAAGAACTGAAAGCAAAAATCAGAAAAGAACTTCAGGCATATTATAATCAGAGGATGGATGATCTTTATCTCAATAAACTTGAAGATAAAATCCTGAACGATCACCCTTTCACTCCCCCTGCTTCATTTCTTGAAAGGTATCTGAACCGTCTGGTGGATGAAGAAGTGGAATACAGAAAGAAACGTAAAATGCCAGAAGCCAAAAGAACAGAAATAGCTGAGGCAATGCGTTCAAGAGCGGATAGGGCTCTCCGGTGGTATTTCATCAGGGACAACATTGTTGTTGAAGAAAATCTTGAAGTTACTCCTGAAAAAGTCAGGGAAGTTGCTGAGAAAGTTGCTGAATCCACCGGATATCCGGTTGATGCACTCGTGCAGTTTTACAGCGGAGAAAAAGGGTACGATGAAGTAAAATCACGGATCTTTACGGATTTTCTTAAGTCTAATAACGTCAGGAAACTTGTTTCCAAAGCAGAATAAAAGCATTTAAAGGATTATGATGGATACGAAGAAGTTTGAAATATTTAACCAGTTAGTTCCCTATGTAATTGAGCAGACAGGCCGTGGTGAACGGGGCATGGACATCTATTCAAGACTGCTGAGAGAGAGAATTATCTTTCTTGGCTCAGCGGTTGATGATCATGTTGCGAGCCTTCTGGTGGCCCAGCTTATCTTCCTCGAAGCGGAAGATTCGCAAAAGGATATTCACTTGTATATAAATTCACCCGGCGGTTCAGTTTCTGCAGGCCTGGCTATTTATGATACAATGAAATATATAAAACCGGATGTTGCCACAATTTGCGTTGGGTTAGCAGCCAGCATGGGTGCAGTTCTGCTCGCAGGCGGAGCAGCAGGCAAAAGAACCAGTCTTCCCCATTCAAAAATTATGATTCATCAGCCCTGGGTCGGCGGGCTTCAGGGACAGACCACCGATATTGAAATCCATGCCAAGGAGATGATTAAAACCCGCGATACGCTTTATGATATACTATCTGAGCATACCGGCAAACCCCGCGAAGTTATTCATAAGGACTGTGAACGCGATTACTTTATGTCCGCAGAAGAAGCCAAAGAATATAAAATTATTGATAATATTCTCGTTAAGCGTTAAGGTTTCTTATACGATCTGTATATCAAATTTATGAGTAAACTTTGATCAATATTTCTTTAAGTAAGAGCAGATTAACCAGTCTGCTCTTTTTTTTATTATTTACCATTGCTGCATCCGGTCAGGAGACCTCCCCGCAAACAGCCTCGGCAGAAGCAGTTCAGAAACTAAGAGAGTTCACTCAGCTTTACTTTGAACGGAGAGGTATTCCGGGACTCAGTTTTGCACTTAGTCAGGACGGAAACACCTTATTTTCGGAAGTGAGAGGGTATGCGGATATTGAGAACCAGGTGAGCGTTCAGACGGGCTCCCTCTTCAGAATAGCTTCCATTTCAAAGCTTATAACCTCTGTTGCAGTACTCAAACTGGTACAGGATGGAGCAGTAAATCTTGATGAAGATATTAAAAAATACCTGCCCTATCTTAACAAACTTAATGGCAGAGTGACCCTCAGAAACATTCTGAATCACACATCGGGACTTCGCGGCTACCGGCATGGAGAATTTAACAGTACAAAAAAATACTGGACAACTAAAGAGCTCATGGATTATCTGAAAGATGATACCCTTGAGTATAGACCGGGAACTAAGTATCTATATTCCACTCTGGCTTACAACTACGCAGTAGCTGCGATTGAAGCTGCAACAGGAAAAACTTTTAACCAGATTCTCAAAGAAAAGATTTTTCTGCCACTGCAGATGAGCAGCACACACCTTGACGAGCAGGAAAAAATTCTCCCTTTAAGGGCCAGAGGATATATAAAAAATGACTACAGAGAACTGCAAAATGCCCAGCTTGCGGATCTATCCATCAAATATCCCGGCGGAGGTATGATCTCCACTTCAGGTGATCTGCTCAAATTCGGAAATGCGCTGATAAACGGAAGTCTGCTTTCATCTGCATGGCTTGATACTCTGACAAAAATATCCAAATTATCAGATGGCACTCCGCTGCAGTATGGACTCGGCATAAGTGTAGATACAGATCCGCAAGGAAGAAAAATAATTTCACATTCGGGAGGCGGTACCGGTTTTGTGTCACTGCTCCAGATGTATCCTGCTGAAAAACTGGTCTCGGTTCATCTTTTGAATATCGTGGACAGAAATTCGGGCAGTCCGGCACGAGATCTCTCAAAAATTTTCTTAGGCGACTCAGTTATCGTTCCCCTTAAACCAACTGCCGACACTTTGATGCAGGTTTATCTTGTTTCCGGAATTCAGGAAGCATTGAAGACTTATTCTTTTATCAAACAGACTCCCTCTCTGCAGTTTAATCCAGACAGAGAAGAATTTAAACAGTTTGGCTATGATCTAATTAAAATCTCTCGTATCCCTGATGCTATTGCGGTTTTTAATGAAATGCTGAGGGATGATCCGCAGAATAAAAGTGCATATATAGGTCTGGGCGACGCTTATTCTAAGGACGGAAATACAGGACTGGCTGTAAAAAATTACCGGCAGGCACTAAGACTGGACCCGGCAAATAAATACGTACAGTCGCGGCTTTCAGTGCTGGAGAAAAAGAAGTAACCTCCGGCAGAGAACTTTTTCAGGGGGAAATGCGTTTATTACAGTAATTAACCATCAGGAAAACAGTGCTCGGAATCAGGTTTGCAAAATATACTCCCCCGCCTCTCAGCGGCAATAGGTTTGAGGACCTGCTTAAACTGTTCCTCCAGTTGTTAACCATTACCTCAGGTAATGTTTCCCAGTCCCTCCAAATTCTCAATGATCTTGACAGACGTTACCGTCTTACAGACCCGGCTTACGGAATGGGTGATTTTATCGAGGATCTTAAACAAAAGGGATATTTGGAAGAACCCCAGGCAGGCGGAGAGTTCGGCATTACTGCCAAAACCGAGCAGTCAATCCGGAGGCAATCACTCGAAGAGATTTTTGGAAAAATTAAAAAATCCTCAAAAGGCAACCATATAACACCAAATACCGGTCAGGGGGATGAACTCACCTCAGACAGGCGGGAATACCGCTTTGGTGACAGCTTTGATCAGATTGACCTTACAGATTCAATCCGTAATGCACAGATCAATCACGGTGTTGAACAATTTAATCTTTCCGAAGAAGATCTGACCGTTCAGGAGAAAGACTGGAAGGCGCTTACCTCAACAGTTCTGATGATTGATATATCACATTCCATGATTTTATATGGAGAGGATCGCATTACACCGGCCAAAAATGTAGCAATGGCACTTGCAGAACTGATCAGAATTAAATATCCGAAAGACACTCTTGATATTATTGTCTTTGGAAATGATGCCTGGCCGATCGACGTTAAGGATCTCCCCTATCTTAAAGTCGGCCCGTATCATACCAATACCGTTGCCGGACTGGAACTGGCGATGGATATTCTGAGGCGCCGTAAGACCAATAATAAACAGATTTTCATGATCACTGACGGAAAACCAACCTGCCTGAAAGTTGGTCTGCAGTATTATAAGAACAGCTTTGGACTCGACAGAAAAATCCTGAATAAAACGCTCGATTACGCAGCCATTGCACGGAGAAGAAATATCTCTATTACAACATTTATGATTGCCCGGGATCCTTATTTACAGCAGTTTGTAAGTGAATTTACCAGGGTAAATAACGGCAGAGCTTTTTATTCCAGTCTTCAGGGGCTTGGAGAATATATATTTGAAGATTATATCATTAACAGGCGTAAACGCTTACGCTAAAAGGAATTTATGAACGTTACGGAAATTACAACTCTCGGTGAACTGAAATCAACCGGATATAAGACGAAAAGTATCCGTGAGGAACTTCGGTCGAATCTGATAACTGCTCTGCGTGAAGGGAAAAACCCTTTTGAGGGCATTCACGGTTATCATGATACCGTTCTTCCGGATCTGCAAAAGGCAATCCTCTCAAGGCATAATATTATCCTTCTTGGTTTACGGGGGCAGGCCAAAACCAGAATTGCCCGCCTTATGGTCAGACTGCTCGATGAATATATACCCGCTGTTCAGGGATCGGAAATTCATGACAACCCCTTTGCGCCGGTATCTAAATTTGGAAGAGACATGGTTGCCGAACACGGTGATGCCACCCCGGTAGAATGGATACACCGCGATCTGAGATATACGGAGAAACTCGCGACCCCTGATGTTTCAACCGCTGATCTGATCGGCGATGTTGACCCTATAAAAGCAGCGTCTTTGAAGCTTCCCTATTCAGATGAAAGGGTGATTCACTTTGGACTTATTCCCCGCTCAAACAGAAGTATTTTCGTAATTAACGAACTTCCTGATCTGCAGGCAAGAATTCAGGTAGCACTGTTTAATATTCTTCAGGAAGAGGACATACAGATCCGCGGGTTTAAGATGCGGCTGCCGCTTGATATACTCTTTGTGTTTACCGCAAATCCTGAGGACTATACCAACAGGGGCAGTATTGTAACCCCCCTCAAAGACCGGATCGACAGCCAGATTCTAACGCATTACCCGAAAGACAGGGATACTGCACGGATGATTACCATGCAGGAAGCAAAAATCACACCGGAACAAAAAGAGAGAATATCCATTGATCCCCTGCTTGCTGATCTGATTGAGCAAATTGCGTTTGAAGCCCGCTCGAGTGAATTTGTTGACCCAAAGAGCGGTGTCTCCGCACGTCTTACAATTTCAGCTTATGAAAATCTTTTTAGCACTGCAGAAAGAAGGATGCTGATTACCGGCGAATCCTCGACAGCCATCAGAATCAGTGATCTCTATGGAATTATTCTAAGCATCACCGGAAAAGTAGAACTGGTTTATGAGGGTGAGCAGGAAGGTTCAACTAAAGTCGCGGTTACGGTGATCGGTAAAGCAATCCGGACTCTTTTCCGTGATTATTTTCCCCTGCCGGAAAAAAGTAAGAAGGACACTCAGCAGAAAAATCCATACAGAGAAATTATAGGCTGGTTCAATAAAGGTAATAAAATTGACATACTTAATACAATCCCCAACAGCTCCTATATTGCTGAGTTAAATAAAGTGGCAGGGCTGGGAGAATTCGTTTCTGAAAAACTCAATGGGGCAGAACCGGAACGGTACCCGCTTTTTATGGAATTCCTCCTTCACGGACTGGCTGAATATTCACAGCTCAGCAAATATCGCTTAGAAGGCGGCGGAGTTCAGTTCAAAGACCTTATCAGCTCCATGTTTGCGGGGGGCATATCTGCGGAAGACGATCCCGATATTTCTGAAGAAGAATTCTACAAATAAATAGCGGAATTCGCTTCCCAATGACTGCCCATTAAAAAATGAGCAGTCTGGTGGTTTGAAATAGCCCTGAAAATGGCTAAATTTGGAGTTTATGTAATTTCCCTGAAATTATGAAACTTAAACTTCACATTGCAGCACTAATGCTGGTTTTTATCACTTCCTGCACAACGGAACCTCCTAATGTAATTGAGCAGGAAGACAGGTACGGCAAAATCTTTGTTCAGTCAAATACCTCCGGTGCCGCCATTTTTGTAAATGGAACTCCGTCAGGAAAAATTACTCCTGATACTGTTACCGCAAAAGCGGGTAATGCAATCATCCGGCTGGAAAAAGATGGGTACCTGCCTGCAACTCTGAACGCAATCGTACTGCCTGATTCCCTCATTGCAGTAACGGTTAATATGGAGGTACAGTCTGCGCCTAAAGTTGTGCTGCTTGAGGAGTTCTCAAATGTCAGCTGTGTTCCCTGTGTAGCTACGAACAGAATAATCTCCAAACTTCCGGAGAGCGGTTACAGCAAGGAAAAAGTGGTTATTATAAAATATTCAGCAAATTACCCATCTCCTCTTGATCCTCATTATCAGCACGCAAAAAGTGATATGGATTCGCGCCTGATGTATTATACAGTGTTTTCCACTCCGACGATATATGTGGACGGAACTGTTTCGCCTGTTGCATCAGATTCAAATTCCATAAAAAGTGCATTAGATTTAGGTCTTGCAAAAACACCAAAATTCAGAATCACCATAAAAGATTCAATTGACGCCGGAGAATATAAAATAGGCATAACGCTTCAGAATCTTGATTCAACGGGAATATCTTTCAGCAATCTTATCCTTCACACGGTCGTGACCGAAAGTCAGATTACTTACTCTTCACCTCCCGGTGCCAATGGCGAAACAATCTTCAAAAATGTCGCGAGAAAAATGCTTCCCTCCAAAGACGGTGAGGCACTCACTATATCAAACTCAATGAATACCGTAACTTACAGCAGAAGCATTCCGCTTCACTCAGCCTGGAACCCTGCTAATCTTCGGTGTGCAGTATTTGTACAAAATAAATTAACTAAAGAAGTATATCAGGCTTCATCAACGTATTAAAGAAAACCTATGATCAAAAACATTTTCATAATTCTGCTTTTAAGTTCAGCCATTAACGCACAGAGTTTTAATCTGGTACAGCACCAGTCCTCAATTACCGATACCCTTGGCACTGAAATTATATTTTATTTTTCAGTTATCAATACCAGCAGTTCACCTCTATCCTTTTATGTAAAAAGAACAGAGAATCTTATACCCGAAGAATGGCAGAGTTCACTTTGTTTCAGTTCCTGTTTTGCTCCCTTTGTGGATAGTATCGTCAATAATGTAACATTCAACAGCGGTCCGCTTGCACCGGGAGATACAGCTTCAGTCTCAGTCCATATATTCACGATGTTAGCTCACGGACAGGCAACAGTATCATTACGATTTGGCAATGTTGATAACCCGCTGGAAACAGTAAACAGCACCGTTTTTGCAGCAACAAGTCCGACTAATATTTTTGATAATGCTGATGCAGCAGACAGCTATCTTCTTATTACCAATTACCCGAATCCTTTCAATCCTGAGACAAAAGTAAATTTTTCGATAAAGGAACCTGGACCGGTTAGTCTCTCCGTTGTATCATCAGACGGAACAATTTATACCGTTTTGGAAGAAGAGTATCGAAGCGCAGGAAATCATATCGTAAATCTTAATTTCGGAAGTCTGGGTCTTTCATCCGGTATATATTTCTTAAAACTGCAGTCAGGAAAATTCACCTCAATCAGAAAGGCAGTATTTCTCAAATGATCAGGTTTTTATTATCAATAATTATTTTATCTGTTTTGCTGACTGCTTCAGACGGGAAAAAAATACCTTCACATAAGTTCGAAAATCTTGAGGGTAAACAATCTGAACTGAAGACACTTCTCTCCAAACAAGTAACCATCATCACTTTCTGGGCGACCTGGTGCAAACCGTGCGCGGAAGAAATGAGTGAGTTTCAGAAACTACTTGATATCTACAAAGAATCCGGGTTAAAGGTAATTGCCATCTCAACAGATAATGAGCGGAGTATCTCAAAAGTAAAACCGTTTATGAAATCAAAAAAGTTTGAATTCACTGTCCTGCTGGACACAAACGGAGAAGCAATGAGGAAATTCGGGGTTCAGTCTGTCCCCCATACCTTTGTTGTATCGGAGGACGGAACAATACTTTATAATCACAGCGGATACAGCAAAGGGGATGAAAAAAAAGTTGAAGAAATAATTAAAGCTAAACTGAAAGCCGGCGCGTGAATTTAAGGCAAGCAACTTCTCTTTTCCTGACAATTTTTTTACTTCTCTGCACTCCGGATATGCAATCCCAGGATCATCAGCAGCCGGTTCAGCTGCCTGAGGGACTTTCACTTCAGAATGACCTGAAGTATTCATTCGATATTGAAAACAAGCGGGAAATTTTTGAAAACTGGCTGAATCTTGACTATCAGACAAGTATATTCTCCGCCGGAATCAGGTATGAGTTTTTTCAGCCGAATGACCCCAATCCTGCAGTATCCAGGGGGAAAAACCGTTACGGCGATATAGGATTCAGATATATTGGAATATCACTCGGTGATGCAAATGCAGGAGGTGAGATCACAGCGGGAAATTTTTATTCCCTTTTCAGCCGAGGAATGGTAATTAAAATTTATGAAGACCGTAATCTCCGGGTAGATAATAATCTTTCAGGTATGAGTTTTAAGGGATGGTATCATGATTTTTATCTGAAAGCATTCTCCGGTATGGCTGAAAATACCTCTGGCGTTAGAAATGAGATTCTGCACGCTGCTGATATAGAATACCGCGGATATGATTTCCTTCATGCAGGATTAAGCTACGCTTCAAATCAGCCGTCATCCCCAGCACTTGCCAGAACAGGAATGGCATCGGGAAGAATTACATCTTCCTGGGATAATTTTGATATTTATGCGGAAGCAGTCATTAAGCACAATGACGATATCCGGCAGATTCCTGCACTTAATAATGACCGTATTGCAGGAAAGGGATTCTATGGAAATCTGAACCTTTATTATGAATCCTTCAGTGTAACTGCAGAATATAAGCTCTATGATAACATCCTCTTTGCATCCTCGGACGGAACAATCATCTACAATACTCCTCCCGGCGTGAGGAAAGATTACAGCTTTGCCCTTCTGAACCGTCATCCTGTTCCCTTAGATCAGAACAATGAACAGGGGTTTCATCTGGATTTTAATATCCCCTGGTCATCTCACAACCTTTTAAACATTGCCTGGTCTAAAACAACTACTCTCACGCCTGACTCCTACTATAAGAGACTGATAGGAAGTTCCGTGGCAAGTTCAACAGGGTTGCAAGAATTATTTGCCTCCACACAGTTTGATATCTCAGAACATGGTAATATCCTTCCCGCAATAGGATATATGGAGGAAGACGTCACAAAAACCATCAGTATCACACCGATTGTTCAGTATATTCATACAACCGGGGATTTCACGTCACTCAGGTTTTCTCTTGAACATCAGTATGTAAGAAACCGCAGTACATCAGAGAAATATTACACTGATCTTCTTACGGCTGAATTCCACCGCTCACCTGATATCAGAGTGAGTCTGGTTTCTGAAATGGAAACAAAGGAGCCGGAAGCTGGGAAAACCATCCGTAAATTCTGGAATTTTGTACAGTTTTCATACAGAGTAAATGAGCAGTATCGTTTCTCCATCCTCGCAGGATCAAGGCAGGCAGGAAATATTTGTATAGGCGGAGTCTGCCGCTATGAACCAGAATTCAGAGGTATTGAATTAAGAATGTTCACTACACTTTAATTCTCTGACTTTTCATGAACAAACAGTTTCCATCTCCTCCCCTCTCTAAAATCATATCAAAAGCCCATCTTTTCTTAAAGGACGACCTCTCTTATTATCAGTATTTCCTTGAAACCTACGGTGATATGGTATTTATGCAGCTTGGTGACTTTGAGATGCTGCTTGCAAATGATCCGGGATTTATTCAGCATGTTCTTAAAACCAATTATACAAACTATTCCAAACCTAAGGCACTGCGTGAGCTGGCTCCTCTGCTGAAAGATGGTATTTTTTTTCTTGAAGATGAAGCCTGGCGCAAGGAAGTACAAATCCTTAAACCTGCTTTTCATCAATCAATGATTGCTCTGAATGAGTACGTCGTTAAAGAGGAGGTGGAAAAAACCTTTAGGTATCTTGATGAACTTGCAGTGCAGAAGAAAAGCGCAGAGCTTTCTTCGCTTTTGAGAAATCTGTTCCTTACCATCCTGATCAGGACGCAGTGTTCACCTGCTGCTTCCGTTGATCAGAAGCGGATGATTCACCTCCTTTCAGTACTGCTTGACGGGGTGAGACCGATTCAGTTTTATACTCGTGTAATTAAAAAAGAATTCAACAATTTCGTAAATGCCGGATTTTTCAATGATCCTTTCCCAGCAGCAGCTCAGGAAATTGAAGATATGATGATGGAGGTATTTTACGCAGCTGAATCAGGAAAAATTGAAGCAACCGGAATTCTATCAATGATTCTTACAGCATATAAGGACGGGAAAATTGACCTTGCAACTGTCAGAGGAGAAATGCGTAATCTTGTTTTTGCAGGGATGGATACCGTGGCAGACAGTATGACCTGGTTTATGAATAATCTTATGCTTCATAAGGAAATTCAGAATACCTGTCGAGATGAAGTTATCAAATTATCGGAAGAAAGCATTCTTTCATACAACCTAATAGATAGATTCGTATACTTCTATGCTTCTTTCAGAGAGTCATTACGTCTTAATCCTTCTGTTTGGGCATTTCACCGAATGACACTTGCAGAGGATTCATGGAACGGATATAGGATCCCAAAAGGAGTATGGATTTTTATCTCCCCTCTTTTTCTCCACCGTAATGGTAAATACTGGGATGAACCGATGAAATTTAAGCCGGAAAGATTTATCGGGACTACAATAGTGAACCCGTTTTATTATATACCTTTCGGTCAGGGTCCGCATTATTGCCTTGGAAGCAGAATAGCACAACTACAAATAATGCAGATTACAGGCAGTCTTATTAAAAGATATGAATTTACAAGATCGTCATCTAATAATAAGAAGTTTTATGCAGGAGTAATGCTGCATCCCGCTCACGGACTTTATGCTGACCTTAAGAAAATCTAGAATTCAGCTTATTCTTCCTGAAAGCTTATAGCAATCCCTCTCTCAGTGAGATAACCGATAACTTTTTGGAAGACAGAAGTATCATGCGGGAGATTTTCAGGAAATACGACCCCTGATTCAGTAATCAGTCCCTCACTGATAAGTTCAGTAAATGCACAACAGGTGTAACCGGTCGTACGCTCCATTGAAGAAAAACCGGTTGCCTGATCCCGTTCATCATATAAATCGCATATGATTACCCCATCAGCCTGATCTTTTGTATATCCCATTTCAACGCGCATTAAAGTAAACTCATCATAACCTGGCTCTCCTTTCCAGGCGTCAGTCAGGAGTAAGGCAGATACATCCCTTGGTGATATGGATTTCCCATTAACAGTAATCTCTTTTTCATCAAAAAATCCTGCAGACTTAAGAAAACGCATATATTCTGCATGTTTAGGATACCGAAGGGTCATCTCCTTCATATCCGGCAGTTTCATGGTATGGAGCAGCGATCTCAGTCCATCAGTATTAAAAGCTTCAAGTTCACCAACCCGCGGAAATGTAATGATTTCCGGTCCGGAAAGCGCTTCTTCAATAATCAAAGATCCGTCAGATACAAATCTGGCAGGTCGGGTATATTCTTCAATAACATCAATTGGTGAGAACGGCGCACAATATTCATGAGGATACTTACGTTCTTTAGGCAGACCTCCCACATAACATTTAAAACTGTTCAGGGAATAAATCTTATTATAATACCCTAGGATAAAGTTGCTGAGTCCGGGTGCGACACCTGCGTCCGGTATCAGAACTGATTTATTTTTTCTGTATAGCTCGTCAAGTTCTTTGGCATCTTCCGGGAAAAATGAAATATCAACAACTGGTTTCCCAAAGACAGCAAGTTTACTCATTAATTCATATCCCATCCACCCTGGAACGGCTCCTACAAACAAATCTGCTTCTTTTAAGGGAGCAATTTCATTAATATTGCCGCGTAAGTCACAACAGACTGTCTTAATGGATGAATTTCCTTCAAACCTCCTAAGTGCATTCTCAGAACTGTCTGCCACGATGATTGAATATCGCTCACTGAGCGTCTGCGCAATACATCCCCCTACTTTACCTGCTCCAAGAACTGCAATTGTATTAATCATCGGATTTCTTCTACTGGAATTTTGACCAAAAATGTATCTCTGTTTTTATTCACCAGTTTACTATCCCGTATCCAGGGATTGTAATACTTCAACTGTGCATAAGTAATCCCTTCAGCTTTTGCAAAATCGATCCAGCTTTGAACTGTTCCGGTAACTTCAATCTCATAGGTGCGCAAAGGCTTATAATACTGGTCAGGCGAGAGAAAATAGCCATACATTTCCGGATGCTGATGAATGAGTTTATATGCCATAGCCCTGAATACATACCGTGCAGTTTCATCAGCCATGTGAAGCGAAAAATAATCGGATTCACCCTGTGCTTCAAGTTTGCTTCCTATTCCTCTCATTCCTGCATTGTATGCAGCGGCCGCAAGAGTCCAGGTTCCAAAATTACCCTTTGCCTGTTTAAGATATCTTACTGCGGCAAGTGTCGCCTTTTCAGGATCATACCGCTGATCAATTTCTTTATTGATGACCAGCCCATAATACTTCCCTGTTTTATCAAGTATCTGCCAGAATCCAACTGCAGCAGCCGGAGATATCGCATTGGTTAAATTACTCTCTGCTATCACAAGATATTTCAGATCATCAGGAATTCCCTCACGCCTGAAAATGTCTTCAATCATCGGGAACCACCTTCCCGTTCTTTTTAAGGACATGAGGGTCAGAGAATATGAAAAGCTGGAAACAATAAGTTCACGTTCCAGCCGCTCACGTATATACCACTTGTCAAGGTCAACCTTTTCGCCTGCAAAAGTCATCTCGGCAGGAAGCGGAGGAGATGAACTGTATCCAAACTGAGGTTTCGGCCCGGTTATAGTATCTCCGATAACCGTATTGCTCTCAGGCAGAGCGACAGGAATAGTTGTCAAAAATAGCGCTGAAGCACCCGTAATTATACCAACCGTGAGGATTAGAATTTCTTTTTTTGTCATAGGTCAATTTATCAATAAATAATAACCCTGCGCAACCAGAAAACAGATGATAAAGCCCATAATCAGGGGAATAAATGTTGCCAGAGCAGTCCATTTAATACTTCCGGTCTCCTTATATATGGTATAAATGGTTGTTGAACAGGGATTATGCAGCAGGCTAAAGAGCATTAATGATATACCGGTAAGTGCAGTCCATCCGCCTGCGCTAAGAATTTCCGCAGTCAGAGAAACTGAGTCTGCCTCAAACATAACACCGGCACCGGAACCGAGGTTCTCAAGTCCCAGAACATGTACCGTGAGCATTAAAATGGTTGGAACCACTATCTCGTTGGCGGGTATAGCAATTATATAAGCAAGGATAATTACCCCGTTAAGCCCGAAGAATAGCGCATAAGGATCCACCCAGGTAATAAAATGCTGTGCTATACTCAGTTCACCGATATTGATATTGCCAGTCAGCCAGATTAACACTCCGGCAGGAGCCGCAAAAATCATCGCCCTCCATAAAACAAACAGAGTTCTGTCTATAAGTGACGTATACAATATCTGAAGAATTCGGGGTTTTCTGTAAGGAGGCAGTTCAAGACTGAATGATGATGGTTCTCCTTTAAGAACAGTGTTTGAAAGCCCGCGGCTTACCACCAGACTGAGAAAAATGCCAAAAAGTGCCACGGCAATTACCGCACCCGCTGTAGCGATGCCGGAATATACCGGCGGTACCAGCGCTCCGATAAAGATTGATGCAATAAGAATCTGTGTCGGCCATCTGCCGTTACAAAGTGAAAAATTATTCGTTATGATAGCTACTATTCTTTCACGCGGACTGTCAATAATTCTTGCTGCTACAACACCGGCTGCGTTACAGCCAAAACCCATGCTCATCGTCAATGCCTGTTTTCCATGAGCTCCTGCCCTTCTGAAAAGCGCATCTAGATTAAATGCCACTCTCGGCAGATATCCTAAATCTTCAAGAAAGGTAAAAAGAGGAAAAAAGATTGCCATCGGCGGCAGCATAACACTTATTACCCATGCCAGTGAGAGATAGGCTCCATCAATCAGGATACCGCTCAGCCACCAGGGAAATCCGGCATTAACAGCAAGGGACTTCAAAAGAGGATGAATCGTATCCACCAATAAAACAGCAAGCATGCCGCTGGGAATATTTGTACCTACTACAGTGAGCCAGAAGACCAAAGCCAGAATAAGAAACATGATGACAAATCCCCAGACTTTTGAGGTAACCAATCGGTCAATTTTACTATCAAGAATTGCCGCATGTTTTTTTCTGTCGAGCGCAATTGCATTTGATGCAATAGAATTTGCTTCTTGGTAAATTGAGCTTATTACAGAATCGTGTATATTCTCACCGATAGCGTAACGGAGTTTATTTGCTTCTTTAATTATTTGTTCGTTCGGATTCATAATTCTTCCTAATTTTTTTATTATGCAACGGTATGCTGCAGTACAAGTGCTTCAGCAAGTCCTGATAGCTCACCGGTTTGTACCGCCTCGATCATTCTCTGATCCCCTTCGAGCAGTCGTAACGCAATCCAGCGGGTATTTGGAAGCCCGGGGAATGCTGTTTCAATCTGAGTAGAAAGATGTTCAATAGCACTCCTTATTTCTGCAGGAAGACTGGTAATACGGTATGGTTTGCATGCTATCTCACCTTTTGCAACTCCTTCTACGGCAGTAAGCAAATCCTGCATTCCTTCACCCTGGCGTGCGGAAGCTAGCACCACTGGAACACCAAGCCTTCTGCTAAGGTATTTTGGATCAACACTTATACCATGTCGCCTGGCCTCATCAGCAAGATTAATGCAAACCACTACACGTTCAGTAATTTCGAGAATCTGCAGTGTAAGATTAAGATTTCTTTCAAGCCGGGTTGCATCAACAACAATTACGGTGACATCAGGTTTTCCAAAAAGTATGAAATCTCTTGCTATCTCCTCATCAGATGAAGTTGAAAGCAGAGAATAAGTGCCGGGCAGGTCTATTAACTTATACTTATTTCCGTTAAAGATAAAAGCACCTTCTGCCCTGCTGACGGTTTTACCGGGCCAGTTTCCAGTGTGCTGATGAAGACCGGTCATATAATTAAATACTGTACTTTTACCTGTATTAGGATTTCCGGCAAGAGCTACCAGGAAATCGTAATCATTCATTTCAATTCCCAGCCGCTCAAGATTTTTTTTATTATGAACAGTGCACGTCGTGCAATCCTGATTTATATTCTGCATGGCAATCAGATCCTTATTTTTTCAACAAATATCAACGAAGCATGTTCACGTCTGAGTGCTATCAATGCACCCCTTATAGAATAAGCCCTCGGATCCTCGGCAGCGCTGGAGAATTTAACCTCGATGATTGAGCCGGGAACTACGCCTAAATCCATCAGACGTCTTCTCTGCTTTCCTCTCAGTGCTTTTGCAATTCCGATTACTTTACAGGTCTCTCCCACGCTGAGCGAGGAAAGAGCTATATACTCTTCCGGAATTACTTCATCAAATGCAAGTGCTGCAACGGTTATGTTTCCTGCAATCTGCGGTGAAAGTACGATCTCCTCACCATTTGCCTCAAACCGGATTCTTTCACTGTCTGAAGAGATCATTCTGACATGCATTCCGGGATATAAACCGACAGCAACAATCTGAGAATATATAATTTCCGGTTCATCTTCTATGTGTATAATCTGACCCGTTTCCATAACCGGCAGCTGGGTAAGATTGAAGCCTTGCCGCTGCGGAACTTCACCATCTTTCATCGGGATAGGATCACCGTGAGGATCGAACATGGGATTGCCAAGCTTTGCTGCAAGTGCATCTGTTTCATCACTGCTCAGCTGATGTTCTTTTTCTTCAGCAAGGTGATGCCAGGTCATCTGATCGGTACCGGTTTCGTCAGCCAGATACCTTTCCCATAACCGGTGAGTTCTTATCACCCTGAGAGCGTATGATCTTCCCTGCTGAGTAAGCCGGTATATACCATCTCTTTCAGCCTCAATTAGTCTGTTTTCTCTGAGCCGGGAAATAACCAGAGCGGCTTTATCACGGGAAATATTCAGGAACCCGGCCAGACTGTCCGATGTTCCTGTCAGATGTCTTTCTTCACAATCGTAAAAATGTTTTAGTGCATCCTCAGTTCTTGCTCTGTTTGAGGTATTGCGGTTTTTAAGGAGATACTTTCTCAGCGGACTGTTGGGAAAATAGATCCAGCTCACAGCACCTGCAGTGATCAGAAGTACTCCGATATATAGAAATTCACTCATAGAGTATTGCTCCTCTTTTCACTTAAAGATTCAACAAAAATATTTGAAGCCGTCTTCTGGCTTATGGTAAATGTGTTTCCGTTACACTCGGCAACCATGGATCCGTCATAATTAATTACTTCTTTAACAAAGATTTCGGATTTCAAATCAATACCCAGATTGGAAATATGGGCTAGAAACGAATTATCTGAGTCATTGACCCTGAGAACCGAAACAACAGCTCCTTCCCCTGCAAGCGTTAGAGGAAACTGGCTAGGGCTGACCGGTATTCTGCCATTTTTATCAGGAATGGGGTCGCCGTGAGGATCAAACTCGGGGAAATTAAGCATCTCTTCCATCCGGTTAATCAGTTCATCTGAAGCACAGTGTTCAAGCTTTTCCGCCTCATCGTGAACCTTTTCCCAGGGCAGGCCAACAATCTGGAAAAGGAACAATTCCCAGATTCTGTGCCTCCTTACAAGAGTTTTTGCGTATGAATTACCCTCCTCAGTAAGCGATATACCCTTATACGGAGTATAGTTAATCAGCCCCTCCTTAGATAGCTTTTTGACCATATCCGTTACGGCAGCATTGGAGATTGAGAGTTTATCCGCAATTACATTCGGCTTTATCTCTCCTGACTCATTCCGGTTCTTATAAATTACGCTGAGGTAATCTTCTGTTGATACATTCTTCATATTTAAGATATTTTGTTAATTAAATTTAAGCGAGCTTAAACTAAAAGTCAAGCTAAATTAAAAATAAAATGGATAAATTTCTTCTCCGTTTATGGGTATATTTGCGGGAATTTTTTCAAAACGGAGCTCATTTGCAGGAAAAGCTTAAACGAGAACTTAATCTTACCCAGTCAACCGCCCTGAATATGATTGACATGGTGGGTATTGGACCCTTTATAGTTGTTCCATTAGTTATTCAGGAGATGAACGGCCCTCAGGCAATGTTAGCCTGGGTTCTGGGAGCTTTTCTCTCCTTTCTGGATGGATTCGTCTGGGCTGAACTCGGGGCTGCCTATCCAAACGCGGGAGGTACATATTCATTTTTGAAAAATATTTACGGGGAAAAAGGCCCGGGGAGGTATTTCTCGTTTCTTTTCATCTGGCAGACGATTATCCAGGCCCCTCTGGTGGTTGCTTCAGGGGCAATCGGTTTTGCTCAGTACTTCACCTATCTGGCACCTATTGATCCTCTTATGCAAAAGGCAGTCTCCGGTGCTCTGGTGCTTCTCCTTGTACTTCTGCTTTACAGGAGGATTGGAGAAGTAGGCAATATTTCTGTACTTCTCTGGATTGGCGTCGTAGGAACCATGGTCTGGATTATATTCGGCGGGGTTACTCATTTTGATCCGGCTAAAGCTTTTGATTACCCTGAAGGTGCTTTCACCTTCGACCTGGTATTTTTTGCGGCACTTGGCAGCGCCACGATTAAAACGATATATACCTATCTGGGTTACTATAATGTCTGCCATCTTGGTTCCGAAGTTAAGAATCCTGAGAAGATAATCCCGCAAAGCATGTTTATTTCTATTGCGGGTATTGCAGTGCTCTATCTGATAATGCAGATGAGTTTTCTCGGCGTTATTCACTGGGAGGAAATTAAAAACAGCCAGTTTGTTGTGAGCCTGTTCATGGAAAGAATTTACGGCACCACTGCAGCTAAAATAGTTACTCTGCTGATACTCTGGATAGCATTCTCTTCCCTCTTTGCCGTCCTTGTGGGCTATACACGCATTCCCTATGCAGCAGCTCTGGACGGAAATTTCTTCAAGGTATTCGGCGAAGTGCATCCGGTAAAAAATTTTCCTCATAAATCGCTCCTGATTCTGGGAGGTATTGCATTCGTATTCAGCCTGCTCTTCCGGCTGAAGGATGTCATTGCGGCAATTCTGGCTATGAGAATACTTGTTCAGTTTGTTAATCAGACTATTGGATTAATATATCTTCATAAAAAAGGGGTCAGGGAGAACTTCCCTTACAAAATGCCATTGTTTCCACTTCCCCCGCTAATCTCCCTTCTTGTATGGATAGGGTTGTTTTTGTCAACCGGATTTAATTTTATAGCCGGAGGTCTGGGGATGATTATGCTGGGAAGCATTGTTTATTTTTTCAGAGCATACAGACAAAAAGAATGGCCATTCGCGCAGCAGCTTTAATCGCAGCAGTTTTTTTTTCAATGGTGTCTGTCAGCGGACAGGAATACCAGTATGAACGTATTGTATCAGATTTCAGTTCTCTCAGGGAAAAACTCAATATACCCGGTTTAACCGTCGCCATCGCTCAAAATGGCGAAATAGTTTTTTCTGAGGCTTTTGGCTATAAGGATCTTATCACCCAGACGCCCATGACTGAAAATACTGTATTCCATACAGCTTCGATCACTAAAACTTTTACGGCCTATGTACTGGGCCTCCTTGAGCAGGAAGGCAAAATCTCCATGAGAGATGAAGTTAAGAAATATAATCTTAACCTTGGTGAAGGGGTTCGGGTTGAACACCTGCTTTCTCATACTTCACTCGGAATTCCGGGTAAACAGTTTTATTATCACAGCGGCCGGTTTAACAAACTTGATACAGTGATCTATGAAAGCACCGGAAAATTTCTTTCGGGTCACATAACCGATAAAATTATCCGAAAAATTCCCCTTACATATACATTCCCTAACCCTTATGATACGGCAGATTTCCGTTTGTTCACCGATGAATCACCGCAAAAATTCATCGAGCAGCTTTACACCGGTTATATACACGGAACTGCAAATGTTACCACAAAATCAGAACTTGAAAAAGCATTTGCCGCTTCTGCAGGACTGATGTCGACATCAACTGATCTGGTCCGTTACGGTAATTTCCTGATGAGTGAGACAAATGCCTATGCAGTTTTAAAAAGATTAACCCGCCAGCGCTATTCCCCTGAAGGAGAGTCATTCCCCTACTCCCTTGGCTGGTTTACCGAGTACATAGATTCAGTGAAGTTTGTATGGCACTACGGATATATGGGTACTAATTCATCTCTGCTGATACTTGTGCCGGAAAAGAAATTAACGTTCGCAATTCTCGCGAACAGCAATAATCTCAGCAGGATATATCCCCTTGAGGAGGCAACTTTTACTGCAAGTGAAGCCGGCCTTCTGTTTTTGAAACACTTTTTACCGGGACTGAGCCAGGGTGCTTACAGGGATTTTTCACTTTCAGGGAGGTTGCCGGAAGACACACCTGACTTCAAGCAAATTAATAATTTACTGGATTATGCAAATTATCGCCTGAACTATTATACCTATGGTCAGGTTGCTGATTCGCTTCTATCTAACCAGAAACGAACCGTCAGCGATCAGGCACTCGCAGTTTTAAGCGCTGACTCAAACAATCTAAAGATCAGCAAAAAGTTTTTAATCAGTCAGGAGACTTCTGTCCGTTTCATTTCATCCGGAGAAGGAATCTTCGGTCCGTTGTCAGACTATGGATCCTGCACGGATACAGAAGGGAAAGTGATATGGTCAATGGAAGACAGTCCCAAATATCATGCAGGCGGAAATGCGAAGAATCTTCTTAGCATCTCAGACATTGTCACACTTTTACCCGGAGAGTACACCCTTCACTACCTCACGGATGAAAGCCATTCCCCGGAATTTTGGAACAATTTACCTCCTGATGACCTTTTTTGGGGGATTTATGTTATGCCTACGCCAAATTAATTGAGTTACGGAAACTATTTCTTGCTTTTTTAGTTTCCATGCTGTAAGTTTGGGAATCATAAAGTAAAGTATGAAATGGAAACCAATCAGGGTCTGCTGATTGAGAAAATAAGCCGGATATTCTTCACAAAGGGATTTCAGAAAATCTCAATGGATGAACTGGCCCTGACCTTAAAAATAAGCAAAAAGACCTTCTACAAGTATTTTCCCTCAAAGGAGCAAATCGTAAGGGATTGTGCATTTACCTTCCTGAAAAAAAATATTGAAGCTATTCAGAGCATTGCCGCCTCTGATGAAAATCCTATCCTCAAGTACCTTCAGCTCCTCTCTCACATTGGTAATAATATCGCAACCATTAATAAAGTCTGGCTTGAAGATGTCAGGAGCAGCATGCCCTCTCTGTGGACTGAAATTGATGAGTTCAGAAAGCTGACCCTGGAATCCAGCATGCAGATTCTCTATCGTGAGGGGCTTCAGCAAGGTCTGTTTAAGGAATACCCGGAAGGGCTGATAGTCCGTCTCTTTTCCGTAAGCATTCGAGGTATTATGCATCCTGATTTCATTCTAAACGCAGATTTTGAACCTAAAACCGCATTAATGAACACCATCCATCTTCTCCTTACAGGTATTCTGACTGAAAAAGGCATGAAGGTATATAAAGAAATTCAGAAAAGGAACGAGTTATGAATCGTTTATATTTCATCCCCGTCATTCTTATAAGTTTCTTGATCTCCTCCTGCGGCAAAGGTGATGATGAGGAATATCTGGAACTCACCGGGAATCTTGAGGCTGTAACAGTAACGGTATCGAATAAAACCGCAGGAACGATAATTAAACTTATGGCTGATGAAGGATTTAAGGCAGAGAAAGGTGACACACTCGCGATTATTGATACCGAAGCATTGCTGCTTCAGCTCCAGCAGGCCAGGGCAAACCGTGAGGCTATTCAGGCACAGTTTTTATTACTGAAAAACGGCGCAAGAAAAGAGGATATTGCCCAGGCCGAAAGCATATATAAACAGACAGAAGCGGCATATAAGACATCACTTACGGATCTTCAAAGAATTGAAGCGCTGTTACAATCTGGAAGTGTTACACAGAAGCAGTTTGATGACATACAGCTTGTAACTGAAACCCGCCGTCTGCAGATGGCTTCAGCTCTGGAGAATCTGAATAAACTCCGTTCAATAGCAAGGCCGGAAGAACTGATGCAGGCAAAAGCCCGTCTTGATCAGGCGGTTGCAGCAGAAGAAATTATCGCAAAGAGTTACAGGGACTGTTTTATCCTCTCACCGGTTTCAGGATATATCAGCAAGTCTTTTTTTGAGGAGGGAGAACTCGTTCAGCCAGGTACTGCGCTTTTTAAGGTCACCAATCTGGATAATATAGAACTGATCGTTTATCCGGAACAAACACACATCGGTAAAATTCAGATTAACGACAGAGCAGATATAATGATTGACAGTTTCCCTGATAAAACCTTCAAGGGAAAGATTGTATATATTTCTCCTGAGGCTGAATTCACTCCAAAGAACATTCAGACAAAAGAAGAGAGGTCGAAACTGGTATTTGCAGTAAAAATTGCAGTTGAGAATAACCAGAACCAGCTCAAATCAGGACTCCCTGCTGATGCAAGAATTTATCTTAAATAAAGCAATTCTTTCGGTAAGCGGACTTACTAAAAGCTTCGGAACTACTGAGGCGGTAAAAGATATTTCCTTCAGCGTATCAGCCGGTGAAATGTTCGGTATGGTTGGTCCGGATGGTGCAGGAAAAACAACAACTCTGAAGGCTGTATGCGGACTCCTGACACCCGATTCGGGAGATATTCTGCTGTTTAATGAAAAGGTGAAACGGTCTGGCAAATCAACGCAGAAGCGCATTGGATATCTCTCTCAGCGTTTTAGTCTCTATGGTGATCTGAGTGTTGATGAAAATCTTGATTTTTTTGCCAGAATCCACGGGCGTAAAGATTATCACGAGGAAAGAAAGTCACTCCTTGAAATGACCCGTCTTTCGGAATTTACCAAAAGACCTGCCGAAAAATTATCAGGCGGAATGAAACAAAAGCTTGCACTCGCCTGCTCCCTTATTCATAAACCCGATTTACTGATTCTGGATGAACCCACAACCGGTGTTGATCCTGTTTCAAGAAGAGATTTCTGGAAAATTCTTTCACAACTCAGGCTGGATGGATTAACTATCATCATGTCAACTCCCTACCTGGATGAAGCGGAAAGATGTGACCGCGTTGCTTTGTTCAATCAGGGAAGAATACTCAGCCTCGATAATCCTGTAAGAATGAAGGAAACCTGCGGTTTTCGGGTATATGAGATTTCAACGTCTTCTATACGGGAAGCTGATGTTTTAATCAGAAACAATTTTCCACTTGTGCCCCAGCTGTACGGAGACCGGCTGCACATCATAGTTGATTCTGAAAGCACACTGCCTGAAAAAATTCTTCCCCTGCTTGCCGAAAATGGAATCAGCGTATTATCATCTGAATATATTATTCCTTCACTTGAGAATATTTTTATAAAAGCTGCTGAAGTGTCATATGCAGAGTAACACACCAGCTATTGAGGTAAAGAATCTTACAAAGAAATTCGGAAATTTTATTTCTGTGAATGATGTAACATTCTCCGTAGCTAAAGGGGCTATTTTCGGTTTTCTGGGAGCAAACGGAGCTGGCAAATCAACAACGATAAAGATGCTAACCGGGCTGCTGAGTCCTACATCGGGCGATGCTTTTGTTGCCGGTTACTCCATTAACGAGCACCCTGACAAAGTGAAATCATCAATCGGTTATATGTCCCAGAAGTTTTCTCTGTACAATGATCTGACCGTAAGGGAAAATATTACATTTTTCGGCAGAGTATACGGACTTGATGATAAAAGTATAAATAAACGACTGACCGAGGCTGTTTCAATAGCGCATCTGGAAGGAAATGAAGATAAACTGACAGGATCTTTGCCGGGGGGTATAAAACAGCGTCTGGCATTGGCTACCGCCGTACTTCATAAACCCGGGATTGTGTTTCTGGATGAACCTACCAGCGGTGTTGATCCCATCGCGCGAAGAGGATTCTGGGATCTTATTCATGATCTCAGTGCTCAGGGAACAACAATCTTCGTAACCACGCACTATCTTGAAGAAGCGGAGTATTGCCATGATATCATTCTTCTTGATGCGGGTAAAATTATTGCACAGGGTTCACCAAAAGACCTGAAATCAGATTATATCGAACACCCGATATTATCAATTGAAACAAACAACCTGGTCTCCGCCATGGGTATAATGGAGAAAGATAAATATGTTGAAGATGTATCCGTATTCGGAAATTCCATTCATGTCGTAACCTCGCTTCATTCAAAACCTGAAGAATATTTCAGAAATCTTCTTGGAGGACACGGATTACATGTCAGCGAATGTAAAAGTGTTCAGCCGACTCTGGAAGATGTTTTCATTTATTTACTGGAGCACAAGAATTGACTGATTCCATTAACCGGATAGGAATTATCGTCGTAAAAGAATTCCGGCATCTTTTAAGAGATGTGAGAATGCTTGCAGTGCTTACCTTTTTTCCGGTATTTCTGCTCCTTATGTTCGGTTATGCGGTTAATTTTGATGTGGATAATGTACCAATCGGCATATATGACGGAGATAAATCTGAATTCAGCAGGGATATGAGATCCGCATTAACAGCATCTGGTTATTTCTATGAATCAGTTCAGATAGCTTCTGAAGATGAGATTTTTGAAGTTATTAATGCTAACAGGGCTAAATGTGTAATTATCATTCCTGAAAATTTTTCATCAGACTACCATAAAGGGAAGGAAGCGAAGTTACAGTACCTCATCAACGGAACGGACGGAAATTCTGCTAATATCATTCAAAACTACCTGACATCATTCACCGCTGGCTATTCGAACCGGCTGCGCACTGAGATTTTGGAAGCAAAAGGTTTTTCAGCGTATACCCCCGTTGATTTCAGGCCGATCTACTGGTATAATCCGGAGTTGAAATCTACCAAGTTTCTGATTCCCGGACTAATGGCAATGATTCTGATTATGATTTGCGTCATTACCGTTGCGCTTTCAATTGTGAGAGAAAAAGAACGAGGGACAATGGAGCAGATTGAGGTCTCCCCTGTGCTTTCTCATGAATTACTCATCGGAAAAACCATTCCTTATATACTACTTTCCCTGCTGAGCGGTATATTTATTCTCATTGCCGGTTTTGTATTATTCTCCGTGGAAGTTAAAGGAAGTTATCTGCTCCTGTTTATATCCACCATTCTGTTTATCTCCGCATCTACATCACTTGGCATCTTTGTCTCAGTAATCTCGGATACCCAGCAGGTTGCATTTTCTATTGCTACATTTATCTCAATGCTTCCGGCAGTGATTCTGAGCGGATTTATTTTTCCGCTGGAGAGCACACCGGTAGCTGTTCAGGTTCTGAGTTACATAACTCCCGCAAAGTATTACATTATTACCTTAAGGTCTGTAATTCTCAGGGGTGCAGGAATATCTGCATTCTGGGAACAGCTGCTGTTGTTAATTGCATATACGGCAATTTTTCTATCGCTCGCCAACATTGCATCTAAAAAGAAAGCCCTTAAGTTGTGATAAGATCAATAATTGCCATAATCATAAAGGAGTTTCAGCAGTTCAGGCGTGATCCTAAAATGTTTGGAATCATTCTTGTCGCCCCGGTGGTTCAATTGATTTTTTTAGGATACGCAGCCACCTTAGATCTGAAATTTATCCGGCTTGCGATCTATGATCAGGATAACAGCCGTCCAAGCCGTGAATTAGTAAAGGAACTTGAAGCCGGTAAAATCTTCTACATAGAAAAATATCTGAGCAGTTATCAGGAACTTGAAGAGAGCATGCAATCAGGTAAAATTCTGATTTCTATCGTTATTCCTCAGGAGTACGAACAGAAACTTTCAAGGAGGGAGACGGCACACCTGCAGATTATCGTTAATGGTTCTGACGGTAATGCCGCTTCAATAGCCACCGGATATATCAGCAAATTTCTTTCCCTTTACGGTCAGAAATACAAGGTCAATCTGTTTGAGAAATCCGGTATGCGCCCGCCTCCCACAGGAACAATAGTCGCCGAACCCCGTGTATGGTTTAATCCGCTCCTTATAACCAGAGTTTACATGGTACCGAGTATCGTCGGGCTCTTACTGAGTATCATCACCCTGATTCTGACAGCGCTGGCCGTTGTAAAAGAAAAGGAAATTGGCACGTATGAACAAATCATCGTCACGCCAGTAAAACCTTATCAACTCATACTTGGAAAGCTCATTCCCTTTATAATTCTTGCTTATGCTGCCGCAATGATTGCACTTGCTGCGATGTGGTTTATTTTTGAGATTCCAGTCAAAGGAAGCCTGAGTTTTCTTCTTATCTCCTCCTTTTTCTATATCCTTTCCACCCTTGGACTTGGACTTTTTGTCTCCACCGTGAGCAAAACACAACAGCAGGCAATGATGATAGCCATATTTGGAGTTTTGCTTCCTATGGTCTATCTTTCAGGGTTCGCTTTCCCGCTGGATAACGCACCCCTGTTTGTGCAGATAGTCAGCTATTTTATACCCCTTACCTACTTTTTTAAGGTAATCAGAGGGGTGATATTACAGGGAAACGGATTTATTGAATTATGGGATGAAGCGCTTATTATGCTTCTTATGGGTGTTATAATTCTCATTGCCAGTGCAATTCGTTTCAGGAAAAAGCTTGACTAAAATTACCTTAAATGCAAAACTTATTAAAGATGTGTTCGAATGGGACAGAACTAACTGGGCAGCATCAGTTGAATTCTGGAATCCGTGGATAGATACCAAAGAACCGGGAAACTTTCTCACCCTCGGAGAAAAACATGGCGGTCTGAGTCTTCTTTTTGCATTATACGGACATTCAGTAACAGCCACTGACCTGGAAGGAGTTACCGGCAGGGCGTTAAGTCTTCATAAAGAATACAACGTCTCTGACAAAATGACGTATGCAAAAGCAAATATGCTCGAAATACCTTTTGAGAATAACAGCTTTGATTTTATAGGATTCAAATCGGTGCTCTGCGATCCAGAGAAAATCAGAAAATCGCCATAAATGAGATGCATAGAGTATTAAAACCAGGCGGAACGCTCCTCTTCGCTGAAAACCTCCTCTCCACCAGACTGCACCAATATCTCCGGAAAAAATTTATTCCCTGGGCTCATTATTGGTGCTATCTCAATTATGATGAGAAGGAGGAAATGTTTGGGCAATTTAGCTCAAACAGTTTTACTACCCACAGAGTAATTGGTTCACTTGCACCAACGGAGAGTCTAAGATTCGCTGCCGGATATCTTGACAAAACAATCTCCCCCGTTTTTCCGCCAGGTTTACGATATATCTTGTTCGGTGCCTGCACTAAATAACAAACAGGGCCGTAGCGCTTCAGATACTCTTACATTGCTTTGGGCTGCAAATGAAAGCTTTGCCGGCGCTTTCCTGCATGCCCTGAATATTCCGTTTAAGGGTATGTATCTTACCGGTTTTTCGCTGTTAATTCTGCAGATGATTGCACTTTCAGCGCAGGGCAAGTTAAAATTCGCCGCTTCAGGATTGCGGGTTTCTGCTATTAAAGCCGTTATTAATCCCTTTGCTTCAATCAATTCTCATCTCGCGGTAATCCTGCAGAGTGTTTTGGCTGGTATATTTCTTTATAAACAACACCTCTCCCTGTTGCGATTACTCCTCCTCAGTATTTCTGCAATGCTGCTATCAGCAATTCAGAGACTTTTTCTTCTCTGGTTGTTTTACGGAATGCTGTTGTATGACGCAGTAAACATTTTTATTCAGAAGACCCTAAGCGAATTCGGGTTAGGAACTCATGTGACAACCACGGATTTCTCGCATCTGATACTGCTGATATATCTGACAGCGCATTTTGCCGCAGGTATTGCTGCGGGTACGCTTATATACAAGTTTACTGGCAAGGATATTACAAAGACAAAGCTAAATGAAATTGAAGAACGCCTGAGCCAGTTTTCTCCCCGTAAGCAAACCAGTGCTGCTTCGCGCAGTAAAAAAATAAAACAGCTCGGTTCATTGATTATACTCATCTTTCTTGCCGGAATCTCCTACACCATCAGCAGTGAAAATTTCCCAATGCTTCTCGCGCAGATAATTATTCGATATGCTTTAGCAGTGCTGGTATTAATGGTAATCAGAGCCGTTTATCTTGGTTTGATTAAGAAACGGTTAGATGATCATACTGACTCCGGTCATTCTGTCGCAGAAGATGTCACTTCGATGAAGGTCTATTTTGCTTTTTCCTATCATGAGACAAAAGGAAAAGCGGTTTACAAAAAACCCTGGATTTTTCTCAGCACACTGTTTTCGATAGCCCGGATTTCAGCAGCATCCGGAGATACATAAAAAAAGCCGGCGGATATAAACCACGCCGGCTTTGCACTTAACAGAAATTCTAGTGTTCTTAGAGGAAGCCCTTCTCAGTAAGAATTTTCTCAAGTGTCAGATCTCCGATTTCCTGCAGATCATAGAAAACACGGCAGGAAGGTTTATTGATCTTCAGGATTCTACCGAGATCGATTGGAGTTCCAATGATAACAGAGTCACAATCTGTAGCGTTAATGGTTTTTTCCAGATCTGCAACCTGCTGATCACCATAACCCATCGCCGGCAGCAATTTTCCGATTTTCGTATATTTATTATACGTATCGGTAATAGTACCAACAGTAAAAGGTCTGGGATCAACAATCTCAGCCGCACCGTAATTCCATGCAGCTATGGTACCAGCTCCGTACTCCATTTCGCCATGAGTGAGGGTCGGGCCGTCTTCAACAACCAGTACCCTTTTTCCTTTAATCACTGAGGGATCAGTGACTTTAATTGGTGAAGCTCCGTCAATAATCACGGCTTTGGGATTAAGCGAACGGACATTATTTCTCACCTGCATAACCGATTTTGGGTCTGCTGATTCAACTTTGTTTATGACCACAACATCCGCCATTCTTACTGAAGTATTCCCAGGATAGTAATTCAGTTCATTACCTGGTCTGTGCGGATCTGCAACGGTAATGGTCAGATCAGAAACATAAAATGGGATATCGTTATTGCCGCCATCCCAGATAATGATATCAGCTTCTTTTTCTGCTTCACGAAGAATTGCTTCATAATCAACTCCGGCATAAATAACTCCCCCTGCAGCCACATGCGGCTCGTATTCTTCGATCTCTTCAATCGTACACTCATGCTTTTTCAGGTCTTCAAATGTTGCAAAACGCTGTACCTTTTGCTTAACCAGGTCGCCATAAGGCATCGGATGGCGGATTGCCACAACCTTTTTACCTGCAGCTCTTAGAAGATTAACGATTTTGCGGGAGGTCTGTGATTTGCCGGATCCGGTTCTTACGGCAATTATTGAGATGACCGGCTTTGTGCTTTTAACCATGGTTTCAGTTGAGCCCAGGAGCCGGAATGAAGCGCCGCAAGCGTTTACCATGGATGCGATATTCATTACATAGTCAAATTTTACATCAGAATAAGCAAACACTACCTGGTCAACTTTGTGCTCCTTTATAAGTTCAACAAGGTCTTTTTCCTCATAGATCGGAATGCCCTTGGGATAATCTGTACCGGCAAGTTCAGGAGGATAAACCCTTCCTTCAATATTCGGTATTTGCGTAGCGGTAAAAGCTACAACTTCATATTTCGGATTATTTCTAAAGAACACATTAAAATCATGGAAGTCGCGCCCTGCGGCTCCCATAATGATGACACGGGATTTCATATAATACCTGTAATTTGTGATTATTCAACCGTGACGCTCTTTGCCAGATTTCGAGGTTGATCCACATTTAATCCTTTTTTTACCGCGACATGATACGCGAGTAATTGAAGAGGAATCACCGTAAGAATAGGCATAAGCATCCGAATCGTTTCCGGAATCTTAACCGTATAATCGGCTAATTTATCAATTTCGGAATCGTTTTCATTTGCAATAGCAATTATCTTGCCTTTTCTTGCGCGTATCTCTTCAATGTTGCTGACTATCTTGTCATAGGTAGAATCCTTAGGTGCTATGAAGACAACAGGCATATTTTCATCAACTAAAGCAATAGGACCGTGTTTCATCTCTGCGGCAGGGTATCCCTCAGCATGAATGTAGGAGATTTCCTTAAGTTTAAGTGCCCCCTCTAAAGCCACCGGAAAGTTATAACCTCTTCCCAAATACAAGAAATTTTTCGCATTTTTGAAATCGTTCGCAATCCGCTCAATCTGATCATTAAGTTCAAGAATCCTGCGGATTTTGTCAGGGATAGTATTAAACTCCTCAACAATCATCTTTCCATCAGCCAGGCTCATGTCTCTTTTACGGGCGATTAAAAGAGTAATCAGAGCAAGTACTACCAATTGGCCGGTAAAAGCTTTGGTTGAGGCTACACCGATTTCCGGTCCGGCGTGGATATAAACACCCGCATCGCTTTCACGGGCAACAGAACTGCCTACGACGTTACAGATACCCAGACATAGCGCCCGTTTTCTTTTTGCCTCTCTGAGAGCGGCCAGCGTGTCAGCCGTTTCTCCGCTCTGTGAAATAAATATAATGGTATCATCAGGCTGTATTATCGGATTACGGTACCGGAATTCAGATGCGTACTCAACCTCGGTCGGAATTCTCAGGAACTGTTCAAACATATACTCCCCTACCAGACCGGCATGCCAGGAGGTACCACAGGCAGAAATAACGATTCTCTTGCTGGCAGCTAAACGGTCAACAACCGTATCCAGTCCCCCGAGTTTTGAGGTTCCCTCATCTAAAAGCAGGCGGCCTCTCATTGAGTTGAAAACGGATTCCGGCTGCTCCATGATTTCTTTTATCATGAACGTAGGATGCCCTCCCTTATCAATCTCCTCCAGCGTCATGCTTACCTCGATGACTTCTTTCTCAATATCCTCATCAAGGATCGTTTTCGCGACAAATCTGTCAGCGTAAACTTCTACTATTTCACCATCTTCTACGTAAACAATGTTTTTTGTATGGGCAATCAATGCAGAGACGTCCGATGCTATGTAGTTCTCTTTTTCCCCGATACCAATTACAAGCGGTGAGCCTTTACGGGCAGCGATTATCTTGTCAGGTTCCTTTGAGTACACAATGGCCAGGCCGTAAGTTCCATCAACTTCAGAAAGAGCCATTCTTACAGCTTTTTGAAAGGAATTCCCTTTTATTAAGAAACTGTCGATGAGGTGAATAATTACCTCAGAATCAGTTTCACTCTTGAAAACATACCCCTGTGAGCGAAGCTGTTTTTTCAGAGTCTGGTAATTTTCAATAATGCCGTTGTGGATAAGAAAAAGTGTGCCATCCTGATTTGTATGCGGATGAGCGTTAACCTCATTAGGTTCACCGTGGGTCGCCCATCTGGTATGTCCGATACCTATTGACGATTCAATTTTTTCCGCTTCGAGTTTCTTCTCCAGAAGGGAAACCTTACCCTTGTTTTTAACTATTTTGGAAGCACCATTGATCAGCACACCTACACCGGCTGAATCGTAACCACGGTATTCAAGCCTTTTCAGACCCCCGATGATAACGGGGATGCTGTTTTTAGTACCTATATACCCGACAATTCCACACATTTTTTCCTCTATACAAATTTTAAAGTTAAATATTAAAGCTCATTCGATAAAGAAAAATGAGGGCTAATCAAAAATTTCCAGGAAAAAATATTTTACCTCTGAATTTTCCTGCAATATCCTCTTGAAAAGTCATAAATCTGAGTTATTTTTGGAAACTAAATAAACTATTTTCGTTTCCATAAATGAATGACATTACCAATACCCTGCCAGAAGATACCCTTTCGGATACTTTTAACAGGATTCTTGTCTACTCCGAGTCACTATTCACTCAATTTGGATTCACGCGGGTCACTATGAGTGAGATCGCCGCCGGACTTTCAATCAGCAAGAAAACCCTTTACAAGCATTTCAAAAACAAGGAAGAAATAATCCACGCCATTTTAAGCAGGACAAAAAGAGCCATTGAATTGCACGTAGACCTTCTGCTTGAAAATCAGCATCTGCCTTTTCTAAAAAAACTCCATTTGCTGCTGGAATTTCTGGGTAAATCAAGTTCCCGGATGAAAGGCCCTCTGATTGAAGAACTGAAGCAGCACTTTCCCTCAGTGTATCTTGAGATCAAAGAGTTTCAGAGAGACAGAGGATTAAACAAATTCACTGAATTAATTAAGGAGGGAGTTGAGAAGGGTGTTTTCAGAAATGATATCAATACAGAAATTATCGTTTATATTTATATCAGTGCGGTAAAAGAACTGATTGATCCTTCATTTCTTTCCACATCTTCACTTTCAGCAGATCAGGTATATGCACATATAACCTCTATTCTCTTTGAAGGAATTCTCACTGAAAACTCCCGCAAAGAATTTATTGCAATTTCACACCTAAATGAAGAGGAACAATTTTGAAACTAACTTTATTTCCTTCTGTAATTTTCCTCCTGTTCTTTTTTATAAACATGCCTCTTTCCGGTCAGGAAGTTCTCCCGCTTACTGAACAGGAAGCCATTGAAACAGGACTAAAGAATAATAAAGTTCTTAAGAGTCTTTATTATAAAACCGTTGCTGCTGAGGCAAAGTATAATGAAGCCGGAACCTATTCTCTTCCCTCTCTTAAATTTCAGGCCTCATACACAAGACTCAGTAAAATAGATCCCTTCAAGATTACCGTTCCCATGCTTGGCAGCTTTGTTCTTAATCCTTCACTGCCGGATAATTATGGGATGAAAGTCTCTCTGCAGCAGCCTTTGTTCACAGGATTTAAGATTTCAAGCGGCACAGACGCAGCAAAATATATGAATATTTCAGCAGCAGCAGAATATGAATCCGAGGTGAGAAATACTAAACTGCAGATTCAGACAGCTTACTGGAATCTCAGGAAAGCTGAACTGATGAAAAAAGTTATGGAAGAAGCGCTTGTTAATCTGAACTCCAGAGTAAAAGATGCTGAGAACTTGTTTAAGCAGGGAATGATAACAAAAAATGATCTGCTTAAAATTCAGGTACAGCAGTCGGATATACGTTACAGGCTGATTGAAATTACAGACGCAGAAATATTCGCAAATACCTATCTTTCTACAATACTCGGACTTGAAAAAAATCCAAAAATAGCTCCTACTGATGAAATCTCCGGAATTGAAAACATTCCTCTCAGTGCGGATGATCTGATTGAACACGCGGTTACCCAGAGAACTGATATCAAAGCACATCAGTTCAGAATATATGCCGCACGTGAGCAAATAACGATAGCACAATCTGCCTGGTATCCGCAACTATTTCTGGCAGGAAATTATATGTACGCGAAGCCAAATCAGCGCTACTTCCCTGCTGAAAACAAATTTCAGGATTCATGGGATGTAAGCGTGGTTATCAGTTATGATATATGGAACTGGCTTGCTCCGCTTTATGTAACAGAGCAGGCAGAAGCAAATCTGAGTACCGCAGAAGAATCCATGAATGCAATGAAAGACGGGATAAAGCTGGAAGTAATTCAATCCTATCTTCAGATTCAGCAGGCTGTAGAAAAGCACAAAGTAGCAAAACTTGGGCTTGAACAGGCAGAAGAAAATCTTCAGCTTACAGAATCAAAATTCCGTGAGGGAATGTCTTTGAGTTCGGATCTCATTGATGCTGAGTCATACCTGATTCAGGCAAAAGTAAATTATACAAATTCGATAATAGATTATAAACTTTCTTACGCACGTCTCATGAAAGCAGCAGGAAAGTAATAAAGAGAGTCCCATATGAAAATATTAAAAAGTAAAACCGGATTACTGGCTATTGTTCTTCTACTTATAGCGGTTCTCATCGCTCTGCTCTTTTATAACCGGACAAAAACTGAAGAGGAATCGGGAGGATGGAGAGCTGACAAATACTACGTCTCCGTCAATAAAGCGGTTCTAAAGAATGTTTCAGAGGAGGTTACTCTTACGGGCACTACAAATGCCTTCAGTGATGTGAACCTTATCTCCGAGACGACAGGTAGAGTGACTTCTGTTTTCTTTAATACAGGTGATTATGTATCCAAGGGAAAGCTACTCGCTCAGGTGGATGATGAACTGAGACTGGCAGCGTATGAGAATGCAAAAGCTATTTACGAAAAAGTAAAAAAGGACTTTGACCGGGCGCAAAATCTGCTTGCTGCAAATTCAGTTACAGAATCACAGTTTGAGTCCGCAAAAACAGCGCTTACTCAGGCAGAGACAAATCTTATCGTCACGAGAAGACAATACCAGGATACAAAAATAACAGCACCTGTTTCAGGATTTGTTACACTGAAAAACATTGATGTCGGATACACACTGCAGGGTCCGCCAGCACCATCATTCATAGCAAATATTGCAGACATCAGCAGGCTGAAAATTAAAGTACTCGTCTCCGAAAAACTTGCTGTTACGATAAAAAAAGGAGATAAAGCGAAAATTGAAACAGATGTCTTTCCTGAAAAGCAGTTTAACGGAACAGTTTTATCAGTAAGTGTAAAAGGAGATGAAGCGCATACCTATCCTGCAGAACTGCTGATACAAAATGATAACAATCTGATGAAAGCCGGAATGTTTGCCCGCGTTACTCTGAAATCCGGAATAATGAAGGAATCCCTAATAATACCACGTAAAGCACTTCTTGAAAGCAAAAAGAATTCAGGAGTTTTTATAGTTCAAGAAGGTAAAGCCCGCTTCAGAAAAATCGTAACAGGAATAGAAACCGGGACAGAAATCGAAGTTCTTTCAGGCATTAATAAAGGTGACCTTGTGGTTACATCAGGGCAGAGTCTTCTTAAAGATGGTTTTGCTGTTGAGATAGTCGAATAGAAAGTTAAACTATGACAATTACTGAACTTTCAATTAAACGGCCATCCCTCATAATAGTGATATTTTTATCGCTGACTCTCCTTGGCATTTTCAGTTACACACAGCTTAAATACGAACTTATTCCAAAGGTCAGTCCTCCTGTAATAACCGTTACAACAGTTTATCCCGGTGCCTCGCCAAATGAAGTTGAAAATGGTGTTTCAAAAATTATTGAGGATGCCCTTTCCGGAATGGATAAAGTCTCAGAAATCCGTTCCACTTCTCAGGAAGGCCTTTCATTTGTTGTGTTGGAACTTCTTAACTCGGCTGATGTAGATATTTCACTTCAGGACGCAATAAGGAAGGTAGGAGAAGTTTCTTTTCTGCTTCCCGAGGGTGCCAAGAGCCCGACTGTCTCCAAAATTGCACTTGATGAAATACCCGTCCTGAGAATCGGAGTTACTGGTAATTTACCCCCGAAAGAGTTTTATACCTTTATTGAGGATCAGATAAAACCACAGCTATCCAAGATTCCGGGAGTTGGTCAGATTTCCATAATTGGCGGTGAAAAACGGGAAATTAAGATTAATCTCAATCAGGATAAACTTCGCTCACTGAATATTCCGTCAACCCTCGTTGCACAAATCGTTCGAGGCGGAAATCTTGACTTCCCTACCGGCACCATAAAAGATGATGATTTACAGTTTGTGGTAAGGATAGCCGGAAAGTTTGAGGCTATTGAGCAAATCAGGCGGCTTCCGGTAGCATCTTCCCGCAACGGCGGCACTATCTATCTTGAGGATATTGCTGAAATAGAAGACGGCATTGAAGATTTAAGAAACATTACCCGTCTTAATGGTAAAACCATGATTGGAATCAATGTTTCAAAACAGACTGATGCTAATTCAGTTGAAGTTGCTAATCTGGTAAAAAATCAACTGCTGGAACTTGAAACCCTCTATAAAAATAACAATATCAAATTTAAGATTGCACAGGACGGTTCACTCTTTACCATTCGTGCGGCAGATGCGGTTAAGTTTGATCTGGGCGTTGCCGTAGTATTAGTTGCATTAGTGATGCTGCTTTTTCTGCATAGCATAAGAAACTCGCTGATAATACTGGTTGCTATCCCCGCCTCTCTTATTTCAACATTTATTGCAATGTATGCCTTCGATTTCAGTCTAAATCTGATGACTCTCTTGGGGCTATCACTGGTTGTAGGAATACTTGTTGATGATTCCATAGTTGTACTTGAAAATATCTATCACCACCTTGAAAACGGAGAGCATAAAAGAACCGCAGCACTTCGAGGCAGAAATGAGATTGGATTTGCAGCACTTGCAATCACCATGGTTGATATAGCCGTTTTTCTGCCGCTGGGACTTGTAAGCGGTATTATTGGCAATATTATGAGGCAGTTTTCTCTTGTTGTCGTATTCTCCACACTGATGAGTCTGTTTGTATCTTTTACGATTACTCCTATGCTTGCCTCCCGGTTCGGAAAACTCGAAAGACTAACAAAAGATTCCCTTGCCGGCCGGATCGCACTCTGGTTTGAAAATGCATTTCACTCATTTACCGAAAAGTATATTAACTTTCTGAAGTGGAGTCTGATCAACAAAAAGAAGGTAATTCTGTATACTGTAATCTTCTTCTTTGCATCTTTATCACTCATTCCGCTGGGATTTATCGGCTCTGAGTTTCTTGCTGTTGCTGACCGCGGACAGTTTGCTATTACTGTTGAATTGCCTCCAGGGTCAAAACTTCATGAAACTAACCGTGTATCCGACCGTATTGAGAGAATGATTAGTGGAATCCCTGAGGTTCAGTCAACCTATGTTACGGTCGGAGCATCAAACGAAGGGCTTATCGGCTTTAGCAACAATAATGTATCAGAGATAAATGTAACACTTACTGATAAATGGAGCAGGAACAAAAGCACTCAGGAGGTGATGAATTACATTAAATCGGAAATAGTAAAAGTTCCCGGAATCAAAGTGCGAATTAACCCCATTGGGCTCTTTGGGATAGCAGACTGGACACCTATACAGATGGCAATAAGCGGTACCAATGTTGATTCGGTCCAGCTCGCCGCTGAAATGATAGAAGATGCTGTTTCTGCCGTACCGGGAACGGCTGATGTCAGATTAGGATCGGAGTCCGGTAATCCTGAAACCAGAATAGTTATTGACCGGGAGAAATTAAATCAGTTTGGACTTAGTATTGCTGAAGTTGGTGCCGCAGTCAGGATTGCATTAACTGGAGATGATCAGTCTAAATTCAGGGATGGCAATACTGAATATACAATCAGAATACGGCTGGACTCGTATGACAGAAATTCTATTGAAGATTTATCAGTAATTCATTTCATCAACAGAAAAGGACAAAAGATAGAGCTTGGACAATTTGCAACTATCGTAAGATCAACAGGACCAACAAAATTGCAGCGTCAAAACCGAAACAGTTCAGTTCTGCTTTTCTCACAGGCAATTGGCAGACCGAGCGGGACAATTTCCCAGGAAATTGAATCCTCTATTGCCGGACTCAATCTTCCTGAAGGTATAAGTGTCACTTTTCTGGGTGATGTCAAACATCAGAAGGAATCATTTGAAAGTCTTGGTCTGGCACTTCTGGCTGCTATTGTTTTCACTTATCTCATCATGGTCGCTCTCTATGACTCTTTCTTTTACCCGTTTGTTGTCCTCTTTTCAGTACCGCTCGCGATTATCGGAGCACTACTCGCCCTGGCAATTACCAATAAGGCCTTAAGTATTTTTTCAATACTTGGCATTATAATGCTGGTAGGACTTGTTGGTAAAAATGCTATTCTGCTTGTTGACCGCACAAATGCAATGAGAGAAAAAGGTCTGCCCCTTTATGAAGCAATATTAGACGCTGGGAAAATGCGGTTACGTCCTATTATGATGACAACGCTCACAATGATATTTGGCATGATGCCGATTGCGTTGTCTGCGTCTGAAGGTGCAGAATGGAAGTCTGGTCTGGCTTGGGCATTAATAGGCGGGTTAACCAGCTCCCTTATCCTTACTCTGGTTATCGTTCCCATTGTATACCAGCTGATGGATGGATTCATTGAAAAGTTGAAAGTAAGAATAAAAAAATATACTGACTAAAGAAAAAGGGCACCTTTTCAGGTGCCCTTTTTTTATTTCATCTTTACCAGTTTTTTAATTGTTTCTTTTGTCTTATCTCCGTATTTCGTTATCATTTTATAAAAATATACGCCGTTGGCAATTTCATCGCCATCCTGATCCCTTCCATCCCAGTATATTTTATTAAAACTTATCGCATATTGAGACTTATCAATGGTGAATTCTTTTATCTGTCTTCCGGCAACAGTAAATATTTTAATTTTAATCTCATCAGGAGTATTAGTACCCCGCAGCTCAAAAGTAAAATAGGTATCTGAACTGAATGGATTCGGATAATTATAAATAATATCAATATCGTCCACATCATAGACAAAAAAGACTGTTCGCTTGTAAGTAGAATCAAAGAAATTTCCTGATGCATCCTTTGCCAGTACATCAAGCGTATGCCTTCCTCTGGTTAAAGTCGGTTTCCAGGTAAGTTTAGCTTCACTGTTCGGATATGGTGTATATTCAAAATTTATTTTATCCCTGTAATAACTCATCGGAATGTTATCATAAATCAGGGTAAATAATGTTGTATCAAGAGGAAGAGGACTATTGTCACGTAACGTAATAACGATTTCAGGCCGCTTTGAGATAATATCTCCGTTTATAATCTCTTTGCCGTCAATTGTTATATTAAAATTTGGATTCACGCTGTCGCGTGCTACAAAGAACTTTCCGCTCAGAAGATTATTAAAGCCATAATACTCCTGCCCGTTATGTTCGAAGGCCGCTCTTACCGTCTGATCAAATATCATTTGTGATGTGTTTATACTCGCCGAAGTCTCAAAACTGGAATCTCCGGGAATAACTGCCGGAACCGTATAAAAAGGATCATCCTCATCATTAAGGTAAAACTTCAGTCGTACTGTATCCGATGCCCCTTCACCGTAATTAAACAGTTTAGCATTCAAAACGATATCCAAGCCCTGAAGCAGTGAGTCAGGAGCAAATGATATCGCCTCTCTCCGCCAGAGTAGCTCAGGAAGTCCGGTGTAATCCACCTGAAGTTCCCTGAAGGAAAGCGGATTTACAATCGTATAAGCTGAATCGGTAATTTTCGCATTCATTTTAAGCGATGTATAACGGAGAGGATCTATTCCGCTAAGATCAAGCGGTGATGCGAAATCCACCGCGAGTGTATCCCACTTTTTAGCTGCCCTGTCATATCCATAGAGGATAGGTGTAAAGTGAGTGGTTGCACTCTGGTTTTCGAGCAGGTAATGCAGTCTCTTCCATTCTTTTGCCGGTCCGACTTCAGGTGATGCAATCACTCCGTTTGCATCAAGATAACGTCCCGGATACCTGGCAAGGACTCCGATTCGCGGTACTCCCGGCCTGTACACCGATGCATAAACATGATTATTTTTCCAGTCATATGTCCAGGCATAATACCGGATGTGCTGATTTGGATCTTCTACGAACCAGGGAATCCACTCAGCATCAAAGTATCCGTCATCAATTCGTATCCTGCGAAGATAACCGGAAATATAATTTTCAGCGGGGTAAAAATATCCGTCAGCTACAAAGAAATTCGTAAATCCCTGAAAACTGCTAATATTTTCATAAAAATGTTCTGCGACAACTTCCCAGTTGTTCGAAGGATCAAATATTCTCAGAGTATATCTGGGTCTGTTCAGACTGTCACGGATAGCTAAATTATAAACAAACTGGCTGTCTGAAGCAAGGTAGTAAGAACCCGGGGCAACTTTTCCTGCTGTTTTTTCAATTAATCCGGCCGGAACATCAATACTGTCAGTTACTCCTGTTTCAGGATGTACTCTTAATACCTTATAAGGCGTTGAGATAGGGAAATAAAGATAACCATCAGAATGATAGGTCATCTGGTCCCCTATTCTGTGATGAAAGCCAGGTACCATACCATAGTACTGCCCTTCCACGGTTCCTTCATTACCCGTACCGAATTTATATATCCTTGTTCGTCCGGTCGAATCACCATACAGCGTAAGCATCCAGTACCAGAGATTTGACACATAAAAATATTTGCCATCGGTAGCAATACAGCTCAGTCCAAGATTAAATGAAACTGTTGAATCTAATTTGAACTCACTTAAAAGCCGGTTAATCTGCGGTTTGGGAGGTAATGGCGTAACATTCAAAGCAAGAGTCTGATTACCGGAGATATAATTTACATTCTCTCTGTTAAAGAGTTGCAATTGTTCATTGCTGAGGTAGAAACCATCCTTGGCATCAGTCCCGACGGATAATGTCCTAACTGCAGTCCATCTGCCAAAATTTTCACCATCAAAGATTCTGGCTCGCCAGAAGTATGAACCATTAGGAAGTTGTGCATTATAGTTCACCAGCCCATCCTCCGCCGACAGTGCGGGAGTAGTAATTATGGGATTACTAAACGTTAAGGATGTATCAATCTCTATGAAGTAGTCAAGATCTCTTCCGAGATAAAGACCATAATCTGAAAGTGAGAATCTGATATTACCATTGGTAAATCTTTTTCCATCTAAAGGATAGAGGATGCTTGGGTTATTGATATTAAATACAACCATTTGAATGGCTGCTTCATTATCGGTGTAATCAAGCTCAGTTATTTGCTCATTAAGATTTATTTTTGCTATAAGATTAAAAAGTCCGCCGGCATAAGGTTTCCAGTTGAAAGTAACGGAATCCGTATTCCCGAAAACCGGAATTTTCTGTGATGCAATAAATCCGGTTGTATCCTGATTAGAGAAAAATAATTCAACCAGAACTGAATCATTTTTGGAAATTCCGTAATTCTGCAGTTTTATCTTAACATCAATCGAATCTCCGAGGACAGGGTTGCTGTTTGACAAGGAGAAATCTGATGGTCTTACTGAAAAATCTGCATCAGTGGGGAGCGCCATCTGCAGCACAGGATCACCGAGCAAAGTTAACAACGCAATCTGATTTGCATAATATCCCACAGGAGGCGTCTGAGCTTTCGAAAACATGATTGATTTACCCAGACTGTAGTTTTTGTTTGTGAAAACCTCCCGGAAAAACAAGTTATTGATAAATTTACCGATATCCCAGTGGGTCAGTCCGCTGCTTCCGAAGAAAGCAATACTGCCCTTACCCTGCACCTTATTAAACTGTTCGCCAAACACATCCTGATTATCAAAATGTGCCGTATAACAGGTTACAGAGATAATCACAGGCAGGCGGCCCCCGTTCTGGAGCAGATAAATATCATCATTCAGGAATGTTTCATCCCACTGATAGCCGCCGCCGTGTCCATAATAGTTGGCAATTGCGGCACCGGTATTAAATGCCGACCGGATTTCATATGTACCCCCCTTAAAAATCATATGTTCAGGACGGTTGGGATATGCAAATATGCGCGAAGCATCAAAACCACCCGGCTTGATATACTGATTAAACAGATACATCGAAGCATCGTTAAATCCGTACCTGTTTTCATCCTCATTGCTGAGCCCTGAAGCCATAAACATGATGGTTTCTTTCCATTTCTTTCCTGCATCATTCGGATATGCTTCAAGTTTATCCAGCAGAATATTTCCCTCAGCTATTGTTTCCATGCTCAGACGTCCGATGGTAAGGTCCGGAATAACATCGGTACCAGCCACGCTCACAAAAAGGTTATCACTAGCCGCCTGCCCATAGGTATACGAATGATGAGGCATTGACGGAATAAAATTTCTTCTGCTTCCGTTTCTTAACATGCGGTAATCATAACTCATGTCCCCAACCAAAACCACGTGGGTCGCGGCAGGACGTGCCCAGTTCTCAAACACATGTTTTATAAACCTTTGAATTGCCGCAGGCTCCAATAATCCGGCACTAAACTCATCATATATTTCCAGCACATCCACAATCGCAATCCTTGGATTAGGGATGGATTTATCAGGAAAATCTGTCTGCCGCATTGATTTTAACCTCTCAGCGACGGGCAGAAACTCCGGATGTGTAATAATCAGATAATCAGCAGCGTTCGAAGCTGTCCTCAGATTAACGGAAATATCCTTCCTGATGGAATCTACCGTTCGAAAAACATTATGCCCGACAAGAAAGTAGTCCTGCACTGTGGTTGCTGAGTCACTAAAAAGAACAGTTCTATCTGCATCATTGAGATACTGAGGGTCATTGATAATCACTTTTTGAGAAGGACTAAAAACCTTCATAGTGGTATCCTGCCACTGCCATATCCTGAATATATTATTCCCTGTTTGTGATGAAGAATTATTGAGCATGTAAGAATTTCCTAAGACTCTGTTATCCGAGTAATAGGATATTTCAAACCAGTTTACTCTGATTTCATCACTTGAATCCGGATGGCAGACTAATCCGTCAGCAATTACCTTGAGATAATTACCTGAGGGATAAATATTAAAACTATCAGTGGATATTACAAAATATCTGTCATATGTATACGCCTCCTGTCCGCTCCATTTTGCTCTTCCGAGTTCTTTTTCATTCCAGACAATTTTAACATTATGACTGTAAAGACAGGAACTCTCGGTCATTCCGTGCATATTAACGCGGAGTCTGACCTGCGGGAAGTTCATATTAAAATTATGCAGGGGCTGAAACTGTGCCTGAAACTGCTGGGTTGGAATTCTCCTGTAACCTGCTGCTCTGCCCCAGTACCAGTAATCACGCTGATCATTTAATGCATAGCCAAGCCGCTCATAAATGCTGTCTTTTTCGTAGTAATCACTGCGGATATAGCCAACCAGGATATTATCACCAATCGTCGGTCTTGAGGATTTGTAGCGATAAAAGAAATCACGCGACTGCCCCTGATAAGAAAGCCAGTAAACATTGGACAAATTATATATATTCTGTCTGACATGGGGTGAAGCAGGTGCAGGATAACCCGCAAATTGAATATAATCTCCGCTATTAAATACCGTATCCCCTGCTGACACAACTTCAATAGGAATCTGTACTCCGTTATTAAATAATTCCAGGGAATAAATATCTGTCCCCGTACTGGGAAATCCGGCTGTAACAAGTTCCTCGTAGGTTATGCGATAGACCCCTTTTTCTTTAAGATATATTTTAAAGTACTCTTTTTGCGGATCAAACCAGGTTGTTGTCTGAGGTGAAGCAGCGGTCTGAAGTTCCTTTCCGATCAATCGTTTCCCGACAGAATAATTGGCAGCCGCACTTTCAAGAAAAGATAAGGTCATCGGATCATTTATATACTCGGTTGTCTGGCTGACCGGAGCATGATAATTAATTTTGATTGTGATCTTTTCGGTAAAGGTTAAAACTCTGCTCACCGGATTGTATCGGAACGGCGAAACACTTACAGGCAGTATTCTTGAGTAGCGCATAGTGTAGGCATCCTCAAATTTCACCGCTCTTGCAGGGAAAAACTCATTCCTGGAATATACTTCCTGATTAAACTTCGTTAAATCAAACTCACCGAAATAACTGCTGTTATCAGGATACGGCAGGATAAATTTCTGACTGAATTCCCTTTCAGTTGAACTAATGGTAATCAGCTCCGGATTTGAGCCAAACGGTATGGCAAGACTGGCAAATACCTGCGGAAGCCAGGGTTCTCCAATTTCACGGAGTGAGTGCCCCTCTCCGGCAATATAGTCGAATCTGGCACCATCAATGAGGGTATCCCTGACAGAGAACTTACCCCGAAAATCAAACTCTAAAGTGATGGACTGATTCCCCGATTCCTTGACGGTAAAATACTGGGAAAACGCAGTGTGTGAGAAAACCTGAAGAAAAAGGAAAAATACGAGAAATCTGCCGTTCATTCAAACCTGTGAATAATTTTTATCAAAAGATGAGAAATAAGAAAGTGCCCTACAAGGTCAAAAAAAAGGCCTTTAGGGACGTTATTACCAGTTTTCCGGGCAAAAATGACAAAGCGAAAACTAACAATTGAACGAAAAACATTTGCAGCTTTTCGGATTCCGTCTTTCAGTTTTTTACCCGGATTAACCTCTCCCGTAGAGAGTTTTCCTCAACTAAACCACAAAAATAAGCAGAAAATTTATCTTTGATGATATGATAGAATCGTGGTATTTTGAAAACTTGTTTTGAATTTCCTCAAATCGGCGGGTCGAACACCGGTAGAGTGGTGGAAAATGGATTACTCATTCAGGCTGAAAACTCCTCTTCAAAAAACGAGTAAGAATCAACGGTGATTAATCCCGGTTCCCTCAGGAATTTCAATATGTATGTCCATATCAAGACTTCAGATGATATGGTGTGTTTTCCAGAATTTTAACCTAACACATTAGTAATTTCGTATGATTCTGAACTTTAAGAAAGTCTTAACATTTTACTCTCACCCGGATGATGAAACATTGTCAGCCGGTGCGACGATCAATAAAATGATTAAAAACGGTACCAGGGTTTATGTGGCAATACCGAATACCGGAGTCCATGGCAGAAGAAACACCGTGGATGCAGCAACCAGAGTTCAGGCTCTTAAAGCCCTCAGAAAAGATACAGTACATGCTCTTTCAATTCTTGGCATAAAGGAATCCGATCTTTTTCTGGGAGAATTCTCGGATAACGAAATGGATAAACATACACTCCTGGAACTTACCCACTGGCTGGAGAATATCATACAAACAGTAAAACCTGATGCTATTTTTACCCATCACCGGTTTTGCACAAATATTGATCATCAGTATTGCCACGAAGCCGCTGTTGTTGCCACACGTCCTTCCGTGCATTCTCATATTCCACTGTTCTGTGGTGAAGTACCATCTTCCACAGGGTATCTCAGACCGGCTATGTGGGAACCAAACTTCTATGTAAATGTTGAAAAAGAAGATGTTGAAGCGAAAATCAGAGCGATGGAAGCCTATAAAATCGAAGCCCGCCCTGATCCCCATCCCCGCTCGCCGGAGGTTTTACGTGCCCTTGCTAAAGTTCGCGGCGCTGAAGGAGGATTTTTCTTTGGAGAGGCATTTATGATTCAGAAAATTTATTCCTGACCAGCCAAAAGAAACAACTGTCAGTAACGTTCTCCGAACGGTGTATATACAAAAGAAATGAGCGTATTAGCTGTTTCGTTTGTAATTCCTTTAAAGACTGACTGCTCATACCGAAATCTGGCCGTAAGTAAAATATGGTAACTGAATCGGTATGAAAAATCAACAGCAACGGCTCCTTTAGTCAACCGCTCTCCCGCTAATAGTTTATGTACTCTGGGAGTAAAGTAATTGTAACTTTCCCTGAAATCCCCTCCAAAATTATAAAGCAGGGTTCCGCCAGCCGCATACGTATTTTTTCCATGCAGCGTATAATCAGCTTTAATTCCGAAAACATACGCATACGATGGCTGCCATGAAAAGAACAATGAATAATTCACACTATTCGGCTCAATTTTGTCCCCCATCAATACACCATTATTAGTGAAATTCAGTGCGTCTTTATAACCCGGGTGTGAAAATGTAAAAGGTCTGACAGCAGTTATTTCAAATCCTGCCAATGCATTACTGAGCGGAAGCAGTTCCGGAAAAAAAAGTGCTGTCCTGAATAAAGTTGTATTTTGTAAACTGTTAAACCCCTCAGATCCGAACGTATCAAAATTAATATCATCAGCCAGAATCTCAGCTGTCAGCCGCACTCCGCTAATCGGGTCGTAAGTAAAATCAAAGCCCAGTAAGCCATTATCAGGATCATTCATTGAACGCTGAGCTGACTCCCAAAAAAGAAACGGGGTCAGATAAGCAAGTTCCGGTGACCGGTAAGCATATATCATCATTTGCGTAAGACCGATAGAGAAGTTATCAAACATTCTCCATTCAAGACGGTTCATTGCAAAATATTTATTAGGTTTATATTTTTCAACCGTCTTCCCCGAAAGTGATATCTCCGCTAGTCCGGTAGTCAGCCATGAGTGAAGAAAGGAGTATGAAACACTTTTATACCGGGTTTCAAATCTTATACAATCAAAATCAGGTTTTTCCTCACCTGAAATGGTTCTGTTTATTATTGATGCTCCGATGAGAAGCTTTTCTCTGCCCGTTGACAGACTCAAATGTTCATTAGCTATCCTGAAGTACCCCCTGCTGAAATCAAAGTTATTTCGTCCGGTGGCAGTGAATGTATGGCTGTTCCTGATGCGGGCTTCACTTAAAGCAGCATCCCTGTCACCGTAAGAATTGCCGTTCTGAAGCATAAGAGAAGCAGCCAGCCAGTCTGAGTACTGAAATTTGAATTTGGCCCCATATCCCATCAGAAAAGAATTCCCCGGTTTCGCGTTATCCTGCTGCTGAAATACCAGTGAAAAATCACCCGCAAGATCCGCATCAAATCTTATTATGCTGTCATGATATGAGTATAAGGCAGATGCTTCATTAATTGATGAATACTCGTAAAAATTCCATTCCTCTCCCTCTTTCAGGGATATATGGGGGTCAGAAAATGACCTTATATAACGGATATATTCAGTGGTAAGATTATTCTCATGGCCCGAAGTTCTTTTTTCTCTCAGAAGCAGAGAATCTAAATACACAAGTATCTGGCTGGTTGTTAGAGGAAGAATATGCGGTGCATATTCAGAAAGATACCCTTGAGATGATTTCAAGAAAAGATAATTATAAACAGGATGGTCCGCTGAAAGTGAATGCACCTGAGCATTGCTGTTCCCAGGAACAAGAAGAAGAACAGCAAAGAGTTGAATGAGCAGTCTTCTTCGCATGAATTATAACCTTTAGCCGCAGTTATTCATTGACTATTTATCTGTTTCCTTTATTGGAAAAGATAACAGTGAATGTGTTAAGAAGAATCTTAAAATCTGATTGCAGCGTAGCAGATTTGCAATACTCTAAATCAAGAGTTGCTTTTTCCTGCCATGGAATATCGTGACGCCCGTTTATCTGACCCCAGCCGGTTAATCCGGGTTTATAATAAATCAGTTCTTTCTGTTCCTGGCTAAACTGTTCTACAATTATTGGTAATTCAGGTCTCCAGCCTACCAAGGTCATATGACCCAAAAGAATATTCAGGAACTGCGGGATTTCATCGAGACTTGTCCGTCTGAGGAATCTTCCAAAACGCGTGATTCTCGGATCATTTTCTTCAGTATGTACTTCGGCTGTTTTATCAGAACCGGTATACATTGTACGAAGTTTGAACATTCGGAATATTTTTCCGTTTAGTCCTACTCTTTCCTGAATAAAAAACGGCGAGCCTTTTGAATCAAGTACGATAAGAATGCATAAAACCAGTAATACCGGAGCAAGTAAAATAACAGCAGGAATAGAGACCAAAATATCGGTAACCCGCTTGGTTATCAGATAACCTTTATTTTTCAATTCAATCTCACTTCTTGTGTTTTTGTAATATTCTGCTAACAGTTTCAATAACCCTTTCAATATTTTTATCCGAAAGACCTGGGTAAATCGGAAGTGTAATTACCGTGTGATAAGCATGCTCAGCATGGGGATAATCCTTCAGATCCAGTTTAAAGGTATCCCTGTAAAATGGATGACGGTGTACCGGTATAAAATGCATACTGGTACCAATACCCTCTTCCTTTAGTTCCTGGATAATCTGATCACGTGATACGCTCAGTGCATCCTGGTTTACTCTTACAGCATACAAATGATACGAAGATTCACGATCAGGAAAATGCTTTGGCAGCGTAAGCAGTTCATTATTAGTAAATCCTTTGTCGTATATTCCCGTTATCCTTTTCCTGGCTGTCCACATTTCTTCGAGTTTGCGAAGCTGAACAATTCCGAGTGCAGCGTGAATATCAGTAAAATTATATTTATATCCCGGAGCAATAACTTCAAAGTACCAGGAACCGGCGTTTGCGTATCTGTTCCATACATTACGGTCAATGCCATGCAGCCGCATGACAGATACTCTTTTTTGAATATCCTCATTATCGGAACAAACCATTCCCCCTTCGCCGGTTGCGAGAGTTTTAGTAGCGTAAAAACTGAAACAGGTTATATCACTCAGGGTACCAACTTTTTTCCCTTTGTACCATGAAGGAAGAGCATGAGCAGCATCCTCAATCACAGTTAAATTATATTTCTTTGCGATCTGATTTATTTCATCCATATCACAAGGAAGACCGCCATAGTGAACCGGAATAATTGCGCGTGTTTTTGAAGTTATCCGCGATTCGATTTGGGAAACATCCATATTCATTGAGTCAGGATGTATATCCACCAAAACCGGCTTTGCCTTAAAGTAACAGATTATTTCAGCAGTTGCAGGAAAAGTAAATGTTGGAATAATTACTTCATCCCCCTCTTTAAGTCCAATTGCCTCAAGTGCAAGATGACCGGCTGCGGTCCATGAGTTAACCACTGCAGCGTATTTCGAACCGATATACTCCCGGAATCGTTCTTCAAATAGTAATGTCTTGGGCCCTACACTCAGCCAGCCTGAACGAATGGTATCAGCCACTTCATGTATTTCTTCATCATCCATATAAGGACGGTGAAAATGTATATACTCTTTTTCAGTCATTGACATAATACTTAAACAATCTGCTGAAGCCCTTCAGGAAACCAAGGCCGTATGAAAAATGTAAAGTAAAAAATATTAAGAGACTTTCAGGAGTTTCCTGCAGATTCCTGAAGGTTTTAAAAGAAAGAATCAGTGTTATGATTACATACAACAACACCGGCAAAAGGAACAGATACGACCCAGTCAACCAGACAGCCAATGGCGATAAAAGAAAATACAACACCAGAGCCGATGGGAAAAAGTTCCTGATTTTGATACCAATTGTTGATTTGCTCAGTGAAAGTGGTTTAAAGTCTCCATATTGAAAATACTGGCTAAAAAGCCCTGACAACGAACTCCGCGGGTAATACCAAAGTTTTATTGCGGGGTCCCGGTAAATTTTAAATCCGGCGGATTTAGCACGGTAATGAAACTCATCATCCTGATTTCTCAGCAATGACTCGTCAAAATATCCTGTTTTTTCAAAAATATACTTTCGCCACGCACCATAAGCGACCTGATCTGAATATCCTTTGATTGTAACGTCGAAAGCTTCGCTTCCTCCGGTGCCCCATTTACTTGAAAGAGCTGATCCTACATTCTGCTGAAATGCGGTTTTATATTTAAGATTATATCCTCCGCCTGCAATATCAGCACCTGTGGTCTCAAAAACCTCCAGAATTTTCTCATAGTAATCGTCAGCATATTCTGTATGTGCGTCAATCCTGATAATAGGATCCCCCTTGGCTGCTGTTATGGCCATGTTAAGAGCGAACGGAACATACCTTTTAGGATTATGCAAAAGGATAATATTTGAATACTTATCTATATATTCCTGGATGATTTCTGTTGTCCGGTCGGTTGATCCGCCGTCAATAAGAATAAGTTCTTTTTCTGCCGGTTTGACAGAAATAAAGTGATCCAGGATATGTTTTATAAAATGTTCTTCGTTAAAAACCGGACAAATAACGCTGATCAAACTCTCTTACTCAACAATGAACGGTATGTCTCTATTTGCAATGTGACACACCGGTTTAATTTATAATATTGCGCGCGTTCTGCTGCATGTGTTAGTAATGATTGCTTAAGTGCATCATTATTAATTAAGGAGAGTATTTTTGCTGCCAGATTATCCGGCTCTCCTTGCCGGAAACGTAGACCAGTGACTCCATCAGTTACAAGTTCATCAAAAGCAGGAATATCACTGCAGATAACAGGTATTCCTAATGCCATGGCTTCAAGTATTGATACACCAAAACTCTCCCTCTCTGAGGTACATACATGAATATCCATTCTCCTATGGAAGTCAGCGATGGTGGAATATGGCTGTCTGCCGGTAAATTCAACTTCATCGGAAATTCCTTCCTGAACGGAAAGCTTCTGTAAATCAGATTTTAATGCTCCATCTCCGACAATAAGAAGTTTTAGATTTTGGCTTACTTCTGACTTTTTCTTTGCTATCGCAAAAGCTTTTATGAGGACATCAATACGATAATGGCTCTCCAACGACTTTACTGACCCGATCACAATCTCCGGGACAACACCGGTTACTTTAACCGGATTTCTGGAAAAAAACGAGTTTTCCAAGCCAAAATTAACAACTTTTACCTTATCGGTAAACTGTTCTGTGATTTTCCTCAAGAATTCTCCGGTTGCCTGTACCTGAGCAGCCCTGTTTAGAACTTTTCTCAGCAAAAATCGATGAATGGGCGATTTACCCGGAAAACTCATCACATCAGACCCCCAGACTGAGATAATAAAGTTTTTCACTCCGGACATTGCCCCTAAGAGACCGTAACTCGTGGCATAGTGTGCATGCAAAATATCCGGACGAAACCGTTGAATGGTCTGCCTAAGATGACCGAGCTGTTTAAGGTAGCCCAGCTTACCCATCGTCCCCTCCTTGTTTGCATCCACATAAATACCCGGGGAGGAAATACGAGCTAAGAGTTCATCCTCATAATCAGCTTTTTCAGGCTTGTTCAGACTCCAGAGGTAGAGGTCTATGCCTGCCGCGAAAAGTGCCCTGCTCCACTTTACCAAATGAGGGGCCAACACATCCCCGATAATCAATACCCGGATAATCCGATATCCTCTCTGCCTGCATTACCGGTCTTTGTCTTCAGACTTCCCGCCCTGAAGAGAATCAGAATAAAAATCCAAAATGGGAAATCCCTTGAAATCCAGCCATGGGATAAGATTCCGGTTGCCTCAATAATTGATCGAATGAAAATTCCTGAGATGACAGCAATTACCAGCCCTGCAAGAAGGTGGAGTTCCTGATTATTATTGACCCTGGATTCGTTAAATAACTTCAGACCTTTATAGGGAAGATACGCGTAAAGCCATATTGTGGAGAAAAGTCCTAAAAGACCAAGTTCAGCCCATCTGAAAAGAAGAAAATTGTGGGAATGGCCAAGTCCCCCCTTTTCGAATACCCACATCACCTGATCCCCTGTCCAGGTATCGAACATAACATTGGTATACTGGGTCCAGGCAATTTTTGGTACTCCGGGGCCGGTTCCTAAAATCACATTCCTTTCTATCATATTCCATGTCAATTCCCAGAGAGTATACCTGGTATTCTCGAAAACCCTCTCCGTTCTAAAGAAGAGGTTTATCACATCAAAAAAACCAGAAAAAATAAGGAAGGACAACACAAGAATTCCTGCGCTCCAGACTATAATCTTCCCAAATCGTTTTCTGTTCATCAATAACTGATAGGTTATGCTGCCTGCCGCAGCGCAGAGCATTGCGCCCCGGGAATTCGTAAGCAGCAAACCAAGCACCAGGATAAAGGTAAGAAATATGTTAAGATTTTTATTGGTAAGAATAATACCCTGACCTGAAACTATCCTGTAGTTCATAACTATCAGCGCGATAGCAATAAGTGCACCTGGTCCGGCTACATTCGAGAACAACCCTCCTTCTTTTACCATAACCTCCGTGATTAATTTTTCAACTGACGTAATGTTGGAAAAGAAACTCTCAATAATGGTAAGAGCGACAAATACGGAAATCAGGATAAAGAAATCAATAATTTTTTGTATATCCTTATACTCCCTGATTATATTATAGGTAAAGTATAACAGGACAAAAAACATAAACTGTCTGAGAGTGTGCCCGGAGCCTAATACATTATATCCCGAATTCAGAGTCGAGATAACCATTGATAAAAGTATCACAATAAAAAAGACTGTCAGCGTACCCGGAAATCCGGCATGAGTCCGTTTTGTAAAAAAATTTCCTTTTAACATCAGAATCCCTGCGATACCGAATGCTGTCAGATTGAGTATCGTACGGAGTTCGTCACCCACATCCCCTGAAAAACCAATCAGAAGAAATAGTGAAATAAAGAGAAGGAAATCATCCCCGAATTTTTCATTCAGTAAATATAGGACCAATAATACCGGCAGGGTAAAACTGTAAATGCCTGCAAAAGCAAATAGTAGCACTGCTAGCAGCAGAATTGGAACTCCTTGCATGTAGAAGAGTTTTATGGAATACTTGCCAGTCATCTATTCAGGTCCCGCGGTACATTAAACGAGTCTATAAATTCTGAAAGCCGTAAATAGACTTCATCAACTGTAAGTTCTGACATGCATGAATGATGAAAACAGCTTCTGCCTCCCAATTCATGACAAAACTTTTCTGTGACGGGAGAACATGCTATCCTTTTTACAGCGAATCCATGCCCGCTGCCATAAGGCATATGAAAATCAGGATTGGTCGGTCCATAAACCGCAAAAGTAGATTTCCCCAGGAAATTTGCTATATAGAGTGGACCCGTATCGTTTGACAGGAATAAGTCATATTTTTCTATGCATTGAATAAGCTGAGCAATATCTGCCGTTTCCGTAAATGAAAGCGACTCTTCAAAAAGTGCCTTTTTGAATTCTTCGGTCAGATAATCAGCCTGAAATACAAAATGTATTTCAAATCTCTTTTTCAGTAACTTCGCTGTTTGGATAAATCTGTTTATTCCCCACTCTTTTGCCTTCCATCCCCCGCCTGGCGCAATCAAAACAGAATTTATTGAAGAAATTCTTAACGGAAACTGCTTTAGTGAATCCGGTGGGAAATCACCAAAATAACCTCTGACAATATCCAGATAAATATCCATGATATGCGGAGTCTGTCTGATGGGAATATAATTATCATAAACTTTACTGTATAGCGGAAGATTTATACCAATTTTCTTTTTCGCAGGTGAGAGAATAGTAATTCCAGCAGAATAAAGTCCTCCGGAAAAGTCAAAGAAATACTCTGCCGGAAGAGAAAAATATTTCCGCCAAAGTGAAAGTTTTAGCACTTTGCCGTGATAGAAAAAATCATTGCGACTGATAATTATAAAATTCACTCCCGGAAAAAGCCTGCTATAAATTTCCCTGTTTTCCTCAAATGTTATAATTGTTACAATCGTACTTCCTGTGTGTTCCAACACCAATCTAAGTGCTGGAATAGTAAAAATCGAGTCACCCAGTTTATGAGATGACATTATAACAGTTCCGTAACGTTTTCCGGGTAAAATTTTCCTAAGCCAGCGCAGCATAGATAACGCAAAATCAGCAACATACTGAAAATAGGTAATAGAATGAACCGGATTATACTTTTTAGTTCGCAGCATTGACCAGGTCTTTATTAAAAACCAGTTTTACTATTCGTAACTTGAACAATCTGGCGAACAAGAAATAAACCAACAACAAGAGAATAAGGAATCCCAGTTTAAGATAAAGGGAGGAAAGAGGTAACCATTGTGCAAGCAGCATACCTAATCCACCTGTTATACTAAGAGATGCAACAATTTTTATAATATTCACGAGTTGAAAATTACTGATTCCGCCTATCCGTTTATAAATCAGAATCAGACTGGCCCCAAACAAGAAAACATAACTGACCGACGTTGATATTGCCAAGGTTAGGTAATTATATTCATGAATAAAGAAATAATTCACAGCAAGCTTAATCAGGAGTGCTGAGATATTTATTAGCAGTAATGCAAATGCCCCGTTAATACCATATAAAAATTTACTAAATACAGCATAAACTGAGTAAAAAATAAGCGAAAGGATGAGAATAAAAAAACTGCTGCTTACCATCTCAAGATCATCAGTAGAAAATGATGAATTAATGTAGACAGTGTTCACAATTTCATAAGGAAATATTAAAAATAGTAAAACTAACGGAAGGATGAGAAAAGTTATTAATTCTATTGACTGCCCTAACTTATTCCGAAGGGCATCAAAATCCTGTTTGGCAAAATAATCTGCCACCCTTGGAAAAAGAGCTGTTGAGAAAGCCATTGCAATCATAGAGACGGGCAGCAGCATAAGATTATTTGCATAATTTAATGCTGATATACTTCCCTCTTTAATCTGTGTGAAAAATGCTCTGTCAACTAATGGGTTAAACTGTCCGACAATCTCAATCAAAACCACTACAATAAAAGCCGGAATCAGTCTGACTCTGGCAAAGCTCATTTTCGCGATAATACTCTTCTCTCTAAGATCCTTCCGTGTAATAAAAATCAAATGAAGAAACTGAAGTACTATTCCAGAAAGATAACCATAGGCTATGGTATAAACTCCAAAGGATCCAGAAGCGAATAGCACAAAAAGAATAATAAGCAGATTAGGCCAGATTTGAGAAATAAGTGAATGCAAATATCTGTTATTAAAATACTCCCAGGAAATAATTATGGATAACACAAAAGAAAGCGGGAGCGTCAGAGTATAAATTAAGAAGAGCTTCTCAGCAAGATCAAATTTCTTAGTTGATATCTCCCCGAGAAATGCATCCAGTACTAATTCAGAAAAAAGTATGAGAATCGCGGCAGTAATTATGGAAAGTAATCCACTCTTAATGAGAGCGGTCTTATAATAGCTTTTAGCTTCAGCAGGATTCCCTGCATTCACCCTGCTGAATGATGGTATATAATAATTCTGGGCAATATAATAAAAAGAGGTGGATATCATCACTGGAAACAGGGTACTGACGAAGTAGATATCAAGATCCTGATTTACGCCAAAAGAGGAGGCAAATACCAGTTCTCGCAGGAATCCAATTCCCTTTCCCCCTGCATTAAAAATTGTTATGAGTACTGATGCCCCGGCTAATGTCTTTAAAAATCCATTACCCTTGAACAGATCAAACGCCTAACTTATTCTTGAAATAGTCAATTGTTATTTTTAATCCTTTATCCCTCTCAACTTTTGGTTCCCAACCAAGCAAGGACTTTGCCCGGGAAATATCCGGCTGCCTCACTTTGGGGTCATCAGCAGGCAAATCCTTATAAATAATCTTTGATTTTGTTCCTGTTATAGAAATAACTTCCTCGGCAAACTGCTTGATTGTTATTTCAGCAGGATTTCCAATATTAACCGGTTCCGATTCACCAGACATCAGTAGAGCATAAATTCCTTCAATCAGATCACTCACATAACAAAAACTTCTGGTCTGTGATCCATCTCCGAATACGGTTATGTCCTCACCGCTTAACGCCTGGGAAACAAATGCAGGAAGAGCCCGTCCGTCATTGAGTCTCATCCGGGGACCGTAGGTGTTAAATATCCTTACAATTCTGGTTTCTACTCCATGGAATCTATGGTATGCCATGGTCATGGCCTCTGCAAATCTTTTTGCTTCATCATATACTCCCCTTGGGCCCACCGGATTAACGTTTCCCCAGTAGGACTCCGGCTGAGGATGGATTTCCGGGTCTCCGTAAACCTCAGAAGTTGATGCAAGTAAAAAGCGCGCTTTTTTCTCCTTGGCAAGACCGAGTACTTTATGAGTACCTAATGATCCCACTTTAAGTGTCTGAATGGGAAGTTTCAGGTAATCAATCGGTGAAGCCGGAGAAGCAAAATGAAGGATATAATCAACGTTTCCCCTCACATGAATGAATTCCGTAACATCATGTTTAACAAACTTAAAAGATTCATTTCCAAAGAGATGTTCAATATTATGAATATCACCGGTCAGCAGGTTATCCATACAGATGACACTATGACCCTTGCTGATAATCAAATCACAAAGATGAGAACCGAGAAACCCCGCTCCGCCTGTTACCAGAAAAACTTTCTTATCCATTACTCATTTTATTTCTTAAGTAACTGAACATCTTCATTTCTCTAATATAAAAAAGTAAAATAATTGTAATTAAAATAAAGATAAAGCCCGCGGCAGTATCCATAATTATTCTTGGTGCAATCTCTTTTTCCGGAATCTGTGGCATATCAAGAATATCAAGAGTCGGCACATCCCGGTTTTCCTGGACCAGTTCTTTATAGTACTGCTGCTGCAGTACGAGATAGACCTCATTCAGAATCTTTGCATCTCTCATGAGATTAGTCAGCTGATATCCCAGTTCAGGCGCGGACTTAAACGACATAAATATATCAGAAGAACTGTTCTCAAGTTTTGAATACTGCTGCTGTAATTCTTCAAGTTTAGATTTTGCGGCTATAACTGCTGAGTGACTCGGTGCAAAATTCTGTTCAAGCAGTCCAATTTGAATTTCCGTAGCAATGATTTCCGCTTTTACCTTGGCAAGTGTCTCCATCGTTGCTTTAATCTGATCAGGTACTGAAAGTGTCCTGTTCTTTAACTGAAACTCCATAAGTGCTTTTTCGGCAGAATCCAATGACGATTTAGTTTTTTCGATCTGCTGTTCTATATACTTCCGTACTTTACCAGCTCTGGAAGATAATTTTTCCTGATTTATTTTGTCAAGACTCTCTATATAGGCATTTGAAATATTTCTGCTCAGCAGTTTGATGGAATCACGTTCATCAGAAAACCGGGCAAAATAACCTGTTTTTACCGTCACATGCATTTTCAGAATTCCCTCTTTCGTCACATCAACATACAGGGATTTTTCAAGCTTCTCAGCCGCCTGATTTCTAGTTTCAGTATCGAAGAATTCTACAAGATTATTTTTATCAACAACATAAAGAGATACGGTTCTGCTTTTGAGAATTTGGGCGTATAATTGTGAATTTACACCTGATGATCCGGAAAGCAGCATGGACAAATCACCCCCCTGTAAGAGAGAAGAAAAACTTCCGGCTTTTGCATTATCAGGAGGGAGAATCGCTACGGGGGAAATATAACTGATTGGAGCGGCCAGCCAGAACCAAAGGAATAAAAATACTGCCCCGGTAACGGACAGCCCGGTAATCTGGTAACGGCGTGAGATGATAATTTTAATAAATTGCTGAATCATTTTTATCGTACACTCACAACAACGGCAACTGTTGCAGCAACTACAGTTGCAACCTGTCCGAGTATATTTAACGTATCCTTAAATATTGTCCAGAATGGAGGAGATGGCGGATCTTCCGGAACCCAGATAATATCGCCTGGACTTAAATCATCAACATCCTCAGCATCGACCCATTCACCAGTTGAAGATTTAACAACACGTACTTCTGAATCTAATGCCCGCCATCCAAATCCGCCCGCTAGTCTAATGTAATCTTCAACAGAGAAACCATCCTTATATTCCAGTTTCCCAGGATTAACGACCTGACCGATAATTGTTACATAATTCTTCTTAGCGGGAAAGTCAATTCTGTCATTTCTTTTAAGAAACACATCTTCTCCTTTATCCCCCTTCTCAAGAAGTGACACAAAATCCACCACCAGTTTTCCTTTTCTTTCTCTCGCCTTAGACTTAAAGTAATCATACTCATCTTCAGTCATATCAGCACGGGGGATCATTTTAATTCGCTCATATTCCGGATCAAACTCCTCACGTCTGACATTCCTGTAAAGTGATGCATCAACCAAGGATGCCTCAGGATGTAATCCTCCCGCCAGTTTTATGATATCGGTCAGTTTTGTAACATTTTTTTCAATCCGGTAGTATCCGGGATATTTCACATAACCCTCAACAAGAACAATGTGTTCTTCAAAAAGAGTAGGATCTTTTCTTATAAGAATTCTGTCACGATCTCTGAGAAGTATTCCTTTCAGATTATCTTTCTGAATATCGATATACGCTGAATACTGAGTTTTGCCCTCTTCATCAAATCTGATTATTTCAATTGAATCCTTACGGGCATCGGAAGTAAATCCGCCGGCAGTACTGATGATATCAGCAAGAGATTCCCCTTCGACAAATTCATAAACACCAGGGTAAGAAACACTACCGCTCAAGGTGACATGCCGGTCGAATCGCGGTATATAAATAAAATCCCCTTCTCTTATATAGGGATTCTGGCTCAATTCTCCCAGCCTGAAAAAACGGAGAAGATCAAATTTCATTCGTGAATTATCCGATGAGGTAACCAGAATATTTCTTATATCTGCAGTTTCTTCTAGAAATTTCCCCGATGAAATAATATCGCTTAATCTGGAATTGGCGAAAAGAATAAGACCACCTGGATTCTTAACACTTCCGGTAATCTGGACTTTTACTTTGCGTATTTCACTTAAAGCTATAAATGTTTTCACTTTCCGGAAATTGTACTGAACGAGTGAATCCAGTTTTAATTTGGCAGATTTTAGTGTGTTGTGTCTTAAATTAACTGCTCCGAGTCCCGGGATGTAAATATTATTTTCATAATCTATTACAGGGGTAAATGTTATCTCCTCTATTCCCATCACTGAGATAAAGAACCTGTCTCCCGGGCCTACTATATATTCTTCATCGGACAGGTTTCCTGAGGATGGTACAATGAAATTATCTCCTGCAGCAAGCAGTAAAGAGTCTTTAACTGGTTTAAAACTTCTTTCCTGCCAGGGCAGAGAATTTTGAGCAAATAAAGTAGAACTTAAAATAAAAAATAAAAGGAGCATTACACTCCTTTTATTTCTCAACAAACTTGCCGAAATCATTCTTTCAATTAGCTGTTAACTGAACCAGGTAATTTAGGTCCCTCAACTTTCTTGGGACGCGTGTAGTAATAATAATATTTGTAATAGGAGCCATAGGTGCTCTTATAGACAAAATTATTAAGAACTATTCCGATAAAATTGATTCCTTCTTTTTTGATGATACCGAGAGCTTTCTCCATGAGTTCAAGTTCTGTGGTATTAGCAGAAACCACAAGCATGGTAGCATCCACAAACTGAGAAAGAATTTCTGAGTCAGAAACCGCGATGATCGGTGGTGAGTCAATTATTACCAAATCATACTTAGATTTAAGCATTTCAAAAAACTCCCTCATCTTATCGGAACCGAGAATTTCTGATGGATTAGGAGGAATAGTGCCTGCAGTTATATAATGCAGGTCAGGAATTTCTGACTGTCTGAGTATCTCTTCAAATGTTGCCTGACCGAACAAGTAGTCAACCACTCCGGGGAATCTGTTTGTCTTGAAGAAATTATGCATACGAGGTTTACGAAGATCACAGTCAACGATGATCGTTTTCTTACCTGCCTGAGCTATACTTCCGGCGAGGTTACCTGAAATCATCGTTTTACCTTCTGAAGGCGCAGAGGAAGTTACCAATAGTGTCTTAAAACTGTTTGAGTCAACTCTGGTAAACTGAATACGTGTTCTAAGTGCTCTGAAAGCTTCGCTGGGGATGGAATCCGGCCTTTTCGCAACGATAAATTCAAACTCATTCTGGCCATTTGCGGTTACAGAACTTTCAATCTGAGGAATCCAGGCCAGAACATTCTCCCCGCGCTTCTGAATATCCTCTGGTGTTTTAACCGTATTATCAAAATAATTCTTCATGAAAACATATCCCACTGAAACACCAAGTCCCATTACCAGACCTATCATAATGATAAGAATACGGTTTGGTTTGCTGTGAGTGTCTGACGGCCTTGCGTTCTCGATTACAATTACTTTACCGGCCTGTGACTGTTCATTTATCACTGCCTCTTGATACTTCTCTTCTACCAGCACATAAAGTTTCTCAAGTGACTGCATTTTTCTCTGAAGTCTTGCAAGTTCAATTGCTGAGCCAGGAAGAATATTGAACTTCTTTTCGAGTTCACTAATAATTACTCCGAGCTGTTGAATGGTTATTCTCAGTGAAGAGTTTTTGATTTCTTCATCAATAATCTTCTGAATGGCAACCTTTATTTCAGCGGGTGTCGAAGCAAGAGCTCCTGCCTTGTAAACATTAATTTTTTCATTGAGCTTTTCTTTAAGATTATCAATCTTACGATTGTAATCTTCAATTAGCTGACCATTTGCTCCGGATTTATTATTCTGAGAAACAAGGTCTCTGCTCAGTTCAAGCTTGGATATTTCATTTTGCAAAGTTTTCAGATAGGTTTCAGCAGAAAAACTCTGAATATAAGCATTTGCTTCAGGATCCTGTTTCTCCAGTTCTTCCTTGAGCTTCTTCAGAGTCTTGTCAGAAGCCATAAGTTCAATTTCTGCCATTCCCTTCTGAGATTCAAATTGAGAAAGCTGGCCGACCAGTTGAGAGGCCTGTTCTTCGAGAACGATGATCCCCCCCTGCTGCTGATATGCTTTAAGTATATCTTCAGAAGCATTCAGTTCATTTAATTTATCTTTCCTCTGATCTTCCAGAAATCTGCGAACGACCGTTAACTGGTTTCGGTTAAATTCAAGGTCGTACTTGAAGTAAACGGAAGCATAGGTACTTGCTATCAGAGCAGCTTCCCAGGCAGATGGCGATTCAGCTTTAATGGTGACGATATCAAGTCCCCTCTTTTGCTCAATAGCCACAGAAGCAAGTCTGTCTGTCAGTCTGGAGAGGGTAATCAGCTGAGGAGGCACTCCGCTTTCAGATGATTGCAGAAGAATGGAAAATCTTGAAGGATCATTATATACCTTAAAACTGTCAATAAGCGCCTGGGCTACTCTCTCCCGGAAATCATAATTCTTAAGAATTTCAATCTCATTTGCAATCACACGGTCATTTCCGAATCCTGATGATTCCATAAAAAAGGGAGCTTCAAGAATATTGGACTTTGCCTGAGAAATTTTTACGGAAGCAGAAGACGTATATATATTTCTTGCCGTGACCGCGTATATAATCGAGAATGTCAGAGTCGTTAAGGTAATAAGTAATATCGGAAACAGATTCAGTCTGATAATATTCAGATAATCTTTCAGACTCAGTGTCTCTGTTTCATTCATAAAGCTGTTCGGTTTCAAATGCAAAACCCCTTACTTGGTTATCTGATAAATTAAAAGCGTTACCGAAATTAAAGCCGATAACGTAGAAAAGCCGAGGGATAAATAATCTCTGAGATACCATCGCGGTTCTCCCGGGAAAACTAGAACATCTCCCGGTAATATGCCCATCACCTTTTTAATGTTTACATCATCTCTGCCCCAGAGTATATTTTCGTAATCAAGGGGAATAATATCGTAGGTTGAATCCGCTTTCATGCGGTAGAGACGAATTTCATCCAGTTTTGCATCGTTAGTTGGACCACCCGCAAGTGTAATTAATTCTATTACATTAAGAGACTGGGGAACCAGGTATTGACCGGGGAATCGTACATTTCCCCAGATATTGACCTTGATATTAATCATTTCAGGATTGGAATAGTCATAATATGCTCCCTGGCTCTGAATCCGGTTATTTAGTGGACTGCCAATTATTGTATTTTGGTCTTGAGCCAGCAATTGCGTTGAATGTAACAACACAAGTACCAGAAAAACAATAATATTTCTGATTGTCATTAAAGAAAAATACTCCTGAAAAATGAATCTGAAAGATAGCTAAATTGCCCTGAACCTCAAAAAAGAGTCTTTTATTTGTGACCTGCCGGACACCCTCTTATTTGAGTTTCACCTTTGCTGCACAGAGAAGCCCGCTTAAAAGACCAATTCCTATTCCCGAGATCGCCCAGAATGATAGGACGTTATATGATAGGAGAAATCCATCAGGAAGAAATTCGACATATTGCTGAATAAGCCTGCTGCCAAAATATACAACTCCTCCGGCGATCAAAGTTGAGATGAGCGCAATTAAAAGGCTGTAAAAGAGCACCGGCATTCTTATCTTGCCTGCTGTTGCCCCGACTAGTACCATTATACTTGTTTCCACCCTCCTTTTTTCCAAACTAAGGGAGGTTGTGCTGTAATTGAGGTAAAAAGCAGCAATCAGAAGCAAGATGGTAAGATACGGAAGAAGTCGATTGATCTTCTGAATCGCCCCGAAAAGCATGAGGTAAAGTTCACCTTCAAATACTGCTTCCTCGACACCAGGTAGTTTTTGAAATTCTTCCCTCAGATATTCGATTTTGCCGGGGGGCGTTCCTGGTTCCAGAGTAAGCCGGAACGAAGCCGGAAGAGGATTATCGGTCAGAATGGTGGCAAAATCTTCCCCCGTTTTTGCCTTAAAAAGTCTTGCCGCATCAGATTTACTTAGATATTCCGAATGGATGACACTTTTTTCCGCAAGAACCTGTTTGTTCAGAGACGAGGTTTCATCCTCACTGAGACCTTCTTTTAGAAAGAGCGTCATCTTAAAAGAACGGGAAAGCTTTTCGGAGAGTAGTTCAGGAATCTGCATACCAACGAGGGTAGCATATAAAAGCAGTAAACCAAATACCGAAGTCAGCAGAGAAAACATAAAACCAGTGGAGGTATATCTTACGGATTTGACCAGTTCTTTAAGTAAAAACATATTCTATAAATTAGATTCGTCTATCCATTTAATTATTTTCCATACCCCCTGCTCATTTTTCTTCATAGACAGATTAACCCTGCCGTCAATTCTGACAATGTCGGAGGGATTAAACGTTATGGTAAGATTAAACCCCCTTATTATCAATGCAGAAACACTATCCTCACTTGAAGTAATAATGTTATTCCAAATAAGTTCAAGACGTTCGGAATTACTAAAGAGGCCGGCAGTTGTCCTGATATCTTCTTCTCTGCCCCATGTAACATCAAACCCCAAATCATAATCACGATAGGTAAATGTGAATTCCTGATCAAGCAGAGGACCATAATAGAGAGTATCACGCAGACTATAAGCATACTGCAGATTTCTGAAAACACCATCTATGGTCTTCTGATCGGAAAACAACCCTGAACCGGACTGCTCCAGGGAGGAAACCCGTGGAGCAAATGGATTATCACAACCACTCAGCAGGAGAAAAACAAATATTCCGGAAATTAGCGCCTTAGTACTTTTCACCCTTCAGGTCACTCCAACTCGGATTTATAGTGGTTTTATAATCCTCCCAGTGAAATATTT